>JAFZOL010000021.1 GCA_017550625.1 Clostridia bacterium | reverse complement strand
ATGCTTAGGCGACGAAGAAGCTTTTTTTTGTTTCACTAACAATCAAAAAAGAATCAAAGTCACGAAACCAACGACCCCGCCGACCGCATTCATCCAAAACACAATCGGGCGCCGCCGCGACTTCCCCACGTCGGGGATGGGATCGATTTGAATCGGATCCTTTTCATTCCCTGTCTTTTTTCCGTCAAATCGACCCACCCCACTCCGTAGGGAACAAACGGCTGTAGGCAGCCGTACTACCGACAGGCGGGCTCGCCGTCCGACCACAACGGAACCGAAAGCAATTGCCCGCAGCGGCAGGGCAGACTCCCCCGCGGGGCGGGGGAGATGTCCGCGAAGCTGACAGAGGGGGACGGGCCGCGTACGGCTGCCGCGCTACCGAGAGAATTGTGCGCGGCGGCGCCGCGCTTTTTTTTGCGTTCCGCAGGTTTCGACACACCTCACCCCTCACATTTTAATTTTGTATTTTGTATTTTGCATTTTGCATTTCCGTCTGCGCGGCTCCGCCGCGCCCCGTGCACCCGTGCACCCGTGGACCGTGCGCCCGCCGCCGCAGGCGGCCCCCTGGCCCCTGGCCTCTGGTCTCTGGCCCCTAAAAAAATCAGCCCGCTTTCGCGGGCCTGATTTTTTTTGCTTATTTCAGCGCTTCCTTCGCCTGCTCGGTGAGGGCGGTGAAGGCGGCGGGGTCGGCGATGGCGATCTCGCTGAGCATCTTTCTGTTCAGGGTGACGCCGGCCTTTTTCATGCCGTTCATGAAGGTGGAGTAGTTCATGCCGTTGAGCTTGCAGGCCGCCGAGATGCGGGCGATCCAAAGCTGACGGAACTCTCTCTTCTTCTGCTTTCTGCCGATATACGCGTAGTTGCCGCTCTTCATCACGGCCTGCTTCGCGGTTTTGAAAAGCTTCGACTTGGAGCCGTAGTAGCCCTTCGCGAGCTTGAGGGTCTTATTTCTTCTCTTGCGCGTCATGAGAGCGCCTTTGATACGTGCCATACTGTTTTACCTCCGTTTGAGCTCAGGAATTATTTGTAGGGGATCAGACGCTTGATCTGACGCTGGTTGGTCTTATCGGCGACCGTGGTCTTGCGCAGGTTGCGTTTACGCTTGGTGGTCTTCTTGTTGAGGATGTGCGACTTGAAGGCGTGGCCGCGGATGGGCTTGCCGTTCTTCGAAAGCTTAAAGCGTTTCTTCGCGCCGGAGTTGGTCTTGATTTTGGGCATTGTTGTTTCCTCCTGATAAAATTTTGACTTGATTATTTTTGGGGTTTCGCCGCAAGGAACATCAGCATGTTGCGGTTTTCGAGCTTCGCCGGCTTTTCGACCGTGCCGTATTCGGCAACGGAAGCGGCGAACTGCTCCATGATTTCGTATCCCCGTTCGGGGTGCGCCATTTCACGGCCGCGGAAACGGATCGAAACCTTCACCTTGTTGCCCGCCTTTAAGAAGCGGATCGCGTGGTTCTGCTTGGTGTTCAGGTCGCCGACGTCGATGTTGAGCGAAAGCTGCACCTCTTTGATCTCGATGACCTTCTGATTTTTTCTGGCTTCTTTCTCACGCTTCTGCGCGTCAAATCTGTACTTCCCGTAGTCCATGACCTTGCACACGGGGGGAGTCGCCTGAGGAGCGATCTTAACGAGATCGAGGTTGCGGTTCGAGGCGTATTTCAGCGCGTCGGCAGCGCTCATGATGCCGAGCTGTTCGCCCTCGTCGGTGACGACGCGGACCTCTTTATCCCTGATTTCCTCATTGATTTGCATTTCCTTAATAGCTATACGAAAGCACCTCCGAAAAATAAGATCAATAAAAGCGGACAAAACTTGCCCGCTTCAACATACACTTTGAAAAGCGCGGAAACCCCGCCTTTTCGGTATATAAAACCCTGAAAAACGAAATTCGCAGGGTGAAACGCCAAGCCGTCTTCTTTATTTGCTCCGCTATTATAGCAGAGAGGACCGGGCGTGTCAAGAGGGTTTTTTGCGAAATTTGCGCGTTTTTTCGCGTCTTTTCGGCTTTTTTCATGGGGATCATCAATTTTTTTGCGGATTCGAGGCGAAAAACGCGGTTGACGGCGTACCTTAAAACCCGTATAATGAAAAAAGCAGATCCGATCATTTACGGAAAGAGGAAACAAACGTTGAACGGACGAAAAAAGAGCCTCTGCGCGGCGCTTCTGGCGGTTTTATTGCTGCTCGTATTCGCCCTGCCGCCGGCAGGGCGCGCCGCCGAGCCGCCCGGAACGGACGCGCCGTCAAGTGAAGAACCGTCGGGCGAAGAACCGTCGGGCGAAGAGCCTTCGAGCGAGGAACCGTCGAGCGAAGAGCCGTCAAGCGAAGAGCCGTCAAGCGAGGAGCCTTCAAGTGAAGAGCCGTCAAGCGGGGAACCGTCGAGCGAAGAGCCGTCAAGCGAGGAACCGTCAAGCGAGGAACCCTCAAGCGAAGAGCCGTCAAGCGAGGAGCCCTCAAGTGAGGAACCTTCAAGTGAGGAGCCGTCAAGCGAAGAACCTTCGAGTGAGGAGCCCTCAAGTGAGGAGCCTTCGAGTGAAGAGCCGCCCGAGCCGGAGCTCCCGCCGAAATACGGCGACGCGGACCGGAACGGCAAGATCACGGCAGCCGACGCGCGCCTGACGCTGCGCGCCGCCGTGGGGCTTGACCCCGTCGGGCCCGGCACGGATATGGTTCTCGCGCTGGACGTTAATTACGACGGCTCCGTCACGGCAGCCGACGCCCGGCAGGTGCTGCGCGTAGCCGTCGGCCTCGACCAAGCCGACGAAAGCGAGGTGCACGTCCACGTCTGGGGCGAACGCACGCTCGCGTCCGCCGCCACCTGCACCGCGGCGGGGGTCTATAAACGCGTCTGCGCGCTCGACAACGCGCACGCTCTCTACGACTACACCGCCCGCGCGCCCCATACGCTTAAAAGGGTGAACGAAAAGCGCGGCGGCGCGAAGTTCTATTATCTCTGCGCCGTCTGCGGGGCGGATTTCTACGACGACGCGGGCGAGCTGCCGATCCCGGAATTCCCGATCGTGGAGCCGAAGCCCGTGTCCGACGCCCTGTGGCAGGCCTGCGACAATATCATGAAAAAATACGGCGCGGTGGGCGCCGAGGCAGCCGTGATCAACGACGGCTTCGTGACGGGGTACTACTATTACGGCACCGCCGAGCGCTCCACCGGGCGACAGGTGGACGAAAACACGAAATACCGCGTGGCGTCGATCTCGAAGTTCGTGACGTGCCTTGTGTTCATGGCGCTCGAGGACCGCGGCCTCGTGGACGAGAACGCCGACATCTCGACCTATTTCGGCGTGCGCTGCCGCAACCCGCGCTGGCCCGACGCCGTCATTACGCCGTCGATGCTCATGAGCCACACGTCGTCGTTCATCTCCACCACCGAAAAAACGCAGCTCACGGGCGGCGAGTTTTCGAGCTACGACTTCTATTACTGGGAAAAGCCCGGCGCGGAGTATATCTACAGCGACATCGGCATCTCGCTGCTGTCGGATATCTGCGAGCTCGCGGCCGGCAGGCCGTTCAACGAGCTCGCGAAAGAACTCATCTTCGAGCCGCTCGGCATCGACGCGTCGTTTTTGGCGTCGCAGCTCAAGGACGCCTCGAACCTCGGCGCGCTCTACGGCGAATACGGCGGCTACCCGATCTCGGAGATGCTCGCCGAACGGCAGAAGCTGCCCCTCGGCACCGGGCTCAACCTCGCGCAGGGGAACCTGACGATCTCGGCCAAGGACTACGCCGCGATCGTGGCGATGATCCTCAACCGCGGCGTCGCGATGGACGGCACGCGGGTCCTGAGCGAACAGGCGATCGACGCCATCCAGACCTACCGCTTCGACAATATCATCTACGGCGTGGCCTACGGCTCGCAGATCGAAACGACGGTGATCGACGGCAAAATCGTGTTCGTGCATACGGGCTCCTACGGCGGCATGTTCAGCACCTATATGTACTGCGTGGAGGATAACGCCGGCGTGGTGGTGCTCACCTCGGGGTGCGAACGCTACCGCGAACCCGCGAGCGAGGTCTATTACGTCTGCCTCGAAACGATCAGGACGCTGTATGGGAAGGAATAAGGGCCGAGGGCGCACAGGGCCGAGAGGCCGGGGGCCGGGGGACGAGGATTCGCCGCCGCCTGAGGAAGACGCCCCCGCAGTGCGGGGGAGATGTCGGCGAAGCCGACAGAGGGGGACGGCCCGGTTAGGGAGAAAGGCGAACCGCAGTCTGGAGAAAACAACGAGCGTGCCGAGCGCCCCAAGCGAAGGCAGGCGACTATGTTTTCGACTGGCAAAGAATGCAAAATACATAATACAAAATGAAAGAGGCCGCAGGCGGACAGATCCGACCTGCGGTATCTTTTTGTTTCGGCAGCGCGGCGGGTTTCTTCCGCCCGAAAGTCAGGCGCCGAAAAAGAATTGCAATTTTTTTTTCGCTGTGCTATATTAAAAGAAAGAGCGGGCATCAGCCCCTTGAGAGCGCGGGAGGCGTAACTATGGGCAAACTCAAGGCATTCACCGACAAGGTCTGGTACGGCATCGGCGCCGTGGGCCTCGATCTCTCTTACGGCATGTTCAACGGCAGGCTGTCGAAATACATGACGAACGTATTGAAGCTCAGCCCCACGTTTTTGCTGGGGCTCACAGCCGCCGCACGCATCTGGGACGGCGTGAACGACCCCATGATGGGCTCGATCGTGGACAACACGTCCACGAAATTCGGCAAGTACCGCCCGTGGGTGGTCGCGGGGTCGCTGATGAACGCCGTGGTGCTGTTCTTTTTGTTCTTCAACCCCGGCTTTTCGGCGGGCTCGCTGCCGCTGTATTTCTACGCCGCCGTGCTCTACGTATTGTGGGGCATGACCAACACCGCGGCGGACATCCCGTATTGGAGCATGGTGCCCTCGTTCACCACCGACCCCAAAGAGCGCAGCATCCTCGCCACGATCGCGCGCGCCTTTTCGGGCTTCGGCCAGGGCGTGGTGCTGATCGGCTCGCCGATCTTACTCAACGCCCTCGGCACCCTGAAAGAGGACGGCAACTACGAGTGGACGCAGAAGGGCTACACCCTTACCGCCGTGGCGTGCGCCGTGGGCCTATTGCTGTTCTCGGTGATCTCGATGTCGCGCGTCAAAGAGACCGTGGTCACGAAGCCGAAAGAGAAGTTCAGCTTCCGCAAGATCTTCGACGTATTTAAGCAGAACGACCAGCTCAGGGTCTTCATCCTGTTCGCGCTGTTATCGAACGCCGGGTTCTACACCACCTCGGGCGCGCAGGACTATTTCTTCGAGGCGGTCGCGGGCAACACCAAGCAGGCGGCGTTTTCGCTGTTCGGCACCGTGGGGTCGGTTTTGGGCCTCGCGTTCATCCCGATCATGATGAAATTCACGTCGCGCCGGCGCACCTATCAGCTGTCGCTCATCATCGCCCTTCTCGGCTACGGCGGCATGGCGCTGTCGGGCAACGTGCTGGGGAGCGATATCGGGCTGAATCTCAGCTTTTTGATCGCGTCGGTCGGCACGGCGTCGATGTTCGTGTCGCAGACCGTGTTTCTGGCCGATATCGTGGACTACGGCGAAGTGAAAATGGGCGACCGCAACGAGAGCGTGACCTTCGCGATGAAGGGCTTCTTGCAGAAGATGGCCTATACCATCCAGACCGTGATCCTGTTCGCGTCGCTCGCCGTGTCGGGCTTCGGCGACTTCGCCGCGGGCGCCGGCTCGGGCGTTGTGTACGCCGCCCCGGTGAAAACCGCGATCAAGCTCGTGTTCTACGCGGTGCCGCCGCTGTTTATCCTGCTGTCGCTCATCGTGTTCACCACGCGCTTTAAGCTCCACGGCAAATATATGGAAGAGATCACCGAAAAGGTGACGGCCGCGCGCGAACGCCGCATCGCCGAGGCCGAGGCCGAAAAGGCGGGCAAAAACGCCGAAGCATAAGAAGCAAAAGGGGGCCTATACATGGCCGAACTCAGAACAGATAACTATTTTTCGTTCCCGGGGTTCCGGGGGCTTTCCGCGAATACCCTGAAGATCATCGCGATCGTCACGATGTTCATCGACCACTTCGCCGCGGTGTTCGAGACCGAGCTTGCCGACCGTTTTCCGTTCCTTGTGATGGAAAACGGCCTCAACGTACTGCGCGCCGTGGGGCGGGTGGCGTTTCCGATTTTCGCCTTTCTCATCGCCGAGGGCGCGAAGCGCACGCACAACCGGTGGCTGTATCTCTTACGCCTCGGCGTGTTCGCCGTCATCTCCGAGATCCCGTTCGACCTCGCGTTCAACGACACGTCGTTCGAGACGGGCGTGATCGAATTCGAGTCGCAGAACGTCTTCTTCACGCTGTTTCTGGGGCTTCTCAGCATCGTCGTGATGCAGCTGCTCGATAAAATCAACCTCGCCCCGCTCTCGTTCGTGTTCACCCTCGCCGCGGCGTGGGCGGCCGAAGAGGTGCTCCATACCGATTACGGCGCGGCGGGCGTGCTCGCGATATTCCTGTTCTATCTGTTTTTGCAGACGAACTCCAAGGTCAAGGCCGTGGGCGTCGTCGCCGTGTGCCTGCTGCTCACGATTATGTTCTCGTTCCGCTTTTCTTCGGCGCACCCGATGTATCTCGAAGAGGAGAACTGGAACATCATGCCGTTTTTCTCGGCGGGCGACGGCAGGTATTACCGCTATAACCTCTACAGCCTCATCGGCATGCGCTACAACAAATACGAGATCTGGTGTCTCGCCGCCGCGCCGCTGCTTATCCTGTATAACGGCGGCAAGGGCAAGCACAAGATCAACAAATACGTGTTCTATGTTTTCTATCCGGCGCACATCCTGCTTCTCTGGGCCGTTTACACCCTGTTTTTCGCCGGGGGGCAAGGCTGAAGCCTGCCGCCCGATAAACCGTTTATAGGAGGACAAATCCATGTTCGCTCTTTTTTCCGCCGTTGCAAGCAAAGTCTGGTTTTCCATCACGGGCAGCGTTCTGTTTTACGCCATGCTCGTGCTGTTCGTGGCGGCCGTCGTCTTCTATTCGAAATCCGATAAACAGGCGAGCCGCAAAAAGCTGTTCATTGCCTCGGTCGTCGTCGTGAGCGCGGCTGTGCTGGCGCGCATCGTGTCCGCGATCGTGCTCAGCACGCTGAGCAGTTCGCTGGTCGTGTCGACGTTCACAAGCGAAGAGCTCGACGCGAAGGCGATCGGCACCTATCAGACGGCTTTGCTGATCTCGCGGCTCACGCTGTTCGCCCTCTATCTCGCCGGGGCGATCCTGTCGCTGCTGTGCGCCCTCAAATGCAGCAAATTTAAGGCGCCGCCGCGTCAGCCCGTCACCTTCGCCCCGCCCGCGGGCAGGGCGCCCTATAATGGCCCTGTGCAGGGCTACGCCAACGGCCCCATTTATCAGAACGCGCAGGGTCAGCCGGTGAACGGCCCCGCGCCGGGGTATCAGCCGCAGCCGAACGCGCCCGTGAACGATCCCGCGCCCGCGTATCAGAACGGCCCCGTCTGGCAGGCTCCGCCCGCCGCGCCCGTGACCCCGCCCGCCGCGCCCGTGACCCCGCCCGCCGCGCCCGAAGCGCCTGTCGCGCCCGAAGCCCCGGTCGTGCCCGAGCCCCCGGTCGTGCCGGAAGAGCCCATCATCCCCGAAGCGCCCATCATCCCCGAAGCGCCGACTGTGCCGGAAACGCCCGTCGTGCCCGAGGCCCCGCAAGAGCCGAAGCACACGCCCTTCTTCGACGCGCCGGATCCTTACGCGGATTAAACGAAGCATATCTGATCCCCCGAGAGATCGGGGGATCTTTTTTTTGCCTCAAATTCCCTTCGATAACGTCTGATATTCCGCGCATACTACGGAAAAACGACGAGAGAAGGCATCAATTTGAGACGCAAACGAATCAGGCTCGTTTCCTTCGTGCTGGCGGCGTTCGCGGCGCTCGCGATTTGGGGGATCGCGGGCAACGCGCGGGCGGCGCGCCTTACGCGCGAACAGAGCGCCGCCGACGCGCGGGCTTTGAGGCAGGTGACGGAATACCTCGGCGAGCTTGAGGTCACGCTTCGCAAGGCGTCGCTCACCGGGTCGGCGGGGCTTTTGAACAGTTTATCCTCAGAGCTGCAGACCGAGGCGCTCGGCGCGAAAACGGGGCTCGCCGCCCTGTCGGCGGGCGAAGAAACGCTCACGAACACCAACAAATTCCTGTCGCAGGTGGGCAATTTCACCGCCGCCCTCGCGAAAAAGGCCGAGCGGGGCGAGGCCCTCGGCAGCGAGGACCGGCAGAACCTCGACGTGCTGCAGGGGTGCGCGTCGGCGCTTCGGACCCGCTACGCCTATATGGCGGAGCTGCTCGACGCGGGATATCTGCGCTTTGAGGAGCTGAAGCAAACGCTTTGGGAGCTCGACGACTCCGGCGAGAGCGCGGTCGGGTTTTCATCCCTGTCGGTCGAGGCCGAAGAGAACATGGACGCCCTGCCCACGCTCATCTACGACGGGCCGTTTTCGGACCACATCTTCACGAAGGAATCCTCCCTCCTGAACGCCGCCCCGGCGCTCACCGAAACCGAGGCGAAGGCGATCGCGGCGAAGGCGCTCGGGGTGGGGCAGGCTTATCTCATCACCGAGCCCGATACGGGCGGACGGCTCGCGCGTTACCGCTTTTCGTCGGCGGACGCGGTGATCTCGGTCACCAAAAACGGCGGGTACGTGCTGAGCGTCCTTTCGGACCGCGCGGCGGGGGAGGAGCGGCTCTCGCAAAAGCAGGCCGAAGCGAAGGCCGAAGAATACCTTGAATCGCTCGGATACCGCGACATGGCGCCCACCTACGCCTTCACCGAAGAGGGTGTGTGCTGCTTCAATTTTGCCGCGACGCTCGGCGAGTGGACGCTCTATCCCGATCTTGTCAAGGTGGGGGTGTCGCTGACCGACGGCAGCCTTATATCGATGGACGCGTCGGATTATCTGATGAACCATACCGAACGCGACGCGCCCGGGAACATCGTTTCGCTCGCCGAGGCGGCAGCGGCGCTGAGCCCCCTGCTCACCGTGAAACGCACAGGCCTCGCGCTGATCCCGACCGCGGGCGGCAGCGAGACGTTCGCCTATGAGTTTTTGTGCGCCACGCCCGAAAACACCGACGTCCTCGTCTACGTGGACGCGGTTACGGGCCGCGAGGCGGATATATTGCTGCTGGTGTATGCCGACGGCGGCACTTTGACAAAATAAAGGGGCCGGAGACCGGGGAGCGCGGGGCTGTTATTCTGTGAGGAGTGAGAGGTGAGCGGTGAGGAGTGAAGGAAGGGCTTCGCCCTTACCCATTTTGAAATGCCGGCCGCAGGCCCCGAAACTCCTCACTTCTCACCCCTAACCCCTCACGATGTTCATCATCGGCGAAACGGCTGACCTGATACAACGGAAGAACCGAATGCAATCAAAAAAAGAAAAGAGGTCAAACGATGAAAAAAACGATCATTGCCGTGACTGCGGCGCTGGTTGCGGGGCTGACGCTCTGCTTTTGCGCCTGCGGCATGGAGGACGGCCGCGTGTCGGACGCCGTGTCCGAAGCCGGGGACAAGCTGAGAGAAGACGCCTCGGACCTGAAGGATAAGCTGAAGGACGGCGTGTCCGAGGCGGGCGAGAAGCTGAAGGACGGCGTCACAGCCGCGAGCGAGGCCGCGTCGAAGGCGGGCGAGGCCATCGGCGAAGCCGCGGACAAAGCGTCCGAAAAGCTCGACGAAGACGGGCGCGTATCCGAAAACGATACCGGCGGCGCGCGGGATTGACTCGACGCGCAAAAGAAAAGAGATCCGACGCGTCGGGTCTCTTTTTTCGTCCACGAAAAGGGCTTGCATTTCGGGGCTTCTTGTGCTATTCTGTATAAAACACCGAAAACGGAGGAGAACCACATGGACACCATGACCGAACAAAAGCAGCGCGTATTGAGCTTCGTGCAGTCGTCGGGCACGCCCACGCTCGGCAATTATCTCGGGGCGTTCCGCAACTGGCGCGGCATGGCAGCCGAAAACGACTGCATCTTCGGCGTGGCGGACCTGCACGCCCTCACGGTGCGCAACACCCCCGCCGACCTCAGGCGCCGCAGCGTGGAGCTGTACGCGTGGCTGCTGGCCCTCGGGCTCGACCCCGAGAAGAACGTCATCTTCATGCAGAGCCACGTGCCCGCCCATGCCCAGCTCGCGTGGGTGCTCAACTGCTACACCGCCTTCGGCGAGGCCTCGCGCATGACGCAGTTCAAGGATAAATCGAAGCAGCACGCCGACAACGTGAACGTGGGGCTTTTCACCTATCCCATTTTGATGGCGGCGGACATCCTTTTGTATCAGGCGGACAAGGTGCCGGTCGGCGACGACCAGAAGCAGCACCTCGAGCTCGCGCGCGACATCGCCGTGCGCTTCAACGGGCTCTACGGCGACGTGTTCAAGGTGCCCGAGCCCTATATCGGCAAAAAGGGCTCGCGCATCACGTCTCTCACGGACCCCGAAAAGAAGATGAGCAAGTCCGACCCCAACGAGCGCTCGTTCGTCCTGCTCACCGACGATAACGACCGCATCGCCAAAAAAATAAAGTCCGCGGTCACCGACAGCGAGGCGCTCGTCAGATACGACCCCGCGAACAAGCCGGGCGTGGCGAACCTGATGACGATCTACTCCTGCTGCACGGGCAAGGATTTCGACGCGATCGAGCAGGAATTCGCCGGGCACGGCTACGGCGATTTCAAGGCCGCCGTTGCCGAGGCCGCGATCGCCGAGATCGAGCCGCTCAGAGCCGAATACCAGCGCATCGTTTCAGATAAAGCCACGCTCGAGCAGTGCGCGAAAAACGGCGCTGAAAAGGCCGCCGCCCTCGCGTTCAAAACGCTTCGCAAGGTCATGAAAAAGGTCGGCTTCTGGCAGGTGTAAACGACAGAATATAACGAAAACCCCTCCCGTCCGGGAGGGGTTTTGCTGGAAACATAGTCTTTTATCAAACTACCACACCGGAGGCCGAGCAGGACATTGTCAGAGTCCGGTTGACCGTCTCGACAACGGTACCCGCCGCATACCGATAAAACGTGAAGTTTGCGGTAGCGGTGTTCCCGTTTTTGCTGACATTTCGGGAATGCAGGCCCCATGCGCTGTTGTAAATCGTATAACCGGAAGTTGCAGCTGTGCAATAAGCCGTAGTTCCGTTGTAATCAAAACTTGCTTGTAAAGAAATCTCCCAAAGCGTGATCCCGTTTCGAATAAGGGAACCTGTTTTTGTACTTGTTATCGACTGCACAGGCCCCTTTTGTTCACGATTTGTCGTTATGGTTACAACAAATAAAGACCCGTCCGGAAGGATCTCCGTCTGAACGTCGGTCGGTTCCGGGAATTCGGGATAATCCCAAGCAAAAGCGGACACGGAAGAAAAGCCGCTCAAAAGAAAAACAAGGATTATTGCTAAAAACTTTTTCATTTTTTATGGCTCCATATTCACAAGGGGATTGTTCAGCTCTGACGTTCCCGCGTCATAAGGTCCGTATTCAACATAGTATTCTTCATGTGTTGTGTGTATGGCGTCGATTGCGACGATCGTCATGGCGCAGGCCCAAATCAAAATGACAAGCAATCCGAAAACCAACACGGCTTTTCTGACGTGCAGCTTACGTTTCACGTATTCGAGGTTTGACTCGGAAAGAAAGGATTTTGCAATGACCTCCGGCTCGCCGAAACGCGCGATGACCGCCGAAAAATCTGACGGGTCGTTTTCTGCGATATATGCGTCTACCGACGCCGAAAACTCAGACAGAAAGCTTTTGGTCATGCTTCTTCCCACAAACATCAGGGAGCGGATTTTACGTAAATACCGCTTCTTTTCTTTTTGCAGTTGCGTCACAGTTCATCCTCCCCCAACAGACGCAGGATCTGCCGCGTCAGCAGCAAATAATCCTCCCGCAGAGCTTTTAACCGTTCGGCGCCGGGCGCCTCCAGCTTGTATAATTTGCGCGTTCGGCGCACGCCGACCTTCACGGTGTAGCTTGAAATGCACCCCGCGTCCTCTAATTTGTACAGGATGGGATACAGCGTCCCCTCCACCATCGTGTACACACCGTCTGTTTTTTCCTCAAACGCGTGCGTGAGCTGATAGCCGTATTTGTCGCCCTCGCTGAGCATCAGCAGCACCAGCATTTCGGTCACACCGCGCTTGAATTCGTCCCGGTTTTGTTCCAAAACAAACCTCCTCGGCTTTTCTATTCAAATAATAGCACAATATTTTGTAATTTTCAATACCTATTTTAACAAAACATATTGACTTTTTAACAAAACCGTGATATTGTTATGCCTGAAGGAGGTGAAAAGATACATTCTTTTTGCAAATGCTTTTCCAAAAACAATAAGGCTGAAAAAGATTTATTAAAAAACGTTTTTTGAAAAGGAAAAAAGAAAATAGATAAACTGCGGTTCTATTTTCAAAATGAACCCTTTTGCCGCAAGGGAAACAAAAAGGTTATTATGAAAAAAATAGTTATCTCTTTTGTCGTATGTTTTTTGCTTGTCTTTTGTCCTTTAACTTCTTTATTTGCTGCAGCTTCTCTCCCGTCAAGTGTAGATTGGACGAATTGTTTGCCTACTCCCATGGCTCAACAACAAAACGATTGTACAGCATGCGCTTCAGCATATGCATTAATGACCATGGAACAAAAAATAAGAAGAGGATGGACGTTAGATGACGGAGCAGGGGATACTAAAATTTTTAGTCCATCCTATACCTTTAATAAACAAAACTGGTCAAATGGAACCGGCGCGATCTCTCTTATCATGATGAGTTCTTATGTTTCAGATGGCGCTTGTCCTAAATCTTATTTTCCATACACGACAAACACAAGCATTATGCCAACAGACATTCAAAATGCTGCGGCTTCATTATATAAAGCGTCTGGCGAATACCTTGTTGCTGGTATAAGCCAGATGAAAACTCGTTTAGCAAACGGGGAAGGAATCATCATTAGCTTCCGATTGTATCAAGATTTTTTGAAGATGAGCGCAGTAAATAATGTATATGATTCTTATGATTATTTGCCAAACGGCGGGACGCCAAATACAAGCTATGGCTCAACCTATCATACGGTCTGTTTAATCGGATATGATGACAATGCTTATGGAGGTGCATTTAAGTTTATTAATTCTTATGGTTCTTCATGGGTCGAAGGAGGATATGGCTGGGTAACATACAACTGGCTTCCAACAGCTTGCGCTATGAAAGTTGGTAATATTCCTCTTGGTATTAGAACCCCTGTTTTAAGTACAGATGATTACATCCTTGGAGATATAAATGAGGACGGAAGCGTTACGGCAGCAGATGCAAGATTGGCGCTTCGATATAGTGTTGGTCTTGAAACTCCAACTGCCCGGCAATATGTTTTGGCAGATGTTAATGGAGATTCTTATGTAAACTCTACAGATGCATGGGCAATTAACCAGTTTGCAACAGGACTTATTACGACAATGCCTTTATATGATTAACGGAGGTGTTCATGATCATGAAATCTATAAGAAAGTGGCTTGCGCTGTTTTTTGCTGTCGTTTTGGTTGTTTCATGTGTCCCACGGGTTTTTGCAAAGCCGACGGAGCTTGATTTCTTTGGAACCATGACAGATGCGTCGCCCGAAGGCTTTGCGCGGGCGCCCGGACAATTATTGCTTTTTCTTTCGCGGGATTTCACCGAAAAAACGCCGCTCGGGCGGGACCAGACCACCGCCGAGATCGTGAAGCTTTTCGAGCCGGCCCTCAGCCGTTATTTTCTGAGCTGCACGGTTTTCGTATCCGTCAACGACCCCGAATATGAAGAAATGATCGAGGGATTCTCTCTTCCCAAAGAGCAGCCGGAGCCGGGTGACGTTTTATACGTCATATTAAAAGACGGCTCCGCGGAAAACGAACAGGCATTTCTTTCGGAACTTGAAAACAATGCGAAGGTTATCGCCTTTATGCGGCTTTACGGGCCGATTTCGGCATCCGCTCATTTATTGCCGGGTGACGTTGACGACGACGGGGCCGTGACCGCGGCGGACGCGCGGCTGGCGCTTCGTGCGGCGGTTTCATTGGAACCTCTCGGAAAAGGCGGAAAAGCCTTCATCTGCGCGGATACGGACGAAGACGGAACGATCACCGCCTCCGATGCCCGAACCATCCTGCGGATCGCCGTCGGGCTGGAATAAACGGGCTTTCGTCCACGCCGGATAATCGCCGTCTTCATGAACGTCGGCGTGTTCTGAATCGACAACCAAAAGACCCCTCCCGCCCGGGAGGGGTTTTGCTTTGTGTTTTTGCTCTCACCACGCGGTCAGAATGTCCTTCGGGAATTCCCCGGCGAGGTGGGCGCAGTTGTTGTGCCAGATCATGTGCGTATCCTCGTCCCAGCGCCCGGTGCCCGGCGCGAAGAAGATGAACTTCGTCACGCCCGTATTCAGAAACGCCACGTCGAAGCCGGGGTCGGGGGGCAGGCCGAGGGCGGCGAACACGAAAAAGGTATTGAAGTTCGCGTGCGCCGTCACCATCACCTTTTCGCCGTTATGAAAGCGCCCCCGGAGATACGCGACCGCCTCTTTGGCGCGGGCGAAGCGGCGTTCGTCCGGCGGGTCGTCCTCGGTAAACACGAAGCTCCCGTGTTCGTCCGTCCCGAAAGCCGGCACGGCGAAGGGAAAATCCGCCCGGATCTCTTCGATGGTCTTCACCCCGAGCGAAACGGACGTGCCGCATTCGGTGAACACGGGGTGCGCCTCCACCGTTTTCGCCTTTGCCTGCCGCGCGGCAACGGCCTCCGCGGTCTGCAAAGCGCGGGTCAGGCCGCTCGAAAGGATGCAGTCGAATTCCATGTTCGCGTAAAATTCGCCCAAAAGCCGCGCCTGCCGTTCACCCTTGTCCGAAAGCGGCGGGTCCTGCTGCGCCTTCACGTCCGCCGGGTCGCCGAGGCCGATATTGGACCGCGACTCCCCGTGCCGCACGAGATATAATTCGAGCTCGATCACCGGCTCGCCCATCGTTTCGCCCCCTTTTCGTTTCTGTGACCAGTATAGCAAAAGAAAAGAGGGAAGTCAAACAGAAACGGAACGAAAAGCAAACAGGGCAGCCGCCCGTCCGGTAGGGGCGCAGACACCTGCGCCGTTTCCGGATGACGCCCCGAAGGGGCGCACCTTGAAAAAACCCGCCGGTTCATTGAACGAACCGACGGGCCGCAGACGGGGTATTTGTTATTTCGGTGGATGAACATCCTTTTTAAAAAGTATCAAATGCGGGGAATCGTGTCCGCACGTCCCACTGCGGGGTGGGTTCCGAATTGCAGGTCACCAACGGGCTTATTATCGGTGGCGCGCTGCGCGCGCTGTCCGTAAACGGCGCAGGGCAGACTCCCCCGCGGGGCGGGGGAGATGTCCGCGAAGCGGACAGAGGGGGACGGGCCGCGTGCGGCTGCGCCCCTACGGTTCGGCCTGTCGCCCGCTATTCGTTAACGTATGCCCCGTAGATTTCGAGCGGCAAAAACGCCTCGATCTTCAGCCCCGTTTCGGTCTGCCGCAGCATGGCATAGGCGGTTTCGCCGTACAAACAGATCCGGTCCCCGTCCCGCGTCGCGCCGACGGGCGAAAAGGTGCCGCCGACCCAATCGCTGGTCCTCGTATAAAAGGCGTTCAGCGAGGGCAGAAAGCCCGGCATGCGGATCTCGGTTTCTTCGGGAAAGAGAGCGGAGACGACGGAATAATACTCGTCTGTGGGATGGAGCCAGTCGCGGTGCATCTCTTCGACGGTGATCCCGAGATACCGATCGAGATACGCGTTCAGCTCGTCGAGGTCGTAGAGATGGACCGGCAGCGCCTCAAGGGACGTCTCGTCTTTCCGCATCTCTTTTTTCAAAATCTCCATGGTTTCGGGGGAATAATCCGGGCTTCCGGGGTCTGAAAACCCGCTGTTCCGGCATTCGTCGAGATAACGGAGGAACAAGCCGAGGTCCATGTCGCGCGGGTCCGCGTAGTAGGAGGTAAAAAACCGCTGTACGGAAGAGAAGAGCGCCCGCTCTTTCGCGGAAAGACGCGCGATCTCTTCGTTTGTGAAACGGTCGGACGGCGCAAACAGCTCGTCGAGCAGGGCGTCAAACTCTGCGTCGCTCAGGGCTGTTCCGGCTAAGATGCCGTCCGGTGCGTCAATATCATAATTCTCCGGTCGGTAGCCGCCCCGATTCAACAGATAATCGCTCTCCAACGCGGCGACGCGCCAGACGCCGCCGACGGAGAACAGCGTCACGGTATACCGGCTCCCCATGAAGGAATCAGAACTGCGGCTCGTTTCCCGATAATCCAGTGCTTCGTAGATCACGAGCACGGCCACGCCGTCCTCTTCCGCGCTCTCCAGCAGCGAATAGCCGACGTCGACCATGGTATAAGTCCGGCCGCTTCCGACGAAGCGCCGATCAAAATACGCGTTGCCTTTTTCATAGACGGACAGATTATCGAAGAACGCCTGCAAGCCCCCGTTTTCGAGCGCGGGGTCCGCGTAAAACGGGCGCTCGTCCCGTTGCAGAACGTCCGCCGCCCTCGCCGCGAGCCCGGCGAGCGCCGGGTCGTCGCGCACGGCCAAAATCGAATCGGCGAGCGGGTCCCCGTCCGGGACGCCGAAGCGCTGTAAAACGCGTTTCAGCAGGCAGTCTTTTGCAGCCGCAAACGCGGGGCCGGCGTCCTCCGGCTCGTCCGCCCTGAGCATGACGGTCGGATCGTTCTCGCGCAGCACGGTGCGCTCCGGCACGGCGACGGTAAAGGGCAGATACGCGTAGCGCGGGCGCGATTCGGCGGGCTTCTCGTCCGCTTTGTAATACGCCAGCCGCAGGCGGTATTCGCCCGGAGAGTAAAGCAGGTCGCCCGCGTAGACGGAGAAGGACCGTGTTTCACCCGGCGACATGATGCTGAGAGACGTGATATCGATCGAATCGGGAAATGCGTGGTGATCCACGGTCTCCCAGACGCCGGGCCCGGTCTGTTTTTCGAGCGCGGGCGGCTCCTGCCCCTCCAGCATGCTGCCGAACATCAGCCTGTCGCCGGACCCGTTCGTCGCGGTCACGTTGATCACGCGATTTCTATAGGCGATCACGTCGTTGTCGCCCGTCAGCCGCAGGCCGCCTTCAAGCGCCGTCACCGTGAACGCGAAATACGCGTGAGAAAACGCGGCGTCGCCGTCCCCGTCGTCGCGCCAGCCGACGTCGAGGCGGTATTCCCCGGGCGACAGGGCGTGCCCCTGCAGGCTCACGGTCTTTTGCGTGCTCGTGTGCGGCTGAAGGATCTCGGCGTCCGCGAACCAAATGAGGTCTGTCAAAATCGGCGTCCAGCTCCCGTCGCCGCCTTTCACTTCGAGGTGCGCGGGCAGATCCCCCGCCGACGAGCCGAACATCACCGCCCGGTCGGACTTGTTTTCGAGCGTGACCGTCAGTTCGATCTCGCCCTCGGGGAAAGAATCCGTTTCGCCCGTGACCACGAGCCCGTCGGCGGGTTCCTCCGCGGGGGAGGCGGGCTTTTTGTCCGTCATCAGGAACACGCACACAGCCCCCGCCGCAATAACGAGCAAAATCGCGAGGCCCACGCCGAGCTTCTTTTTCACGCTCATGTTCCGGATGCGCCGCTTGACGCCGATCTCGCCGAAGCCCAGCGGCGCCACGCTGAGCCCGCGCTTCGGCAGGGCGCATGCAATCAGGGCCGAGGCGTAGCGTTTGCGCCCCTCGGCGTCGGAAAGGGCGAGGGCTTCTTCGTCCGCCGCGAGCTCAAGGTCGCGCCCGAGCAGCAGATACGCCGCCCACACGAAGGGGTTGAACCAGTGGAGCGTCAGAATGAGAAAGCCGAGGAGCTTCACGAGCGGGTCGCGCCGCCTTAAATGCGCCTTTTCGTGCGCCAGCACCGCCGCCGAAACGTCGTCGGGCAGGTCGGACGGCAGAAACACCTTCGGTTTCACCGCCCCCAGCACGAAGGGCCCCGGCAGGGCGTCGCAGACGTATACGCCCTCGCCCGTTTCGAGCCGCGCCCGCGTTTTGCGCAAAAGGCTCAGATAGGACGCCGCCGCGTAGACGAGCATCGCGCCCGCGCCCGCCGCCCACACCGCGAACAGGATCTTCGGCAGGGAAGGGGCTTGTTTCGTCTCGGCGGGGATCTCTTTCTCGGTGGGTTCGGCCGCGGAGGGCGTTCCCGTCCCCCCGGGTCCGGCGGGCGACTGTGTGCCCGCCTGCGGTGTTTCCGTCTGCTGCGTCCCGCTCTGCGCGGGCGAAAGCGTCCCCGCCTGTCCCGGCACCGGGTTCTGCGGCGCGTCCGTTTGCGGCAGCGGCTGCCCGGCGCGCTCTTCCCCGGGCGCTGCGGGCAGGTTTGCCGTGTCTGCCGGCGTTCCCGGCGTTTCTTCGCTGATCGCCGCCTCCGGCAGCAGCGTTTTGACGTCCGGCGTCAGCGCCGCGTCGGTCGAAAACGTGAACGGGCAAATTAGGCGCAGCGCCGCCAGCGTCCATAAGAGCACCGCCCATTTGTGCGGCGCTTTTCGAAGCGGCAGACGGATGAGAAGCGTCGCCGCGATCACGCACGCCCCGCCGAGGCTCATGGTGAGGAGTTTCGTCACGAACGCTTCCATGTCAGTCGCCCTCCATCTCGTCCACGAGGCGTCTCAGTTCAGCCACTTCCTCCGGCGACAGGCGCTTTTTGCTCGTGAACGCCGCCACGAACGCCGGAAGGCTGCCGTCGAACACCTCGCGCACGAAGGTCTCGCCCGCGTCGGCGGCGAGGTCGCCGCGGCTCACAAGGCTCGTCACCGTGCCGTTGTCGTTTTTGAAGATGCCGCGCGCGCACAGCTTTTTGAGCACCGTGTAGGTGGTGGATTTCTTCCACCCCAGCGCCGCGGCCGCGAGCTTCACGAGCTCGCCCGAGCCCAGCGGCTCGTTGGCCCAGATGAGGTCGGCGAATTTCGCCTCCACCGGCCCCAGAACAAAGTCTGCCATAGCGTTTCCCCCTTATCCTTCGGATATCCGCGATTGGTCTATAACCTGTCGACCGATTTTAGTCTACAACATATAGACCGATTTGTCAAGCCCTTTTTGCAGAAAAAACTCTCACGTACCGGCTTTGACGGCCGAAAAGTCAAAAACGCAGACAGTTTTCCGGTCCGCAATGAAAAAACCGTTGTGTTTCATTTCAGACTATGATATAATGAAAACGAACCTATCATGAAAGGAGATAGAACCATGCTGAAAAAAACGGTAACTGTGATCCTTGCCTTGCTGATGCTTTGCAGTGTGTTTCCCATCGCTGCCTTTGCAGAGGACATTGTAGTAAGCGATATCGACATTAGGGTTAAGGAATACCCCGTGCCCGGCGAAAGACCGGACGCAACGAAATGGGCGTTCGACTACCCGGACGCGCTGCAGATGATCGGACTTCCGGACTGGTACCGTCTCATCGGAGGCAAATACGTGAAACTCGGCGACGACGAAGTCTGTCAGGAGGGCGTCACCTATTATTTCAGATGCGTCGTAAACGTAAAGTCCGGCTACACATTCTATCCCATAAATATCTCCATCAACGCCTCCCTGCTGGATTTCGCGGGGAACTACATCGGCTGCGACAGCGTTCTGATCGAAAACCACACGTTCGGCAAGCAGGTCACGCTCGGCTATAAGTGCGTACCTCTTAAACAGATCGACGATATCGACGTGACGGGCGTGGTGCCGCCCGTGCCCGGCGAAACGCCCTACAGCGACGGGGAACTGGGAGAGGGGCTCTATTTTACGAGATTCCCGGCCTGGTACAAGCTGGACGGCGGCACCTATAAAGCCCTGCTCTGGGACGAACCGTTCATTGCGGGGAAAACCTATTATTATCAGTTCCATGCCGACGTCAAGCCCGGCTACAAGTTCAACCCCATGAACATATCCATCAACGCCGGTCTGTATGATTCCGCCGGGAATTACATCAAGAGCGACGGTATCTTGGTCGAAAACAGCGATTACGGCAAGCGCGTTACCGTCAGCGTGAAGTGCGAGGAACTCAAGCAGGTGGACGACATCGAGTTCAAAAACGTGGTGCTGCCCGTACCCGGGGAAAAGCCCGACCGCTCCGGCGACTTTGTGGAGCCCGACGCGCTGTATTTCGTGACTCCCGCCTACTGGTGCAAGGTCGAAGGCGGCAAATACCTTGCCCTTGCCGACGACGAGACGTTCGAGGAGGGCAAGACGTATTACTTCAGGTGCAAGGTCAACGTCAAGCCCGGCTACAAGTTCAATCCCATGAACATCTCCCTTGACGGCGCGCTCTACGACAGCGCCGGGAATTACATCCCCGCCGATTCCGTCAAGATCGAAAACGACCCGCAGGGCAAGCTGTTCACCATGGGCGTGAAGTGCGCGGCGCTCAAGCAGGTGGACGACATCGAGATCAAAAACGTGGTGATGCCCGTGCCCGGCGAAAAGCCCGACCGCTCCGGCGACTTTGTGGATCCCGACGCGCTCTATTTCGTGACTCCCGCCTACTGGTGCAAGCTCGTGGACGGGCATTACGTCGCCCTTGCCGACGACGAGACGTTTGAGGAGGGCAAGACCTATTACTTCAGATGCAAGGTCAACGTCAAGCCCGGCTATAAGTTCAATCCCATGAACATCTCCCTTGACGGCGCGCTCTACGACGGCGACGGGAATTACATCCCCGCCGACTCCGTCAAGATCGAAAACGACCCGCAGGGCAAGCTGTTCACCATGGGCGTCAAGTGCGCCGAGCTCAAACAGGTGGACGACATCGAGTTCAAAAACGTCGTCGCGCCCGTCGCCGGAAAAACGCCCGACAATGCCGGTGAATTCGTGGATCCCGACGCGCTTTACTTCGTAACGCCCGCCTGTTGGTGCAAGCTCGTGGACGGGCATTACGTCGCCCTTGCCGCCGGCGAGAAATTTGAGGCCGGCAAGACCTATTACTTCAGATGCAAGGTCAACGTGAAGCCCGGCTACAAGTTCAATCCCATGAACATCTCCCTGAACGGCGGCCTGTACGACGGGAAGGGCAACTATATCCACGCCGAGAGCGTGCTGATCGAAAACGACCCGCAGGGCAAGCTGTTCACCATGGGCGTCAAGTGCGCCGCCGCCTACCTTCTCGGCGACGTGGACGCCGACGGAAAGATCACGGCCGGCGACGCCCGTCTGGCGCTCAGAGCCGCCGTGCAGCTGGAGGCGTTCTGGAATCAGCCGGATTCCGCCAAATTCCTCGCCGCCGACGTGACCAAAGATAAAAAGGT
>JAFZOL010000020.1 GCA_017550625.1 Clostridia bacterium | reverse complement strand
TTCTCGGGATTGACCGGGATCTCCTTGTCCGGGGTCCTGCTGAGCTCCACGCCGCATTCGCAGGTGACGACCTCGGTGTAGGAGCCCTTCGCCATGCAGGTGGCGTCGACGACGTCCTCGCGGGTCGTGGTGTTGTTGCCGGTGTGGTTCTCGGGATCGGCGCCCAGCGCCTGATAACTCGTGTAATCGCAGCGGGAGCAGGTCTGATAGGGCGCCCAGCCGCCTTCCATGCAGGTCGGGGTCTTGCCGTCGTGATCCTCGTAGTCATGGCCGAGGGCTTCGGTGGACCGGGTAGAGACCTTTCCGCAGACAGTACAGGTGCGGGTCTCGGTGCCGCCTTCGGTACAGGTGGCGGTGTTGTTGCCCCAATCACCCGCGTGCGGGGCGGCGGTGTAGGGTGCGGTCAGCGTGGTGTCCTGTGTGATATTGGTGTAGCCGGTCCACGTGCCCTTGATGTAGTGGAAGTCGTCGGTGGGGGCGCGATCCGGGATTTCGGGCGGGTTGGCGTCGGAGCCGTAGTCTACAGTCTCGGTCTTCAGGACCGTGCCGTCCCAGCTCTTGAAGATGACGGTGTGCTTTTCGAGCTCCCACACGGCGTAAAGCGTGGCGTCCGCGTTGGCGGTGTAGGTGTCGCCGGGCTGGTATTCGGCCGCCGTGGCGTTCGGGTTGGTAGACCAGCCGAGGAAAACATAGTGTTCGGGCGCTGTCGGCTCGTCCGAAGATAAGGTGAGCCCCTTATCGAAGAACTTGTCGTGGACGACTGTCGGCGCGCCCGTGCCGCCGTTGGCGTCGTAGTCGACGGTGTAGACCTTTTCGAAGCGGAATGTCAGATCCCCGGTAACGGCATAGTAAAACTTAACGCCAAACTCATAGGTCGTGCCGGCCTCGAGTGTGCGCAGCATGAAGAACTGGGGACCGCCGATGCCGAAATCGTAGCCGGTCGTGTTGCCGTTGCTGGAGCTGCTGGAGTCGTCCTGCACGTCGATATACTGGCCGTTATTACGCCACGTGTCGTGGTCATAGCGCAGCACGTAGCTGTCCGTGTCGCACGTTCCGTAGATCAGGTATTTGCCCGTTTCGGTGGGAGTGAACTGATAGAACTGCACCTCGCCCGCGGCGTCAATCGTCGTGGCGTAGTCGGTGTTGACCGTGAGCTCGGGCGCGTTATCCGGCGACCAGAGGGCGTAATAGGTCTTGTCCGAGGTCGGCACCGCGATTGTTTCGGATTTCAGCTTATATTTCGCCTGCGAGCTCGTGTTGCTTGTCGACCATCCCACCAGCGTATGCCCGCTGCGGCTGACACCCGTTTGGTCGAGCTTCATCGTATCGTAGCCCTTCGGCAGTACATAAGACTTATCCGTGCCGCCGGTCGCGTTGAAGGTTACGGTCACGGAAGAAGCAAGACGGAAAACGATGTTGCCGGAACCGGTGCTCCAGAAGCCGACCTTGAAATAATAAGTGGTACCGCCGGTGAGCGAAAGCTGCTGATAGAACTGTCTGTACTGCAGCCCCAGGATTGCCCGATAATCGGACGGGCCGTCGTCATTGTTCGCAAAGCCTGACGTGGCGTTTCCCTCATAACAGTTATACAGCGGGTCGCCGGAATCGGTATGGGAGAAGAAGATGAAAGTCCCGTCTGAGGAAGGCGTGTAAGAATACCACGCTTCGCCGCCGCTCGGCACGTTGATGTTGTAGTCCGTATCGAGAGAAAGCGCGGTCGCCGCAACGGTCACGGAAACGGACTTGGTATCCTTACTGGAATTACCGGCGCCATTTGTCAGCGTCGGCGTGATCGCGGCAGTGTAGTTCGAGAACCCGTTCGCGCCGAAGGTAGCCGTACCGTCGGCATCTATCTTCACGGCGGAATGACCGGAAGACCATGAAACGGACGAAAAGCCCCAGTTGACGTCGTATTGATCCTTCGCGCTCGTTACCGTATAGGTGGCAGTCGCGGTGCCGTTCGTGGTAACGCTGCCGGAGCCGGAGATTCCGACAGAATTCAAATGCGGGTAATTAGAAGAATCCACGGCGTTGGTATAGGACCAGTTGCCACCTGCGGAGGTATCTTCATAATAATCCAGCACACAGGTCCAAGTGCTGTTATCCGAAGAAACATAAACACGGAACCGCTCTCTGGAAGTCCAGGTGCCGTTATTGTTTTTGATCCAGTTCGTCGCAGTCGCGGAGGCGGTCTGCACTTTTCTCAGACCGACCGGGAAGCCGGCGATCGCAACGTTTGTAGACGCCGCCGCATTCTTACCGTTTGCGTGATAGTAGTAGGTCGCGGTCATATTATCGGAATCCCACTCTCCGGCTTTGACTGTCGCATACCAGAGCGGACCTTCCGATCCGTCCTGTTTGATCGTGGGAACGACCATATAGCCGGCGCTGTTGTTGCAGCTGTCATATTTTGACCATGTTGTCGTTTCGTCGTGTACTTCGACTTTGATGTAGTAGTTGCCCTGCGTCTGACTTGTCATAGCGTCCGCCAAAGGCGCAAAGCCCGCCCGATCGGACAGAAGCCCGATCACGCCGACCGCCATCAGCAGAGACAAGACCATACACAGGAAGATCCTTGCGCGGTTCGTTCTCACGTGTTGCATGCGATACACTCCTCTTTTATGCGATAAAATATGCGTATATATTTTACCAAACTGTTCGTTGGGATTGCAAGAACGCCCGCTCAAAAAACTGCACAAAGTTTCTCTGCGTTCTTTGTGCGATTCTTATAGAGCGGGCATAAACTTTTGTAAATCAAACCGAGATATTGAAAAATAGGCGCAAACGGCCGTCGGGGAAAGCCCGGCGGCGCGCGCCACCCTTATCCCCCCAGGCTTTCAAGATACCCTTTCACGTCAAACGGATACACGACCGAATCCTTTTTGAGATAGAGCGGATGGTGCGGGTGGCCTTTTTTCGAGGGGGATCCGGCCTGCACCCATGTCGCGCCGTATTCCTCGCCGAGGGCCAAAAAATCCGCGACGCAGCCCGGCAGATACCGCCGCTTTTCGATCACGGCGCCCCACGCCGCCCACAAAACGGGGCGCTCGCTGCGTTCCAATAGCCACCTGAGCGCCTTCAGGTTCTCGGCGTGCAGCAAGGGGTTGAGCGCGCGGTCCATGTCGTCGGGGGACGTGGCGCGCTGGGCGTAGACGTTGAACATCACGAACGAATCGAAGCCGTTGAACGCCGCGATGCGCTGCACGGATTTGAGGGTATTGTCGAGCGCGCCGGGCGCGGCGGTGGACGGGTTCACCCCCAGCGTGATGAGGGGGTTCTTCCCGCGCGTGCCGAGGATATACCGGTAGTCGGCGTAAAAATCGGGCACGTAGAGCCACGTTTCGCGGTCGTAGACTTCGCTTTCGGCATGCGGGCGCAGGGCCTCTTCGAACGTGAGCACCTCAACGGCTGTGCTCGGCGCGGACGGGATATGCGGCATAACGACTCCCCTTTCGGTCTTTCTTCAACCCATTGTACCGCACGCGGCAAAAAAACGCAAGCGCCGCTTGACCTTTTTCACGGTTTTGTTGTATGATAGGCTTGAGGAGGGATGGTATGGAACTCGACGTCGGAAAGATCCGTATCTTTTACGAAACCTGCGGCAGCGGCCCGCCGATGCTTTTGGTGCACGGCAACGGCGGCTCGCACCACGGCTTCAGGAACGCGGCGAAGGTCCTCTCGCCCCACTACACGCTCTATATGCCCGACACGCGCGGGCACGGGCAGAGCGGGGACGTTGAAACGTTCCACTACGAGGATTTCGCCGAGGATCTGTATCTGTTCTGCAAGGCCCTCGGCATCGAAAAGCCCGTTTACGTCGGCCACAGCGACGGCGGCATCACGGGGCTGTATCTCGCGTCGCGCCACCCGGAGCTCTTGAAAGAGGCCTTCATCTGCGGGGCGAACCTGACCCCCGCGGGCTTCCGCGCGCCGGTGCGCGCGGCGATCAATGTCATGCACAAATTCGACAAAAAGGACCTCACGCGCCTCATGCTGCGCGAGCCGTGGCTGAGAAAAGAGGACCTCGAGAAGATCCATATCCCGGTGCACGTGACCGCCGGCGCGTTCGACATCGTGAAGAAAAAAGAGACCCTGTCGATCACCGAAATGCTGCCGCACGCCGACGTGAAGATCTTCCCGTTCCGGGAGCACAGCGGCTACGTGGTGCTCGAAAAGACGCTGGCCCGCTACGTGCTCGAGACTCTCAATAAGTCCGCCGAAATCGGTAGTTGACAACGCCCGCGCCGGGCTCTATAATAGAAATGATAAATCCCAAAACGCGAGAAATGAGGAGAAAGTATGTATACACCTGAAAACGGCAAGATCTGGCTCGCCACGGGCGCCGAGCGCGTCTATCTCGAGCCCTCGATGGCGAACCGCCACGGCCTGATCGCCGGCGCGACCGGCACGGGCAAAACCGTCACCCTAAAGGTGATCGCGGAATCGTTCAGCGAAATGGGCGTGCCCGTGTTCATCGCCGACATCAAGGGCGACGTGTCGGGCATGTGCCTGCCCGGCTGCGAAAATAAGCACATCCGCCGCAGTATCGACACGATGGGCATCGAGGATTTCAACTACACCCTCTTCCCTACCCGCTTTTTCGACGTGTACGGCAAGCTGGGCCATCCGGTGCGCACCACGATCTCCGACATGGGGCCCGACCTGCTCGCACGCCTTCTGAACCTCAACGAGACGCAGAGCGGCGTGCTGCGCGTGGTGTTCCGCGTGGCGGACGACCTGGGCCTGCTGCTTCTGGACCTCAAGGACCTCAGGGCGATGCTGCAGCACGTGGCCGACAACGCCAACGACTATAAGATCAAATACGGCAACGTGTCCGCCCCGAGCGTGGGCGCGATCCAGCGTTCGCTTTTGACCCTCGAGGACGAGGGCGGCGACATCTTCTTCGGCGAGCCCGCCCTTGAGATCGCCGACTGGTTCGACTGGGACGAAAACGGCCGCGGCTATATGAACATCCTCGAGTGCATGGAGCTGTTCCAGCGCCCGATGCTCTATTCCACCTTCCTTCTCTGGATGCTGTCGGAGCTCTACGAGCTGCTGCCGGAATCCGGCGACCTTGACAAGCCGAAGATGGCGTTCTTCTTCGACGAGGCGCATCTGCTGTTCAAGGACGCGCCGAAGGCCCTGCTCGAAAAGGTGGAGCAGGTGGTGCGCCTGATCCGTTCGAAGGGCGTGTCGGTGTGGTTCATCACCCAGAACCCCATGGATATCCCCGAGACCGTGCTCGCACAGATCGGCAACCGCGTGCAGCACGCCCTGCGCGCCTATACCCCCAACGAGCAGAAGTCCATCCGCGCCGCCGCCAAGAGCTTCCGCGTGAACCCCGTGTTCGACACCGAAACGGTGCTGCAGGAGCTCGCGACCGGCGAAGCGCTGGTATCGGTGCTCAACGAAAAGGGCGTACCCACGATCGTGGAGCGCGCGAACATCCTGCCCCCGAAGAGCTCGATGAACGCCGTGTCGCCCGAGATGATCGCCCACACCGTCGAAGTGAGCCCGCTGTATCTCAAATACCGCGAGACCGTGGACCGCGAATCCGCCTATGAGATCCTCGGCGCGAAGGCGCAGGAGGCAGCCTATGCCGCCCAGATCGAGGAACAGCGCAAGAAGGCCGAGGAAGAGCGCATCGCCGCCGAAAAGGAGCAGGCCGCCCGCGAAAAGGAGCAGGCCGCGAAGGACAAGGCAGCCGAACGCGAGCGCCTTGCCGCCGAGAAGGCCTATCAGGCGGAGCTCAAAAAGAAAGAGGCCGAGATCAAAAAGCTCGAGGCCCAGGCCGCGAAGCAGAAGGCCGCCGCCAAGAAAAAGAAATCCAACTCCGCCCTCGGCAAGGCCGTGTCGTCCACGGCAAACTCCGTGGGACGCGAGGTCGGCAGACAGATCGTCCGCGGCCTGTTCGGAACGTGGAAGAAGTAAAAAAAGAGCCGAAAGGCTCTTTTTTTTTAGGGGCAGAGGGCGCACAGGGCGCACAGGGCACACAGGGCGCACAGGGCGCACAGGGCGCACAGGGATCATGGCCGCCTGCGGCGGCGGGTGCACGGGAACGAGGCCGCGGACACAACGGTAGGGGCGCAGACCCCTTAATTTTGTATTTTGTATTTTGCATTTTGCATTCTTTCCCCCGGCCCTGTGCGCCCTGTGCGCCCCCGGCCCTTTTTCTACGCTCCCGCGGCGTAAATGCCTCTTGAAAATTCCCCTCCCCCCGTGTATAATATCCCCAAACGAACGATGGATCCGGTGATTTTTTATGAACACGTTTTCCGGCAGCTATGACGTCGCCGTGATCGGCGCGGGCCACGCCGGCATCGAGGCGGCGCTCGCGAGCGCCCGGCTCGGCGCGAAGACCGTATGCTTCACGATCAACCTCGACTGGGTGGGCAACATGCCCTGCAACCCCTCGATCGGCGGCACCTCGAAGGGGCATCTGGTGCGCGAGCTCGACGCCCTCGGCGGCGAGATGGGCGTCGCGGCGGACGCCAACACCCTGCAGTTGCGCATGCTCAACCGCGGCAAAGGCCCAGCCGTGCACTCCCTGCGCGCCCAGATCGACCGGCGGGAGTACGCCAAATACATGAAGCACGCCCTTGAACGGCAGGAAAACCTTGACCTCGTGCAGGCCGAGATTACAGATCTATACATATATGGCAATAAATGGCATTTGATAACGAAGCTCTCGTGCGAGTATGAGGCAAAATGCGTAGTGCTCGCCACCGGCACCTTCCTGGCGGGGCGGGTGTACGTGGGCGAGACCAACTACCCTTCCGGCCCCGACGGGATGTTCCCCGCCGTGGGGCTTTCGGACGCCCTCAAAAAACTCGGCGTGCCGCTTCGCCGCTTCAAGACCGGCACGCCCTCGCGCGTCAACCGCCGCAGCGTGGACCTTTCGGAGCTCGAGATCCAGCTCGGCGACGACAAGGTGGTCCCCTTCTCGTTCGGCACCGAAACGCCGCCCGAAAACCGGCTCCCCTGCTACGTGACCTACACGAACGACGAAACGAAACGCATCATCACCGAAAACCTCGACCGCTCTCCCCTGTTCGGCGGCGTGATCGAGGGCGTGGGGCCGCGCTACTGCCCCAGCATCGAGGATAAGATCGTGCGCTTTGCTGAAAAAGAGCGCCATCAGATCTTCATCGAGCCCTGCGGCGCGGATACCGAAGAGCTCTATCTGCAGGGGCTCTCCTCTTCCCTGCCCGTGGACGTGCAGGAGGCGTTCATCCACTCGATCAAGGGCCTTGAGCACGCGAAAGTGCTGCGCAACGCCTACGCGATCGAATACGACTGCGTGGACCCCTTGGCCCTCTCCCCTTCCCTTGAGTTCACCGACCTGCCGGGCCTGTTCGGCGCGGGCCAGTTCAACGGCTCCTCGGGCTACGAGGAGGCCGCCGCGCAGGGCCTCGTGGCGGGAATCAACGCCGCAAGGCGGGCTCTGGGCAAAGAACCGATCGTTCTGGAGCGTTCCGGCTCCTATATCGGCACGCTGATCGACGATCTGGTCACCAAGGGCTGCAACGAGCCCTACCGTATGATGACGTCCCGCTCGGAATACCGCCTCGTGCTGCGGCAGGACAACGCCGACCTGCGCCTTTCGGATCTCGGCTACGGGATCGGCCTGCTGCCGAAGGCGCGGCACGACGCGCTGGAGGAAAAACGCCGGCGGATCGCCGCCGAGCGCGCCCGCGTGGAGAAAACCGTGATCGCCCCGGGCGAAGGCGTCAACGAAATGCTTGTTTCACGTGAAACTTCGCCGCTCACGACGGGAGTGAAGCTCGCCGAGCTCATCCGCCGCCCGCAGCTCGACTACGCCGCCCTCGCGCCGTTTGACCCCGAACGCCCCGATCTGCCCGCCGAAGTGTTCGAGCAGGTCGAGATCGAGCTCAAATACGAGGGCTACATCAAACGCCAGACCGCGCAGATCGCCGAGGCAAAACGGCTTGAATCAAGGCTTTTGCCCGAAGACATCGATTATAAAGACGTCACGAACCTGCGTCTTGAGGCCAGAGAGAAGCTCAGCCGCGTGCGGCCGCGCAGCATCGGCCAGGCCTCGCGCATTTCGGGCGTGAGCCCCGCCGATATCTCGGTTCTGCTCATATATCTCGCGAAAAACGGAGGTGGACCGCGTGACGATCGATAAAGAAGCCCTGAAAAGCGCCGCTTTCGCCGTCAACGTGACGCTCGACGAACGCGCGCTCGATATGTTTGATACCTATGCCGCTCGCCTGATCGAGACCAACGAACGCGTCAACCTGACCGCCATCACCGAGCCCGGCGAGATCGTGACGAAGCATTTCGCCGATTCTCTGGCGCTTTTGGGTCTGTTTGAGATCCCCGAAGGCGCAAAAGTCGCGGACGTGGGCACAGGCGCGGGCTTTCCGGGGCTCGCGCTGCTGATCGCAAGACCGGATCTTCAGGTCACGCTGATGGATTCGGTAAACAAAAAGCTGGAATTTCTTCTCAAACTCAGCAAAGAACTGGGCCTTGCTCCTGAAATCGTCCATATCCGCGCCGAGGACGCGGGGCGTGTCCCCGCCTACAGAGAGTCATTTGACCTTGTGACGGCGCGCGCCGTGGCGAGCCTTGACAGGCTCGCGGAGTTCTGCGTGCCGCTCGTAAAGCAGGGCGGGTTGTTTTTACCGCTCAAGGCGCCGCTTTCGGAAGAAGAAGCCGCCGGCGGCCGCGCCGCAGCCGGAAAGCTCGGGTGCAGGCTCGCCGAAACGAAGGCCTACGCGATCCCGGGCGGGGACGCGCGCGAGATCCCGATTTTCGAAAAACGGTCGCGCACGCCGTCAATTTACCCCCGTCCCGCCGCGAAGATCGCCAAAAACCCCCTGAAATAACCGAAAACGACAGTCAAATAAGGCTTTTTTCCGCGTCCGCGCCGTGCTATTCTGTATGCAGAAAGTACGGCGCGGTGTTTTTTATGAAGAAACTGAGATTGCGGCCCGGCGGCGAGATCCTTGAGATCCCGGTGTCGATGCTGCGGGTAAACCCCTTGCGGGCGCGGATCTATTATAACGATGAAAAGACGGCGCGGCTGACCGAAAGCATAAGGCGTTTCGGCGTGATCGAGCCGCTCACGGTGTTCGCCCCGCGCCCCGGAATCTACGTGATCGTGGCGGGGGAGAGGCGCTTTCGCGCGGCGAAGGCCCTCGGCTACCGGTATCTGCCGTGCGTATTATGCGAATCGGACGCCGAAAACGCCTTATATATGGTCTTATCGAACGAACTGACCGCCGAAAGGCTCACGTATTTCGAGACGGCAGTTTGCTTCGAGAAGCTGCACGACCATTTTCGTGTATCCTACGATCAGATGGCCGAACGCCTCGGGATCCCGCTCGGGGAGGTCATGGAGCGCCTCAGGCTTTTGAAGATCCCGCCGAAGCTCAGGCGCCGGATGGTCGAAAACGGGTTAGGGGAGGCCTACGCGCGGCTTTTGCTGCATCTCGACGAGACGGACATGGAAATATTGCTCGACGAGATCGTCACGAACCGCCTGACGCTCAGCGAAGCCAAGGCGCGGGCGGCGGCGCTTGTAAAGAAGGACGGCGCGAAGCTCCGGGTGCTCACGTTCTGGCAGGACAGCCGGATCTTCCGCAACACGATCGAAAACACGGTGCAGCGCATGCAGAAGGCCGGCATCAAAACGGATTTCGACCGCACCGAGGACGAGGCGGACGTGGAATACCGCATCCGCGTCGCGAAATAGGGATAAACGGGCGAAAGCCCTTTATCATACAGCCCATATCTTTCTCTTTCACACCCCAAGGAGCGACCCGCCGTCCGTTCGGCGGGTCGTTTCCGTGTTTCACGTGAAACATTTTCGGCAAAAAAGCCTTGCAATTTGCAATTTGATATATTATACTGAAAAAATGAAAGGGGAGAGGCCCATGGCTAAAACGGTTGCCGTTCTCAATCAGAAGGGCGGCGTCGGCAAAACGACCACCGCGGTGAACCTCGCGGCGTGCCTCGGCGCGCTCGGAAAACGCGTTCTGCTCTGCGATATCGACCCGCAGGGGAACTCCACGAGCGGCTTCGGCATCGAAAAACGCGGCATCAAGCTCTCGTCGTACGAGGCGCTCACGGGCATGTGCAAGGTGAGCGACGCGGTTCTGACCACCGAATTCAAGAACGTGGACATCCTGCCGTCGAACATGAACCTCGCGGGCGCGGAGCTCGAGATCATCGAAAAGAAGGACAGGGAAGCCCTCTTAAAGTCCGCGCTGGTGCCGGTTTGGGAGAATTACGACTTCATCCTGCTCGACTGCCCGCCCTCGCTCGGGCTCATCACGCTCAACGCCCTCGTGGCGGCGGATACCTTCCTCGTGCCGATCCAGTGCGAATACTACGCCCTCGAGGGGCTTTCGCAGCTCATCGCCACGGTGCGGCAGATCAAGCGGCTTTACAATCCGTATATCGAACTCGAAGGCGTTCTTATGACAATGTTTGACGGTCGCCTGAACCTGACACAGCAGGTCGTGGAAGAGGTCAAAAAGTTCTTCCCGAAAAAGGTGTACGCCACGGTGATCCCGCGCAACGTGCGCCTTTCCGAAGCGCCGAGCTTCGGGCAGCCGATCATCTATTTCGACAAATCCTCGAAGGGCGCCGCGGCTTACACGGCGTTCGCCGAGGAATTCCTGGCGAAGCAGAAAGGAGAATGACCATGGCAGCGAAAAAAGGCGGGCTCGGCAAGGGCTTCAATTCGCTTTTATACGACAACGCCACCGAAAGCCTTTCGGACGAGGGCGCGATCCGCATCCCGATCGGGGATATCGAGCCCGACAAAAACCAGCCGCGCAAGGCGTTTGACGAAGAGACGCTTCTTGAACTTGAAGCGAGCATCCGCGAGCACGGCGTGCTGCAGCCGCTTTTAGTGCGGCCGATGATCGACGGGTCTTACCGCATCGTGGCAGGGGAGCGGCGTTACCGCGCCGCCCGCCGCGCGGGGCTGACGGAGCTGCCGTGCATCGTGAAGAGCCTCACCGACGCCGAGGCCGCGGCGATCTCGCTGATCGAGAACCTGCAGCGCGAGGACCTGAACGCGATCGAAGAGGCCGAGGGACTGAGAAGACTCATGGACGAGTTCGGATTTACGCAGGCTGAGGCCGCGCAGAAGGTGAGCAAATCCCGCTCCGCCGTGGCGAACACCCTGCGCCTGTTGTCCCTGCCCGCAGGGGCGAAAGAAGCCCTCGCGAAGGGCGACATCTCCGCCGGGCACGCGCGGGCGCTCTTGGCGCTCGAGGACGAGGCGAAAATCAGCGCCGCCCTCGACAAAATCCTGGCGGACGGCCTGAGCGTGCGCCAGACCGAGGCGCTCGTGAAGCTGTTGCAAAAGGAGCCTGCCGCGCCGAAGCCCGTGAAAAAGCGCGAAAACTTCTTCACCGAGGTGGGCCTGTCGCTGTCGAACGTGCTGCAGCGCAAGGTGCGCGTGGTGGGCAACTCGAAAGGCGGGCGCGTCGAGATCGAATATTTTGACAAAGAGGACCTCAAACGCCTCATCAAGGCGTTTGACGACGAGGAATAAAGGAGAAAAACAATGCTTGACATGAGATTCATCCGGGAAAATCCGGAAATCGTAAAGGAGAACATCCGCAAGAAGTTCCAGGACCATAAGCTCCCGCTCGTGGACGAGGTCATCGCCCTCGACAAAGAGAACCGCGAGCTCAAGACCCGCGCGGACTTTCTGCGCGGCGAGAGAAACCGCCTGTCGAAGCAGATCGGCGGGCTGATGGCCAAGGGGCAGCGCGAAGAGGCCGAGGCCGTCAAGAAGCAGGTCGCCGAGATGGCGGACGAGCTCAAGGCCTGCGAGGAGAAAGAGCCCGTTCTGGCCGAGCAGATCCGTAAGATCATGCTTGTGATCCCGAACATCATCGACCCGAGCGTGCCCGTGGGCAGGGACGACAGCGAAAACGTGGAGCTCGAAAAGTTCGGCGAGCCGAAAGTGCCGGACTTCGAGATCCCTTACCACACCGACATCATGGAGCGCTTTTGCGGCATCGACCTCGATTCCGCGCGGCGCGTGGCGGGCAACGGCTTTTATTATCTGATGGGCGACATCGCCCGCATCCATTCCTCGGTCATCGCCTACGCGCGCGACTTCATGATCGAGCGGGGCTTCACCTACTGCGTGCCGCCGTTCATGATCCGCAGCGACGTGGTGACGGGCGTGATGAGCCAGACCGAGATGGAGGCCATGATGTATAAGATCGAAGGGGAGGACCTCTATCTGATCGGCACGTCCGAGCACTCGATGATCGGCAAGTTCATCGACCAGATCCTCGACGAGAAGGACCTGCCCTATACGCTGACGTCCTATTCGCCCTGCTTCCGCAAAGAGAAGGGCGCGCACGGCATCGAAGAGCGCGGCGTGTACCGCATCCACCAGTTCGAGAAGCAGGAGATGATCGTCGTGTGCAAGCCCGAGGACAGCATGGCTTGGTACGACAAGCTCTGGAAATACACTGTCGACCTGTTCCGCTCGCTCGACATCCCGGTTCGCACGCTCGAGTGCTGCTCCGGCGACCTTGCGGACCTCAAGGTAAAGAGCGTGGACGTGGAGGCGTGGAGCCCCCGCCAGAAGAAGTATTTCGAGGTCGGGTCCTGCTCGAATCTCGGCGACGCGCAGGCAAGGCGCCTGAAGATCCGCGTGAACGGCGAAACCGGCAAATATCTCGCGCACACCCTCAACAACACCGTGGTCGCCCCGCCGAGAATGCTGATCGCCTTCCTCGAAAACAACCTCAACGCCGACGGCTCGGTGAACATCCCCGTCGCCCTGCGTCCCTATATGGGCGGCACCGAGAAGATTTATCCTAAGAAATAAGAAGAGCAAACGAAAAAACCCGCCGGAAGGCGGGTTTTTCATATTCCGGCTTATTATTTGACCGCGTTATAGATCCCGGTCAGGTCCGCGATCGCGGCGCCGTCGGTGTTCGTGAGCGTGTAATAAATATCGCCCTCGGTCCACCTGAGGCAATACCATTCCGCTTCGCCCGAGAGGATCGTCTCAAGCTCGGTGCCGTCGTCGAGGGTCTCTTTCGACACCGACTCGCCGAACAGGCCCGAAACGTCGCCCTCTTCTTTCGTGGCGCGCAGGTTGAAGCCGTGGTCGCCGAGCCAGAAGCCCACCTCGGCGATCTGGCCGCTGATCACGTAATACGACACGTCCTCGGCGCCTTCGGGCGCGTCGAGCGTGAAGCCGAGATCGTGCTCGAACTTCGCCGGGCCCTCGAGCTTTTCCATCGGGTTCGGCATGCCTGCCGTCGCTTCTTCGATGGAATCGTCTTCGGCGGGGGCGGCTTCGGAGCCGCTTTCGCTTTCGGCGGGCTCGGTGGGGTCGGGCGTTTCGCCGCAGGCGGCGAACGTCAGGGCGAACGCCAGCAGCAGGGCAATGAGGGTGAATGCGAGTTTTTTCATAATTCTCTTCCTTTCTATTCGGCGGCTTTTTTCTGCCGCACGTCCGCGCCGATGAACTGCAGCTGCAGATAGTCCCCGATGAGGCGCGACGAGATCCTTTGCGAATAGGCCTCTTCGATGCCCTTGAGGGTCAGATTGGAGCTGATGATCGTGGGACGGCGTGTGTTGAGCCGCGTATTGATGATGTTATAGAGCTCGGCGCGCGAAAACGCGGACGAAAACTCCACGCCGAGGTCGTCGATGACCAACAGGTCGCACCCGAGCACGAGGCTTTCGTACTGTCCGCGGTCCTCGGGCTTGCCGAAATATTCGCGGTTGAGCTCGGCGAACAGGTTCTGCGCGGAGTTATAGAGCACCGTGTAGCCCTTGCGGATCACCTCGCCCGCGATCGCGAGCGACAGGTGCGTCTTGCCGAGGCCCGTGGGGCCCGAGAGGAACAGGTTCTCGCTGCGCGGGTCGAACTCGTCGGCGTACTGCCTGCAGATCGTATAGATCTGCCGCATGCGCTCTTTTGCCGAGCAGCCGTATTCGGGCAGATATTCGTCCGAATAGTATTTGAGGTCGAAATCTTCGAATTCGCAGAACCTGAGCGGGCTCTTTTTGGCGGCCTCGCGGAAGGCGAGGTCCCTGAGGACCTCCACCATGCAGTCGCAGATCTCGGTGCCGACGCTGCCGGTGTCTTCGCACTTCGGGCAGGTGTAATGCACCTCGAGATGGTTTTCGGGCAGGCCGTGCCGGTCGAGCAGGCGCTTGATCTCTTCCTGCGCCGCGAGGTTCTCCTGCATCAGCTTTTCGAGATAGGCCTTCGCGTCGTCTACGGTGGGCATGTCGAGGGCCTTCACCACGTTTTGGGCGGCCTTCGCGCGCTGCAGCCGCCAGCGGCGGTAGTCGGGCTCTTCGGCGTCGAAGGCGCGGTCGCGCGCCTCTCGTGCCGCCTCGGCGTCGAGCCGGCGGGCGTCGATGATTTGACGCGCCTCTTCAAACAGTTCGGGGGTATAGATCATCTGCGGTCCTCCTTCTTCTTGAGCTTCGGCACCTGCGTCGCCATGCGGCGCATCGCCTCGTCCATGTCGTAAGACGCTTTCTCTTCTTCCTGCTTCACGGGTTTACTGCGGGTCGCGGGCCGCTTTTCGGCGGCCTTTTTCTCGAGTTCGAGGGCGCGCGCTTTCTCGTGCGCCGCCACCTTTTCGGGGGTGTCGAGCCCCGCCTGCTTCCAGCCCGCCAATATCTTGTTCATATAGGGGAAGCTGACCGAATCGGTGTTCTTTTTCATCTCGTCGAAGGCGAGCATGATCATGTCGTCGGGCATGCGCCACTCCGACTTCCACGCAGCAAAGAACTTGCGCTGCGAGGCCGAGAGTTTCGGCAGCTTGATGCCCGCCTTCACGGCGAAGGCGTACCACAGGGCGTTCGCGCCCTCAAGGCGTTTTAATTCCTCGTCGGCGGCCTCGAGGGTGTCGATCTCGCGCTTGGCCCAGTCGATGCCCATCGAATAGATCTGCGCCGTGGTCTGCTTGTGGGTGCGCGCGTATTCGCACACGGTGAGGATCACCTCGACCGGCAGGCCGTAATAGTCGAGCAGCATGAGCAACCGCGACTGGTCCGCCGTGCCGATCGTGCGCCCGAGCTTCAGCTGCGCCTCCGAGAACAGCACGCGCACCGTCTCGTCCTCGGCAAGGCGCTTGCAGATCATGTCATAGCTCGGCAGGGTGGGCTTTTCGATCACCGCGGGCTTTTCGGGCTTCTCGGCGGGGGCGGCGGGGGAGGGGGCCGCTTCTTCGGCTGGGGCGGCGACGGCGGGCAGGTCGCCCGCGCACAAAATCCCCTTATCCTCCCAAAACGCCACGGCGTCCTCGGCAGCGGCTTTTTCGAGCCCGGCGCCTTCGGCGATCTCATCAACAGACAGCGCCTTGCCCATGTTCGCGCACACGAATACCAAAGCCTTCACGGCGTGGCCGGAGGCGAGTTTCAGATACTCCGCGGCAGCCGCCGGGAACACGCCGACGCCTTTGAGCGCGGCGGGGTTTACGAAAACGGTGCTCATGATCTGTAAAATTCCACGCACGCCTGATACAGGGCGTACACGTCGAGCTTCGCCACGATCTCGAACGGGGCGTGCATCGACAGAAGCGGCACGCCGAGGTCCACCACGTCGATGTTGCGCCCTGCCACGAAGCGCGCCACGGTGCCGCCGCCGCCCGCGTCCACGCGGCCGATCTCGCCGGTCTGCCAGCATACGCCGGCCTCATCCAGCATGCGGCGCACGCGGCCCATCGTTTCGGCCGAGGCGTCGTTCGTGCTGTTCTTTCCCCTCGCGCCCGTGTATTTCGTCAGCACCACGCCGCGGTTGAGGAAACAGACGTTGCCGTGGTCGAACTGCGACGCGTAGTCGGGGTCGAAGGCCGCGTTCACGTCCGCCGACAGGCAGATGCTCTTCGAAAGCGTCTCGTCGGGGTCGAGGCCCTCGCTTTTCGCCAGCGCCCGGATGAACGCGAACAGATAATCGGAATCGAGGCCGGTGTTGCCCATGCTGCCGGTCTCTTCTTTGTCGGTGAGCACGCACACGGTGGTGTGCAGCGGCTCCTCGGCGTCGAGCACGCCCATGAGGGCGGGGTAGGCGCACACGCGGTCGTCCTGGCCGTAGGCGCCGATCATCGAGCGGTCGAAGCCCACGTCGGCGGCCTTGAAGGCGGGCACGAGCTCGAGCTCGGCGGAAATGAAGTCCGCCTCGGTCATGCCGTATTTCTCGAACAAAATGTTGAGCACGTTGAGCTTCACGTTCTCGGCTTCTTCGGTGTCGGCGAAGGGACGCGAGCCCACGAGGACGTTTAATTCCTCGCCCGTGACGCCCGAGGACATGGTCTTACCCATCTGCTCGCCCGCGAGGTGGGGCAGAAGGTCGGTGATCGTGAACACCGGGTCGCCGGGCTCCTCGCCCACGCGCACCTCCACCGTCTTGCCGTCCGCGCGCACGATCACGCCGTGCAGGGCGAGCGGGATGGCCGTCCACTGATACTTTTTGATGCCGCCGTAATAGTGTGTCTTGAGGCAGGCGAGCTCATCCTTCTCGTAAAGGGGGGTGGGCTTTAAGTCGAGGCGGGGAGAGTCGATGTGCGCTGCCACGACGCGCGCGCCTTCGCTGAGCCCGACCTCGCCCATCACGGCGAGCACCACCGACTTGCCGCGGTTGTTGTAATAGATTTTTTCGCCCGGGCCGTAAAAATGCCCGCGCGCGTATTCGCGAAAGCCGTTGGACTTCGCGAGCTCGATCGCCTTTTTCACGGCCTCGCGCTCGGTCTTCGCCTCGTCCAGGAAGCTCATATAGCCCTCGCAGAAGGCGTCGGCCGCCGCCACGCCGTCGGCGTCCATCACGTAAGACGCGTGCTTCGGCGCGAACGCGAGCTTTTCTTTGAGTTCCTTGACTCTGTTTTCTTCATCCATGTTGCGGTTCCTCTTTTCCTGAGAAATTTCGGTATTGCGAACCCGCCAAAGGCGGGGAATTTCCGTTATCCGTCGACGGCGGCGAGGGCCTTCGCGATCAGCTCCTTCATATCGCCGTCGTTCATCACGACCGCGTCCGCCTGTTCGGACATGCGGTATTCATCCTTTTGCGCGTCCATGCGCCGGCGGGCGGCGGTCTCGTCGATCCCGTCGCGCGCGCACACGCGGGACAGGCGGACTTCTTCGGGCGCGTCGATCTTCACCACGCGGTCGCACACCGCGTCGAGCCCGGCCGTGTAGAGCAGGGGAGCGTCGATCACGGCGGCTTGGCCCCTGTCGATCGCCTCGAGGGCGCGCGAAACGGTTTCTTTCGCGATCGCGGGGTGGGTGAGGGACGACAAAAGCGCCGTGCCTTCGGAGCTCGCGAACGCGCGCGAAGCGAGGGCCTTGCGGTCCAGCGCGCCGTCGGGCAGCAAGATATCCGCGCCGAAGTGCTCCTCCAAGGTTTGCAGCAGGGGAGCGCCCTTCGCGGTCACCTCCCGCGCGATGAGATCGGTGTCGATCACGAGGTCGCCGCGGTCTCTCAGCGCCCCGGCGGCGAGCGATTTGCCCGCGCCCGTGGGGCCGCACAGGCCGACGATCCGCCCGCGGGCGGGGTCGGGCTCCACAAAACGGAAGCCGGCGGCCCGGTAGAGGCGGTTGCACACGCCGAGCCCCACGCCCGTGCGTTCAGGCGCTGCGGCGAGGGCGTTTTCCGCCCCGGCACGGTCGAGGTCCCTGAGGGCGTCGAAGAGCCGCGGGGTCTGGGTCAGCGGATCGCTGCGCTTACCCATCGTCACCGCGGGCAGCGGCACGAACGGCGCGTCCTCTTCAAAACACAAAACGTGGTCGTAAGCCCCCGGCGCGCGGTACAGCGCAAGCAGCAGGTCGGCAAGGTTCCCCTTGGCTACGGTCAGCGCCGCCTTCGGCGCGTAATGCTTATATTTCATGCCCGGCGAAGCCGCCGCCTTGCCGCGCTCAAGCGGGGCGAGCACGGCGGGGTCCACCTCGACCGGGCCGAGGATCTTCTGCAAGTCTTCAAGCGTCACCACGCCCGGGCGCAGCAGGCGCGGGGGGTCGGTCACGAGGGTCACCACCGTCGATTCGATGCCGAAGCCGCAGGGTCCGCCGTCGAGGATGCACGCTACGCGCCCGGTCATGTCGTCGGACACGTCGTCGGCGTTGGTGGGGGAGGGAAAGCCCGACAGGTTCGCGCTCGGCGCGGCCAGCGGCACGCCGGCAGCCTCGATGAGGGCGCGCGCGGCGGGGTGGCTCGGCATGCGGATTGCCACGGTCGGCAGCCCGGCGCTCACGGCGTCCGGCACCGCGGGCTTTTTCTTTAGTATCACGGTCAGGGGGCCCGGGGCGTACGCCTCAAAGAGCCGAAGCGCCGCTTCTGGCACCTCCTCGGCGAGGTCGTAAAGCTGTTCGGTGCGCGAAATATGCACGATCAGCGGGTTATCCTGCGGGCGGCCTTTTGCGACGAAGATCTTTTTCACCGCCGCAGGGTCGAAGGCGTTCGCGGCGAGGCCGTAGACCGTTTCGGTGGGCATCGCCACCACCTCGCCCGCGCGCAGCAGCGCCGCCGCCGTTTCGATCGCGGCAGCGTCAATATCGGGTGGGATGACGGTGAAAAATAAAGTGGTCATAGGAATACAAAATGCAAAATGCAGAATACAAAATTGAGGGGCCAGAGGCCAGAGGCCAGGGGCCAGAAAAAGAATGCAGAATGCAAAATGCTAAATACAAAATGGTATGAGTTTTTTAGTGAAGGGGGAAGGGTGAAGAGCGGTGCGGTTCACATTATAAATCAGAGCAAGGGCTTTTCATCACTGCGCCGAAGGCGCATCCCTGGCCTCTGGCCTCTGGCCCCTGGCCTCTTACTCCCCTCTCAGCCTGTCCGCTGTGTCCTCCATGATGAGGGCGTCGATGAGCTCGTCGAGGTCGCCGTTTAAGATGCTGTCGAGGTGATAGAGGGTCAGCCCGATGCGGTGGTCGGTCACGCGGTTCTGCGCGTAATTATAGGTGCGGATGCGTTCGCTGCGGTCGCCCGTGCCCACCTGCAGGCGGCGCGTGCCGGCGATCTCGGCGGCCTGTTTTTCGGTCTCGCGCTCCAGAAGCCGCGCGCGGAGCACCTTCATGGCCTTATCCTTGTTTTTATACTGGCTGCGCTCGTCCTGACATTCCACCACGATGCCCGTGGGGACGTGGGTGATGCGGATCGCGGACTCGGTTTTGTTGATGTGCTGGCCGCCCGCGCCGGACGAGCGGAACGTGTCGATCTGCAGGTCGGCGGGGTCCAGCCGGACGTCCACCTCTTCGGCCTCGGGCAATACCGCCACGGTGGCGGTGGAGGTCTGGATGCGGCCGCTCGACTCGGTGACCGGCACGCGCTGCACGCGGTGCACGCCCGACTCGAACTTGAAGCGCGAAAACGCGCCCTCGCCGTTGACCATGAACGAGATCTCCTTATACCCCCCGAGCGTGGTCGGGTTCGCGTTCACCACCTCGGCCTTCCAGCCGCGGCGCTCGGCGTACATCGCGTACATGCGGAACAGCACCGCCGCGAACAGGGCGCTCTCTTCGCCGCCCGCCCCCGCGCGGATCTCCACGATCACGCTTTTGTCGTCGCGCCCGTCTTTCGGCAGGAGCAAAATTTTGAGCTCCTCAAGGCAGCGCTCCATCTTCGCTTTGCCTTCTTCGGCCTCGGCGAAGAGCTCCTCTTTCAGGGCGGGGTCGCCGCCCGTCTCGGCGAGCATCTCTTCGGCTGCGGCGGCGGAGTCGGCATACTGCCGGTATTCGCGGTATTTCGCCGCCACGGGCGTGAGGGATTTCAGCTCCTTCATAAGGGCTGCGGAGGTCTTCACGTCCGCCGCCACGGCGGGGTCGCACAGGAGTTTGTCGATCTCTTTGGTCCGCTCTTCCACGGCGCGCACTTTTTCGAGCACCGTCATACGGGGTCCCCCGTGCCCGCCTCGGGACGGACGATCTTTTTGATGCTGCGTTCGATCTTGCTGCGCGGCACCATCACCTCGCGCCCGCAGCCGGCGCAGCGCAGACGGAAGTCGATGCCCGAGCGCAGCACGAGAAAGCGCTTATCCCCGCAGGGATGCGGTTTTTTCATTTCCAGCGTATCGCCCACGCGCACGTCCATGCTTTTCGGCCTCCGAAAACAAAGTATCCCTTGTATTTTATCATACTTTGATGTAAAATGGAATAGGATTTTATCACGAGAATGAAATTTTTAAAAGGCTTGTGATAAAATGAGACCCTGGCCCCCCGAAGGCGCCCTGCTCGACGCCCCCGAAAACCGGCAGGCGACGTCGTCGCCAATAGCTCTGGCCGAAGCCGCGGCGCGCCGCCGCGTGCTTGAAGCGAAGGCCGTCAAATGCGGCAAGGACCGCGCGCTGTTCGTCGACCTCGGCTGCATGGCCGGGGTGATCGAACGCGACGAAGGCGCCCTCGGCGTAAAAGAAGGGGAGACCCGCGACGTCGCCCTGCTCACGCGCGTGGGCAGGCCCGTGCAGTTCGTGGTCACGGGCTTTCGCACGGGACCGAACGGCGAGCGGATCGCCATTTGCTCGCGGCGGCTCGCGCAGCGGGCGTGCGTCGACACGTATCTCGATTCCCTCGTCCCGGGCGACGCCGTGCCCGCGGTCGTGACCCATTCGGAGCGCTTCGGCGCGTTCTGCGACGTGGGCGCGGGCGTGTGCGCCCTGCTGCCCGTGGACTGCATCTCGGTGTCGCGCATCCGCCACCCCGCCGAGCGTCTTATCCCGGGGCAGAAGATCCGCACGCTCCTCAAAAGCCGCGACGCGCTCGGCAGGCTCACGCTCACGATGAAAGAGCTGCTCGGCACGTGGGATGAAAACGCCGCCCTCATCGAGGCGGGCGAAACCGTGACGGGTATCGTGCGCGGCGTGGAGCCCTACGGCGTGTTCGTGGAGCTGACGCCGAACCTCGCGGGGTTAGCCGAAGCGCGAAGCGACTGCGTGCCCGGGCAGGGGTGCGTGGCGTATATCAAGAGCGTCAACCCCGAAAAGATGAAAATAACACTCAGCATCGTCTCGCTCTCCGACGCCCCCGCGCCCCGCACGCCGCTCAGATACTTTTCCGACGCGCCCCACGTCGACCGCTTCGTCTACTCGCCCGCGGAGTGCGAGAGGGTAGTGGAAACGGTATTTTAGAAGGGAAAAGGGCGCACAGGGCGCACAGGGCCGAGGGAATGCAAAATACAAAATACAAACTACAAACTGATGTGAGATGTGGGATGTGAGATGATGGAATGAGCGCGGGTGTCCGGTGGATACCTCTGCCGTTAGGCAGAAGCGCCGACCGAGCCGGC
>JAFZOL010000019.1 GCA_017550625.1 Clostridia bacterium | reverse complement strand
GGGGTGATTGAGTCGACTTATCTGAAGCACGGTGAATATGATGTGTCATATTATGAACAGGCAACAGACGAGAAATGGGCAAAGTATGAGATATATTATCCATCAAGCCTTGAAAACTCAAACAGAGTATTTCCCGTTATCGTTATGGCAAACGGATCGGGTGTGCGCGGCTCAAGATATGCCGTTGTTTTCAAGCACTACGCTTCATGGGGTTTTATTGTGGTAGGCAACGAGCACGATACGGCCTATTCCGGCGATTCATCTGATGCAAGTCTCGCTTTCTTGATTGCTGAAAACGCAAATCCGAATTCCGTTCTGTATCAAAAGGTCGACCTTGAGAATGTCGGAATCGTCGGTCATTCACAAGGCGGTGTAGGCGTGTTTGCGGCAATTACCAAACAACCGCACAGCAATATGTATAAAACCGCCGTTTCCCTTTCTCCAGTACCGGAGAAATCAGCAAAGTTGATTCACTGGGACTATGATCCGACGAAGGTAAGTGTCCCTGTCATGGTCCTTGCAGGAACGGAGAATGATACCATCTCACCGGCTCAGCTTGCTGAATTGTATTCACACATCACCTCCGGCAAGGTGGCGGCAGTTCGCTCCGGCACGAATCATCCCCAAATGCTCTACAGCGCAGACGGTTATGTTACTGCGTGGTTTATGTGGCATCTTCAAGGTGACGACAACGCCGCCAGGGCGTTCACCGGAACAGAACCGGAGATAAAAAGTAATCAACTATATCTTAATCAGCAAATTGATATTCACGAATAAAGGAGTTCGTTCTATCATGAAAAAGGTTGTATCCATTTTAATATGCGCCGTTCTTTTCGCGGGATTGCTTCCCATCTGTTCGTTTGCATCCGAAAGCTGGCCTATTGAAGCGCACTATGCCGCAACAGGCAGCCACAGCGTAAAAACGCTGACGGTTGACAGCGGCGAAAAGGATTACAAGCATTATAAATTTTGGTATCCCGCCGATCTGGAAACGTCAAACGCGCAGTTCCCCGTGATCGTATTCAATAACGGTACCGGCATGAAGGACGACGCCAAGGACACGGTGGATATGATGAACCATCTGGCGAGCTGGGGCTTCGTTTGCGTCACGAACGACCACACAGCCACCGGCAACGGCGATTCCGCATCCAAGGGACTTGATCTGCTGCTTGCCCTGAATGAGAATGTCGAAAGCGTCTTCTGCGGCAAAATCAATCGGGAACAGATCGGCGTCACCGGGCACTCGCAGGGCGGTTCCGCCACGATCAACGCCGCCTCCGTCGGAAAATACGAAAACGCGGTATTATATAAATCCATCTGTACCGTCAGCGCCCCACACAGCGAATTGGCGGCGTCCCCGTTGCAGAACACGCCGTATGACGCCTCCAAAGTGCAGGTTCCGGCACTCCTGATCGGCGGCACCGGCGTTTTTGACGCGGGCACCAAAACCTCCAGCGGCATCAGTCCGCTCGGCATGGCGCTGATCGCCAACATGAAAGCGATCAGCAACGATACCGTCATCATCGGGCGCATCAAGAATTCCGATCACGGCGATACGCAGCCGAAAAGCATTGCTTACGTGACGGCATGGTTTTCCTATACGCTGTTGGGCGACGAATACGCCGCAGGCGCGTTTGTGGGCGATAATGCTGAAATCTACCGAAACGATAAGTGGCAGGACGTGTATAACAAACAATCCGAAGATCTGCCGGAGAATCCCGATCCCTACGATCCCGATGCGGCAAACGAAAATATTTTCACACGTATAATCAACGCAATCAAATCTCTGCTTTCAAAGATAAAGGAATTTTTCCGTAATCTTTTCAACAGATAAAAGATAAAAGGAAAAACAAACGGACGAAAAACGGCAGCATCCACAGAGGTTGCTGCCGTTTTCAGATGTTTATATTGTTGTTATGGTATCATTGAAAAATGAGTTCTTGATTGATGATTTCCATTGCACGTTCCCGGATATTATTCATCCGTTGTATCCAGACCATCTGATTTTCGGCTTTGAGCTTTTCAGTAACGCCCTCTCGCGCAGCCATTTCTTTTACCAGCCGGGAGAAGGAATCCTCTGCTTGGGCATCAATATCGGCGAGGTAGGTGTTCAGCTTGCCGGACACGAACAAATCGAGATACAACGATTTTTTGTATTGCCTGATGTAGCGCAAATGCCGCTGTCCCCAGATACCTATCGGCTTTTCTTCTCCCGGCCCGTGATCATCAGGCAGTTCGCTCGGCGTCAACGCGCCGTTTCGCATCACTCTGCCGGTGGGGTAATATTGCTCGCCGATCAGCTCATATTCCCAGCCGGTGCGTTCGTCAAAGATCGTCTTTTCCATTTCACTTACCCTCCGCCTTCTTGATGAGTTTCAGCAGTAACATGTCCACATCTTCCGTGGGATAATCCACAGCAAGCAGCATGTTTCGCCATTCGTTGATACCGTTGATTAACAGGTTACACTCAAAGTCTGTAAACTTCATTTTGACTTTCTTTTCTTTCATCATAATGAAAACCTCCGTTCCTTTGGTGATTTCATCATACAAAAGAACCGGAGACCTGTCGAATGTGCGGAATAGAATACTGAATATGTACAGACTGCCTATGCTTTTTGCGTTTTGGTCAAATCCGTTATGAACACTCGCACCACGTCGTCGCAAGCTATGTATCGCTTGCGGCGATTTTTCTTTGAAAAGTCGCCGCTCACTCACGCCGCTGCTCCTCCTCTCCGCAAAAGGTCACGCTCGGTTCGCCTGCTCGCTTGCAAGCGCGCTCGCGACGGCTCTCTGTCGCTACCAACCTTTTGCGGTTTTTTGTTCCACCGGCGAGATCCGTTATGAACACTCGTACCATTTTTTGAAAAGGCCAGTTTTCCCTTATATAGCTTCAAATCTGTTGCTATATAAGGGGATTCTGGCTTTTTCAAACTTTCGTAAATATCGCTCAAACGTCATAAAACACCGCAAAAAAGGGTGTCAAATAGGGTGTCAAATGAAAGTAGGGTGTCAAAAAGGTGTCAAAAAAGGGGCTTTTCGGCGCTCTCACTTAGGGATTTGCATGGTTTTTCGCCGCTCTTTTCCGCCTGAACTGCCTGTCCTGCAGAAGATATCCGCCAGGATTATCTTCTGCCGTTCAGATTGTTCGGACAAAAAATAGCAGGCGAAAAACTGCTTTGCACCGCAGCGGATGCAATTTTTGTGAAAGACAAGGCGCAGGGGTCGGAATATCCTCCGGATATCCGACCCCTTCAACGCGGTATTTCGCAAATAAGTGCGCCGCTGCGGCATATAAATCCCTAAGTGAGAGCGCCGTTTTTACAGCCCCTTTCTGATCGCGCGTTTCTCGTTATTGATTTTTGCGAGAAGCCGTATTATAATAACAATGAAACGAATAAAATATGGAAGACCCCGAGCATTACGAAGAGGGCGAAGAAATGCCGGCGATTCTGAAGCTGTAAACCGAATGGCAAAGGAGAATAGTATGGATAAAAAGATTATGCTCGAACGCCTTTTCCGTGAAGCGCGTGACAAGGGACTCTTCAACGGCACGTGGCTCTACGCCGAGCACGGCGAGATCGTGTCGAAGGGAGCCGTGGGCTTTCGCGACGCGAAAGATAAGCTCCCGATGCGCGAGGACAGCGTCTTCGATCTGGCGTCGGTCAGCAAGCAGTTCACCGCCGCGGCGGTCATGCTGCTGGTGCGGCAGGGAAAAGTGGGGCTTGAAGACGAGATCACAAAGTATTTCCCCGCGCTGCCGTATCCGGGCGTCACGATCCGGCAATTGATCACTCACACCGGCGGCGTACCCGATTATTTTGATGACATCGAATATCTGATCCGGATCCAACAGGAAGAAAACCGGATCCCCGACAATCATGACGTCGTCCGCTTTCTGTGCGAATGCAAGCCCGAGCCCTATTTCGCGCCCGGCGACGGATTCGAGTATTCCAACTCCGACTACTGCCTGCTGGCGCTGATCGTGGAGCAGGTCTCGGGCGTTTCTTTCGAGGACTTTCTGCGCGATAACGTCTTTGCGCCCGCTGGGATGAACGCATCGGTCCGACACGTGCGCAGGGACGGCTACCCCGACGATAACTTCGTGCGCGCGCTGGTGCTGGAAAACGGGAAATACATCCTCCCGGATATTTCGGGCAACGATTACGACGTCGTCGCCGAGGACGGCACCAACGGCGACGGCAACGTGTATGCCGATATCTTCGATCTGCTGGCATGGGACCGGGCGCTGCGGGACGAAAAAGTGCTCACCCGCGAAGAGCAGCAGCTCATGTATACGCCCGTCAAACTTAACAGCGGCGAGGTCTTCACGGACGAGAGCGGCGCGGGCTACGGCTTCGGCTGGGAAGTGCGGCACGACGAAGACCTCGGGCTCGTCGTCGCCCACGACGGCTGGCACAAGGGCTCCTACGCCCAGTATGAGCGCTTCCTCGACACGGACGGCGTGCTCGTGCTGCTCTATTGCCGCGACCCCGAGGATTCCCACGCCGCAGCGGCGTTTCTCGAGGGCCTGCGGGCGATCGTAAGGGGCAAGGAGCCCGGGCCCGTTTGCACGCTCGAAGAGCGCATGGTGCAAAACCCCGACACGTCCGCGTGGGAAAGCTATTGCGGCAAATACGCCCATGAAGAGGACGACACCTTCTACCCGGACGAGGTCTATCTCAGGGACGGCGACTTGTATGTGAAATGGATGCGCGGCTACGGTGCGGGCTTCCGCTGGAAGCTCTATCCCCTCGGAAACGACGAGTTCGCTATCAAGAAGTTCGATTTCACCATCCGCTTCGGCGAGGGACAGCTTATCTGCTTCGACGAGGTCTACAAAAAGCTATAAGCCGCAAAAACCGAAAAATAAAAAACAGTATGGAGGATACAATATGAAAATATCAACGCTTCGCAACTACGCCCGCCTCATTGCCCGCATGGGCGTGAATATCCAAAAGGGGCAGGACGTGCTCATCGCCTGCCAGCTCGACCAGCCGAAGTTCGTGGAGCTGCTCGTGGACGAGTGCTACAAGGCCGGCGCGAGAAAAGTGACGGTGGAGTTCCGTCACCAGCCGCTTTATAAAATTGACGTCCGGCACCAGACCGTCACCACGCTCGGCAAGGTGGAAGAATGGGAAAAGGCCCGTCTGCAGCACTACGTGGACACCCTGCCCTGCTCCATCTACCTCATTTCTTCGGACCCCGACGGTCTGAAGGGCGTGAATCAGGGCAAGATCGCCAAGGCCGACCAAAAGAGCTGGCCCATCGTAAAACCCTATTACGACAAGATGGAGAATAAACAGCAGTGGTGCATCGCCGCCGTGCCGGGCGAGGCATGGGCAAAAAAGGTCTTTCCGGGCCTCAGAAAGAACGAGGCGGTCAGAAAGTTGTGGGACGCGATTTTGTTCACGTCCCGCGCCGACGGCGACGATCCGATCGCCGCATGGGAAGCCCATAACAAGGACCTTCATGACCGCTGCGCCTATCTCAACAGCCTCGGCATCGCAGAGCTGCGGTATAAGGGCGACAACGGCACCGATCTCACCGTGGGCATGATCCCCGAAGGAACTTTCCTCGGGGGGCAGGAGACCACGGTCGGCGGCCTGCCCTTCGACGCCAACATCCCGAGCGAGGAGTGCTACACCACGCCCATGCGCGGCAAGGCCGAGGGCATCGTGTACGCCACGAAGCCGCTGAGCTACAACGGAGAGCTGATCGAGAACTTCTGGGTCCGCTTCGAGGGCGGGAAGGCCGTGGAGGTTCACGCCGAAAAGAATCAGGCGCTCTTGGAGCAGATGATCGGCATGGACGAGGGCGCGGCCTATCTCGGCGAGTGCGCGCTGGTGCCTGTGGATTCGCCCATCTCCGAATCCGGCATTCTGTTCTGGGATACCCTGTTCGACGAAAACGCCGCCTGCCATTTGGCGCTCGGCATGGGCTTCACGAACACCATCCGCGGGTTCGAAACCAAGACGCTCGACGAGTGCCGTGCCATGGGCGTGAACGACTCGATGGAGCACAACGACTTTATGATCGGCTACGAAGGCCTTGACATCGACGCTGTGACCTTCGACGGCAAAACCGTGCCGATCTTCCGCCGCGGCAGGTGGGCGTTCGAGGTCTGAGCCCGACTCTCTTCTCCGTAAAACGGGGCAGAAAGAACCGGTGGACCGCCGCCGGACGGTTTTTTCGCGCGGATTCTTGACACGCCGCGGAGAATGTGATATGATGCCGTTGTTCTCCCGCCGAGGTGTAGCGCAGTTGGTAGCGCGCCTGCTTTGGGAGCAGGATGCCGTGGGTTCAAGACCCGCCACTCCGACCACCGAACGGAACCGCCTTTGGCGGTTCTTTTTCGTTCGGCGGTCGGAATGAAGTCGCCCCTTCGGGGCTAATGAAGGAATGAAGACGCTTCGCTAATGAAGACGCTCCTGCGGAGCTAATAATCTTCGGGGCGACTTCGCTTCATTAGGCGCAGTTTACTGCGCCGTCTTCATTAACGAGCGGAGCGAGTGACTTCATCAGGGCGCAGCCCGACTTCATTTAAAAACTCCCATTCTCTCATTTTCCGTTCATTCTGTTTAATACAAGACCTTCTTGTTTTTTGCGGGGGGAGTGTGGTATGATGGGGGTAAGAAGGCTGCCGGGAACAGGACCGGGCGGGCGAAGGGAAAGGAACGTAAGCATGACGAACATTCTGCTCGAGGGGTATGATCTCAACGCGCCGTGGCTTTTCGGCACGCTCAAACGGTATCTGCGGCCCTGCCACAGGGTCGCGGTGATCGCGCTGGCGTTCCGGGATGCCCTTGTAAAAAACGCCGACGACTGGAACGCCCTCTATTCGAAGGAGAACGGCTGTTGGTACGAAGGCATCGTCGGCGCGTTCGCCGATTACGGCATCGCCGAGGAGCAGATCGCGTTCGTGGATTACTTTACCGACACGCCGGCTTCGGCCGCCGAAAAGATCGAAAACGCGGACGTGCTGTATTTTCCCGGCGGGTTGCCGGACAGGATGATGGACCGCATCCGCGAAATGGGCCTCGTCGGCCCGATCGCGCGCCACGGCGGGCTCGTGATGGGCTACAGCGCCGGAGCGGTGATACAGCTCAGGGAATACCATCTGTCGCCCGACGACGATTACCCCGGTTTCGGCTACTACGAGGGCCTCGGGCTCACGGACGGCTTTTATCTCGAGGTCCATTACGAGGGCGTGCCGGCGCAGGACGAGGCGATCCGGCGGGTGCTGCGGGAACGGGGCGCGACCGTGTACGCGACGAAGGCACTCAGGGGCGCGCTCGTCGTGGACGGCGGCAGGATCGAACCGGTGGGCGAGGTCCTGCGGTTCGACCCCTGAATGCCCGTAAAAAAACAAATCCGCATCGGAATGATGCATCAATACAAAACAGGAGGGGTCTTATGAAAAAGGTATTATCCGTTATTCTGGCATGCTTCCTGCTGGGCGGAGCGCTCGTGCTCGCGGCCTGCGGCAACGACGCGCCGACCGGGCTTTCAGGCAGCGTGACGATCGAAGAATGGCTCGAAAAGCAGGGCGAGGGGGAAGATTTCACCCTGACCGTGAAGGTCGTGGAGCTTCTGAACCCATATTACGCGCGCGTGGAGGACGACTCCGGCAGCGTGCTGCTGTTCGGCCTGTGGGAGGACGGCGAGCCGAAGGCGTTCGCCGAAAAAGGCGTTGACGTGGGCGATACGATCGTGATCAAAAACCCCGTGTACAACGTGTTTGAGGACAACGTGGAGATGAAAGAGTGCGTCCTCGTGGAGAAAAAGTAACGCCTGCAGACCGGCGCCGCACGAAAGAACACTCTGCCGGGAACCGTCCCGGCGGGGTGTTCTTTCTACTTTTTGAATAACATTTTATCCCTGTTTCTGTGATCCTGAAACAATCATTTGCGATCTCTTTTTTTCTTCCGCGGGCTTGCAATAGCCAAAGCGATATGATAAGATGAAAAAGAAAAGGAGTGACCGGATCATGAAAAAAGTGTTTGCGGTATTGCTTGCGATGACCCTGATCCTTACGCTTTCGGCGCCGGCGTTCGCCGAGGGCGACGAAAAGAACGCCGTCGAGGCGGCGATCATCGTGCCCGGCGTCGTGGAGAGCGTGCTGATGACCGACCCCGAGGCGGGCGCAGCCGGCTGGCATTTCGCGTCCGTGACCGAAACGCTGTCCGCCGAGATGACCAACCTGTTCGCGGGCGTGATCAAGGCGACGTTTCTGTCGGATTACGACACCCTGACCGAGGCCGCCCTGCGGCTGGAGGACGCGGCGATCGGCAACCTCGAAATGAACCCCGACGGCACGTCCGCCTATGAGCTCTATACGGCGGTGTCGGGGGCGGAAGAGAGCTCCTACGCCGCGATGCTCAAAAGCGGCAAGTGGCCGAACGTGTGGTACGGCGCGCAGATCGTGCCCGACCTCGCCGCTGAGATCGGGAGTGAGAACGTGTTCGTGTTCACCTACGACTGGCGGCTCGGCTCCCCCACGATCACCGAAAAGTTCGCTTCTTTCGTGGACGAGGTAAAGGCGCTCGTCGGCTGCGACAGGGTGAACGTCTATTGCGATTCCTACGGCTGCCAGGTGGTGGCGTCGTATCTCTATACCTACGGCGGCGGGGACGACATTGCCCGCATCGTTTTCGACTCGCCCGCGTGGACGGGCACCAAGCTCTTCCCGAGCCTGATGGCCGACACCAAAGAGGACCTGCACTTCAACATCGTGGAGGGCGCAAGGGTGCTTTTGGAGTTCATGCTGGTCGAGACCGATTTTTCGCCGCTGCTGCGGCTGCTGCCGGACCGCGTGGTTCAGCACGTGGCGTTCGCCATGGTGAAGCACGCGTGGGAGGAATATCTGCATTACGCCCCGGGGCTCTGGTGCTGCTGCGCGGCGGACGACTATGAGGAGATGAAGGCGAAGCTCCTCGATCCCAATGAGAACGCCGCCCTGATCGCCGAGGTGGACAAGGCCCAATACGGCGTGATGCGCCACATCCCCGAGGTGCTCGCCGAAGCGGAAGAAGCCGGCATCAAGCTCTCGGTCATCATGAACGAGGGCACGATCCTGTTCGCCGGCGATAACATCAACGGCGACGGCGTGGTGGACGCCGCGAGCGGCTCCGGCGGCGAATGCCTGCCCTACGGCGAGACCTTTGCCGACGGCAGAACGGGCCGGCACGTGTCCCCCGCCAACGACTATGACCTCACGAATGCATATCTGCCCGACAACACGTGGGCGTTCTACGGCCAGACGCACGGCCAGTCCTATTGGGACGAAGAGGCCAAGGCGCTTGTCATGAGCCTGTTGCTGACCGACGAGATCGAAAACGTCAATTCCGATCCGCGCTTTCCGCAGTTTGCGGATTCGCACTGCCCGGCCTACGACGTGTCGCTGAGACTCGTCGACCGCGGCGGGAGCGAGCTGAAGCTCGGCGAGGGCGAGGTGCAGGCCGTGATCCGCAACGACTCGGAGAAGCACAGGGTAAAGCTCACCGGCGTGACGCTGGACGGCGTCGCCTATACCGTGTCCGAAGTCGAAGGGACCCTGCGCCCCGGCGAGACGAAGGCCGTCACCCTGACGCCCGACAAGGGCGCCGCCCCCGGCTACGGCACCGTCACGATCAGCTATACCGAGATGGGGCTGCTGTCGAGAAGCAAAACCAGGGTGCAGTATTTTAAGGTTTCGAAGTAAGAGACCAGGGGCGCGGCAAAGCCGCGCGGATATGAATACAAAATGCAGAATACAAAATACAAAATTATGTGAACGGGAAGCCGGAGGTCCGATGGGCCTCCGGTTTTTTCTTGTAGGGGGACGGACCGGGTACGGTCTGCGCCCCTACCGGAAAGAATCTGCCGCGCCCCCGGCCTCTGGCCCCTTAATTTGTATTCTGTTTTTTTGCATTCTCCCTACGCGGCTGTGCCGCGTGCCCGTGCACCCGTGCACCCGTGCACCCGCGCGGCTGCGCCGCGCTTCTCGGCCCTGTGCGCCCTAAAACTCCTTGATTTCCCCTCCCCTTTTTGGTATACTGAACCCATCCCCCTTTGCGAATCAGGACGAAAAGAGGCGGTTTTATGTTGATCGGGCTCAAACGGCTGCTCGCGGTGATGCTCTCGGCGCTGCTGTCGGTGAGCGGGGCTTTCGCGAAGAGCGAAAAGCCGATGCGCGAATTCTACGTCAGCCCCCTCGGGAGCGACGAAAACGACGGCACGAAGGACAGGCCGTTCAGGACGCTCACGCGGGCGCGCGACGCCGTGCGTGAAGTCAACGCCGATATGACAGGCGATATCGTGGTGCACGTGGGCGCGGGGCGCTATCCGCTTGCCGAAACGCTCACGTTCGACGAGCGCGACGGGGCCGCGAACGGCTTTTCGGTGCGCTGGGTCGCCGACGGCGACGCCGTGCTCAGCGGCGGCGAGACGGTCGCGGGCTTCACGCTCTTCGACGAAGAAAAGAACATTTACGAAGCAAAAGTGCCCGCGGGAGAGCCGTTCAGGCAGCTTTACGTCAACGGGCAGAAGATGACGCGCTCGCGCACCGCGATCGACGGGTCCACGCGGATTTTGGGCGCGGCGAGATTCCTCGCGGACGGCACGCTGATCCCGCAGTGGTACAATAACTGGGGCGAAGAGACCCTGTTGCAGGCCGACTACGGAGAGATCTATCTGGACGCGGAGGAGTTCGCGCCCGTGCTGGGCGCGCCCGACGCCGAGGTGCACGTGCTGACCGCGTGGGTCAAAAACGTGCTGCGGGTGAAATCGGCCGAGGAAGCCGACGGCGTGGTGAGAGTGCGCGTGAAGGACGAAGAGAGCGCCCTCGTGTTCAACCGCATGCACCCGAACCTCGACGGCTATTATAAAAACGAGGACCGGGAGTTCGTGTATTACCTCGAAAACGCCTACGCCCTCATCGACGAGGATAACGAATGGTATTATGACGCGGCAAAGGAGACCGTGTATCTGAAGGTCCCCGCGGGCTTCGACCTTGCTGAGGCCGAGGTGACCGTGCCGCGGCTCGAAACGCTGGTGAAGGTGGAGCCGAATAACGGGAGCAAGATCGCGAACCTCAGCTTCGAGGGCCTCACCTTCGCTTACAGCAACTGGGCGCTGCCGAGCGAAGAGGGGCTGGTGGACGTGCAGGCGGGCATGTACGCAAACTACTGCGTGTTCGCCACCAACGACGTGGGGCTCAACCGTCCGCCGGCCGCCGTGACCGTTGCCGACACCGAGGGCTTCGTGATGAGGAACTGCGTGATCGAAAACACCGGCGCGGCGGGGCTCGATCTTCTGCGCGGCACGAAGCATTCGGTCATCCGCGACAACGTAGTCCGGCAGACCGCCGGCAACGGGATCATGATCGGCAGCTTTTTCGTGGACGGCAACACCGACATGCACGAGGTATACGACCCCGAAAACGAGAGCGATATCTGCGAGGGCGACCGCATCGTCAACAACCTCGTGACCGACGTCGGCACCGACTATCAGGGGGCAGTCGGCATCGGCGCGGGCTATCCGCGCGACATCCTGATCGCGAACAACGAGGTATGCAACGCCCCCTATACCGGCATTTCGGTGGGCTTCGGCTGGTCCGACAAGCCGAACTGCATGCGGAACAACCGCATCCTCAACAACGAGATCCACGACACGAGCCTCGTGCTGTGCGACGCGGGCGGCATCTATACCCTCTCGGCGCAGCCGGGGTCGGAGATGAGCGGCAACTATATCCACGACATCCGTTTGCCCGCGTGGGCAGACTATGCCACCAGCGGCATCTATATGGACGAGCAGACCTCGGGCTATACCGTGAAGAACAACGTGATCGAAAACGCGTGGGGCGTGGGACGGAACCGCAACGGCGAGAACGACTATCAGGAGAACACGGTCTATATCGACGCGCGGCAGGGCCTCGCGGTGAGAAGCATCAAGAAAAACGCCGGGATCAGCAAATACTACGACGCCTACGAAAGGCTCTTCTATGACGGCAAAGGCCTGTTCGGGAAATAATAAACGGATACTCTATGGAAAAACGCCCCTGTGGGGCGTTTTTTTTGCCGGGCGGCCGGCACGCCGGGCGGAAAATGCCGCCGCCCGCTTGCATTTCCCACCGGAATGCGGTACACTGACAGGGAAAGCAAATGAAAGGGGGCGAAAATATGCGGCTGTTCATCGCGCTGCCGGTTTCGGCCGACGCGCGACGCGCGCTCGGAAAAACGCAGGACGCGCTGCGGCAAAAGGGCGTGAAGGGGCGGCTTTCGCCGCCTGAAAATCTGCACGTGACGCTCTGCTTTTTGGGGAACGTAAAGGACCCCGCACCCGCGATCGCTGCGATGAAAAGCGTGCCCGTGCCGAAGACCGCCCTTCGCTTCGACCGTCTCACACTGTTCGGTGATGTGGCCGTCGCGCTCCTGAAACAGGACACAGCGCTGTCGGATTACGTGCGAAGGCTGCGCGTATCCCTCGACGACGCGGGCGTCGGCTACGACCGGCAGGCGTTTCGCCCGCATGTGACGCTCTGCCGCAAAACGGCCCTCCCCTATCCGTCGTTCCGGCTGTCCGCCGCGGCAAAGCCGCTCGCGGGCATGAGCCTGTCCGTGTTCGAGACGCGCCTGATGGCGTCGGACCTAACGGGCCCCACACCGAAATACACGGTCCTGTTCCGCAAACGCCCGGCGAGAAAGAAATGAACCGCAGGGATCTTGGAAATAGAGTTTCATTCGGGAACAAAAAAACGGCTGAAAAGCCGTTTTTTCGATTCCGATGCGCCGACAAAAAGTTTGGTCTGTCATATCCCTTTTCCGTTCGTGAAATAGCGGATCAGGATATCCTTGATATAGTGGTATCTGCGCGCGTAGGTATTGTCCACGCGGATGAGCTCGAATGCGTGCTCCCGGCAGATCAAGGCTTTTTTCCGATCCCGTTCGCGCACGATCTCATCCTCGTAATGCTCTTTGCCGTCCAGCTCGATCGCAAGCACGGGGAGCTCCCGTTTATCCGCTCCGCGCTCGTAGACCACGAAATCGAACCGGCCTGTGTAGAACAGGTCTGTATACGACGGATTATCCGAAAACACCTGCGCAACGGGCACTTCTTTGCGTACCACGTAGCGGCCGAGGGAGGGCTGGATATTATCGATTGCGTGCGTCAAGTTCTCAAGGAAAGAGTTTTCCGTTTCGGTGCTGTACGGCTTGATGCCAAGCGCGCGTGACATAGCGGTGCGCTGTGAGACCGCACTTTCACCGTTCGTTCTGATATACTCGATCAATTCATACAAATCGTCGCGTTCGTCCGCACCGTGCAGCCGTTTCAGATTCTTTTCGCTTCCGAGCACGATCAGTTCCTTCCGTGCTCTGGACGTGGCAACGTTGATGAGTTCCCGGTTGTTTTTCAGCCAGTCGTAAGTTCCGGGACCGGTTTTATCGGTCAGCCCGAGAGAGAACAGGATCACGTCCTTTTCGTCCCCCTGAAACGCGTGGACGGTACCGCACGCGACGTCTTTTCTGCCCGCTTTTTCCAGTTCGCCCTCGATCAGCGTTCTCTGATTCGCAAACGGCGTGATGATCCCGACGTCGAGGCCGGGGTTTTCCCTCAAGAACCGCAGGATCTGCTCCGCCTCACCAGGGGCGGTGTTTTTGACGTCGGATCCCGCTTCGGCAACGTCCACAAAAACCAAAGGGGTCTTGCTTTCGACAAGGCTTTCGATCTTCAGCTTTCCGTTATAATACTTTTTGTTATTGAAATCAATGATTTTCCGGTGGCAGCGGTAATGGTAATGCAGCAGGACTTCGTCGCTGACGGGATCGCAGGCCAGAAACGTTTTGTAGACCGAGTTTTCGATGTAATCGTATTCCGGCGCTACGCCGTATTTTTTCCGAAGCGTTTTGTTGTCCGAAGGGTCCAGCAGGATGACAGGCTGCAGTTGCTGCGGGTCGCCGACCAGCATCAGGCTTTCTCCGCGCAGAATAGGAACCAACGACACCGCCGTATTACACTGGCTCGCCTCGTCCATCACGACCATATCGAACCACGCGCCCGGAGGCCCGAGGCGGTGGGCGGAAATGTTGGTGGTGGCGATCACGGGAAAGATCTTCTGGAACCGCTTCAGATTCTCGGGGTTGCTGAGAAAGCTGTTGAACCTCGAAACTCTGTCCTTGTCTTCGGGATCCGTGGTAACGATGCGCAGCAAATCTTTATTTTTCGGTTCCTCAAGGCGTTTTATATACTTGGCGGAGGTGTAATAGAGATACTGTAAAAAGCTTTCGTCGTCATTGTCGATCAGCTTCAGAGCGTCTTCGTCCCGGATCTCGCCGATTTCGGCCAGCCGGCGTTCGATCTCGTCAAGCTGGCCGGTGCTCAGCTCGTACCGGAAATGCAGCTGATCCGTTTCGTCAAGCAGACGGCGGGTCACGTCCCTGCGCTCGCGAAGGTCGAGGATCTCGTCGTACGCCTCAAGCAGTTTCGTAAGCTGCGCCGTGCGCTGAACCTTGCCGTCGCGGTTTTTGTCCAGTGTGGAATCATAGATCTGGATGTTCTTCGTGCTCTCGTACAGCCGCCGTATATCGTCCAGCGCCTCGGCGACCATATCGAGGTTCCCGAGCCTGACGATCGGGAAAAAGATCGGCTTGCCTCGGTAGGTCAGGGCTCGCATCTTTCTGAAGACCTCGTCGATCGGATGATTGTTGTTCGACGTGAACAACACCGTTTTTCCGTTAAAAAATGCGGTCATAATCGTGTTCAGGATCGTGTTGGTCTTTCCTGTGCCGGGAGGTCCCTGGATATAAGTCAGCGGATACTTCATCGCGTTGTTGATTGCCAGAAGCTGATCCAGATTGACTTTTTTGTTTAACAGCGCCGGCGGGTATTGTTTTTTGCGCAGAGGCCGCTTCAGGTATTCCCCGAAAAACGCGCGGATCGGCACTGTCACCGCGTCGTTATGATACATATCAAGAATCGAAGAATACTCATACTCCAGATCGAGAAGGGATTCCATGCCGACCGCGATCACATAGGGCATGTCGTCCACACCCGGGAGATGCGGGTTGTTTCTGGTGATGGCGTCCTTGATCTCCTCAAGATCCGGTTCCGGATCGTCCAGCAGCGCGAGCTCACCGGGATCAAGAAACTGCCGGATACTTACTTTTTCGCCGCCGACGGTAAACTCTTTGCAGAACGTGATCTGCTTATCCTCGACCATAGCCCGGTTTTCGACGTCCAGATACAGTCTGCGGTACGCGAGTACATAGAGTCCCTGTTTGCAGGGCAGACTGATCACGTTCATGCCGAGTTGCTTCACGGAAAGTCTCTTCGAATTCTTCGACGTGCGACGTTGGAAAGACGAAACAATCTCTTTGAATTGTTCGTTTTTCAGCCTGCAGCGTCCGTTTTCAAACCGTTCATCGTCGAAACAGTGGATCAGTTTATAGTCGGAGGTATAAGGCGTGACGTCGAGCCGATAACAGTCGGAAAGATAATTCAAGATCTTCAGATTCGGGATCTGGTCGAACAGCCCCGCATAGCGGGTCGGATTCAGCCGGATGTCTTCGATCAGGCGCGGAGGGGTCTCGCAGTAGCTCCCCTCGAGGACCGTCGCCTGCAGGATGGAATCAATGTGGATCATAAGTTCTTGCGTCTGCAGCGTTCCGAGATGCAAACCGTTCACGGTCATTGACCGTTTTTCGGGTCGCAGAGACCTGATCGCGATCCAGTATCTCGTGATCTGCTCCGTTTTGTTTTTATACTCAATGCTCAGCCATTTCCCCTCGTGGATAGCCTTGAATATCTCTTTGCAAACGCTCGTCATACACTGTCTCCGGAAATACTTCAAAAGAATCGTTGTGCCTTTAATTGTAGCACAAAAAACATCGGAACGCAAGATTAGGCGGCGCAAAACCGCCGAAACGGGTTGATTTTTCGGGCAAAACGCGGTATGCTTTATGAGAAGAACGGCGAAAGGAGGGCGCGGAGATGATCAGAAAAGCGTATATCGAGATCACGAACGTGTGCAATCTCTCGTGCCCCTTCTGCCACGGCACGAAGCGGGCGCCGCGCATGCTCCCGGCCACCGGTTTTCGGCTGTTCGCGGAGAAATTAAGGCCCCTGACGCCGTATTTCTATCTGCACGTCCTCGGCGAGCCGCTGACGCACCCGGACCTCGACGGCATCCTTTCGGTGTGCGACGAGCTCGGCGCGAAGGTCACGGTGACGACGAACGGCACGCTGATCGGCAAAGCGGGCGGCGCGCTGCTGAGGCACCCCTCCCTATATAAGGTCGCGTTCTCGCTGCACGCGTTCGACGCGAACTTCGCGCCGGAGGCGTTGGAAAACTACCTCGCGCCGATCTTATCCTTTGCGAAAGCGGCCAAAGGAAAGGCGATCGTCGTGTATAAATTCTGGGACGGCGGGGCGGCGGGCCCCTCGGACGGCGAGATGCTCGCGCGGCTGAAAGCGGCCTATCCCCTGTTTGAACCGGCGCGCGGCGGCGCGCGGCTGGACGACGGCGTGTTCGTGGATATTCAGGACCGCTTTTCGTGGCCCGACGCCGACGCCAACGAGTCCCCTCCCGCCTTCTGCATGGCGCTCCGGGACCAGATCGCAGTCCTCTCGGACGGCACGGTCGTGCCCTGCTGCCTCGACGCCGACGGCGAACTCGCGCTCGGCAACCTCTATACCGACGACCCGGAAACGATCCTGAATAGCCCGCGCGCCAGAGCGCTCACGGACGGGTTTTCGCAGGGCCGCGCCATAGAGCCCCTGTGCAGACGGTGCGGGTTTGCCGAACAGAGGTTCGGAAGAGGAAAATAGGGCCCAGAGGAGGCGCGCTTTGCGCGCAATGATGCGCCGCTTCGCGGCATGATGTGTTTCGCTTGCGCGAAACATTTCGGGGCCTGCGGCCGGCATATTATAATGGGGTACGGGGCGGAGCCCCGTCCTTCATCCCACATCCCACATCTCACACCTCACATCATTTTGTATTTTGTATTTTGTATTTTGCATTCTTTTCCCGTGCACCCGTGCATCCGTGCACCCATGCACCCGCGCGCGAAGCGCGCCTTAAACCATGAAAGATCTTTTCGTTCTCCCCGACTATGTAAAAACCGCGCTCGCGGTGTGTGAAGCAAACGGTCACGAGGCTTATCTCGTGGGCGGGTGCGTGCGCGACCTGCTGCGGGGCGTGATCCCCGCCGACTACGATATTGCCGTCTCGTGCCCGCCCGAAGCCACCGAGGCCGCGTTCAGGGGCTTTCGCGTCATCGAGACCGGGATGAAGCACGGCACCGTGACCGTGGTGATCGACGGGCACAATCTGGAGCTGACCACCTTTCGTGTGGACGGGACCTACCGCGACGGCCGCCACCCCGACGAAGTCACGTTCGCCGGGAGGCTCGAGGACGACCTCAGCCGCCGCGATTTCACGATCAACGCGATGGCCTACCGGCCGGGGTGCGGCGTGACCGACCTTTTCGGCGGGCGGGACGACCTGAAGAAAAGAATCGTGCGCTGCGTCGGCGACCCCGACGTGCGCTTCACCGAGGACGCCCTGCGCATTCTGCGCGCGCTGCGGTTTTCGTCCGCCCTCGATTTCGATATCGACCCCGGCACCGCCGAAGCCGTGCTGCGGCAGAAAGACCGCCTTGCCGCCGTGTCGGCGGAGCGCAAGTTCGTCGAGCTCAAAAAGCTGTTCGCGGGGAATCGCGCAGAAAGCCTGCTCGTAACGTTCCGCCCCGTGTTCGAGCTGACGGTCGCGCCGCTCAAAAAGCTGACGGAAGAGCAGTATCTCAGCGCGGCAAAGGCCGCGGGGAAACTCCGCGACCCGGCGACGGCCCTCGCAGCCCTGCTCTGCCGGCTGCCGGAGGAGGACACCGAAGAAGCCTGCCGCGCGCTCAAAACAGACAACGCGTTTTTGCGCCGCGCGTGCCTTTTGCGCGCCCACGCGCACGGCACGTTTGAAACGAAGGGGCAGGCGCGCGTCTTTTTGGGCGCGAACGGCAAAGAAGCGCTCGCGGCGCTAAACGACCTGCGCGCGGCGCTGACCGGGCGACCCGACCCCGTGACGCGCGCCGTGCTCGACGAGACGACCGTTTATCCCACGTCCCTCAGAGAGCTCGCCGTCAACGGCCGGGACCTCGAAGAGATCGGCGTGAAGGGCCCCGCCCTCGGGCGCGTGCTGAACGCCCTGCTCTCCTCCGCCGCCGAAGGTGAAGTTGAAAACGAGCGGGAAGCGCTGCTCACGGCGGCGCTGAAACTGCAAAACTGAAGTGCGGAGGCCAGCGGCTATGCCGCGCCTTTTTCCGACAATGAGAAAACGCCGTCGTTTCCGACGGCGTTTTCTCTAAAAGGAGACGTATATGAAGAAAAAAGATGAAATCATGTTTGGGTCGCCGGACCTGTCTCCGGCGGAGTTCCCTATATGCAACGCGGCCTTGCCGCGGAGTTGTTATATATGGAACGCGGCGCTGCCGCGGATTTGTTATATATAACGCGGACTTGGCCGCGGGATCGTTGAAAATCGGTGCTGCCGACTCAGCGGCAGTTGACCAGCGCGTCGAGCTCAAGGATCTTGACGAGCTTCTTGAGGGAGAAACGCTTCATCGAAGCGATCTCTTTCAGGAGTCTCTTTTCCGTCTCGAACACGTCTTTGTCGTAAGCGATCACGATAAAGACTCCCTTTCTATATGATCGACGTCTGCCCGGCATCGTGCGGGGCCGGCCGCGCCCCAATCGGGGGCCGCCCGGTCGAGCGGCGCGTCTTTCTCCGTTCGACAGTTGCCATTATACTGAAATTCGCGGAAATGTCAAGCGCTTTGCACAAATATCCCATTTTTGTTTTGTGCAGTTTATACAAGACATTTTGACGAAAGTTTTTCCGCGGATATGACAGAACGCCCGTTTTCGGCGCGAAAATCTGTGCAGGTTGCACAAACGGGCGCTCCGGTTGTCTTGAAAAGCGACGAAAAAACGCCCGATTTTAAATTCGGACGTTCTCAAAAGTTTAGGCATCTTAACGGACGTTTTTTTCGCTTTTTTACGAGTCGCGCGGGTCGGCGCCGATCATTTTTTCGACGTGGCGCAGCACGTCGACGGGGGTGTTCGCGAAGAGCGTGGCCCCGTGGGCGCGCTGGACCGCCGGGTCGCGGAAGCCCCAGGATACACAAATGCACGGGAGGCCCGCGTTGTTCGCGGTGGCGATGTCCACCTCGGAATCGCCGACGTAAACGGCCGTTTCGGGAGAGGCGCCGAGGGCAGCGAGGGCGGCGTTCACCATGTCGGGCGCGGGCTTGCGGTTGACCCCCGGCGTCACGCCGACGGCGAAATCGAACAGGCCTTTGAAATATTGCTCCACGAGCGCCTGCACGCCGTAGTCGGGCTTGTTCGACACCACGGCGGTGCGAAGCCCGGCGGTTCTGAGGGCGCGCAGCATCACCTTGATCCCGGGATAGGCCTTCGTTTCGTCGGCGCAGTGGTCGCGGTAATAGGCGTTGAGGTCGTCGAACACGTTCTGCACGGTACCGGCGGGCGTCCCTGCGGGCACGGCCTGCTCCACGAGGCGCAAAATGCCGTTGCCCACGAAGCGGCGCACCTCGTCAAGGCCGCGCTCGGGCAGCCCGTTTTTGCGCAGGGCGACGTTCGTTGCCGTTCTGAGATCCGAGAGCGTATCGAGCACCGTGCCGTCCATATCGAAGATGACAGCTTTTAACATGGTTGGGTCCTCCAAAAGGGATAAGGGCGCACAGGGCCGAGGGAAAAGATGTGGGATGTGGGATGTTGGATGTGGGATGTGAGATGAAGGGGCCTGCGGCCGGCATTTTAAAATGGGGTACGGGGTGAAACCCCGTCCTTCATCCCACGTCTCACATCTCACACTTCACATCATTTTGTATTTTGTGTTTTGTATTCTGTATTTTGCATCTCCCTGTGCGCCCTTCAACCTGAAAAAAACTGCCTTTCGGCAGTTTTTTTCGGGTCAGTCGATCTCGACCTGGATCTTTTCGTTTTTGCGGTTGCCCGCGGCACGCATCACAACGCGGATCGCCTTCGCGATGTGCCCCTGCTTGCCGATCACTCTGCCGATGTCGTTTTCGGCGACGTGAAGGTGATAGACGACGTTGCCCTCTTCATCGGGCTCGTCGACGGTCACGCTCACGCTGTCGGGCTCGTTGACGAGGCCCTTAGCAAGACCGATCAGTAATTCTTCCATCGTGCGTTCCTCCGGCGTTTAGTCGAGCACGCCGTTCTTCTTGAGAAGCGCTTTCACGGTGTCGGTGGGCTGAGCGCCGTTCTTCATCCATTCCTTGGCCTTCTCGGCGTCGACCTTCACGGTGGCCGGCTCGGTCATGGGATCGTAATAACCGAGTTCCTCGATGAATCTGCCGTCGCGGGGATAGCGGGAATCCGCGACCACGATGCGGTAGAAGGGAGCCTTTTTCGCGCCCATACGGCGCAGACGGATTTTAACCATAGTGTTTTTCCTCCATGAATAATTTTTTGATTTATGACAGACGCCTCAACGGGGCGTTCCGATCAACTGTTTTACATGCCCGGGAAGCCCTTGCCGCCCATCGGCGCGCCGGGCATGCCCTGCATGTTCGGCATCATACGGCGCATCTTCTTTTTGCCGCCCTTGCTGCCGCCGAACTGCTTGAACATCTTCTGCATGTCCTTATACTGTTTAAGAAGACGGTTCACGTCCTCCACCTGCATGCCGCAGCCCGCGGCGATGCGGCGCTTGCGCGAGGGGTTGATGATATCGGGCTTTTCGCGCTCTTTGGGCGTCATCGACAAAATGATCGCCTTCGTGCGGTCGAACTGCCGCTCATCGATCTCAACGTCCCTGAGCTTTTTGCCCACGCCCGGGATCATGCCGAGAAGATCTTTGATGGAGCCCATCTTGCGCATCTCCTCAAGCTGATAGAGCAGGTCGTTGAGGTCGAATTTGTTGGCGCGGAGCTTCTTTTCGAGCTCCTCGGCCTTTTTCTCGTCCAGCGTCTGCTCGGCCTTTTCGATGAGGCTGAGCACGTCGCCCATGCCGAGGATGCGCGACGCCATGCGGTCGGGGTGGAAGGTATCGAGGTCGTCGAGCTTTTCGCCGATGCCCACGAACTTGATGGGCTTGCCGGTGACGGCGCGGGCTGACAGCGCTGCGCCGCCGCGGGTGTCGCCGTCGAGCTTCGTGAGCACGAGGCCGTCGATGCCGAGCGCCTCGTTGAACGTGGAGGCCACGTTCACGGCGTCCTGGCCGAGCATGGAATCCACCACGAGCAGGATCTCGTGCGGATGCACGGCGGATTTGATGTTCCTGAGTTCCTGCATAAGCTCTTCGTCGATATGGAGACGGCCGGCGGTGTCGAGGAACACGTAGTCGTAGCCCTGGTCCTTGGCGAGCTTGATGGCCTCTTCGGCGATCGTGACGGGGTTCGTGACGCCCATCTCGAACACGGGCACGCCCGCCTGTTCGCCGATCACCTGCAGCTGCTTGATGGCAGCGGGGCGGTAGATATCGCACGCCGCAAGAAGGGGCCTGTGTCCCCTGCCCTTGAGCCATTTCGCGATCTTCGCCGAGTGCGTGGTCTTACCGGAACCCTGCAGGCCGCACATCATCACGACCGTGGGGGGATGGGGCGCGGTGTTCAGGCGCGCCGCCGTGCCGCCCATGAGGGCCGTGAGCTCTTCGTTGACGATCTTGATGACCATCTGCGCGGGGGTCAGGCTTTCGCTGACGTGCGCGCCGATCGCCTTTTCGGTGACGCGGTTGGTGAAATCCTTGGCCACCTTATAGCTGACGTCCGCCTCGAGCAGGGCGAGGCGCACCTCGCGCATGGCCTCTTTGACGTCCGCCTCGGTGAGAGAGCCCTTGCTTCTCAGCCGCTTGAACGCGGCGTCCAGTTTGTCGGATAATCCTTCAAATGCCATCGGGGGCTCCTTTCGTGCTTATTCTTCGGAGAGCGACAGCGCGATCGATTTGATGCGCACGGTCAGGTCGCTGATCTCGCGCGACAGGCCGGTCTTGCGGTTCTCGGCGCTGATCTTCGACGCGCAGTCGATGATCTCGGCAAGGCCCTTTTCCACTTCTTTGAAGCGGCGCACGAGGCCCAGACGCTCTTCCATTTCGATGATCTGGCATTCCGCGCGCTTGATCGCGTCACGCACGCCCTGCCGTGTGATGCCCACGTTCGCGGCGATCTCGGACAGCGAAAGGTCCTGATTGTAATAATAGTCCAGAAACTCGCGCTGCTTGGGCGTGAGCATATCCCCGTAAAAATCCAGAAGCACCGTGATCTCGAGATTCTTCGCCATGAAATCGCCCCTTTCTTCGGTTTGTGTGTAAAGCTTCGTTCTTTACAGGCATAGAGTATACCATATGTCCCCGGGTTTGTCAAGGGGGAAATCGGGGTTTTTTGCGCCGAAAAACGGCGCAAAAAAGTGTGAAATGTGAAATGTGGAATGTGAAATGTCGGTGGCGCGGCTGCGCCGCGCATTTTAAAATGGGTAAGGGCGGAGCCCTTCCGACACTCCACACTTCACACTCCACACTCCACACTTAAAACAAATCCGGGCACCCGACAGGGGCGCCCGGAGGCAGGTATTACGGGGTTTGGGGTTTATTCGATCTCGCCGGCGTTGCGCTTGGCGTTGAGCTCGTCGAGCATGCGGGTGTGCTCGGCGTCGGACAGCGCGTATTTGAGGGTGGGCATGGCGGAGAGCACCATACCGATCGCCGGGGGGATGGACACGACGAAGAACAGGGCCGTGGCGAATTTGCCGCCGCCGTAGGTAATGAAGCTCTCGCCGTTGAGCAGCGCCGCGTTCAAAATCGACAGGTTCTCGCCCGAGAAGCCCACGATGGCGCTCACGCCGCCGTAGATGAGCGAGGCGATGCCGGAGGCGAGCTTCGTGATGAAGCTCTGGCCCGAGAAGAACACGCCGTCGGGACGGATGCCGTTGTTATACTCCTCGTAGTCCACGCAGTCGGCGATCATCACGGACTGCAGGACGTTCAGGCCGCCCTGCGCCCACGACGCTACGAAGAACACGAGCGAGATGAGGATGGTCATCGGCCAGCTCAGAAGGTTGCCGCCGGCCTTGTGGGTGATGTAATACACCACGAACACGAGCACGAACGGGATGGCGCCGGCGATGGAATAGAAGTTATAAAGCTTCTTTTTCTCGATCTTGCGCGCGAGGCTCGGCGTGAAGCCGGACGACACGAGCATGCCGCCCATGATGCCGATGAACAGCACGAGCACCTTGAGGATCATGGCGATGTTGAGGCCGCTTTCGGGCATCAGCGTGCCCTCGAGATCGTTATTGAAGAAGTAATACATGACCAGCGGCATCGCGACGAGCGACAAGAGCTGTATGGGGCTTCTGAGCACGCCGGAGATGAGCAGCTGACGGAACGGACGGCAGCGCCACATGGTCTGGAAGTTCTCTTTCATCGTGTGCGTCTCGTTCGACTGCTCCACGCGCTCGTGTACCGAAAGGCCGGCGACCTCGAACAGGATCGTGGAGAACACGGTGAGGATCACGGCGGTCAGGATGTAGGCGCCGCGCAGGGCGTGCTGCTCGTCCATACCTCTGTCGAGGAAGATGCCCTTGAACGAGGGGGCGATGAAGGTGAACGCCATGCCGATGGCGCCGAAGGACGCGCAGATACGGGCGAGCGAAAGCACCTTCGCGCGGTCGTTCTGGTCCTCGGTCATCAGGGAGGTGACGCCCCACAGCGGGATGTCGCCGATCGTGTAGGTCATGCCCCACAGGATATACGACACGGCCGCCCACGCGACGATGGCCACGCGCGCGCCGGGCGATGCGAGCGACGTGTTGCCCGCGGCGTCGGTCCACGCGTACATGCCGTTGAGGAACGGTACGATGGTGGTGACCATGATCACGGGCGGGATGAACATCAGATAGGGCTTGCACTTGCCCCATTTGGTGCGGGTCTTGTCGACGATCGAGCCCATCATCGGGTCATTGATCGCGTCCCACACGCGGGCGACCGCGAAGATCACGGAGCACGCGATGGCCGGGATGAAAATGACGTTCTGGAAATAGAACGTAAGACCGGTGCCGATGATGTTGTAGATGATGTTCTGGCCGGCCAGACCGGTCAGGTAGCCCGTAAGCTCTTTTCTGCTGTAGGTCCTGCCGTAGTTTTTCTTTTGCAGCGGCGTAGCGGACTTGTTTTTGCCCATACGTGTACCTCATTTCTGCATAATAAACGCACTATGAATGCACCTTATATTATAGATGAATAAAATGTGATAGTCAAATACATTTTCGAGAAGGTTTTTTGTGCATGTTGACGAAGGCAGCGCCGCGTCCCCGGCCTCCGGCACCTGAAAAAAGAAAAAGAGCCTTTAGGCGTCCTCACTTAGGGATTTACATGGTTTTTCGCCGCTCTTTTCCGCCCGAACTGCCCGCTCGGCAGGGGATATCCGCCAGGATTATCCCCTGCCGTTCAGATTGTTCGGACGATAAATAGCCGGCGAAAAACTGCTTCGCACCGCAGAGGATGCAATTTTTGCGAAAGACAAGGCGCAGGGAACGGATAAACCTGACGGTTATCCGTTCCCTGCAACGCAGTATTTCACAAACAAGTGCGCCGCTGCGGCATATAAATCCCTAAGTGAGGGCGCCTTTCGGCTCTTATTTTCTGCTGAACAGGCCCTTTTTCTCATAGGGTTCCGTTTCGATATTCCCCACTTTGTAGCCCGTTTTTTCGATCGCGGCTTTAAGGGCGGCTTCGTCGAGCGCTTCCTCGCTCACGATCTCGGTGCGGTTGTCTTTGTGCGAAGAGCTCACGCTTTTGACCTTGAAGCCGTTGCGAACGGCGTCGTTGACGTGGGCCTCGCACATGGGGCACATCATGCCCTCCACGGCGACGGTGGTTTTGACCATATTTTTCATCCTTTCGTTGCGGTTTTACAACGTTATTATGCCCGTTTTCCGGCGAAAAGTCAAGGCTTTTCGGCGCGGCAGCTGCCGGCATACCGGCAGTTTTCGCAGCCGCAGGCGCAGGAGGAGCCGCCCTTTTTTCTCTTTCGTATCATTGATACGACGATCAAAACGACCGCGGCGATCACGATCGCCGCCACGAGCACCGTGCCGAGGTTCGCCATGAGCCACGTGAACACGTTATTCTCCCCCTTTCGCGTTTTCGGGGGCGCGGGCGCGTCCCCGCTGTCAGTTTACCCGATTTTGCGGACGGATGCAAGCGCGAACTTCAAAAAACGCCGCCGGACGCCGGTCCCGCGGGCTTTTTTGTGCGGGTCCCACAAAGCAAGCAGGTCGTTTTTGTGCGGTTTTTTCAACGAAAAACCGGGCTTTTCGGCGTAAAACCGGACACCCCGGGCGCGAATTGTCCAATCTTTACAAAAAACGGTTCAAAAGTTACAAAGTTGTAAGAATTTAAAAAACGTGTGTTATGATAAAGTCACAGCAAACGAGTGGAGTGTTTTCATTTTCCTCCAGGAAAAGGCCGCGGATCCGTCCGCGGCATTTTTTTGCGGAAAAAGGCCTCTTATGTGGATTCTGAGGAAAAAGGCCGTGCGATGAGTGCGGCTTTTTTATTCGAGCACCGTTTTTATATCCCTGAAGATGAACAGGACGGTCACGCGCGCGTCCGCCTGCGGGATCACGCTGAGCTCGAACGGCGGCGCGAGCGAAAGAAACTCCGAAAGGACGCCCGACGGGAGGTCGAGGCCCGCGTCCGGGATCCGGAACGAGAAGAAGAGGTCGAGGCCGAGGCGGCTGTCGAACCGCAGGTCGAACGCCGTCTTCTCGCCGAACAGCGCCAGCGCCCGCTCCGCCGCCGCCCGCAGCACGGCCGCCGCGCCCAAAGCCTGCGCGTATTTCTTCACGTTGAGCACCGAAACCACCGTTTTCGGGCCGGAGCACGGGTGCATCCCGCGGATGAACTCGAGCACGCTCTCCTCGTCGTCGAGGTCCAGCTCGAATTCGAACGGCGGGTCGAGTTCGTAACCGTAACCGTCGTCCTCGTCGCCGCAGCCCTCGTAGTCAAAGTATCCGTCGGCTTCACAGTCGTCATAAAAATCTTCGTACATGGGGTCTTCAAATTTCATGTTCTTCCTCCTTTTCCAAGACAAGGCGCGCGGCCGTGTCGAAATCGCAGCCGAGGGGACGGAAGGCGACCTTCAGCCCCGCATCCCCTTCGAGCCGCGCTTTGAGCGCGTCGAGATCGCAGGAAGCGACGGCGGCGAAGGTGATTCTATATTCGCCGTCCGTGTAAGCGCAGCTCAAAAGCCGCAGGCCCTCCATGTCGGCGGTGAGGCTGCGCGCGAGGCGCAGGAGCTCGCGCTCCGGCTCCGGCTTCGGGCAGACGAAAGCCCCGCCGGCTTCCCGGGCGGCGCGGTAGACGCAGTTTTTCTCTACGCAGCGGTGCTGGGCCGTCAGGGCGGCGGTCAGAAAGCCCCGGTGCCCCGCGTAATTGCAGTAGCCCGTGCAGCGGTTTTTGCCGGTGACGCTCCCGTCGATGCACGTCCGCGCCGTGCCTTTGTGTTTCGCGTCGGCTTCGGAAAACGTCAGGTTCTTGCCGTTCAGCAGCATCTGACTTTCACCTCCTTTGCGTTCGGTCTCAGCCGCGGGGCGTAACCGAAAACGCCGTCCGTGCGTTCGCGCGGGGACGGGAGCGTTCGGTCGTCGATCCCGGTCCAGACGTCGAGGTGCGACCCGACGCGTTCGTCCATGATCAGAATGTCGTCTTCTCTGTACTTTGCGAGTCCCATAAAATTGCCTCCCGAAAAAATATTTTTATTTGATCGGCGTGCCGCCGAAGAAACCGAAAAGAAAAAGGACCCCGCGCCGGGGTCCCGGTGTATTTCCGCAAAGGGGGGGGCGGGGCCGCCCGGGGGAAACCCGAAGGGGGCAGGCCGCCCACGGATAACCGCAACCCGGGGGTCGTCCCCCGTATATAACCGCAAGGGGGGGTGCCCCCTCCTTTTTTCGTCCGTATATATAGCGACGGGCGTTTCGCGCCGCCGTGCGGCAGTTTGTTTTCTCCCCCTATAATAGTAACGGGCGTTTCCTTGGCCACGCGTAGGGGCGACGGGCGGTAAACCGGGACGTGAAAAACCTCCCCTATATATAGCGGCGGGCGTTTCCTCCCCTTATATATGGACGGGTTATTCACCCGCCTTGTTGTGTTCTCTCCTTTTATATACCGTCGGGCGTTGCGCGCCGCCGTGCGGCGTTCCCCGCCGTACCTATAAGGACGGGCGTGGAGCGCCCGACGCTCTCTTCGTTGCGGCGCACAAAAACCGGCTGTCGAAACTGTGCAACTTGCACAGTTGACAGCCGGGCCGGTCCGGTGGTAAAATAAAAAGGAATTCTATGAAAGAAAGGTGTTTATTTATGGAAATGCTCCCGGGCGCCGTGCAGGTGCTGATCGCTTGGATGGAATTCATCTATGCCACGATCCTCACGTACTTCAGAAAGAAGAACGCGGACGAAGAATAAACCGCAACAAAAAAACTGCCCTCGTGGAGGGCAGTTTTTTTTGGCGTTTTTATTGGTGGGGGGTGTCGGGTGCGGCGTTCGCCGCGCCCTCGTTTCGTCCCTATAGCGCAAGTGCGGCGGGGTGTGGGGTGCGCGGCTTTCGCCGCGCACCTGGCCCCTGGCCTCTGGCCTCTGGCCCCTGACCTCCAGCCCCTTCATCCTGCTTTATTTCTCGTCCAACTCTTTCAGCGCCGCCGCGGTTTTCGCCGCGAGGGCTGCGTTGTTGTAGACGAGGCGGATGTTCGACTCAAGGCTCTCGCCGCCCGTGAGGTCCTTGACCGTCGCGAGCAGGAAGGGTGTGGACTCCTTGCCGTGGATGCCGCGTTCGTTCATCATTTCGATCGCCTTGTCGATGGCGGCGTTGATCCCGGTGCCGTCCATCGAGTATTCTTCGGGGATCGGGTTCGCCACGAGCATGCCGCCCTTGAGGCCGAGCTCCTTCTGGACCCAGAACGCGCGGGCGAGCTCCTCGGGCGTGTCGACGCGGTAGTCGACCCTGAGCCCGGAGTGGCGCGAATAGAAGGCGGGCAGCTCTTCGGTGCCGTAGCCGAGCACCGGCACGCCGTGGGTCTCGAGGTATTCGAGGGTCAGCGGCAGGTCGAGGATCGCCTTGGCACCGGCGCAGATCACCATCACGGGCGTGTTCGCGAGCTCCTCGAGGTCGGCGGAGATGTCCATGGTGGTCTCGGCGCCGCGGTGCACGCCGCCGATGCCGCCGGTGGCGAACACGCGGATGCCCGCCATGTGGGCGATCATCATGGTGGTGGTCACGGTGGTGGCGCCGTCCGCGCCGCGCGAAACGAGCATGGCGAGGTCGCGCCGCGAGGCCTTGGTGACCCTGGTGCCCTGCTTGCCGAGATATTCGATCTCGTCGGGCGTGAGGCCGGCCTTCAGGCGGCCGCCGATGATGGCCACGGTTGCGGGCACGGCGCCGTTTTCACGGATGATGCGCTCAACGTTCATGGCGGTTTCGACGTTCTGCGGATAGGGCATGCCGTGGGAGATGATGGTGGATTCGAGCGCGACCACGGGCTTGCCCGCTTCGAGCGCCGCTTTTACTTCGGGACTGAGATCGAGAAATTGACGGTACATGGGAATTCTCCTTTTTTTGTTTTTTGGCGTATAAGCCGCCTGCGGCGGCGGGTGCACGGGTGCATGGGTGCACGGGTGCACGGGAACTGTTAAACGGCAGCGCGGCTTTGCCGCGCCCCTGGCCCCTGGCCTCTGGCCTCTGGCCCCTCAATTTTGTGTTATGTATTTTGCATTCTGCATTTTCTCTTCCACCTTTTCCCTGCTCATTTCGGGCGAGACGGTGTCGGGGCTTGCGATCGCCACAGCGGCCGCGGCGGCGGCGAACCGCGCGGAGGCGGCAAGATCCATGCCGTCGAGAAAGGCGGTCACGAGCCCCGCCGTGAAGGCGTCGCCCGCGCCCGTGGTGCTGACGACGTTCGCCGGGGCGCACGGGAAAAAGCCCTCGGCGCTGCCGTCGGACGCGTACACGCCGTCGGCGCCGAGCGAGATGAACACGCGCCGGACGCCCTTGCCGAGCAGCGCCTTCGCCGCCTTCGGCACGTCCAAACGGCTTTTGATCTCCACGCCCGATAAAAGCGCCGCCTCGATGAGGTTCGGCTTGAGCGTGTGCACGCCCGCGAGGCACCCCGCAAGCTTTTGCGCCTTGGTCACGCTCACGGGGTCGACGAACAGCGGCACCGTGAGTCGCGACGCGAGGAACGAGAGCGCTTTGGCGGGCAGGTTCGCGTCCGCCACGACGACGCGCGAAGCGTTGAGGGCGGGCAGAATGGACGACAGGTATTCGGGCGTCATATGGTCGCAGATCTCCATGTCCGCCACGGCCAGAGCCATGTCGCCCGTTTCGTCGGCGATATAAAGATAGGTGCTCGTGCGCGCGCCCGGCACGCGGCGCGATAAGGTGAGGTCGATGCCGAGCGAGAGGCAGCTCCTCTCGATGAGCGCGGCGTTGGCGTCATCCCCGAGGGCAGCCGCGAGACGCACGCGCCTGCCGAGCAGGGCGAGGTTGTGCGCGACGTTGCGCCCCACGCCCCCGAGGGCGGTGGTCACTTTGCCGGGGTTCGAGTCGCGCGCGATGAGCTTATTTATCGGGACGCCGCCGATATCGACGTTCACGCCGCCCACGACCGCAACCTCGGCCCGGTTGACGAGGACGTAGCCGCGCCCCGCGAGGTAGCCCTGCTTCGTGAGGCTCGACACGTACACCCCCACGCTCGAGCGCGTGATGCCCGCTTTTTTCGCGAGCTCTTCCTGCGAGATCAGGGGATCTTCTTCGATCCATTGCAGGATCTGCCGCTCCCGCGCCGTCATGGGGGTCACCTCCTTTAAACTTGTGCTTAGAGTATACAGCAAATGCTTAGAGTTGTCAAGAGGGAAAGGGCCGGGGGCGCACAGGGCGCACAGGGCGCACAGGGGGGCACACAGGGCGCACAGGGCGCACAGGGCCAAGGGAAAAGATGTTGGATGTGGGATGTTAGATGAAGAGCGGCGCGACTCGCGTTATATAATGGGTAAGGGCGTTTCTCGCCTGCCGACTCGGTCGGCGCTTCTGCCTAACGGCAGAGGTGTCCACCGGACACCCGCGCCCCTTCCTTCATCCCACACCTCACATCCCACAT
>JAFZOL010000018.1 GCA_017550625.1 Clostridia bacterium | reverse complement strand
GGCGCGTCGCGCGTGCGCGACCTGTTCTCGCAGGCGAAAAGGAACGCCCCCTCGATCATCTTCATCGATGAGATCGACGCTGTCGGCCGCCACAGAGGCGCCGGCATGGGCGGCGGCCACGATGAAAGGGAACAGACGCTCAACCAGATGCTCGTCGAGATGGACGGCTTTGTCGAGAACGAGGGCGTGATCGTGCTTGCCGCGACCAACCGCCCCGACATCCTCGATCCCGCCCTCCTGCGTCCCGGGCGTTTCGACCGCCAGGTCACCGTCGGTTATCCCGATATCAAGGGCCGTGAAGAGATCCTAAAGGTGCACGCCCGCAACAAGGCGCTCGCGCCCGACGTGTCGCTCGAAGAGATCGCGCGTTCCACCGCGGGTTTCACGGGCGCCGATCTTGAAAACCTTCTGAATGAAGCCGCGCTGCTCTCCGCGAGACGCGGGCTTCGCGCGATCACGAAGAAAGAGATCGAAGAGGCCACCATCAAGGTCGTTGTGGGCACCGAAAAGAAGTCGCACAAGATGACCGACAAAGAAAAGCGCATCACCGCCTTCCACGAGGCGGGCCACGCCGTCGTTTCGTTCTATCTCGAGGGGCAGGATCCCGTGCATCAGGTGTCGATCATCCCCAGAGGCATGGCGGCCGGCTTTACGATGCACCTGCCGACAGAAGACAAGATGAACCTCTCGAAGCGCTACATGGAAGACCAGCTCGTCGTGATGCTCGGCGGGCGCGTCGCCGAAAAGCTCGTGTTTGACGATATCACCACCGGCGCGTCGAACGATATTCACCGCGTATCGGAGCTCGCGAGAAGCATGGTCACGAAATACGGGATGAGCGACAAGCTCGGGCCGATCTCGTTCGGCTCCGAAGACCACGAGGTGTTCCTCGGCAAGGATTACGGCACGATCCGCAATTATTCCGAAGAGATCGCCAAGGATATCGACACCGAGGTCAACGCCATCGTGATGAAGGCGTATAACCGCTGCGAAGAGATCCTGACCGCGCATAGGGATAAGATGGATCTGATCGCCGAATATCTGATCGAGAACGAAAAGATCGACGGGCCTGAGTTTGAAACGCTCATGAAATCGGAATAACGGGAGGCGTCACATGTCAGCAAAAAAGATCCTCGCCGTTCTGCTCACGCTCTTTGTGATCGCCTGCGTTTTTGCAGGCTGCGGCGACGGCGGAACAGACAATACGGATAAAAAGGATGATACTTCAATGATGGTCTACGAAAAGAATTACAAGGCGATCATAGAGAAATACGCCGATAAAACGAACCCGATCGCCGTGTTCCAGATGGAGAGCGGCGCGTCGTTCGTGGCCGAGCTCTATCCCGACAAGGCGCCGAACACGGTGAACAATTTCATTTCGCTCGCGAACAAGGGCTTTTACGACGGCCTAATTTTCCACCGCGTGATCGACGGTTTCATGATCCAGGGCGGCGACCCGACCGGCACCGGCAGCGGCGGCCCCGGCTACCGCATCACCGGCGAGTTCTCGAACAACGACCGTTATAACGATCTGTCGCACACACCGGGCGTTCTGTCGATGGCGCGGCAGGGGAACCCCTATAACCCCAAAAGCGCTTATAACACCGCGGGCTCGCAGTTCTTCATCTGCGTGGCGGACTGCAGCTACAGCCTCGACGGCGATTACGCCGCCTTCGGCAAGGTGATCGAGGGCCTCGAAAACGTGCTTGCCATCGCGAAGGTCGAAACCGACAGATACGATAAGCCTTTGAACGATCAGAAGATGATCTACGTGCGCGTCGACACCCACGGCACGGATTATCCCGCGCCCGAGACCTATCCCGAATAATTCCGCTTTTTTCTAAAAACCTATTGAATTTTGCGGGTAATTATGTTATACAATAATTGAAATCATTAAAAAGGAGGATGTATCAATGGCTGCCTGGATCGTAAAGATGCTGCTGAAGGTCATGAAGCCCTTTATCAAGATGGCTATTCTCTCCGCTGTTCTCGAAGCCCTTACCGGCATGGTGAACGGTGAGACCGAAGAAGGCGAGACCGGAACCGAACCCGCCGACGAACCCGAGGAATAAGCTTCGGTAAAGAATCTAAAAAAGTGTCAACGGGCGCCCGCAGACGATGCAGCGGCGCCCGCTGCATTTTTTTATCCCTTTTGAGCCGCTCACAGTCGTTTTCTCTTGCATTCGGACCGAAACCGTGATATAGTAAAATAGATTCATTATATGATCGTTTGGGGTGGGGAACTCACATGCATACGTTGAGATCACAGGAAAAAAAGAATAAATACCAGGTGCTGCGCTACTGCTTCTTTTCGGGGCTGTGGGCGCTGATCATCATATCCGCCGTGTATTTCATGCACAGCAATTCTCTTTATACGCTGTTCGGATATGACTCCACGGTCCTGCGCATGGACCTCTATCATCAATACGGTCCGCTCGTCGCAGAAGTATACGACAGGGTCGTGCAGGGCAAAACGCTCTTGTATTCGTTCACGTCCGGTCTCGGCGGGGGCTTTCTGGGCAATTTCTTCAATTATTGCTCGTCGCCCTTCACCTACGTGGTGCTGCTGACCGGCCATAAGAACATGCCCGAGGCGATAGCCCTCATCATCCTGCTCAAGGCAATCCTTTCTTCCGTCGCGTTCACGTATTTCATCAACAAATCAGGCAGAAAGCCCTCGGTGTTCAGCATCGCGTTCGGCCTGATGTATACGTTCTCTGGCTATTTCATCGCGTATTCGTGGAACATCATGTGGCTCGACGCGATGTGCGTGTTCCCGCTCGTGATGCTCGGCATCGAAAAGATCATCGACAAAAAGCGCCCCATTCTGTATATCTGCGCGCTCTGGTACACCATGGTCACGAACTACTACATGGCCTACATGGTGTGTATCCTGTCCGTGATCTACTTCCTGTTCTATTATTTCTCGAACTACGATTTCCTCGCTACGCTGCGCAAAGCGGTCGACGAAAAGAAAAATGTGACGGCGGAAGATCCTTACGCCGCGCACGGCCTCGTTGTGAAAGAAGACAACGTGGAGCGCATCCCGCTTGAGACGATGGAGATGCTCAGCCTTCAGGAAAATCCCGAAGCCGTTCCCGCCGCGGAGGACGCGACGGAAGACGTCATTCAGCCGCAGAACGCGGAACCGTTCTTCTCTGAGCTCGTTGAGGAAAGAGTCGTTGAGAAGATGGAAGACGAAACGCCCGCGCCCACGCCGATACCGCTCAAGATCGAAACGGGCTTCTCGCTTCGCAATTCACGCTTTTTTGCCTCAGGTTTTACGTTCGCGCTCTCGTCATTCCTCGCGTTCGCCCTTGCGTGTTTCTCGCTGCTGCCCGTGATCTTCACGCTGCAAAGCTCCTCCGCCACGTCCTCGAACGCGCCCGAGACGATCAGCTATTATTTCAACATCTTCGACTTTATCGCGAACCACCTGCCGAGCGTTGAGACCACGATCCGTTCCAGCGGCAACAACGTGATCCCGAACGTCTACTGCGGCCTGCTCACCCTGCTTTTGCTGCCATTCTTTTTCCTGTCCGACCGGATCAAGGGAAAGAAAAAGGTCTGCGCGTTCCTCGTGCTCGTGCTGTTCTATTTCAGCTTCAACGTCAATAAACTCAACTTCGTCTGGCACGGCCTGCATTTCCCGAACGACCTGCCTTACCGCTTCTCGTTCGCCTATTCTTTTTTCCTGCTGATCCTCGCCTATGAGGCGATCACGCATCTCGACGCCGTCCCGCGCAAATTCTACGTGGTGTCGGGCTTCGGCATCTGCGCGTTCGTGATGCTCGTATCCAAGCTCGGCGTACAGAACGTGAGCCGCTATTCGATGATCCTCGCCGTTGTGATGGCTGTCGTGTACGTGATCGGGCTCGGGCTCATGCGCTCTGACCGGTATGAGAGTAAAACCGTCGCGCGCATCCTTGTGTTCCTCGTCGTGGTGGAGCTTCTGTTCGGCAATACGCCGCGTTACGTGATGTCGCAGAAGAAATCGGATTATACCGGCGATTACGACGCCTACCGTTCGATCGTCGCCGAGGTGGAAGAGAACGAAGAAGAGCTCTTCTACCGCACCGAGCTCTCGAAACTGCGCGCCCGCATGGACCCCTGCTGGTACGGTTATCACGGCGTTTCCACGTTCTCGTCGATGGCGTATGAGCGCACGTCGAACGTGATGAAGTCGCTCGGCCTTTTCGGCAACAACATCAACAGCTACACCTATTATCCGCAGACGCCGATCTTTAACTCCTTCTTCTCGTTAAGATACGTTTACGACAACCGCAGCCTGCTCTCCGAGAGCGATACCTACGACAGGGTCGCGGCGAACGACAAGTTCACCGCTTACAAATACGAATACTTCCTGCCGCTCGCGTTCTCGGTCGACGGCGACATCGAAAACTGGATCACGACCAACTCCAATCCCTTCGAGGTGCAGAATTCGCTGCTCGAACGCTCGGTCGGGATCGACGACGTGATGGTCAAGGTGCGCGCCACCGATTTCACGCAGACGAATCTCGACAGCGTGTCGTTATTCAATATCAACGCGGGCGCCCTGTTCTACGTTTCGAAGAACGAGTCCGGCAAGCCCGCCTCGCTCGAGACCTACGTTGACGTGGACGAGGACGGCCATTACTACGTGCACGCCGGCAGTTCCGGCATCAGCGACATCATCGTGAAAGCGGGAGAGGAGAAAGATCCGGCCTTCTCTTACCGCTACACGAGCACGAGCGTGGCGCCGTTCATCCTCGACCTCGGCGAGCTCAAAAAGGGCGACAGGATCTCAGTCGCCTATACGCTCACCGAATCCAATTCCGGCACGAACATCTATTTCTCCTGCGCCAAGCTTGACGGCGCAGAGTTCGAAACCGCCTATCAGAAGATCCTCGATAACGGCACGCTGAAGCTCGACAGCTTCACCGAGTCCCATTTCACCGGCACGATCAACGTGACGAACGAAAACGCCGTGCTCTTCACCTCGATCCCGTACGACGAGAGCTGGAAGATCTATGTGGACGGCGAGCTCGTCAAATACGACCACACGAACGCCGCGCCGAAAAAGATCTTCGGCCTCACGCTCGGCAAGACCGACAACACCGAAGGCGACGCCTTTGCGATCGGCAACGCTTTTATCGGCGTCAAGATCGGGCAGGGCGAGCATACGGTCGAGTTCGATTATCAGCCGAACGGCCTTGAAAAAGGCATAAAGATCTCGCTTGTCGCCCTCGTCATCGCGATCATCCTGTTGGTTTTCAAATTTGCCGTCAAAATGCCGCGATGGAAGAAAAACAAGAACAACCTCGCGCTCTTCTGCGAACCGGATACCGATGAAGAACCGATTGAGCCCGAATTGAAGATCGAAACGACCGATGGAATGCCTGAACCCGACGGATCAGATCCTGAATGATCTGAAACATATGCTGAAAAACGACGTTGTCCTCACCTATGACTGTGGGGACGGCGCCGTTTTATATCGTTTCCGAAACGTCCCGACGCTCACGGTGGACGAAATGTCCTCGTTCGCGTCGCGCTTCGGGCTCGGTGATGAAACACGTAACGAGATCGAATCCGTGTTTTCTGTTTCGTATTACAGCGATGTATACGGCAGATTTATCTTCCTTTATGACGGCAGCGACGCGTCGTTTTCGCTGATCGCCGATCCGGAAGGGAAGCCTTATCCCGATCCGGCGGCAGGGGAGCCGAAGTGCCCCGTCAGGTTCTGGCAGTACGAGATCGACCATTCGCTGATCGACTGCGGCATGTGCTATATCTTTCAACTCGGCGACGGTTCGTTTTTCATCATTGACAGCGCACACCAGTATTCGGTGCGCGACGACTACCGCATCGCGGACTTCCTGCGTCAGCATACGCCCGAAGGCATGCCGGTAACGGTCAGCGGCTGGTTCTTCACCCACGGCCATGACGACCATATCGCAAAGTTCATGGACGTTCTGCAATACCAGAAAGACGTGAACGTGGAGGCCGTGTACGAGAACTTCGTGCCGGAAGAGTCTTTGCCGACGTCCGTTTTCGGCACGCAGGACCGCACGTTTACGCGAAGATTCTGCACGCTTATAAAAGAGAAAAACGTCCCGCGCTATAAAACGCACGCCCTCGATACGTTCCGCGTAAAGGATCTGAAGATCACCGTTTTGTGCACGCACGAAGATCTTTGTCCCGAACCGCTCGAAAACTACAACGATTCGTCCACGGTAATCATGGCCGAGGTCGGCGACGACAAGATCTGCTTCCCGGGCGACGCAGGCCATGTATTAAGCGCGATCCTCGAACGCCGCTTTCCAAAGTATCTGTCCTGCGATATCGTGCAGCAGGCGCATCACGGGCATTTCGGCACGACGCCAGCTTTTTACGACCTCGCGCACGCGAACGCCGTGCTGTTCCCGACCACGAAGATCAAATACGATGAAGAATTCTACCGGTATCCGGCGAACGGCAGATCCGTTGAGATCGCGAAGCACTGCTTCATCGCGTCCGACGGGACGGTGGAATTCACGTTCCCGCTGAAAGAGAATCGCATCAAACTGTACCCCGACGAGGTCCTTGAGGACTTTAACGGTGTTTTAAGGCTCTGGAACTATTCCTATACCGAGGAATACAAAAACGCCCTGCGCGCCCGTTTTGAGGGCCGGCAGAGCGTGGAATACTTTGATTGGTGATCATTATGGCGCAAAAACAGGAAAAGACGAACGCCATGCGCCAGCTCGAGCGTGAGAACGTCCCTTACGGCGTGCGTTATTACGAATGTGAAGATTTCATCGACGGCACGCACGTAGCGGACCTTTTGGGGCTCAGCTACGACAGCACCTTCAAAACGCTCGTCTGCACCGGCAAAACGGGCAAGCATTACGTCTTCGTCATCCCGGTCGCAGAAGAGCTCGATCTCAAAGCCGCGGCGAGAAGCGTAGGGGAGAAGAACGTGGAAATGCTGCACGTGAAGGACCTCAAGGACGTGACAGGCTACATCCGCGGCGGATGCTCGCCGATCGGTATGAAAAAGCCCTTCGACACCGTGATCGACGACAGCTGCTTATTGTTCGATGAAATAGCCCTCAGCGGCGGGAGCCTCGGCGTGCAGCTTACGCTCTCACCGACGGACCTCATCCGCGTCACGTGCGCGAAAACGGAGCATATCTCCATATAAAAGAACGCCGGGACTCCCCGGCGTTTCTTGCTGTATTTTATTCTTCGGTAAACATATCCTTACCGACGCCGCAGATCGGGCATTCAAAATCTTCGGGAAGGTCTTCAAACTTCGTGCCGGGCTCGATGCCGTTATCGGGATCGCCGAGCTCCTCGTCGTATTCCCAGCCGCAGGCGTCACAAATATACTTCATGTTACAGTGCTCCTTTCAAACTATTTGCGATTGCAAGCCCATCATAGCATAACATTTTGTGTTTGTAAATATCTATTTTCAAATATCTTTGTACAAAAAAAGCCCCGATTTCTCGGGGCGGGAGATTATGTAAATCAGTCTTTGTTGCCGATGGCTTTCCAGGTGAAGCCCGCGATCGCGGAGCCCACCAGCGGACCGACAATAAAGATCCACACGTTCTTAAGAGCTTCGCCGCCGACGAAGAGGGCGGGGCCGATGCTTCTCGCGGGGTTGACGGACGTGCCGGTCAGCCCGATGCCGAGAATGTGGACGAGCACGAGGGTAAGGCCGATCACAAGGCCGGCGATCTGGCCGTTCTTTGCTTTCGAGGTGACGCCGAGGATGGCGAGCACGAACACGAAGGTGAGGATGCATTCGATGACGAGCGCGAGGATGATCTGTTTCGCGCCTTCGCCGGGCACGTTCGCGATGCCGTTCGTGCCGAGGCCGGTTTCGGCGTCGAAGAAGATCCGCAGGATGCCGGCGCCGGCGATCGCGCCGAGCACCTGAGCGATGACATAGCAGATAAAGTCGTAAATGCCGATCTTCTTATTGATCAGAAGGCCGAGAGAAACGGCGGGGTTGATGTGGCAGCCCGAGATGTTGCCGATGGAATACGCCATCGCGACGATCACAAGACCGAACGCGAACGCCGTGGCGAGATACCCGCCCTGCACGTCGCAGCCGATGAGCGTGGCCGTGCCGCAGCCGAACACCACGAGAACGCAGGTGCCGATGAACTCGGCGATATACGCTTTGAAGTTCTTGGTTTTCATTGTTTAGTCTCCTTTCATTTGGTTAATTATATTATAATTCCGAATCCGCAAATTTGCAAGGTATTTTACTCATTTTGCGGATTATTTTTCTCGATCGTGTAGCCCGCGAGAAAACGGCGGGGAAGCGTGATCTCTGAAAAGTCTTCGCAGTCCTTCGGCGTGGTGAGCTTGTTGTACTTGTTATAGACGCGGTAGCCGTTGTCCGTTTTCTCGACGCACACGGTGTGGATGCCCTTAAAAAGATTGTCCGCGTTCCAGAACGAAAGGATGCCAAGCCCCGTCCGATCCAGATCTTCCTTAAAACTATTGAGCTTATAAAACCGCTTATACGGAATGCCGTTCTTTTTAAAATAGGCGTACAGCATATATACGTTCGAGCCGAACACGCCCCAGAACGCCCACGTTTTGCGGTACATCTCGCGGCAGATATCCGCGAATTTGTGCCCTTCATAGCCGCTGCGTTTGAGTAGGTTATAGATCGCGATCATCTCGCAGGCGTTAAACCCGGCAGAAAAGAGCCCGTAACGGCAGTTGCTGATCTTGCCCACGCCCTGGCCGTTAATGAGCCCGTCGCCGAAATCGATTTGCGAATTGATTTTATAATTCCGTTTTTCGAGCATTCTTTCAGCCTCGTTTCATTTTCTCTTATATAATTATATCATCGCGCGCGCAGAATGTCAATTTTCAGGAATTGGTTATTGAAAAAAAGAAAAGCGTGTGGTAATATAAAATGAGATATTTTTGAAAGGAGAGCGACGGATGTTTTACGTGATCATGGACCTGGAATGGAACAATTCGTATAACAAGTATAAAAAGTGCTTCGTCAACGAGATCCTCGAGATCGGCGCCGTGATGATCAACGACGAGCTTGAGGTCATCGACACGTTTTCAGTGATCATCCGCTCGCAGCTCATCAAAAAGCTCAGCGGCCGCGTGAAGAACCTCACGCATATCACAAATGAGGATATGACGTCGGGCATCACGTTCCAGAAGGCCGTGGCGGATTTCGAAAAATGGCTCGGCGGCAGAAGCTGCGTGTTCATGTCTTGGGGCAATTCCGACATCCGCGTGCTCTACGATAACTTCTCGATGTTCTGCCGCATCAACGGCATCCCGTTCCTCACGCAGTATCTCGATCTGCAGAAATACTGTCAGGCGTATATCGTGAGCGTGGGGAACCAGCAAATAAGCCTCGTGAACGCAGCGATCGAGATGGGCATCGACATTTCCGACTGCAAGTTCCACCGCGCGCTCGAGGATTCGCTTTTGGGGCTTCGGTGCCTCAAAAAATGCTTCGACCGCGACGCCCTTTTGGCGCAGGCCGTGATCTGCGACAGCGCGTTCTATCAGAAATTGCTGTTCAAGGCCTCTTACATCACGAACATCAACAACCCCAAGATCGATAAAAGCAAGCTGCAGTGCGTTTGCGAAACGTGCCGCGAGCCCATGAAGCGAATGAGCGACTGGCGCAGCAACAACCAGGCGTTTTCAGCCCTGTTCTACTGCAAGAACTGCGAGCGCCTTGTGCGGTATTCCGTCCGGTTCAAGGAGTTTTACGACCGCATCGACGCGAAAGTGATCTTGTCGGAGATCAAAAAGAACGAAGAGAACGAAGATAACGTATAATCGACCCGAAAGAGAGCAGCACCCGTGAAAAAGAAACGTATCGTCCTGATCATCCTGTTCGCCGTCTTATCATTATTCGTGATAGCCGGCGGCTTATATGTTGCCGGCGCGCTGCCGGAATCAATAAGTTCTAAGCTCGACGCGATCTTCAGGCCCTCTGTTGATATCAACGTGCCCGACGTGCCTGTTGTGAACCCCGCGGATGAACAGCAGCCGCCGGAGCTTGACGCTTATTTTGCCGAAAAGGCCCTGCCGAGGGACCTTTTGGGCGTATATGTGGATCTTAATCTCGATGTCAAAACCGCCTCCACGGGCACTTACGGCGACCTTTATAACGAAGCCGCCCTCTATTACGCCGATTTCGGAAACTACGACGTCAATACCGTTTTCCTGCGTCCCGATCTTGAAGACCGTTATGCTGGTTTCACCGATTCTTACGGCAACAACGTCGACGTTCTGCGCGAGTATATCCGTCACGCCGATCAGAAGGGGATCAAAAAGGTCCTCGTGCTCGACGCTTCTCTCATCTACGGCAAAAACGGCACGCTTTCGCTTGACCGCGCGCAGTATTATCTCAGCAATTACGGCTTCGACGCCGTCATGCTCTGCCCGGAGACAAAAACTACCGCGCAGGATATCATCACACTCGCGGCATCGTTCAACCCGAACGTGCGTTCGCTGTTCCCGAACAGGCTCGACGTCGGCATCAGGATCCCTGCGAACGCCGCCGTTTCGTTCACCGACGCCGAGATCATGACGCTGCTTTCCGGCACGTCGCCCGATTTCGTGATGGTGGAGGCCACTTCCACGCGCAACACGCTCAATTCCTTCTCCAAAGTGATCGGCCGCTGGAACGCCGCCGGCGCGAGCTTCCCGGCGATCCGCTTTTACTGCGAGCACCGCAACGACCTTCTGCTCAACGGCTCCGCCGAGTGGAACTATTCTTCCGAGATCGTGGACGAGCTCACCGCCCTCTGGAACATGGAGCGTTTTCAGGGCAGCGCGTTCCGCTCCGCCCAAACGCTCATCCGCAACCAGAGCTCCACGTCGCTCTATCTTTCGAGATTCATCTTCGACGGCGAGCTGAAAGACCTGCAGGTGTCGAGGATCTCCGTGAATTCCTCTACGGGCGTCGTCTCGATCTCCGGCTCTTCCGCCGCGGGGCGCAAGCTGATCCTCAACGGCAACTCGCTTTCGAACGGCTCTTCGTTCAGCTTCACGAAGACGCTCAACCCGGGGCTCAATCCGTTCGAGTTCAAGAGCTGCGGCAAAACGCTCGAATACGATATCTATCACAACGATGAATCGTCCGGCAACCGCATCGGCTACGCCGACGCCGTGTCGCCGTACGTGGATAACGGCCTCGGCGTCAAGCAGGTCGTGCTGATCAAAAACGACGATACCGAAACGCTCGGCACCATATCCGAAAAGGACACCTATCACGCCGACAGCTCCACACTGCCCGCCGGCACGCTCGATTATCTCGAGCGTATGGAGCTCTCGGGCGAAGGGTATCTGCGCTACGTGCTGTCTTCGGGCAACACCGTTTACGGCGTCAACTGCGAACTGATCGACAACGGCTACGTGATGCCCTCGAACAAAGTGGTGATCGACCACGTGGACGATACGTCGCCGACCTCCACGGATATCGTGATCAATTCCGACTGGTTCGTTCCCGTGAACGTCAAATGCAATCCGCAGTCTTATTACAGGGGATACGACTCCTATTCTTATAACATCAGCGCGTTTACCGCAGACCACGTGGATATCATCCTGCATCACACGGCCGAGTTTTATAATCTCGAAGCGCTGCAGTTCGCCGCCGCCTCGCCGTTCTTGAAAGCGGAGCTCTATCAGCAGGGCGACAGCCTGATTTTGCGCCTGTATCTTAAAAAAGCCGGGCAGTTTTACGGCTTTGACATTTACAAAAACGAACTGAACCAGATCGTTATCTCGTTCAAAAAGCATGCCGACGGAGGCCTTGCCGGCAAAACGATCATGATCGACGCCGGCCACGGCGGCTGGTATATGACGGGCACGTCGCTCGCCGACAATACCTGCGCTGAAAAGACCGTGACGCTCGCGATCGCGCTCAAAACCAAGGCCATGCTCGAAAGCCGCGGCGCGACCGTCATCATGACGCGCGTTTACGACACGTCGCTCACGCTTGAGGCGCGCACGGCGATGATCGGGCAATATAACCCAGATCTCTTCGTCAGCATCCATTGTGACGGAAACACGAACCCCAACGACGCGGGCACGCACACGTTCTATTTCAGGCCGTATTCAATGCCGCTCGCGGACTGCATCAACCAGTCGCTTTCGAACGTCTACAAGACCTATATCTATCATCCCGGCGACACGAACTTTGCGAAAGTCGACAAGAGCATCAAATACTATCCGTTCTTCGTCACGCGCATGAACCAGTGCCCGTCGGTGCTCATTGAGACCGGCTTCATGACGAACCCCACCGAGGGCGCGATCCTGACGAATGATAATTCGCAGATGTGGCTCGCACAGGGCATCGCCGACGGCATCACGAACTATTTCGCGACCAACTATTAAAAAAAGATCCGGCGGGCTGCCCGTCGGATCTTCATTATTGTATTATGCCGTAGGATCAGAGGTTTTCGCAGATCTCTTTGGTATCCTGCGCGATCATGAGCTCTTCGTTCGTGGGGATCACGAACATGCGAACCTTCGAGCCGGGCACCGAGATCTCGATCTCTTCGCCGCGTACGTGGTTCGCGGTCTCGTCGATATCCGTGCCGAAAAAGCGGAGCTTTTCTGCCACGCGGGTGCGGTACTGCGGGTTGTTCTCACCAATGCCGCCTGTAAACACCACGGCGTCGAGCCCGCCCATGGCGGCGGCGAACCCGCCGATGTATTTCGTGAGCTGATGGCAGAGCATCGATTCCACGAGCTTGGCCTTGGGGTCGCCCTCTTTGGCGCGGGATTCGATGGTGCGGTTGTCGGCGGTGCCGGCCACGCCGAGCATGCCGGACTGCTTGTTCATCAGCTTATCCACCTCGTCGGGAGAGAGGTTCTCTTTCTTCATAAGGATCGGCACGATCGCGGGGTCGATGGAGCCGCAGCGCGTGCCCATGATGATGCCCTCGAGCGGGGTAACGCCCATCGTGGTATCAAGGCATTTGCCGTCCTGAACCGCGGCGATAGACGAGCCGTTGCCGAGGTGGCAGGTCACGATCTTCGTGCCTTCGGCCTTGCCGCCGAGCAGTTCGATGCAGCGCTTGCTGACGAATCTGTGCGAGGTGCCGTGGAAGCCGTAGCGGCGGATATGATACTTCTCGTAGTATTCATAGGGCAGGGCATACATAAACGCGTAATCGGGCATCGTGGCGTGGAAGCCGGTATCGAACACGGCCACCTGCGGCACGCCGGGCATGATCTCTTCGCAGGCTTCGATGCCCATCAGGTTCGCGGGGTTGTGAAGCGGGCCGAGGTCAAAGCACTCGCGGATGGCTTCTTTCACGGATTCGTTGACGAGCACCGAGCCGTTGAACTTTTCGCCGCCGTGCAGAACTCTGTGGCCGACGGCGCGGATCTCTTTCATCGAGGGGATCACGCCTCTGTCGGCGCTCACGAGCGTATCGAGCACGAGACGAATGGCCTCGCTGTGGTTCTTCATCTCGCGGTTTTCTCTTCTGCAGCTCTTTTCGGGCGCGCCGGGCACGGTGTGCGAGAACTGGCTGTTATCGAAGGCGATCTGCTCGCAGATGCCCTTGGCGAGCAGCTGCTCGGTCTCCATGTCGATGAGCTGGTATTTGAGCGAAGAGCTGCCGCAGTTGATGACAAGTACTTTCATGTTGTTTCCTCCGGAATCTGTTTTTCTTCAAATTTTTCAATCTTTACTATTATATACAAGAATGAAGGATTTTTCAAGTCCCTTTTGAAAGAAGTTGATAGAATGGAACGAACGGCTTTTATCATCGCGGAATACGATCCCTTCCATAACGGCCACGCCCTGCACATCCGAAAAACGAGAGAGGCTGGCGCAGAGACTGTCGTCGTGGTCATGAGCGGCAACTTCGTCCAGCGCGGCGACATCGCGATGGGCGACAAAACGCTGCGTACGCAAATGGCGCTCGAGGGCGGCGCAGATCTCGTGCTCGAAAACCCGTTAAAATACGTGCTGTCCGGCGCGCGGTATTTTGCCGAGGGCGCGATCGAAGCGATCAAAAGCACCGGGATCAAAGGCACGGTCTCATTCGGCGCTTCGGCGGACGTCGACACGCTCAAAACGCTTGCGGGATATCTGGACACGCAGGAAATACAAGAAAAGATCAGATCAATTTCGGAAGAAAAGCACGTCCCGCTTGCCCATGCCGTACAGGAAACGGTCGCGCAGCTTCTGCCTGATCACGCCGATATCCTGAAGGACCCGAACAACGTGCTCGCTGTCGAATATATGCGCGCCGCGACGCGAAAAGGGCTGCAAACGGACTGGTACCGCGTACCGCGCGACACCGTACTGCACGACGGCGAAAACACGCTTGAAAGGCTTGCCAGCGGAAAAAAGATCCGTTCTGTGATATACGGGCACGAATCACAATATAAAGATTACTGTCCCGAAACGACCGTTTCTCTGCTTGAGCGGGAGATCGGCGAGGGCAGCGCGCCCGCAGACCGCAAAAAATACGACGCTGCGTTCTATTCAAGGCTCCTGACGTTGACAAGCAAAGACCTTGTCACGGCAAACGGCGTTTCGCAGGGCTTCGATAACCGTCTGATCGACGCGATACAGGACTGCACTTCGCTGCAGGAGCTCTACGATACCGTAAAGATGAAACGCTTTACACATTCAAGGGTCCGTCAGGCTGTCGTTTCGGCGGTTCTGGGCATCAAAAAAGCCGATCTCACACGCGAAAACCCATATCTGCGTGTGCTCGGCTTTTCCGATCGGGGCAGGGAACTCCTTCGCAATATCCGCGATCACAGCACCGTGCCGGTCGTAATGAATCTTTCAGAGGCGCCGCTCTCGAGAGAGCGCACGCTCGACGAAACGGCGGGCAAGCTATACGATCTTTGCCGACCCAAACCGCGAGGCGGCAGGGCGGAATATCTCGTGAAGCCCGTTATTCTTCATACCACAGAGCGCTGAGCTCCTCGAACGCGTTTTTCAGCTCCGAGGGCGCCGAGGCGCTCTTTTCAACGTCCAGAAGACGTTCGTAACGCTTTTTCGCGAGATTGCTGCCCTGCAGCTTCGAGAGCAGCTCGACCTTATGGTCGCGCAGCGGACGGTTTTTCAGAACTTCAAAGCCCGTAAGCTCGATCTCAACGAGATCGGCAGGGGAGAGGCCGCAAAGCTCGCAGCGAAGGAGCCCGTGTTCATTCGACCAAACGGCCTCGTCGGCTGCCTGGCCGTTCACCTTGATGGTCTTCGTTTTTGCGTTCACGATATCCTTGAAAACAACAGAATAGCCTCGCTTTTCGGGCAGCACCGAACGGTCGCCCTCAGCGGGACGGACCGCGAAAGTGACGTTTCCGTCGTTTTCTTTAACCTCGAACGCAGTCTCTGCATACGCGCCGCGCTCGTATTCCATGGTCTCGCCGTCGTCTTCATAAAGCGTAAAGCTGTTGTTGCCGCGATATACGAGCACCTCGAGTGTCTCGGGCAGCGGGACGCCGTTATGCGTCACGTCGGCGGCGAGAGGCAGGATCGCGCCTTCTTTCGCAAGCACCGGGATCGACGATTCGTCTCTGCACAGCGTCGTCATGCGCCCGCCCTGATAGATCCTGCCCGTGAAGAGGTCGGTATAACGCCCCTCCGGCAGCCAGACGCGCACCGAAGCGTGCTGCGCCTTATTGTCGATCTTTTCGGTGATCGGGCACACGATCAGCTCGGTGCCGAACAGATACTCGTTCGGCACGCCGTAGGCCTCGGTTTTGTCGGGATAAAGGTAATACATCGGCCTGATCAGCGGCAGGCCGTCGCGGTGCGTAAGGCGGTTCATCGTGTAGATATAGGGCACGAGCTTATGCCTGAGCCGCATCGCCTCGCTCGCGAAATACTCGACATCCGCGCGGTATTTCCACGGCTCCTTGCCCATAAACTCGTTCGCGGTGGAGTGCAGCCGCATGATGGGGCTGAATACGCCGAACTGCACCCATCTGAGATACAGCTCGTCGTCACGCTCGCCCATGTGGTGGCCGCCGATGTCGTGGCTCCACCACGTGTAGCCGATGTTCGAAGCCGTGGAAGTGAAATACGGCTGGAAGTCAAGTGTGGACCAGGTCTGCGCGCTGTCGCCCGAGAAGCCGAGCGGATATCTGTGCGAGCCCGCGCCCGCGAAACGCGAAAGGATGAGCGGGCGTTTGCCGTCGCGGCCGTTGTCGAGATAATGATAGTGGTTCAGCGCCCACAGGGGATCGAGGCCTTTGATGCCCGATTTCGTGCCCTGCTGCCAGTCGATCCACCAAAAGTCGACGCCGTCTTCCTCGTGCGGATGGTGGAGGTACTTGAAATAGCCCTCCATGTATTTCTTGTCCGCGATGTTGAAGCGGATCTGCTCCTTCGTTGCGGGGTCCACGCCCATAAAGGCGCAGAAATCGTTATAGGCGTCCTCATAAAACTTGCAGCCCGACGCGGGATGCAGGTTCATGGTGATCTTGAGATCCGCGTCCTTCAGGAACTGCAGGAATTCCTTCGGGGTTGGGAACAGATCGGTGTTCCAGGAATAGCCGGTCCAGCCGGGGTTGATGAGGTTGTAAAAGATCTCGAGCACGCCTTTTTTCTTTTTCCGGTCCCTTGCTTCCTCGCCGAACTTCTCGACGACCTTGACCCAGTGCCAGTCCATGTCGATCGTGGCGACGCTCAGCGGGATCTTGCGGTCGATGAATTCTTTCATCAGCGCGGTGTATTCCTCCTGCGTGTACGCTTTATAGCGGCTCCACCAGTTGCCGAAAGCGAAGCGCGGGATGAGCGGCGGCATACCGGTAAGGCGGAAGAAATCGCGCACCGCCTCCTGATAGTGATTGCCGTAGGCAAAATAATATTTGTCCGTTCCGGGAGCCTGCCGCGGGGTGATGTCGCCTGTGTTCGACACGTTGAGCGTGCCTGTGTCGTCGAGGATCGCAACGCCGTTTTTCGAAAGAACGCCGTCGCCGAGCTTCGTTTTGCCGTTCGTGCCGTCGAGCGTCCTGCACGTGCCTTTGAGGTTGTCGATATCATATTCCTTCACGCGTCTGCCGTCGTCAAGCGCGACGTAGAGCATCTTTTTCTCTTTGATATCATAGCAAAACGCGCATTTTTCGGTGCGGATCTTATAATAATTGTTCTCTTTCGCCACGGTGTATTTCGGGGCGTCGAACCTTCTGTTGACGACGCTTTGCGTGGCAAGGTCGCAGAACTGCCCCTGCAGCTGCGTTTCTACGCGCAGCATATAGGGCGTGAGGACGGTAAAGCGGACCTCTTTCGATAACACGATCTGGCTTTCGTCCGCGGCCGCGTCGTCCGTATAAAAGAAATTGTCCCAAAACTCTTTCATATCAGCATTTCCTCTTCCGTTGTGATTTATTAAAATAATATATTTTATTTTCTTTCTTGTCAATTATTTTTTTTCAATACCTTGAATCGTCGGCGCTGATATGGTAAAATTCATCATGAGTCAAACTTCGCTCTCAGCTTTTTGAGCGCCTTGGTCTCAATGCGGCTGACGTAGGAGCGCGAAATGCCGTATAGCTTCGCCACCTCGTTCTGCGTCAGCGGCCTTTTGCCGTTTAGTCCGTAACGCAGCACAAGGATCGTCTTTTCGCGCTCGTCTGTCATCTCGGCGAGAAACAAACGCAGCCGTTTGACGTCGTTTTTGAGGCACAGTTCGTCAACGATCGTGTCGTCCGTGGCCACGATATCCATGAGCGTCAGGGGATTGCCCTCGCCGTCCTGCTCGATCGGCTCGTCGAACGATACGTCGAGCGCGCTCTTTTTCTTCGCGCGGAAATACATCAGGATCTCATTGTCGATGCAGCGCGAAACGTAGGTCGAAAGGCGTACGCCCTTGTCGGGTTTATACGAATTGATCCCCTTGATGAGCCCGATCGTGCCGATGGAGATGAGCTCGTCGTTTTCAACGTTCGATGAATAGTACTTTTTCACGATATGCGCCACAAGGCGCAGATTGCGCTCGATCAATATGTCCTTCGCGCGCTTATCGCCCTCGGCCATCTTTCGGAGATACATCTGCTCTTCCTTCGACGACAGGGGATCGGGAAAATTGAAGCCGTCCTCAAGATGCAGGGCGAACAGCCAGAGCTTTTGCAGTAACAAACCGAACATAGGGCCCCTCCGCAGTTTTCAATAGTCCATTCTATGCGAAGAAGGGCGGTTCCTTATGTTGTACGGATAAAAAAGGAGCGTCCGCCGTGAAGCCCAAACAATCCGAGCCCGAGATCAGAGCCGTCGTCTGCGCCGTGCGCGACGCGTATGAGATCTGCGTGCTGACGAATCACGAATCGCTCGTTTCGGTGCGCGTCGGCGACGAGACCTATTACTATGCCGACAACGGCGTCAGGCACAGCCGCTGCCCACTGCACAAGTTCCGCGTGCCCGCCGAAAAACTGAACGCCGCCGGGGCTTATACGGTCGAAACGGAATGGATGATCAAGCGTCTGCCTTACCGTTCGCTTCGCCGGCCGCCCGTTTCGCGCACCTTCCGGTTCACGCCGGTGCCTGACGAAGGGCCGCTCAGGATCTATCACGTTTCCGATTCTCACGGACTGAAAGCGGCGTCGGTCAACGCCGCCGGCTTTTTCGGAGAAACGCCCGATCTTTTGATCCTCAACGGCGACATCGCTTCGCACACGCACACGCCGAAAGCTGCGATCCTGCCGATCGAGATCGCGTGGGGCGTCACGAAAGGGGAGCGCCCCTGCGTGATCACGCGCGGCAACCACGACCTCAGGGGCAAATGCGCCGAAAACCTGTCTCTCTATTATCCGACGGATCGGGGCAGGTTCTATTATCCCGTGTACTTCCCGGGGCTCGAGATCCTCGTGCTCGAATGCGGCGAAGACAAAGTGGACGAATGCGCCGAATACGGCGGCACGATCTGCTGCCACGCTTACCGCAAAGAAGAAACGGCGTTTTTACGGGAATACTGTGATCAAAAGCAAAAGGAACCCGATAACGGCGATATCCGAGTCGTGCTGTCGCATATCCCGTTCATGCATACGGATTACGATCCCGTCCGCGGCGTGCACGAGTTCGATATCGAACAGGAGCTTTACGGCGAATGGGTGCGCCTCATGAACGACGTTTACCGCCCGCGCTTCGGCCTGTTCGGCCATATCCATCAAGTCGCGTTGATCGAAGGCACAGGGAAATTCAACGAAAAAGGCTTTACCCGTCCGCTGATCCTCGGCGGCAAACCCGATCACGCGCACAAAAGTGTGGTCGGCACTTCGCTCGTCATTGATCGCGAAAAAGAAGAAATGACTGTCCGCTTTACGGATTCCGCGCATAACGTGCTTGAAGAGCACGCCGTATCATTGCATTTATAACCCGATCTGGAGGGATACTATATGAAGAAGATCTGCAGTGTTCTGCTGTCGTGCGTGCTTCTCATGCTTTGCCTTGTGCCCGCCGCAGGGGCGGTCGACGCGAAGGAATACCCCACGATCATCGTGGCAGGCTATTCTTCGTCCGATCTCTATTATAACGGCGAAAAGGTGTGGCACATCGAAACCGACGACATCCTTTCGGCGGTCCTGCAAAACATCGCGCGCATCGGCGTCGGGCTCGGCGAGCTCGCGTTCCGTCAGCCGAAGTATCTGAGCGATCTGCTCGGCAACAAGGTGGAAGAGTTCTGTAAGTATCTGGCGTGCAACCCCGACGGCAGCAGCGTGTATTTGCTCGAAACGTGGCCCGCGGACGCCGAGCATACGCAGTTTTCGTATCTCTATGAAAACTACGACGGCGATCACGTGCATGAAGCCGAGATCATGGCGGATATCGCGAGCGTTTACGGCGTCGACGGCAACGACTTTTTGTTCAGCTATCAGCAGGATTTCAGGCTCGGCATGATCGACTGCGCCGCCGCGCTTGACAGATATATCGATTCCGTGCTCGAATTCACCGGCAAAGACAAGGTCAACATCTTCGCCGTGAGCCATGGCGGGCAGACCGTGGCGGCATATCTCGCGCTCTACGGCGCCGAAAAGAACGCCGTGAACAACGTGGTGATGACTGTGCCCGCGATCGGCGGCGCGGCCCTCGCTTACGACGTGATGAGCGAAAACATCGAGTTCAACGAAGAAGAGCTCATGGTGTTCATCGAAAACGGGCAGATGCTCGAATCTGACATCAATTGGCTCATGAAAGCCCAGCAGCTCGGCGTGCTCGACCTGCTGTTTAAGGATCTTGTACACAACCATATCAAATCTGTGCTCGGCTACTGGTGCAGCATGTGGGATTTCCTGCCGGCCGAGCATTACGAAGAGCTCAAGGCCGAGCTCCTCGACCCCGTGCAGAGCGCGGCACTGATCGAAAAGAGCGACCGCTGGCACTACGAAGTGCTCGCGAACATGGGCGAGTCGCTGCGCGCGTGTCAGGACGCCGGCATGCACATCTATATCGTCGCCGGCTGCGGCAACCCCAGCATCACCGGCCTGATGGAGCAGTCGGACGCGATCATCACGGTCAACGCCTCCACCGGCGCGAAGACCGCGCCCTACGGCCTGAGATTCAACGACGGCTATAAGCAAGCCGGCACCGTCTGCGACGACCCGTCGCACAACCATCTTTCGCCCGACATGGCGATCGACGCCTCCGCCGGGTATCTGCCCGAGCAGACCTGGTTCATCCACGGCTATTTTCACGGTATGACGTGGAAGGACGATTATCTCGTCGGCCTGTGCAAAACGCTCACGTTCTCCGACTCGCTCTACGACGTGCACACCCTCAAGGGATACCCGCAGTTCAAGTATTCCACAAACCGTAATTATTCCGTTTACGCCGCGTTCGACAAATCTGAGGACGGCTATTGGTCCGGCAGCGACACCGCGCTCGTGGTGACGAACCTCTCGCGCAAATATAAGCTGCGCGTCGCCTCCGTCAATATCGACGGCGCGGACGTACGCGCGAACGTGACGAAGGTGATCTATCTCGATCCGCTCGAGAGTGTATCCTTGCCATTGACGGGAAGCCTGCCCGACGTGAGCCTCACCACGGCGGACGTGACCGTCAACTATACGCTCGTCGGCACAGCAACGCCGGTCGGCGCGAGAACGCAGACCTTCACGATCATGAACGGCGCGGCGCCCGCCTATGACGAAAACAATCCTTACGCGCCCGCTCTGCACGATACGGCGTTCGACGAGGGCGTATCCGACACCGGCAAGACCGTGCTCGAAAAGACCGGCCTGCTCGCCTGGTTCAAAATGATCGTCAACCGCCTGATGGCGATCCTCAAATCCCTTCGCATCAAGTAAAAGATTATTTCAACTGTTTCAGCAAGGAGAACAACCCGGATGAGAGAAAGCTCCGCTTCGGCGCTCGGCGGCGTGCTTGCCGCCTTATCGGTCAGCATTATGCTTCTGACCTATATTTCTCCTCTCATGGTCTACGCCGCGCCGGCGTTCGCGGGGCTGTTTATCCTTGTGATCCAGGTCGAAGCGGGGCGCGGCTGGGCGCTCGGCGAATACGCCGCCGTTGGGCTGCTGTCGCTGTTCCTTATAGCTGATAAAGAGGCCGCTGTCTTCTATCTGACGCTGTTCGGGCTCTATCCGATCGTGCGGGACGTGATCGAGACGCATGTAAAACCCTTCGTCCTGCGTCTGCTGCTCAAGCTCCTCGTGGTTAACTGCTCGATGGTATTGGCGTTTTTGCTGTGCCTTTACGTGCTCGGCGTCTCCTACGAAGACCTGCTCGAGCACGGCTGGGTGTACGTTGTCGTGTTCATCCTGATGATGGACGTGATGATGCTCGTTTACGATTTTCTGCTCGGCAAGCTGCAAGCGCTGTACGTGAACAGGCTCAGAAAGAAAGTTCGCAGGCTCTTCAAATAAACCGGCGTTTGCCCTCATAAGATTGAATGATCGGAGGGCATTCTCATGAAACGGTATTTCGGACTCATCCTGCTTATTCTTGCGCTCGTTCTGTTTTCTTTGTGTCTTCAAAGGATCAACGATCCGGTAATCCCGGTCTCTTCGGTGATGACTCCCGAGAAGCGCATTCCCGGCGCCGTGGTGCTCGACGCGGGACACGGCGGTGAAGACGGCGGTGCGGTCGCGAAGGACGGCACGCAGGAAAAGGACGTGAACCTTGTTATCGCGAAAGACGTCGCAGCTTTTTTCAGACTGTTCGGCGTCCCTTACGTGATGACGCGCGACGGTGATCACGACCTTGCCGATAAGGAATTGGATACGATCCGCGAGCGCAAGCGATCCGATATCCTCGCGCGATACGCGCTTGTCAACGAAACGCCCGGCTCGGTCCTTCTGAGCATCCACCAGAACATGTACGAGGTCGAAAAGTATTGGGGCGCGCAGGTGTTTTACGCCCCGGACGACGCCGATTCTCTGCGCCTCGCAACGCTTCTTCGCGCGTCGGTGACCCGCGGCACGCAGCCCGAAAACGGCAGGGAAGTGAAGCCCTCGAACGACGGCATCTATCTGCTTTATCGTGCGAAACGCCCGTCGGTGATGGTGGAATGCGGCTTTCTTTCAAACGAACGGGAACTTTCGCTTTTGAAAAGCCCGAACTATGATTCCGCGCTCGCGTATTTCATCTGCCGCGGCGTGCTCGATTATTACTCATTACGGGAGAACGTGTAATGGCAACGAAACTCAAAACCGTGTATGTCTGCTCCGAATGCGGCTACGTTTCACCGAAGTGGAACGGGCAATGCCCGTCGTGCGGCGAATGGAACACGCTGAACGAAGAAATCGAACGGCCGGCCGAAAAGCAGGCGAAAGGTTCATATCACTCTGACGGCGATTTCAAGGCTGTGCGTCTCAACGAGATCGGCGAGCATCAGGAGCACCGTTACGACACGGGTTCAAATGAACTCAACCGCGTGCTCGGCGGCGGGCTCGTCAAAGGGTCGCTCGTGTTATTGTCAGGCGACCCGGGAATAGGGAAGTCGACGATCCTTTTGCAGACAACGGAGTTCCTCGGAAAGAACAACACCATTTTATATGTGTCGGGCGAAGAATCGCCGCACCAGCTCAAAATGCGCGCCGCGCGGCTCGGTGTTTCAACCGAAAACCTGCTCGTGCTGTGCAAAACGGACGCCGAGGGCGTTGCCGAATACATCCGCGCCGAAAAGCCCGGCATCGTGATCGTGGATTCGATCCAGACCATGTCGATCGAAGGTATGAATTCGCTGCCCGGCAGCGTTGCGCAGGTGCGCGAATGCGCGAACGTGTTCATGCGCCTGTCGAAAAGCCTGAACATCCCGATCATCCTCGTCGGTCACGTCAATAAGGACGGCAACATCGCCGGTCCGAAGGTGCTTGAGCACATCGTGGACTGCGTATTATATTTCGAGGGCGAAAAGAACCTGTCTTACCGGATCCTGCGCGCCGTGAAGAACCGTTTCGGCTCCACGAACGAGATCGGCGTGTTTGAAATGAAGGATAAAGGCCTGATGGAAGTCCCGAATCCCTCAAAAGCACTGATCGAAGGCAAGCCCGTGAACGTGCCGGGTTCGTGCATCGCGTGCGTGATGGAGGGGAGCCGACCGATCCTTGCCGAGGTGCAGGGCCTCGTTTGTCAGACGAATTTTGGCAACCCAAGACGCACCGCCAACGGCTTCGATTATAACCGCGTTGCGATGCTGATCGCCGTGCTCGAAAAGCGCGCCGGATACTTTATGGGAACATCTGACATTTATGTCAACGTGGCGGGCGGCTTGAAAATCGATGAAACGGCCTCGGACCTGCCGGCAGTATTGTCAATTATTTCCAGTTTGAAGAATGAAAACCTCAGGGACGACTGCATCGCGTTCGGCGAGATCGGCCTTGCCGGGGAAATTAGGTCGGTCGGATTCGCGGAAATGCGCGTACGCGAAGCGCTGAGGCTCGGCATGAAGAAATGCATCATACCGCGCAGGAATCTCGACGAGATCGATCCGTCGCTCAAATCACAGATCGTGATCGTTGGCGTGACCAATATCAGGCGCGCGTATGAAGAAGCGACCAAATAGCGCCGGTCGTTTATAAGGAATCATCGTTTGCAATAAAACAAAACGATACAATATATAAGATACATACTGTAAACAGAAACAACGAAACGAAAAGAAAGGAATCTCGGTATGAAAAAAGAGATCAGACGCGCAGCGTATTTCAGAGCAAACGTCATGCTGGTGATCATCGGCGGTTTTATCGCCGTGATGGTCCGCAAATACGCCAAAAAGGCAAAATAAGCTGGTTTTGCCTGTTTTTGCTCCCCTAAAGTACGCAAAATATTTATTTTGTGTAATCTTATCTATTTTCAAAGGGGCCTCTCCCGCTGCACTTTCCCGCCGCCGGAGCCCTTATAAGGTATGATTGCCATGCTGAACAAAAACTATTATCACGACGTGCCGAAGATCGTGCAGGACTATCTCAACTATCAGTCCACGATCAAAAACAAATCGGACAACACGATCAACGAATACACGCTTGATCTCAGGCTGTTCTTAAAGTATTTATCCTGTGAACGCGCTGGGCTGAACGTTTCAGATCCCGAGGTGATCGAAAACACGGACGTCACGTCCCTTGACGCGTCGTTCTTCAAAAGTGTGACCCTGCAGGACGCCTACGCCTTTCTCTCCTACTGCCGCACCGACAGGCAGAATCAGGAGCGCACGCGCGCGAGAAAAGTATCGTGCATCCGCGCGTTTTTCAAATACTTAAAAATGCAGGGCGTGATCGACGATAACCCCATGGTCAACCTCGATTCGCCTAAGCTCAAAAAGAGCCTGCCGAAATATCTCACCGTAGAACAGGCGCAGCGGCTTCTGCGCAGCGTGGACGGCCCGCACAAGGAGCGCGACTACTGCATCCTCACGTTTTTCCTTAACTGCGGCATGCGGCTTTCGGAGCTCGTTTCAATGGATTATAATAAGATCCGCGTGACCGAAGACACCGCCACGATGGTGGTCACCGGCAAGGGCAACAAAGAGCGCACGGTGTATCTGAACCACGCCTGCGTGGCTGCGCTCAACGCCTATATGCGCGTGCGGCCCAAGGACGGCGTCAAGGACCGCTATGCCCTGTTCCTCTCCGACCGCAAGCAGCGGATCAGCAAAGAGACCGTACAGCATCTCGTCAAGAAGTATCTCGACCGTGCCGAGCTCGGCGGCCTCGGCTATTCCGTGCACAAGCTGAGGCACACCGCCGCTACCCTGATGTACCAGACCGGGCAGGTCGATCTGTTGGAACTCAAAGAGATCCTCGGGCACGAGAACCTGAACACCACGCAGATCTATACGCACATCGTAGACAAAAAACTCAAGGACGCCGTTGACGCGAACCCGCTCGCGGACTTCAAGGCGGAATAAGAAAACGCATGAAAAATGCTCCCGGCTGCGGATCGGAAAATCCCGTCGGGAGCATTTTGTATACTTAGTATATTTATACATTTAAGGCACAATACAACGCTCCGGCAACAGAAACGACGACAAGCGCGACGCCGGTCGTGAGCAAAAACTGTTTGAAGGAGGGCACTTCCCTGTTTTTTCCCGTCAGAATGCCCGTCCATTCGGCGCTGTGTGAAAGGCCGATATGAACGTAAAAATAGATCGCCGCGGATATAAGCAAATATGGAAAGAACTTCTTTTTCAAAAACAGCGTAATGCCGGAGTATCCTTCTATTGTCAGTAATTTTGTAAAGGTAAAAGCAGCCTGAAACGCGATAACAGAAGGGATGAACGGCAGAAAGATGCCGCCGAAAGGGCTCACGGACAGGAAAAACACCGCGATCACGCATAGAATTCCGCAAACGATAAAACGCGCGCTTTCGGACCATCCTTTGCCTGCCCACACGTTTAGAATGTTATTTTCGCAAACGAACGAGCCGATGAGCGCGCCGCATAGATAGGAAGTCATCAGCAAAACGGTGCCCCCGCTCCCCTTTGATCGATCCGAAAACCTGTCCTGCCGTGATGCGGCTTTTTTATAATACAATATCCTTTTCATTCCGCTGCTTATCTGACGTTTCTTACGACGATCCCTGTCACGGTACCGAGCAACAGCGAAACAACGCAGATCCCGATGAGCCTGCCGGATACGGCGCCGCCGTTCACGATCAGGCAGATCAGAAAAGCGAGTACCGCGTGCACGCCCGAGGATATCGCGCCAGCAGCGATCCCCTTCAGCCTCGTTTTGAACGTAAACACCAGAGATGCTGCAATCCCGCCGATACACACCGCACCGGCGAGGATCCATAAATACCACGTTTCGTTGACGTCGTATTTCGTGACCGCCCACGCGCCCGCGCACAAAACGCCCATTGTAAGCGCTAAACCGACAGCGATCGCGAACAGCAGCAGGATAAAGCGTTCTTTGATATCCGTCCCGTTCTTTTTCATACGCATTTCGGAATCCCCTTTTCGTTTCTTGGTAATACGTATGAACGGGCCCGCCGGGATATGAAAAAAACCGATCAAGCGACCGGTTTTCTTTCATGAACAAAACGATTATTCGGTTTCGTCGATATCGCTCTTTTTGCTTCTGCGCTTCGAGGCCTTTTTCTCTTCTTTCTCCTGCGCCTTCGCGGCGTCGAGAGCGGCCTTTTCCTGCGCGAGACGCTCGGAAGCGGTATTGTTGGTCTGGATCGCCCAGCGCATGAGCTTCATGCGGGTCTTGTCGGCGCCCGTTTCGATCACGATGGAATCCTCTTTCACGGTTACGATGCGCCCGTTGATGCCGCCGATTGTGGTGATATCGTCGCCGATCTGCACCGAGTCACGCAGCTTCTGCTCTTCCTGCTGTCTCTTCTTCTGCGGACGGATGCTCGTGAGATACATCACGCCGAACATCAGACCGAAAATGATCAGCATCCACCAGATGCCGCCTCCGCCGCTGCCGCCGCACGCGCTCGTGCCGGCGTCGGTCGTCGTTCCGGTGCCCGCGGTCATGCACAAAAAATTCAGTAACATAGTTATCCTCCAAAACAATGATAGTCCTATTATACATATCCCCGCCGGAAAATGCAAGTATTATTTTATAAAAACTCAGTCGGACGCTCTTTCGTCGAGCACGCCGATATAATCGTTATAAAACGCGTCGAACGTGCCATTCGCGATCGCGTCGCGGATGCGGGCCATCAGCGTATTATAGAAATAGAGGTTGTGCATCACGCAAAGGCGCAGCGCGAGCACCTCTTTCGCTTTCACAAGGTGACGGATATAGGCTCTCGAATGCTGCCTGCACACGGGGCAATCGCAGCCCTCTTCGATGGGTCTGAGGTCCTTTTCGTATTTCGCGTTGTTGATGTTTATCACGCCGCCGAAGGTGAACAGGTGCCCGTGACGCGCGTTGCGCGACGGCATCACGCAGTCGAACAGGTCCACTCCCCTTTTCACGGCTTCAAGGATGTTGCCGGGCGTGCCCACGCCCATCAGATAGCGGATCTTATCGGCCGGCATATACGGCTCAACAACGGAAATGACGCGGTACATCTCTTCTGTCGGCTCGCCGACGGCAAGGCCGCCGATCGCGTAGCCGTCGAGCTCGAGCTTCGCGATCTCTTCCATATGCTTTACGCGCAGATCGTCGTAGGTGCAGCCCTGGTTGATGCCGAACAGCAGCTGATGCGGGTTCACCGTGCCGCTCAGGGCGTTCAGGCGCTCGTGCTCTTCCTTGCAGCGGATGAGCCAGCGCGTGGTGCGCTCGCACGACTGCTTGGCGTAAACGTATTCGGCGGGGTTCTCGACACACTCGTCGAACGCCATCGCGATCGTGGACCCGAGGTTCGACTGGATGCGCATGCTCTCCTCCGGCCCCATGAAAATGTGCCTGCCGTCGATGTGCGAATTGAACGTGACGCCCTCTTCTTTGATACGCCTGAGCTTCGCGAGCGAAAACACCTGAAACCCGCCGGAATCGGTCAAAATCGGGCCGTTCCAGCCTGTAAAAGCGTGCAGGCCGCCGAGTTCTTTGATCGTCTCGTCGCCGGTGCGCACGTGCAGATGATAGGTGTTGCACAGCATCACCTGCGTGTTAATCGTGCGAAGGTCCTCGGCATCAAGACCGCCCTTGATCGCGGCGACGGTTGCAACGTTCATGAAACCAGGCGTTTTCACGGTGCCGTGAACGGTCTCGAATTCCCCCAAACGGGCGTTCCCAGCTTTTTTGATCAGTTTATACATGGTCCCTCCGTTCGCAAGTGCGAAAAGGCGTCAGATTTTATCGGTAAAGAAGCAGGCGTCGCCGAACGAGAAGAAGCGGTAGCGGTTTTTGATCGCCTCGTCGTAGGCGTGCAGCACGTTTTTCCTGCCCGCGAACGCGGAAATGAGCATGATGAGCGTGCTCTCGGGCAGATGGAAATTCGTGATGAGCTCGTCCATGATCCTGAACTTGTAACCGGGATAGATAAAGATGTTCGTGGCTGAGCTTGTGGGCTTCACGAACCCGTTTTCGTCGGCGGCGGATTCGAGCGTGCGGCAGCAGGTTGTGCCGGTGCAGATGATCTTGCCTCCTGCGGCCTTTGTTTCATTGATGAGATCGGCCGCCTCCTGCGAGATCGTGTAATTCTCGTAGTGCATCGTGTGGTCTTCGATGTTTTCGGCCTTCACGGGGCGGAACGTGCCGATGCCGACATGCAGCGTGATATAGGCGATCTTCACGCCCTTGTCGCGGATCTGCTGCAAAAGCTCGGGGGTATAATGCAGGCCGGCAGTCGGCGCGGCTGCAGAGCCTTCGGGCTTTGCGTATACCGTCTGGTACCGCTCTTTATCCTTGAGCTCGTGCGTGATGTAATGCGGCAGCGGCATCTCGCCGATCTCGTTGAGCCGCTCGAGAAAAATGCCTTCATAACGGAATTTGACGAGCCGGTTGCCGTTGTCGAGCACCTCGAGCACCTCGCCGCGCAGAACGCTCTCGCCGAACGTGAAAAGACTCCCCTCTTTCGCGCGTTTGCCGGGGCCGGCGATGCATTCCCACACGTCGTCTCCCCTGTTGTTGAGAAGCAGAAACTCGACCTTCGCGCCGGTGTTTTCTTTGATCCCGTAAATGCGCGCGGGCAGCACGCGGGAATTGTTGAGCACGAGACAGTCGCCGGGCGTCAGATAGTCGACGATATCATAAAAATGCTTGTGCTCGAGCTTGCCTGAATGTTTGCCGATCACGAGAAGACGCGAGTGATCGCGCCGGTCGCAGGGTTCCTGCGCAATAAGCTCCTGCGGCAGATCGAAATAGAAATCGCTTTTTTTCATATATTCACCCGAATTGCCGAAAAAACATTGACGAAAAAAGAATTATTTGCTAAAATCTTTATCAATATATCATAAAAGCGAAAAATACGCAAGCATTTCGCCAGCATTTGAATACAATAATTTTGAGGTGATCCAAATGGAAAAGAAGTTGAAGGTCGGCGTCATCGGCGCCACGGGCATGGTCGGACAGCGTTTTATCACGTTATTGCAGGAGCATCCGTGGTTCGAGCTCACGGTGCTCGCGGCAAGCGCCAGATCCGCCGGAAAAACCTACCGTGAAGCGCTGAACGGCAGATGGGTGATGACTTCTCCCCTTCTCGACCGGATCGCCGAAATGCCCGTTTTCGACGCCGTAAATGATATGGACGAGATCGTGAAGCGCGTGGACTTCGTGTTCTGCGCCGTGGATATGCCGAAGGCCGAGATCCGCGCCCTTGAGGACGCCTACGCGAAGGCCGAGTGCCCCGTTGTGTCCAACAACAGCGCCCACCGTCACACGCCAGACGTGCCGATGGTGATCCCGGAGCTCAACAGCGACCATATCTCGATCATTGAAGCGCAGCGCAAACGCCTCGGCACCAAAAAAGGCTTCGTCGCTGTCAAATCGAACTGCTCGCTGCAGAGCTACGTGCCGGCCCTCTATCCCCTCGACAAAGAATACGGCGTCCAGGACGTGCTCGTGTGCACCTATCAGGCGATCTCGGGCGCCGGCAAGACCTTTGAGAGATGGCCCGAGATGGTCGACAACGTGATCCCCTTTATCGGCGGCGAGGAAGAAAAGAGTGAGATCGAGCCGCTCAAGATCTGGGGCAAGATCGAAAACGGCGAGATCGTGCCTGCGACGTCGCCGCGGTTCACGGCGCAGTGCCTGCGCGTGCCCGTGTCCGACGGCCATATGGCCGCGGTTTTCGTGCGTTTTCGCAACAAGCCGACGAAGGACGAGATCCTGTCCGTCTGGCAGTCGTTCAAAGGCAAGCCTCAGATCTATGAACTGCCGAGCGCGCCGAAACAGTTTTTGCACTATTTCACCGAGGATAATCTTCCGCAGACGAAGCTCCAACGTGAGCTCGAGGGCGGCATGGCGATCTCCGTCGGCCGTCTGCGCGAGGATACCCAATACGATTATAAATTCGTTTGTCTGTCGCACAATACCCTGCGCGGGGCCGCCGGCGGCGCTGTGCTGCTCGCTGAGCTCCTGTGCAAAGAGGGCTATCTGACCTCGAATGATTGACACGGAGTAAGTGATACTATTTGAAACCCGTCATTACCGGCTGCGCAACGGCCCTGATCACGCCGTTCACCGCCGACTTAAAAGACGTTGATGAAGCGTTTTACGCGGAACTGTGCCGGGAACAGATCGACCGGCACGCAGACGCTCTGGTCGTGGCAGGCACGACCGGCGAATCCCCCGTTCTTTCGAGGGACGAGAAAAACAGGCTGATCCGGATCGCCGTATCCGTCTCCGCCGGCAGGGTCCCCGTGATCGCCGGCGCGGGCTCGAACGATACCGAACAAGCGCTCAGAAAAGCAAACGACGCGGAAAAACAGGGAGCCGACGCGATCCTCGCGGTCACTCCCTATTATAATAAGTGTACGCAGGACGGCGTGATCGCACATTATTACTATATCGCCGACAGGATCTCCTGCCCGCTGATCGTGTATAACGTGCCCTCGCGCACCGGCTTCAACATCCTGCCCGAAACCTACGCCGCCCTGTCGGCGCATCCGCGCATCGCGGGCATCAAAGAGGCGAACGGCGATATCTCGTCTGTCGCGAAAACGGCCGCCCTATGCGGCGACAGGCTGACGATCTACAGCGGGAACGACGACCAGACGCTGCCGATCCTCGCGCTCGGCGGAAAAGGCGTGATCTCGGTCGTTTCGAACCTGATCCCGGACGCGATGCACGAACTCACCGAAACCGCTTTGCGGGGCGATTTCGAGGCCGCGAAGGCGATCCATGAGCGGTATCTGCCGCTCATGAACTCGATGTTCGGCACGCTCAATCCGATCCCCGTCAAAAAGGCGGTCGGATTCGTGAAGAACAGAAAGCTCCCGCTGCGGCTTCCTTTGCGTGAGCTGCCCGATAACAGCGGCGAAGCATTGAAAACGCTACTCAAGCAATACGGCTTGATACAATAAGAGAAGACCGCCGGAGGACCGGCGGTCTTTTGTGTGATGCTTATTCGAGATTCGCTTTCAGGGTATCGAGCTCGTTGCGGATCGTCTCGGGAAGCCTGTCACCGAACTTCGCGTAGAACTCTTCGATCAGCGGCACTTCTTCCTTCCACAGCGACTTGTCGACGGTGAGGATGGTTTCAAGCGTCTCGCGCGAGACCTCGTCCTCGATGCCGGTCAGGTCGATATCCTCGGCGTTCGGCACGTAGCCGATGGGCGTCTCTTTCGCGCCGACCGTGCCGTCGCAGCGGTCGAGGATCCAGTTGATCACGCGCAGGTTGTCGCCGAAGCCGGGCCACAGGAAGTTGCCCTCGTCGTCCTTGCGGAACCAGTTGACGTTGAAGATCTTGGGCGCTTTTTCGGGATCGAGCGTCTTGCCGATATCCACCCAGTGCTGCCAGTAGTCGGCCATATTGTAGCCGCAGAACGGCAGCATGGCCATCGGGTCGCGGCGCACGACGCCCACGGCGCCGGCGGCCGCAGCGGTGGTCTCGGACGCCATGATGGAGCCGACGAACACGCCGTTGTTCCAGTCTCTGGACTGATACACCAGCGGCGCGAGCTTGGCTCTTCTGCCGCCGAACACGATCGCTGAGATCGGCACGCCCTGCGGGTTCTCAAACTGATCCGAAAGGCACGGGCAGTTGACGGCGGGCGCCGTGAAGCGCGAATTGGGATGCGCGCCCTTTTCGGTGCTCTCTTTGCCGTTCCAGGGGTTGCCCTTCCAGTCGATGGCGTGCTCGGGCGGGTTCTTGTCGAGCCCTTCCCACCAGACGGTGTTGTTCTCGAGGTTGTGGCACACGTTCGTGAAGATGGCGCCCTTCTTGGTGGATTCGAGGGCGTTCGGGTTCGATTTCATGTTCGTGCCGGGCGCCACGCCGAAGAAGCCGTTTTCGGGGTTGATGGCGTAAAGCCTGCCGTCTTCGCCCTTGCGGATCCAGGCGATGTCGTCGCCGACCGTGTAGACCTTATAGCCCGCTTTGCGGAAGCCCTCGGGCGGGATCATCATAGCGAGGTTCGTTTTGCCGCAGGCGGACGGGAACGCGGCGCATACGTAGCGGCGCTCACCGTCGGGTCTCTCAACGCAGAGGATGAGCATATGCTCGGCCTGCCAGCCCTCCTGCTTGCCCTGATAAGAGGCGATGCGCAGCGCGAAGCACTTTTTGCCGAGCAGCACGTTGCCGCCGTAAGCGGAGTTGACCGAGATGATGGTGTTATCCTGCGGGAACTGGCAGATCCAGCGCTTTTCGGCGTCCACGTCGCACTTGCAGTGCATGCCGCGCACCCAGTCGTCGGAATCGCCGAGGGCGTCCATCACGGCCTTGCCCACTCTCGTCATGATCGCCATGTTGAGCACAACGTAGATGGAGTCGGTGATCTCGATGCCGATCTTCGAGAATCTGGAGCCCACGGGGCCCATGGAATACGGGATCACGTACATCGTTCTGCCCTTATAGGAGTGGCGGGCGATGTCGTAGAGCATCTCATAGCATTTGCCGGGCTCCATCCAGTGGTTCGTGGGGCCGGCCTCTTCTTCGGTGGGCGTGCAGATCAGCGTGCGGTCTTCTACACGGGCAACGTCGTTGGGTTTGGTCCTGTGCAGCAGGCAGCCGGGCAGCAGTTCCTCGTTGAGTTTGAACATCTCGCCGGTCGAAATCGCCTCCTGCCGAAGGGTTTCAAGCTGTTCCTCGCTGCCGTCGATCCACATGATCGAATCGGGTTTGAGGAGCTCGATCTTTTCGTCGAGCCATTGAAGGATCGATTTGTTCTGCGTAAGAGCCATAGTGTTTCTCTCCTTTTCCGGTTATTGAACCATATTCATTTATATGATACCATATTGCCTATTTATTGTCAATATCAAGCGACGCGATCGCGTTAAGTTTCAGGTCCGCGACGTTGCCCGAAAGATACTCGTAATACCCCTGCGCGCCGACCATGGCAGCGTTGTCGCCGCAGTAGCGAAGCTCCGGCATGCAGAGCTTTACGCGGCGTCTTTTGCACAGCGCTTCCATCTCGCGCCGGAGCACTGAATTCGCCGAAACGCCGCCCGCGAGCACGAGCGTTTTTTCACCTGTCAGTTTCAGCGCGAGCTCCGTTTTCTTACACAGGATCTTCACGACGCTGTGCATGAACGAGGCGCCGAAGTCTTCAACGTTGATCGTTTCGCCCTTCTGCTCGGCGTTATGGATCAGGTTGATCGCCGCCGTTTTCATGCCCGAAAAGCTGAAATCGAAATCGTTGTCGTCCACGCGCGGCTGCGGGAAGTGATACGCCTTCGGGTCGCCCCCGGCGCAGCGTTTATCCATATTGAGCCCGCCGGGATAAGGCAGTCCTAAAAGGCGCGCGGCTTTGTCCATCGCCTCGCCCGCAGCGTCGTCGCGCGTGCGGCCGATGACTATGTAGTCCGTATAATCCTTTACCTGCACGAGATGCGTGTGCCCGCCTGAGACAATAAGCGCGAGAAACGGAGGCTCAAGCCCGGGATGGGACAGAAAGTTCGACGCCACGTGGCTGCGCAAATGGTGCACGGGGATGAGCGGCAGGCCTGTGGAATACGACAGCCCCTTCGCGAAATTGACGCCCACGAGCAGCGCGCCGATGAGCCCGGGCGCGTAGGTGACGGCGATCGCGTCAAGGTCTTTGAGCGTCAAGCCAGCGTCGTCGAGCGCCTTTTGGCACACGGCGGATATGCTTTCGCAATGCCTGCGCGAGGCGATCTCGGGCACGACGCCGCCGTAAAGGATGTGTTCGGGCACCTGCGACGCCACGACGTTCGACAGCACTTCCCTGCCGTCCTTCACAATGGCGACGCCGGTATCGTCGCAGGAGCTTTCGATTGCGAGAATGTTCATGTCAGAGGTCCTCTTCGGTCAGATATAAGGTGTAGATCGCGGCGTTTTCGTTCGGGTGCTGATAGTATTCCTTGCGTTCGCCGAGGCAGCGGAAGTCGAACGATTCATAGAGCCGCCTGGCCGGGGCGTTGGATACGCGCACTTCGAGCGTCACGAATTCGCAGCACATCCGTTTGGCTGCGGCGATGATCGCGTCGAGCAGCGCCCTGCCGATGCCCTGCCGGCGAAAATCTTCTCTCACGGCGAGATTGCCGACGTACATCTCGCCCACGACCGTCTGGGCGCTTATGTAGCCCGCGACTTCCCCGTTCTCGGTTTCGCAGACGAGAAACGTTGAGATCGGGTTTTCGAGCTCGGCTTGCAATACGCCGATGCTCCACGGATCCGGGAACGTGTTATCTTCGATCGCGGCGATCTCGTTGAGGTGCCGTTCTTCGGCATACAGAATCTTCATATTACCCCTTCGCCTCATACCACGTTTCGCCCACGCCCACGTCGACCGAGAACGCTACTTTGAGCCGGACGGCGTTTTCCATCTCTTCTTTGAGGATCGCCGAAGCCTTTTCGGCGAGGGCGTCGGGCGCCTCGAGGATCAGTTCGTCGTGCACCTGCATGATGAGCTTCACTTCGGGCAATTCTTTTTCCAATCTGTCGTGCACGCGGACCATCGCGATCTTAATGATGTCGGCAGCCGTGCCCTGGATCGGCATATTGCGCGCCACGCGCTCGCCGAACGCGCGCAGCATATGGTTGGATGACGCAAGTTCGGGCAGATATCTGCGGCGGCCGAAGAGCGTGACGGCATAACCGTTTTTCTTCGCGTCGTCGATGCATTTGACCATATAGGCGTCGATCGAGCTGTAAAGCGCGAGATACGCCTTGATGAACGTATCCGCTTCGGCGCGCGACACGTGGATATCCTTCGCGAGCGAAAACGCGCCGATGCCGTAGATGATGCCGAAATTCACGGCCTTCGCGCGGCTTCTGAGCGTGGAGGTAACGTTTTCAACAGGTACGCCGAACACTTTGGAAGCGGTCAGCGTGTGCACGTCGACGCCCTGATTGAAGCAGTCGATCATGTTTTTATCGTCGGCAAGCGCCGCCAGCACGCGCAGCTCGATCTGCGAATAGTCGGCGTCCACGATCTTATAGCCGTCCTTCGCGACGAAGAACTTGCGAAATTCGCGCCCGAGCTCCGTTCTGACCGGGATGTTCTGCAGGTTCGGCTCGGTGGACGAAAGCCGCCCGGTGCGCGTTTCGGTCTGGTTGAAGGTGGAATGTATACGCCCGTCATCGGCGATGGCCTTAAGCAGGCCGTCGCAGTAAGTGCCCTTGAGCTTGGCGTAAGCGCGGTATTCGAGCACCTTGTCCACGATCGGATAATCGTCGCGCAGCTCTTCGAGCACGTCTGCGTTCGTAGAATAGCCTGATTTCGTCTTCTTTTTTGCGGGCAGATGCAGCTTTTCGAACAAGATCGTCCCGAGCTGCTTCGGGGAGTTGACGTTGAAGCTTTCTCCCGCGAGATCGTAGATCTCCTGCTGCAATGCTTCGATACGCGACGATAGCACGACCGAATAGCCTTCGATTTGCTGCCTGTCCACCGCCATGCCCACGAGCTCCATCGAGGCGAGCACGCGCGCCAATGGGATCTCCATCTCGCGCAGGAGTTTGACCTGATCGTTTTCTTCCAGCGCGGCGAGCAGCCTGTTTGTGAGGACGTCCAATACGGCGGTCTCTTCGGCTGCTGCGCGTTCCTCGTCCGCGAGGTCGTCCGTCCCTTCCACCTTCACGAGCGGCACGTGGTAAGAAAGCGCCGTTTCGGAGACGGAATAGGCGTCTGCGTTCGGGTTCAAAAGATATGCGGCGAGCGGAAGATCGAAATCAAGATTTTTGACTTCAAAACCGTTTTCATACGCGAATTTATAGAGTGCCTTTGCGTCAGTCGTGCGCACGGCGATCCCTTCGGACTCGCAGATCGTTTTCAATAGTTCCGTAATCGCGTCAGCCTGATCCGTCACAGACGTAACGACGCCGTTCTGGAGGTACGAAACGGTTGAAAACATGCTCGTCACTTTGAATCCGTTCACATATACCGGCGCGGCTTGATCAAGAGCCGCCAGCGCCGTTTTCGCGTCGCAGTTGACGAAGCGCTTCCCGGCCGTGTCAACTTCGACTGGCGCGGCGGGGATCTCTTCGCGCACGGTATCGAGCCCGAGGCGCGTGATGAGCTTGAACATCTCGTGGCGCGCGAGCTCGGCCTTTAGCTTCGGTTTGTCCTGCGGCGCGAGAAGATAGGCTTTGATATCCGTCTCGATCGGCGCGTCGGTTTCGATCGTGCCGAGCACCCTGCTGAGATAGGCGCTGTTTTTTCCCGCGCGCAGCTTTTCGCGCACGCCGTTCGTCACGTCGATCGTGTCGAGCTCGTCATAGATCCTGTCGACGGACTGATACTTTTTGATGAGCTCGCCGGCTGTCTTCGGCCCGATGCCCGGCACGCCCGGGATGTTGTCGGAGCTGTCGCCCTGCAGGGCCTTGAGCTCGATCATCTGAGGCGGCGTGAGACCGTATTCGGAAAACAGAGCGGAGGGGTCGTATTCCGACGTCACGGTCTGCCCCATTTTGGTTGCGGTGAGCAGCACGTGGACGTTGTCGCGGATGAGCTGCAGCGAATCTCTGTCGCCGGTAGCGATATAGCACATATCCTTCGCGGGCGTATTCGCGGCGAGCGTGCCGAGAATGTCGTCCGCCTCGTGGCCTGGGCATTCAACGATCCTGCAGCCGTAGGCGCGCAGGATCTCCTTGAGAGGCTCCATCTGCTCGCGGAGCTCTGTGGGCATCCCCTTGCGCCCGGCTTTGTAAGCGTCGTACATCTCGTGGCGGAACGTCGGCTGATGCACGTCGAACGCCACGGCGATGCCGTCGGGCTTCGTTTTTTCAACGAGGCTCAGCAGCATGTTCATGAAGCCGAAAATCGCGTTGGTGTAATGCCCGTCCTTCGCCGTGAGCAGCTTGATGGCGAAAAAGGCGCGGTTGACGAGCGAGTTGCCGTCTATGACGAGATAATGCATATACGGTCCTCCAATTGTTTTTTTCAATTCAGTATACCACAGATTTTCCGAAATTTCCACTTTATTTTTCTTTATTTCTATGTTAAAATACACGAAGACGGGAGGGATGCCAATTGAAGATCGGAAACCTTGAAATACCGGGCTGTTGCGCGCTCGCGCCGATGGCGGGTGTTGCCGATCTTACGTTCAGGGACCTCTGTTATTCTTTCGGCGCGTCGTTCACGGTCAGCGAAATGGTCAGCGCGAAGGCGCTCACGATGAGCGACCGGAAGTCCGCCGAGCTCATGACGCTGTCGGATAACCGGCCCGCGGGCATCCAGCTTTTCGGCTATGATCCTGATACCATGGTTGAGGCCGTTCCGATCGCGGAATCGTATAAGCCGGATTTCATTGACATCAATATGGGCTGCCCCGCCCCGAAGATCGTGAAAAACCGCAGCGGCAGCTATCTTTTGCGCGATCCCGTCCTCGCGGGCAAGATCGTGCGATCGGTGTCGGACGCGACGCGCCTGCCCGTGACCGTTAAGATGCGCATCGGCTGGGACAAAGAGCACGTCAACGCCGTTGAGGTTGCGAAGATCCTTGAAGCGAACGGCGCGGCGGCGATCACGGTGCACGGCAGAACGCGCGACCAAATGTACGCCCCGCCCGCCGACCTCGCTGCGATCAGGGCCGTCAAAGAAGCGGTATCCGTTCCCGTGATCGGCAACGGCGATATCTTTACGCCCGAGGACGCGAAACGCATGCTCGACGAGACCGGCTGCGACCACGTGATGGTCGGGCGCGCCGCGATGGGAAGGCCGTGGATCTTTTCGCAGATCAACGCCTATCTCGAAACGGGCGCTTATCCCTCGGATCCGACGAACAATGAACGTGTGGAGCTGATGCTTTCGCACGCGAAAAAGATTTGCGAGGTATACGGCGAGGCGCACGGCATGTGCGAGGTGCGAAAGCACGCGCTGTGGTACACGAAAGGGCTTCACGGGGCGGCGAAGCTGAGGCACCGGTTCAGTACCGTTTCGTCCTTTGAGGAGCTTCAGTCGCTCGCCGATGAGATCATCAATCAAAAAGAATGACCGTACGGAGTTCCGTGCGGTCATTTACATATCAAAGCATATCGGCGAGCTCGTAGATGAGCCGTTCGCTCTTCTCCCAACCGAGGCAGGGGTCGGTAATGGATTTACCGTAAACGCCGCCGCCGATCTTCTGGTTGCCGTCCTCAAGATAGCTCTCGATCATGAAGCCCTTGACGAGTTTCTTTACGTCGTCGTTATACTTGCGGGAGTTCAGCACTTCTTTGGCGATGCGGACCTGCTCAAACGGGTTCTTGCCCGAGTTCGCGTGGTTCGTATCCACGATGCAGGCCGGGTTTTTGAGCCCGCTTTCGGCGTAAGCGGAAGCCAGATGGATGAGATCCTCGTAATGATAGTTCGGGATGCTCTGCCCGTGCTTGTTCACGTACCCGCGCAAAATTGCGTGCGCGAAGGAGTTGCCGGTGGTGTGCACCTCCCACCCGCGGTAGATGAACGTGTGCGGGTGTTGCGCGGCGGTGATCGCGTTCATCATCACCGAGATATCGCCGCCTGTGGGGTTCTTCATACCCACGGGATGGGCAAGGCCGCTCGCGGTGAGCCTGTGCTGCTGGTTCTCGACGCTGCGCGCGCCCACGGCCACGTAGCCGAGCAGATCGTCGAGATACCGCTCGTTTTCGGGATACAGCATCTCGTCGGCGCAGGTGAAACCGGTCTCTTCCACGGCGCGGATGTGAAGCTTTCGGATCGCGACGATGCCCTTGAGCATATCGGGCTTTTCGGCGGGGTCCGGTTGATGCAGCATGCCCTTATAGCCGTCGCCGGTGGTCCTCGGCTTGTTCGTGTAGATACGCGGGATGATGAAGATTTTGTCCTTCACGCGCTCCTGTACGGCAACGAGACGCGAAACGTAGTCAAGCACGCTGTCGTCGCGGTCGGCGGAGCAAGGCCCGATGATCAGGATGAGCCTGTCATCCTCGCCCGAGAAAATGGCCTCCATCTCCTTCGCGCGCGAAGAGACCGTTTCTTCGATCTTCGTCGTAATGGGATAGATCCCCTTGACTTCTTTCGGGATCGTGAGCTTGCGCTCAAACTCCATATTCATCATAAGGCATTCTCCTTTTTCTCCGTGTCAAACAGAGCTCTGCGCGAGGTGGACCGGCGCATTTTTTCTTTCAAGCCTTCGGCGTCTTCTTCTTTCAGCATCCGGTATAAGAGGTCGAACTCCGCCGAAAACTTTTCCATCTGCTGGAGAAGCGCTTCTTTATTGAGCAGAAACAACTCGCTCCACATGTCTTCGTTGATGCGCGCGATGCGCGTGAGATCCCGGAAGGAGTCGCCCGTGTAATCCACGAGGTGTTCGCTTTTCGAGCAGGTCATGAGGCACACGGCGATCATGTGCGTGAGCTGCGAAACGAAGCCGATCATCTCGTCGTGCGCTTTCGGCGGCAGCGACGAGATCCGTTTGAACCCCAGCGTTTCGCCGAGGCTTTTGCAGAGCTGGATCGCCGAGAACGTGTTCGCGTCGGTCGGCACTACGATATAGTTGGCGTCGCAGAAGATCGAAGGGTCGCTGTTCTTCACGCCCGAAACCTCGCGCCCCGCCATGGGGTGGGCGGCGATGAACTCAAGGTCGGGCCTGAGCTTCGCCTGCACGTCGTACAGAAAACAGGATTTCACGCCCGTCACGTCGGTGAGCACCGCGCCGGGCATCAGTTCTTTTTGATGCTGTTCGATCCACGGCAGCAGGATATGCGGATACACGGCGAAGACCACGAGATCCGCGTTATATAGCAGCTCAGTTTCGGGCTCCGTCGCCCCGACGGCGATCAGCCCGTTGTCTTTCGCCCACGCGATCGCGTCAGCGTCCGGGTCGACCGCTGAGACGCGGTACCCCTGCTTCGTAAGCGCGGCGGCGTAGCTGCCGCCCATCAGTCCGAGGCCGACGATCAGGATATTGAGGTTTTGATCAAGCTTCATACGTAATACGTACCTTCAATTTTTCTAATTCTTTGAAAAAGCCGGGAAAACTCTTGTTGACGGCTTCGGCGCCGTCGATCGCGCCGCCCGTAAAGCAACAAAGAAATGACAGAGCCATGACGATCCGGTGGTCGTTGTGTCCGTCAAGAACACAGTCCGGAGTCCGGATATCACACTCTCCGATCCTCACATCGTTCACCGAACAGCTCATCGAACAGCCGAATTTCCGAAGCTCGTCTGCCATCGCGGCGACCCGGTCGCTCTCTTTGAAACGCAGCCGCCTGACGCCGGTAAAACGGCCGCCGTATTTCAGCGCGGCAAAGGCGAATTCCACGGGGCCGAGATCGGGCGCGTCCGAGAGATCGACGGGCTCGTTTTTCGACGAGAGATTCAAAAGATGGTCGGTGATCACGCGGTCGCCCTGCTTAGAATCCGTGTCAAGACCTTTTACATCAACGTCCCATCCGTAATACTGCATTGCGAAAAACGGCGCGGCGTTGGACCAGTCCCCTTCGATCAAGGCGTTCACGGGATGATACGTCTGTCTACCCGGGATCAGGAGCTCGCGGTCGGATATCCAACGTGCTTCACCGCCGAACCGTTTGATCGCGTCGAGCGTCATGTCGATATACGGGCGGCTTTCGACTTTGCCCGTCAGACGGATCACGCTTTTATCTTCCAAGAGCGGCAGGACGAACAGCAGGCCCGAAACGAACTGACTGCTCACGTCGCCCGGCAGCTCGAACGTACCGCCGTGAAGCGGACCTTTAAAGTTCACGCTTTTTTCATTGACAGAAAAGCCGATGTTCTGTTCCCGCGCGATTTTCTCATATGCGCCGAGCGGCCTTTGCAGCAGGCGCGGCGAGCCCGTCAATTCGGCGGGCGCGCCGGAAACCATGCACACCGGGATAAAGAAGCGCAGCGTGCTGCCGCATTCCCTGCAGTCGAAAACGGACGAAGGACGGATGCTTTTGATATCAACGCCGCGCACTTTCACGCTCGTTTTCGTCGGATTCGTGACGTCCGCGCCGATCGCGCGAAGGCAGCCGACCGTGGCGGCGACGTCGTCCGAAAGCTCCACGTTTTCGATCACGCTCTCGCCTTCGCAAAGGCCTGCCAGAAGCAGCATCCTGTGCGTCATGCTCTTTGACGGAGGCGCACATACGACGCCCTCCGGGTTTGATTTCTCGATAATGACTCTCATGTCGTCAGATGGTCGATCAGCGCGTCGACCGCTTCAAAATAGCCTTTCACGCCATGTCCCTTGATCGTTTTGAAGCAGGCAAGGCGCACGTAATTGATCTTTCTGAATTCCTCGCGCGTGTCGGGGTCGCTGATATGCACCTCAACGGCGGGGATGCCAACGGCCTTGAGCGCGTCAAGCATCGCCACACTCGTGTGCGTAAAGGCGGCGGGATTGATCACGACGCCGTCCGATTCGCCGTATAGGGACTGGATTTTGTCCACAAGGTCGCCCTCGTGGTTGGACTGATATGTCTCGATTTCCACGCCCTTTTCTTTGCCGTAGGCGATGAGCTCTTCGCATAATGTCTTATAATCTGTTTTGCCGTAGATATCTGGCTCCCTGATCCCGAGCAGATTGAGGTTAGGGCCGTTGAGCACCGTTAGCTTCACCGAAATGCCTTCTTTCTATTTCATATGCCGCGCCGTTGAGGCTGTTGGAAGTATAGATGATCTCGTCCGCCGTTGCGCGGTAGATATCGATACGTTCGCGGTAACGGCGCTCCACGTCTTCGCGGCTCGACGCCAGGGGGCGCGTTTGGGTCGGCACGAGATATTCAAGCGGACGGTCGCGGAAATAGATCCGCCCGTTCTTTTTCAATAGACGCACGTTCTCGTCCCGCAGCACCGCGCCGCCGCCCGTGGCGATGATCACGCCCGAAAGCGAAGAGAGCTCGCGGATCGTTTCGGTTTCCATATCGCGGAACGCCCGCTCCCCTTCTTCCTCAAAGATCAGCGAAACCGGGTTGCCCGCTTTTTTTACGATCAGCGCGTCGGTATCGTAAAACGGACGGCCGGTATGTTTCGCGAGGATCTTGCCGATCGTCGTTTTGCCGGAGCCCGGCATGCCGGTCAGCACGATGTTCTGCTTCTCACCGAGGATCTCGCGGTACACGCAACCGAGCGTGTTTTCGGGCAGCGTGACGCTGTTGAAGAATTCATAAGCCTTGACGGCCTGCGCCACGAGCATATATAAACCGCCTTCCGCCTTCACGCCGCGCGCTCTCGCTGCAAGAATCAGGTCGGTCCTGAGCGGGTTATACACCGCGTCGATCACGCCGGAAAGATTCGGGAAGCGACCGATATCGATCGGGCTGCCATCTGTCGCGGGATACATGCCGACGGGCGTGGTGTTGATCACGATATCGGCGTCGGTATGGTCGCGATAAGCGTCTTCGTATGTGATAACGCCGGAACCCGGACTTCTGCTGACTTTCAGAACGGTTCTCGCGCCGAGGGCGTTCGCAACGGCGAAAGCAGTCTTCGAGGTACCTCCGGTACCGAGGATCAGCACCTTTTTATCTTTGACCGTGATACCGGTTCTTTCGATCAGCGCGGTCATGCCGTAAAAATCGGTATTGAAGCCGAAGAGACTGCCGCCGTGGTTCACGACCGTGTTCACGGCGCCGATCCCGTGGGCGGTCTCGCTGATGTAATCGAGATACGGGATCACCGTTTCTTTATAAGGGATCGTCACGTTGATCGCGCGGAAGTCCTTTTTTCGCATGAACGCGCCGACCTCGTCGCGCGAAAGCTCGATGAGAGAATACGGCGCGGGGCCGAGTTTTTCGTGGATCTCTTTTGAAAAGCTGTGCCTGAGCTTTTCGCCGATGCACCCGAATTCCATCACACGTCTCCCTTAAGCCAATCGGTGCCGTAACGGATCGACAAAAGGTCGCAGAGCGCAAGCGCGGTCACCGAATCGACGACGACGCGCGCGCGGTGCGCGATGGCGGGGTCGTGGCGGCCTTTGAGCAGGAGCGCAGCATTTTCGCACTTCGTCAAATCGACCGTATACTGTTCTTTGAATATTGAGGGCGTGGGCTTGATCGCGGTGCAAAACTTCAGCGTGTTCCCTGTCGTGATCCCGCCGAGCACGCCGCCGTTGTGGTTTGAAAGGAACGTAAGGGTATCGCCGTTGAGGCGCATGCCGTCGTTTGCTTCGCTCCCCTTTTTATCGCAGATCAAAAACCCGTCGCCGAACTCAACGCCCTTCACGGCGGGGATCGAAAACAGGACGTGCGACAGCATGCTCTCAACGGAATCGAACCACGGCTCGCCGACGCCCGCCGGCAGACCGCACACGGCGGTCTCGAGCACGCCGCCAACGCTGTCGCCCTCTTCGGCGGCCGCTTCGATCGCGGCGATCATTTTCTCACAGGCATTTTCATCCAAAACGGCGAAAGCTTTTTCATTGAGGGTCTCTATATCTTCAAGCTCATTCATAAATACTCTGTCGACGATCCCGGCGCAGCGCTTCAGGTGCGTGCCGATCAGCACGTCTTTTTGACGCAGGGCGAAAACGGCGATCGCCCCGACGGCAACGAGCGGCGCGGTGAGGCGGCCGCTGAAATGCCCGCCGCCGCGTCGGTCCTCAAACCCGTGATACTTATAAAACGCCGTCAGATCGGCATGCCCGGGACGGGGTAAAAACTCTTCGGATTCGTAATCCGCACTGTTTTGCTTCTCGTTCGGGATCAGCACGCAGATCGGCGCTCCGGTCGTACACCCGTCCTTTACGCCGCTGACGAGCTGAAACGCGTCGGGCTCAACGCGGCCTGTGGAAACGTGTCCGGCGGGCCTGCGCAGAGAAAGCTGAAAGCGGATGAAGTCTTCATCCACCCTGATGCCGGGAGCGAGGCCGTCGAGCACCGCGCCGATCGTATTCCCGTGGCTCTCGCCGAACAAAGTGACCGATACGTTGGTCCCGAATGTGTTTTTCATGCTTTCACCTTCTTAAGGAGTTCCAGAGATCCGCGGATCTCGTCAAATGAAAGGAATCTGAATTCATAGCTTCCGATCTCTGATACGAATACGACGTTCACGCCGTCCGCTTTGCCCTTTTTGTCGTGCTTGATGGCTTCCATCACGGCATCCTCGTCAAAAACGGCTTGCACCGGCAGATTCAGTTTTTGCAAAACGGGGATCAGCCGCGCGCGCACGCTTTCGGAGCAGAAAGGCAGCATGCCGAGCGCGACGCACTCGCCGTGGAGCAGGTCCGTTCCCGCCGCGGGGCTCTCGAGCCCGTGGCCGAGCGTGTGACCGAAATTGAGGACGCGTCTGAGGCCGCTCTCCTTCTCGTCAAGCTGCACGACGTCCCGTTTTATGAGAACGCTGCGACGGATCACGGTTTCAAGATCGAGAGCATCCATCGACGGCGCTTCTTCGAATACTGAAAACAACGCGGGATCGGACGTGAGAGCCATTTTCACGCTCTCGGCGAGGCCGTTTGAAACTTGCCTTTGCGGCAGGGTTTTCAGCACGTCCGGGTCGATCAGCACCTTTTTCGGCTGATAAAACGCGCCGACAACGTTCTTTACGCCGTTGTGGTTCACCGCCGTTTTGCCGCCGACCGACGAATCGACCTGCGAAAGAACGGTCGTGGGCACATTATAGAAATCGACGCCGCGCATATACGAGGCGGCTGTGAACCCGGCAAGATCGCCGACCACTCCGCCGCCGACAGCGACCACACAGTCGGACCGCGTGAAGCCTTTTTCGAGCATCACGCCGAGCAGCTTTTCGAACTGTTGCAAGGTTTTACTGCCCTCGCCCGCCGGGACTGTTACGATGTGTGGTTCTTTGCATTGTAAAGCTATCGTCTTTACATACTCTTCCGGAACGCCGTCGTCCGTGACGACCAGCACGCGCCTGTTGAGATCGAGTTCACCCTTGGCGGTTTGCAGCGACCCGCGCCGGATCAGGATATAGTAAGAGTTGTCTGCGAGAGAAACGGGGATGACGTTGGGATCCTCACGCATCAGCTTCGACTGATATTGCTTCGATAGCGACATCACACAATTTTGAAACGGCGGATAAAAGCCTCGGATCGTTTCGTCTTCGATCCGACCGGCGTTTTTCGCAATAAGAAACGCCTCCCGTTCGGGATCTTCCACAGGCAGTCCTCGCTCTATTTTATACGCCGCGATTGTTTCGGCTGCGCGAAAACGAAGCGCGAACAGGTCGGCGATCTGTTCGTCGATCTTCAAAATATCTTCTCTTGCCTCAAACAGGGCGTTATTTTCTTCCATAATGACTCCGTAAACAAACCGGCGGTATAACGAATTTGTCTTATTTTATCGCGAAAACGGGGCTTTGTCAACCGCGATGCTATAATTATAAGAAATAACGCGCAAAAATGTATTGAATATACGCGCGCAATCGTTTATGATAGAAGCAGAAAAGGGGGCATGAGTATGAACGACATTCTTGTCGCGGGCGCGGGGCACGGCGGCCTTGCCGCGGCGATCCTGCTTGCAAAGCACGGATACGACGTGACCGTTTATGAAAAGGAACGCGAGGATGCGCTCGGGCACGACTGGGAGGACCGGTTCTCTTTCGGCGTGCTCGACGATCTGCTGACGGGCGGCGCCGAAGCGATCCCGCAAGAAAGTTGGCGCGTGCGCGGCGACAGCGTATTTGTGAGCCCTTCGAAGCGCAAAAAGATCCCGATCCATTTTGACGAAACGAACGCGCAGAAGATCATGTGGCGAAAAGCGCTGCTCGGCGCTTTGATCTCGGAGGCGAAAAACGCCGGCGTGAAGTTCCGCTTTGAAACCGAGGTCCTCGCTCCCCTCACGAACGGTCGGCGCGTAACGGGCGTTCGGACCGCGGACGGTCCGGTTTACGCCGGGTTCACGATCGACGCGGCGGGCGCGTTCTCACCCGTGCGTTCGGGTCTTCCGAAATATTTTCATATCGAAAAAGAGCCGAAATACGGCGACGTGTTTTACGCCTACCGTGCGTATTTCGATAAAACGCACGACGTCACGCCAAAAGAACCGTTTGAGGTATCTCTCTATCACGAAGGTGAAAAAGGGCTTTCGTGGCTTTGCACAAATCAGGATACCGTTGATATCCTGATCGGCAGGATCGACAAGCTGACCGATCAAAAGATCGCCGAAATGCTCGATATCTACCGCAAAGAGCATCCGTGGACGGGCACGAACGTCGTGAACGGCGGCAGCCGGGCGATCATCCCGGTCAGACGGCCGCTCACCCTCATGGTCGCGGACGGCTACGCCGCGGTCGGCGACGCCGCGTTCATGACCACGCCGATGAACGGCATGGGCATCGACCTTTCGCTGAATGCCGGCAAGCTGCTCGCGAAAACGGTGATCGAAAGCAAAGAGCCGTTCTCCGTAAAGTCGCTGTGGAATTATAACCACGAGTTCCACGCGCTCTACGGCGGCGAAGCCTCGAAGAACGAGGGGCTCAAGAACGCGCTGCTCAAGCTCCCGGCCGAGGGCGTGGATTTTCTGTTCGAGAACGACGTGATCCAGGGCTCGGATCTCGCGGGCGGCGGCAAGAATATCAACGTGACGGCTCTGCTCGGAAAGCTCAGACGCGGCATGCGCAATCCCACGTATTTCCTCACGATCGTGGGCGGCCTCATGAACGGCTCGAAGGTGATGAAAACTTATCAAAACGCGCCGAAAACTTACGATCTGCCAGCTATCCAGAAATGGAGCAAAGAGATCGCTGCGCTCGATATCACGCAATAAATCCAGAATACGAAAACCGTCCGGTCTCATCGAGGCCGGACGGTTACGTTTTTATAGCTTAAAATGCCGCGGGAGGCCGTTCTCATACCGGATCGGCACTTCGCCCTGGATCAGCGGGAAGAAATACTTGATCGCTTCGTCTTTCACGCCGTTACCTTCGTCGTTGATCCACTCGGTCGGGAACTTCTTTTCGAGGCCCGCCACGCCGTGGAGCTTCGTTTGAGAATACCGCACACGATAAGGTTCGTCGGACAGGCGTTCGATCGTCATCATCACGCCCGTTTCGCCCGAAAGCGCGGCGTTGACGGCGGCGGCGCCGATCTCTTCGGCTTCGGTGATGTCCGTGAGCGACGCGATATGCGAAGAGCAGCGCTGCATCACGTTGAGCTCGATGGCGCGCACCTTGATGCCGAGCTCGCGCCTGACGACGCGCTCAAGCGCCTTGCCGGCACCTGCCATCTGCCCCACGTGGCCGAAGCCGTCGAGCACCTGATGGCGGCCGTCGTCGGCGTGGTCCTCGAAATCGAGGCGGATGCCTTCGGATACTGCCACGACAACGGCGCGCCGCGTCTGCCGGACTTCATTGATATCACTGATGAAATCGGAGACCTTGAACGGGCGCTCGGGCAGATAGATGAGATGCGGGGCCTCTTCGCCGATCGCTTTCAAAACGCACAGCGACGCTGTCAGCCAACCGGCGTTTCTGCCCATCACCTCGACGATCGTGACCGAATCGAGGGCGTACACGCTTGAATCGCGTATGATCTCCTGCACGGTCGCGGCGACGTATTTCGCCGCTGAGCCGAACCCGGGCGTGTGGTCGGTGAACAACAGGTCATTGTCGATCGTTTTCGGCACGCCGACAAAGCGGATCATGCTGCCGGTCATCTCGCCGTACTGCGAGAGCTTGTCGATCGTGTCCATCGAGTCATTGCCGCCGATGTAGAAGAACGCGCCGATCTCATATTTTGCGAACACGCCGAAGATCCGTTCGTAAACGTCGGTGGCGATCTCAGGCGCGGGCAGCTTGCGGCGGCACGAACCGAGCACGGTGGACGGCGTCTGACGGAGAAGCTCTTCTTTTTCAGGCGTGTCGAGTTTTTCGTTGAGGATCACGAGCCGGTCGTCGATCACACCCTCGATACCATTGAGGGCTCCGTAAACCTTATCGACCTTCCCGGAGCGTTTTGCCTCGCGGTATACGCCGAGAAGCGACGCGTTGATGGCAGCCGTGGGGCCGCCGGATTGTGCGACAGCAATATTCAAAATGACCTCCTGCCAACACGGACGAAACGAAATGCGATTTGGATCATTCTTCTTCAGCAGCGGCTTTTTGCGCATCGGCAAGCGAGAGCTCCTGCAGCTTTTTTTTGCTCAGCGGATAGAAGAGCCCGAGGCTCAACGCCATGATCAGGCACATGACGGCGGGCAGAATGGTGGAAAGGCTGTACATCTTGTTGACAGCTTCGACCGTGACGGCGGTTTCGTCATAATTGATCCACTCCAGCATCTGCGTGCCGAGCACGCCGGCGACCGTCTGGCCGAGCTTTCTGGTAAACGAGAAGAACGCGTAGGCGGTGCCCTCTTCCCTTCTGCCGGTCATTCTGTCATGGTGGTCGATCACGTCGGTCACGAGCGCCCAGATCTCAAGCACGAAGAAGGTCATGCCGAGGCCGGCGAGGAAGCAGAACCCGAGGAAGACCCATACGCTCGTGGTTTTGACTGCCCAAAGGACGAAATACGCGATCGCGGAGAACAGCATGCCGACGGCGCAGATCTCTTTTTTGCCGAAGCGCCGCACGAGCTTCTGCAGCACAGGCAGCAGCATCGCCATCGGCAGATATGTGAACACAGTGAACAGCGAATAACGCGACGGCTCTTTGAAATAGTCGATAAACAGATAGTTATACATCGACTGGGTAAAGAACTGAGCGGCGATCAGCAGCATGGAGGCGATGCAAAGCATAACGAACGCCCTGTTCTTTACCAGCGCCTTGATCGTTTCCATCACGTTGGAGTCTTTTTTATGCTCAAGCCCGTGCACTCTTTCGCGCGTCAGCTTGTAGCAGAGCTGATATACGAGCACGCTGAACACGGCGAGGATCACTACGGCGATCAGCATTTTCGTCGGATCGAGCACCTTTTCGGCTTTCATCGTGCGGGCGTCGATGATGGGCTGGCCGTTGGCGTCGAGCACGGTTTTATAAACGAACATCGGCAAAAGGATCTGCGCGGGCGTGCCGCCGAGACCGGCGCCGATGGAACGGAACATCGAAAGCGCGGAGCGCTCACCGGGGTCGGTCGTGATGACGGAGGCGAGCGATCCGTAAGGGATGTTCACCGCCGTGTACAGCATGCCGTAGCCGATATACGTGATATACGCCCAGATGAGATACTGATTCTCGGAAAGGCCGGGGATCTTGACGAACATCAGAACGCCGAAGATCGCGAGCGGAAGCGACACCCACCTGAGATACGGGCGGTATCTGTCGCCGTGCTTCGGATTGCGGCTGTCGATGATCCTGCCCCAGAGCGGGTCGTTGATCGCGTCCCAGATGCGCGCGACCAAAAACAGGATCGTCAGCTTTCCGGCGTCGATCAGCAGGACCTTGTTCAAAAAGACCTGCTGGAAGGAACCGATCAGCCCGAAGGTCATCAGGCCCGCGGCGTCGCCGAGAGCATAGCCGATCTTTTCGGAGAACCGGATGCCGTATGTCTTTCCGTCGAGAGGTGAATTGTTTGCCATCGGAATGACTCCTTTCTATTATTGGATCAGCAGCGAGATCCCGCTGATGACCATAAGGACGTAGGACAGAATGAGAAACGCTTTTTTGCTCATCTTGTTCGCGATCAGATTGCCGAGCAGGATCGCGCCGACAAGCACCGCGAGCGCGTACAGAAGAAGCACGAAGGTGTTGCCGTCAAAATAGCCGCTTTGGTAATGCGTGAAGATCATGATGCCGTTGAGCACGATCCACACGGCCGAGAGCGTGGCGCGGAACTCTTTGGTATCGTCAAACCGGCGGCTGGCGTAGGTCACGAGCATCGGCCCGCCGCAGACGAACACGCCGTGGATGAGCCCGGACGCGAGCAGTACGACTGCGGACAATACGGGACCCGGCTGCTTTGATTCCTTCTTCGCGAACAGCTTATAGAAGTTCAACACCGCGAAAAAGATGACGACGACGCCGAGAATGATATGCGCCGCGCGCACGTAACTGTCGAGCGTTTTGTTGAGGAAATACCCGGCGACGATGCCCGGCAGCATGAAGCCGACGATCTTGACGAATTCTTTTTTGTTAACGTGCTTATACGCCGAAACGAGCACGCCGATAGATGCCGCCGCACCGAGCACGTTTAAGATCGCTTTCGCCGCGGAGTCGCCAATCAGGATCACCGAAAACGGCATCGCGAGTACGGTGCCCGCAAACCCGGTGACGCACTGGATGACGTTTGATAGAAATACGACGACGAGGAACAGGATCCCCTGCAGATCGATGCGCATATCAGTATTCGACGGCTTCGATGCCGAGCATGTCGGCAAGGATGTGAAGCTCAGCTGCAATATCGCCCATCGCCACGACGAAATGCGGCTCCCAGCCATCCGAAACCGAGCGGTCCACGACGGCGGCGGCGTCGGATTTCGTTTTGACGACGATCGACGTGCCGTAGAACTGCTGGGGCTTGTCGAGCGCTTCGCCGGAGCAGATGAACAGGCGGAACTTGCCGAAGGCGTCCTTGCCCACGCGGCAGACGGTGACGTTCTTTTCGGCTTTGCAGCCGAACTCAAGCGTTGGCCCGATGTGCCGGTTGCAGTGACGGCCGGCAACGGCGCCGGTATCGTCGCGCGCGAGCGAACAGGGCGCCATGCCGCAGTGCCAGAAAGTGAGGGTGTTTTCGGCCTCGTTCATCGAAACGGGATCGCCGAAGAACACGGGGCTGCCGGTGAGCTTCTGCCCGATGAACATGGTAAGCGCCCCGTAGGTGTCCGCCTCACACGCGGCGGGCACGCCGAGATCGTTGAGGATCGCGAGCACGGCGCATACGGGCGTGCCGAAATCGACGAAGAAATCGGGCCAGCAGCGGGATGACAGCGCGCCGATACCGTTCTTTTTCACATATTCATCATACGCGCGGTAAAGGCGCGCGAAGTCGAGCACGTTCTTTTCTTCGATATCCTGAAGCGAGCGGATCCTCGTTCCGGCGTCGGCGAGATATTCATTTATATCGTCGTCCGAAAAGGCTTTCGCGGCGTTGATGAGCTCCCGCGCTTCGATCGAGAGAAGCTCCGAGCCGAACACCGTCATCACTTCGGCGTCCATAGCCCTACCGAAGCCAAAGCCCTGCGGCGTATGGCCGACCTGCAGCAGACGCAGGCTCTTCAGTTCTTTACGAACGCGCGCGGCGTTCACCGCTGCGGCGATCTTTTTGCGGGCGGAATCTTCATCGGGCGAACCGAACACGTAGGTGAACGGTCTGCCGAACGCGTGCAGCATGTTGGCGGCGGAATACGCGCCGGTCAGGGAGTTGAGGCGCAGGCGCGTGCCGTCGATCACGGGTTCGCGCAGCGTCCATAAGAGCACCGGGCAGTCGAATCTGCGCAGCACTTCGGCGATATACGCGCCGTTCGCGAAGGTCACGTTCTGCACGATGGCGAAATCAAGCTGAAGACTTTGTGTAAAGGCGTTCAGCTTGTCAAGCGAAAGCAGCATTTCAGACGGCACAATCACGTTTTCGTCGAGCGATCTCAGAAAAGCGACGCTCTTGTCGAATTCTTTCTGCGCGCTCTCAAGATGGAATGTGGGCACGCCGATCGGGATGTAAGCAAAACGGAAAGACATATTCTCTTCCTTTCGAATCAGTAGTAAAGCTCTTTGTTTTCGCCGAGAAGACCGGGGAAAGCGCCCTGTTTCATGAGCGGTTCGCGGTCGGGATGCGAGATCACCCACTTGTTTTTCTGAAGAAGCAGGCGGTCTTCGTCGACGGGGTTTTCCGGCTTTTTGTCAAGCGGCGTGTTCGTGCCGCGCGGCAGCACCACGACGGCCTTGAAGCCCGCGTCGCTGACTTTGCAGGGCGAGAGATGCAGGGTCGTCTGGAACATTTCGATCGCGGTTCCCCGCGGCACGTAGAAAACCTGTTCGTCACCGACTGTAAAGCAATTATCTTGCAGCTGCCAGGTATGGCCGAGCACGAGCATGAGGTCGGTCACGGCGACGTTCAGCTCGCTCCCCTTGTGGTATTCAAAGCCGTTATAGGTGGAATTCCGGCCGTTGCAGTAGCCGATCTGGATCGGCATGCCGCCGTAAAGCCTGTCCGTAAGCGCTTCAAAGACGGGCAGCGCTTCCATTTCTGGCACGCTCGGCACGTAGACGTTTCCGCTTTCGGGCGTGAGCGTATGGCGCTCCATATAGCCGATGAGATCCGTGAAATCGTAGCCCGTCACAACGCTGCCGTAGGTCTTGAACGCGGGATCGTATACCGACAGGATCTTCACGTCGTTCACTTTATTGAGGCGTTCAAGCATCGGTATCTCCCCTAACGACCTTAAAGCTCGCGCGGAAATCCTCAGCGGCGAGGCCGGCGTCCATACCCTTTTCATATATGCGCTTCACGTTCTGCATGCCGGGCATATCGAAGCCGGCTTCATTCGCGAGACGGTCGCAGATATGGATATCCTTGTTCATGTTCGCGAACGAAAACGCGGTTTTCCAGTTCTCGTTTTTGAGGTTCTCGTGCTGCGAATCGAGATAGAAGCACTGCGCGCCGCCCGCGGCGACCGAAGCGCAGAAACCGTCAATATCGATGCCGAGCCTCATGGCGAGGTTCAGCGTTTCGTTCACGCCGTTCTGGATCTCACCGACGAGGGTGTTATGGCAGATCTTCATCACGAGGCCTTTGCCGTTGCCGCCGAGCCGGATGACTTTGCAGCCCATATAGAGCAGCACGGGCTCGATCACCGGGAACAGGTTTTCGTCGCAACCGACAAGGATGCCGAGCGTGCCCGTAATGGCGGCGGGCTTTGATTTGACGACAGGCGCGTCGGCAAAGCGCGCGCCCTTCGCGCGCACGAACTCGGAGATTTCAACGGATACCGAGGGGTCGATCGTGCTCATGTCGACGCAGATTTTGCCGGGGCCGAGAACGGGCAGCAGCTCTTCGTAGATCGAGCGCACGATCGCGGACGTGGGCACCATGGTGATGATGAGGTCCGCTTTTTCGGCGACTTCGACGTTGTTTTCGCACGGAACGGCGCCGAGCGCGGCGAGCTTTTCGACCTGCGCGCGGTTGACGTCGGAGCAGAAGACTTCGTCGTTATGCTTTTTGACTATGTTTTCGCACATGGACTCGCCCATAATGCCGAGCCCGATAAAACCGATCTTCATGCCGCGGACCTCTTATTCGCCGATTTCGGTGTTGTCCCAGGCCCTCTGGAATTTGGCGAGGCCGTAGTCGGTGAAAGCGTGATAGAAGCTGTCTTTATACACCTGCAGCCCGGCGGTCACGATGTCGGCGCCGGCCTTCGCGCAGTCCACGATCTGCTTGCCGTTGCGCACGGCCGCGCAGATGATCTGCGTTTTGCCGAGATAATCGTAGTTCGCGTAGATATCCACGATATCCTGGATATACTGCTGGCAGTCTTCGCCGCTCGATTCTTTCCAGCCGATAAACGGCGACACGAACAGCGAACGGTTCTTCGCGGCGATGAGCGCCTGCGAGGGCGAGAACACGAGCGTGAGGTTCGTGCGGATGCCGGCGTTTTCAAGGCGTCTCGCTGCGGCGATGCCTGCCTCGGTGCACGGGATCTTGATCACGAAATTCGTTGAGATCGCAGCGATCTTTTTGCCCATGGCAAACATATCGTCGGCGTTGGCGAGATGCGGGTTGATCTCGACCGAGATCGGGAACTTGCCCCAGCCCTTCACGCCTTTTTCTTCGGCGAAGTCTGCGAGCTCGCGGATGACCGTGAAAAACGGCTTGCCCGCGTTCATGATATGGTTCGGGTTCGTGGTGACGCCGTCGATGCCGAAGGTATCGAAAGCCTCGCGGATCTCGTTGATTTTTGCGCTGTCAAGAAAATACTTCATGATGGTTTCTCCTTTTCGTTTAGTATGATATATCCATTTGTGAACAGATACGAAGCAAAGTTTCGTCCGCCTTCGCGCGCACGAATACGGCCGGGTGTCCGGGCGGCGCGTCCACGGTCACGTAGCCGCCGTGATACACGTTTTGGGTGCCGAGATGGATCCATTCGTCCTTTGGCAGATATACGCGCCTTGTCACGGCGCCGGGACGGACTACGGGCGCAACAAGGATATCGCGGCCGAGCAGGTATTCGTACATCTCTTTATAAGCCTGCTCTTCGTCGTAATAGAAGAACAGCGGCCGCACCGCGCCGACGCCTTTTTCGGCGTTATAACGCACGCATTCTTTGATATAGGGCTTGAGCGCGGCGTGAATTTTGCTCGTTTCGGCGCCGACGGCGAGGATATCGAAATCGTGGTCGAGCTGGACGTTGAGATCCGGGTTATTGCCCTCGTGGCCGCGCATCACGGGCGTGAATGCCGCCATCTCGCACCAGCGGAAATAGAGCTCCTTGCTGCGCCTGAGTTTGCCGAACGTGGTGTAGCCGGCGATATCGGAATGGCTTAAACCGAAGCCGCTGCACGTGAGCGAAAGCATGGCCGGGATCACCGACGGCAGGCCGTTGTCGAGCGAGAAATCGACGTGGTTGTCGCCGTTCCACATCATGGTGGAGTATTTCGGCGTCTGTGAGAACCCGGCGCGGGTGAAGAACATGATCTCGCCGAGCTTGCCGCTCTCTTCAACGACTTCCCTGTTGAGCTTCGCCCAGAGCGCGGGCCAGGTGTTGTGCACGAGCTCGGCGTTCTCGCCGGAATGCAGCACGCAGTCGGTGGGCAGATATTCGCCGAAATCCGCCATCCAGCCCGAAAGACCGAAGTCGATCATATTCGTTTTTATAATGCCTTTGAGCCAGTTCCAGGCGTCGGGGTTCGTGAGATCCACCATCGCCGCCGGAAAGGTCGTGATCGTGACGAGATAATCGTTGCCCTCTGTGTCCTTCACACAGTAGCCTTTGTCATGCGCGATTTTATATAACGGCTTTTCGATCGCGAGAAACGGATTGCAGTAGCCGAGCACGCGGATGCCTTTTGCATTGAGATCGCGGATCTTTTCAGGCAGGCCGGGATAGAGATCCTTATCGTGCTCCCAGTTCCACATGAGCTGCTTGCCGAAGGCGGTGATGCGTCTGCCCTCCCAGTCCTGGATCCACACGCCGTTGACTTTGACGCCGGCGTCGAGCGCTTTTTGCACCTTTTTCATCATGATGTCGGTGCCGCCCTGCACGCCGAGAATATAGCCGTCGTAGACCCAGTCCGGCAGCTCCGGCTGCCGCCCGAGAATGGACGTGAGGTTTTCGAGCACCTCTTCGAAATCGTCGCCGAAGCCGAGGGCAAAGGGCGAAACGTGATCCGTTTCGATCTCGTGCCGGTCGGAGGCGGTGAAATCGAACACAGCGCGCGCCGTGGTGAAGGAATGGAAGAAATACTTTTCGGAGCTCAGGAACGTGGGCTGCGCGTAATAAGTTTCGTACTTACCGAAATCCATCTTGCGCTCGGAATCCTTGTCGCCCAGTTTGATGAGCCGGAGCTTGCGCGCCACGACCTGCGTGTTCTGGTGCTCAGCGACCCATACGTTGAACTTTTTGCCGCGCAGGTCGAACTCGCTGAAGGTCTCGCCCGCGCCGTAAACGTGCTCTTTTTCGGTCGCCGGAAGCGTGAGGAACATCCGGTTATAGTGAGAAAGGCCCTCTGGAAGGAACGTGGCGATATCGCCGTTCAGCGTCACGCGCAGCTTCCCTTCGCTGAGCGTGACAGCGGCCGTCTGCCCGTCGACGGAAAAGTCCTTGACGTGCAGGGCGACCTTGTCGCCGATCTTGTCCTTAATACGAAAACTGCCCCTGTTCATGGAATAGGAGCAGTTCCCGACCGCCGCTTTCAGCGCGCAGCCGTTTTTCAGAAAACCGTATACGGTTTTGCCGTTTCTTTGAATCAATAACGCGTTGTTTTTCACGGAAAACGTAAGCAAAGAGAATGATCCTCCAAACATATGATATCAATTTGGATTATACACCCGAAACGCTTTATTGTCAAGGAAACATAATATTTTATTCTATTAAAAAGCCTTTTCCAGGACCCGTGCGAAAGCCTCGAGTCCCGCGCGGTCCTCTTCGTCAAAACGGCAGAAAACCGTGCTGTCGATATCGAGCACGCCGAAGGGCCCGTCGTTTTTACGCAAGGGTACCACGATCTCGGAATTCGACGCGCTGTCGCACGCGATATGTCCGCAGAACTGATGCACGTCCGGCACCACGAGCGTTTCGTTGTTCGCGAACGCCGTGCCGCACACGCCCTTGCCCACGGGGATCGTGACGCAGGCAACTTTTCCCTGGAACGGACCGAGAACGAGTTTATCGCCTTCAAGCAGATAAAACCCCGCCCAGTTGACGTTGTCGAGCGCGTCGAAAAGCAGGGCGCTCGCGTTCGCGAGGATCGCGATGGGATAAGAATTATCTTCGTTCAGCGCCTCGAGCTGTGCGCATAAGAGCTTATAATCGGGCATATGCTTCCCTCCCGTTTCATTTGCTATCATCATAACATCGGATGAAACAGTTGTCAACCGCACCGACGCAAAAGCGCGGTTTGCGATCGCGAGAATTATCAAAAAAAGTCTTGACAATTCGGATGCAAAGCTTTATAATACAATTCGTCGCACAGGGGTATAGCTCAGTTGGTAGAGCAGCGGTCTCCAAAACCGCGTGCCGAGGGTTCAAGTCCTTCTGCCCCTGCCAAACAAAAACGGGTACCGAACGATACCCGTTTTTGTTATATCATCTATATCCATTCTAAACCACAACAGTTTTTTTGGGGAGGCTAAGCTTTATGGATAAAAGAGCAATGATGGATGCACTTGCCCGTGAAGGGTTCGAAAAAGCCGGCTTCAACGGGACCTGGCTTTACGCCGAGAACGGCAGTGTCATCTCAAAAGGCGCTTACGGTTTCAGCGACGCGGAAAACAAACTTCCGATGCGGGAAGACAGTATCTTTGAAATGGCCTCGGTCACAAAGATGTTCACCGCGACGGCGATCATGCTGCTTGTCAGAGATGGCAAACTGAAGCTTGACGACGCGTATGCTACAGTTTTTCCCGAGTTCCCGTATCCCGAGGTCACGTTTCGCCATCTCTTAACGCATACGAGCGGCATGCCCGACGATTTCAACACCGACCGCTGGGTCGTGCCCGTTCTTGAAAACGAGCACAGGATCCCGCAAAACGGCGAAATGCTCCGCTTCATCCGTGAAAGCGGCGAGCCTCTTGGCCATGCTCCGGGCGAAGAGTTCCGGTATACCGACGTCGGCTACACGCTGCTTGCCGAGGCGGTGGAAAAGCTCTCGGGAGTCAGGTTCGAGGAGTATCTCAAAAAGAACATTTTCGAGCCGGCCGGTATGAAGGATTCCGGCATTTATCATACGCGCAGGGACGGCAGACCTTCCGACCGTTTTACCCGCAATATGGTTCTGGAAAACGGAAAATACGTTCCTTCCGATCTCTCGGCCGACGCAGGTTATGTGGTCGGCTCTGACGGTCTGAACGGCTGCGATTATCTTTATACCACCATTTTCGATATGCTTGCATGGCACAAGGCTCTTCGCGAAGAAAAAGTGCTCACGCTCCCGGAGCAGAAGGTCATGTACACCCCGGGCCGTCTATTGAACGGCGAAGCGGCGGGCGCCGATGAGGATGAAAATGACGACGGCGACGACGGCTACGGTTTCGGCTGGGTCGTCAAACACGATGCCAAGCTCGGGCTCGCCGTCAATCACAGCGGCGGCATGCCCGGCCTTGAAACGTGGTTCGAGCATTTTGTCGACGCGGACAGGGCGCTCGTGATCCTCAACTGCCGCGATTGTTCGGACGGAAAAGCGTACGATGCTTTCTTCAACGGCATGCGAGCGATCGCGTATGACCGTGAATCCGAGCCGGTCAAAACCGTAGAGGAATTGGCAGTCTGCGAGCCGGACCGTTCCGCATGGGAGAGCTTCTGCGGAAAATATGATTATGACAATTGGGATTTTCTCGCAGATGAGGTTTTCATGAAGGACGGTGACCTTTATATCCGGCTATACTATAAAACCGTTTGCAGCACGTTGAAGCTCTTCCCGCTCGGAGAAAAGGAATTCGGCATAAAACCGTTTTCCGGCAATATCACGTTCGGCGACGGCACGCTTACCCTCTGGGGAAAAACCGCAAATAAGCTGTAAATAAGGAAAGCGGTTCCCGAAATATGAGATGTAAAGGCTTTTTTACACCGGTTGCAGAGCTTTGTAAACGTCTTTTGATAGACAGCGGGATCATTTTCTGATATCATAAAACCAGGCAAAGGAGATCGCAATGATGGAGATTTCGGAAAAACTGAGAGAAGCAAGACAGAATTCCGGCATGACACAGGAACAGGTCGCAGAAAAGATCATGGTATCCCGTGTGACCGTTTCCCATTGGGAAAACGGAAAGTCGCTGCCCGATATCGTCAGTTTGTTGAGTCTCAGCGATCTCTATTGCATCAGCTTGGATGAATTGGTGAAAGGAGATTCGAAAATGACTGCGAAGGTAAAAAAAGATGCAAAGAACGCCGACAACAACAAGAAGCTGATCCTTACGACCGCGATCCTGGTCATTGTTGTCATGCTGACTTACGCCGTCAGCACGATCGTAGGAGGAGGATTTAAGGATTTTTGCGAAGCCGCTTTTCTGTGGGTTCTCATTGCGATCGGCCTGGCCGCCTCGATGACGTATTTCAGCCAGATAGAGAGGGACCGGGACAAATAAAGAATGAAATGATGCAGGGGTCGGATCATCCTACGGATATCCGACCCCTGCAACGCAGTATTTCGCAAAAACCAGCACCGCTGCGGCATATAAATCCCTAAGTGAGAGTGCCTAAACGGTACCCTTTTTTGCTTGTATAGAGAATCCTATTGAACCCGAGGCACGCGGAGCGTGCCGAGTGAGCCGCGCGAGGGCTGTCCACCAAAGACAAAAATGGGTTTAACGCCCGTTTGTTTTTCCTGCAGATCAGAATATGCTCGGCATAGCGCGCGTATCCGGCGCGCCGGCATTCGCGGGCGGGGCAGGGAAACCTTCGGGCGGGGCGGCGGGCGCGTCGACGGGCTCGGTGTATCGCTTGGCCTGCGTAGAGAAAAGCGTGTAGTAATCGCCGCGCTTTTCCATCATCTCCCTGTGGTTGCCGATCTCGGACACACAGCCGTCCTTGAGCACCACGATCTTGCTGGCCGTGGTGGCGCTCGAAAGCCGGTGCGAAACGAAAATGGACGATTTATCGCTGCGCAGGGCTTCAAACTGGTTAAAGATCTCCTGCTCCGCGAGCGGGTCGAGCGAGGCGGTTGGCTCGTCGAGGATCAGGATATCGGAATCGCTGTAAAACGCGCGGGCGATAGCGATCTTCTGCCACTGGCCGCCCGAGAGCTCGATGCCCTCGTCCTCAAAATAGCGCATCAAGGGCGTTTCGTATTTCTCGGGCAGCGCCTCGATGAAGGCGTCGGCGTTGCTGTGGACGGCAGCGGATTCCACGTCAGTCTGATTCAGGTCCTTCATCACCTCGCCGAATGCGATGTTCTCTTTCACCGTGACGGCATATTTGCCGTAATCCTGGAATACGATGCCGAAAATGCCGTAAAGCTGCTGCACATCGTATTCGCGGATGTCGTGGCCGTCGAGCAGGATCATGCCGTCGGTAGGATCGTAGAGACGCATGAGGAGCTTGATGAGCGTGGTCTTGCCCGCGCCGTTGAGCCCGACCAGCACGATGGAATCGGATGGCTCGATGGTGAAGCTGATGTTTTTGAGCACGTCCTTTTTCGTGCCGGGATAGCGGAACGAGACGTCGCGGAACTCGAGCGTGTGCTTGCCGCGCACGATTTGACGCGGCGGGTCGACGCTCGGCACGATCTTCTTTTCTTCCTTCATGAAGGCGATCATGTTGTTGATGAACAGCGTGCCCTCGTAGATCGACGCGGTGGTCGTGATGAGCGTGGAGATGCCGTTGGCGATGCTCGTGAGCGCGCCGGTATAGAGGGCATAGTTACCGACCTCGTATTCGCCGTTATACACGCCCCGGGCGATCTTCACGAACAGCACGCAGTTGACGACGGTCGAGAGCAGCGTGGCGGCGATGGTCCAGCCGCATTCCTGCACCATCAGGCGACGAAGGCCTTTGAAATAGTCCGCGAACACGGTTTTATATTTGCCGATAAAGGTGTCCGCGAGGCCGAGCATGCGGATCTCCTTCACGAGATCCTTGTTCACCATGACGTCGGAATAATAGTTGAGCTGCCGCCGGCTCTTCGAGCGCATGAACATGAAGTTGAAGTTCTTTTTGCGGAAATAGAAGTTGATCACGGTGGACGGGATCGCCACGGCGATGATCAAAAGCGCCGGCACCGCGCCCACGGCTGCGATCACGATGATATATGACACGATGCTGATCACGGTGGAAATGATCGAAAACGCGGCGCTGAGCACCTCGATCGGGCGGCGCGCGGCCTCGCGGTTGGCGTTTTCGAGCTTTGAATAGTAATCGGGGCTGTCGTAGCTCGCGAGGTCCACGTCTTTCGCCTTCGTCATCAGCTTCACTTTGATGTGGTTCGCCACGATCTCGCCCGAGATACGGTTCACGGTGGCGTAAATGCGCGCCACCACACCGGTCAGGAGCAGATAGGCGAAGTTCAGGATCAGGAGCGTGGCGATGATCTTGAAATCTGTGAGCCCGCCGCTGTAAGCGTGGGCGAGCTCGTTGAGGATCTCTTTGCCGATCAGCGAGCCGATGACCGGCGTTACGCCGTTAAAGAGCGTCATGAACGACATGACGAACAAAATGGATTTGTTCGCCTCCCACACGAGCTTGAGAATATAGAACATCCTGCCGGAGGTCTCGCCGACGATGTTTTTCACGTAGGCGGGCACGTCGCGGATGCTTTTGGGTTTCGCGGTGCGGTATTGATCGTTGATCGCGTTGCTGGGGGGACCGGGCATCATGAACAACACTCCCTTTCAAATCTGAATCAATTATAACAACTCAATAGAATAAAATCAATCCGTTTTCAACGCCGCGTACCGTTGTTCTTCTGGATGGTTCTCTCATTTTTGAGTATTTTCGGCGGTTTTTGTCGAAATTTCTATTTATTTTTATGAATGGATATGCTAAGATATGAAAAACAGCGCGAAAGGAGGCAGGGCTCGCATGAAACGATATTCGCAATATATCCGCATCGCCGCGGCGCTTCTCTGCTGCGTATTGTCCCTCAGCGGTTGTTTAAGATACCAAAGCTCCGCCGACCTGACCGCGCCCGCGGTTTCTGAACCCGCGCTAAGCGCCGCCGCGCCGACCATTGAAACGACGTCGACCCTGCCCGCCCCGACGACCTCCGCGCCCGAAACGACGTCGATCCCTGGACCTGCTGCCGAGCCGCAGGACACGATGGCACCCTTCTTTTTGTATTTCGTTCACAACGTAACGCTCGAACAGGGCAACGCGTTCAACGTGCACAAATACGTTTCATATATCGACGATCTGGACCCGGAGGTCGAGCTTATTGTTGAAGGCGTTGTGGATCCCGCAACGCTCGGCGAATACCCGCTGAAGCTCACGATCGTTGACAATACAGGCAAATACGCGACCGCGAACATGACCGTTACGGTCACCGAGCCCGCGCCTGCTCCCGTTGAGGAGCCAAAAGACCCGCCGAAGAGCTTTGATGAATTCATCCGGCTCTATAAAAAGGACGGGACGATGGTCGGCATCGACGTTTCGAGGTGGCAGGAAACAATTGACTTTCAGAAAGTCGCCGCAGCGGGCTGCGAATTCGCGATCATGCGCATCGGCGGCTATATCGGCGAGAACTTCGTCGACCGGTATTACGCCGCCAACATCCGCAACGCAAAAGCCGCGGGGCTCAAGGTGGGTGTATACTGGTATTCCGAAGAAAACGGCGCCGAGGCGGTGCACAGAAACGCTGCCTATCTCTATTCCCTGCTCAACGGCGAAACGCTCGACTTTCCGGTGTTTTTCGACTGGGAGGACTATAACAACATCGAAGACTACAAGATGAGCCTGAAGGATTTCGGCGATATGTTTGCCGCGTTCCGGCAGGAGGCCGAGGCGCGCGGCTACAAAGCGGCGCTTTATAACAGCAAATACTACCTTGAGCTTTTGTGGTCCGAAGAGGTCACGGGCAGCGTTTGGCTCGCGCACTATACGGACGAAACGGACTATAAGGGCAGGTATTTCCTCTGGCAGCAGGGCTTCGCCAGAATCGACGGCATCAACGGCGACGTGGACGTAGACGTCCTTTATCCTGATTTGATGCCGTAATACGAGACCACATTGAAAAGGCCTCCCGTGAATCGGGAGGTCTTCTTTCATTATGAAAGCATTCAGGGTGATACGTGATCTTCGGTTATCCGATCCGAAAAATGCCTGCGCGAATAATGCCGGTATACGATGAAGGATAAGATCACGTTGAGCATGTCACCGGTCACCTGCCCCCAAACGATGCCGTTCATGCCGAACAGGAAGTTGAGCAGGAACAACAGCGGAATGTTGAACGCGAGCCAGCGCATCAGCCCGAGGAACAGGGCGCGGTTGCCCTCGCCGAAGCCCTGGAACACGTGCACCGTAAAAAAGCTCATGAACATGAAGGGCGTGGCAAGACAGCGCACGCGCAGGAACGCGCTGCCGAGGCGCATCGTTTCGGGTTCTTTGATAAACACCCAAAGAATACCGCCCGCGAAGATCTCATACAGCGTGATGCTCACGGCCCCGACGATCAGCCCCACGACGAGCGACAGGCGGATCGTTTTACGCATCCGCTGATGGTCGCCGGAGGCGTAATTATACGCGACGAGCGGCAGCATGCCCTGACAGATGCCGACGCCGACGTTGAGCGGCAGGCGCTCCGCCTTGAGCACGATGCCGATCGCGGCGAGGGCGATATCGCCGTAGCCCGCCATCAGCTTGTCGATCACGATATAGTCGATATCGAACAGGAACGTGGCGATGGCGGAGGGCATGCCGACGTTGAACACGTAGCGCACGCTTTTCTTTTCGGGCATGCCCGTTTTGGGGCTGAGGCTCAGAGCGGTCTCGTGCCTCACGGCGCGGTACACAAGCAGATAGTATCCGCACGCAAGGCAGTTTGAGATCAGCGTGGCGATGCCGACGCCGAGCACCTCATATCCCTTCGGCAGCAGCACGAACATAAAGAGCGGATCGAGGGCAATATTGATCAGCGCCCCCATCGTGACGCCGAAGCTCGCCTGCTTCGAGAGCCCGACGCTGCGGATGAGGTTTGACAGCACGTTCGACAAAACCGTTGGCACGCCGCCGAGCACGATCACGCAGAAGGCGTATTGCCGCGCGAAATCGAACGTGTCGTCGCTCGCCCCGAGCAGCCGCAAGGCAGGGGAAAGAAACGCGAACATCCCGAGCGAGAACACGGCGGCGATTGCGAGCGCGAACCAGAAGCTGAACGATGAGACCTTTTTCGCCTCGCCCTCGCGCTTTTCGCCGAGCAGGCGCGAGATCAGCGCTCCCCCGCCGACGCCCGTGAGGCATGCGAGCGAGATGCTGATATTGAACACGGGCAGCAAAAGAGAGACCCCCGCGACCATGAAGGGGTCGTTCGTTCTGCCGAGGTAGAAGGTATCAGCCATGCTGTAGATCAGCACGATGATCTGGCTGAATACCGCCGGGAGCGCCATTTCATAAAGTGCTTTGCCGACCGGCAGCGATTCGAATATCTCTTTGCTGTTTGCTTTCGCCATCGTTATTCTTGTTTAGTAAACACACCCACGGCCCAGTTCGCGTCTTTCAGAAGGGCTCTTCCGACGCCGATGAGATCGGCTTTTTCTTCTTCGAGGAGCTTTCGCGCTTCGTCGACTGTCTTCACGCCGCCGGTCAGCAGTACGGGAATATGCGTCTTCGCCTTGATCTTCTCGGTCATGGATGAGAAAAAGCCCGGCTCCGCGTGCCCCGGCCGCATATAAAAGCACATGCCGCCAGAAATATCGAGCAGATCGACGTCGGCGTTCTCGAGAATGACGGCGGCCTTTACGGCGTCCTCCTCCTTCGAGCCGCGCGGCAGATAATCGGCGCCGCCGAGCCTCACGGCGAGCGGGACGTCGGGACCGATCGCCTGCCGCACGCGGGCGACCGTTTCGATCAAAAATCTGAGCCGGTTCTCAAGCGTTCCGCCGTAGGCGTCTCTGCGTTTGTTCGTGAGCGGCGAATAAAACTGGTTGAGAAGATACGCGTGCGCGCAGTGGAGCTCCACGCCGTCATAGCCCGCTTTGACCGCTCTTTCGGCTGCCGTGGCGAAAGCGTCCTCAATGGACACGATCTCGTCGACCGTCAACTCGCGCGGCCTTTTTTGCAGCTTTTTCGTGGGGATGTTCACCCCGCTCGCGGATACGGGCTCTCCGACGCCGTTGCTGCCGGCGTGGTTGAGCTGCGCGAAAGCGGTACAACCGCCCTCACGGATGGCGTCGGTCAGCCGTTTGTGCCCGGCGATCATATCGTCGGAGGCGATCGAAAGCTGCCGTTCATTGGCGCGGCCGGACGGCATAATAAAGCTGTGCTCGGTGATGATGATCCCGGGTCTGCTGCCGAGCGCACGATCGCGGTAATATTCAACGAGCGCGTCGGTGACGCGGCCGCCGTTCGTTTTGTTCGTCTGCATTGGCGGCATTACGAGGCGGTTCGAGACTGTCAGTTTTCCGACGCGGATCTCCTGCTCCAATAACATATGCATCCTCCGGATTCATTATTGCGTTATTTCTTGTTCTCGCGCATCTGACCGATCAGGTCGTTGTTGAGCGGGCCTTTGAAAAACGCGCGGACTTCTTTAATGCGTTTGAGCGGGGCGGGGTCCCAGCGGTCAGGCGGCAGCGCGGGGATGCCCTGCTCATTCAAAAACGGAATGAGAGATTCCGCGGCTGCGCGGAATTCGGCGTAATCGCGTTTCGGAGAGCCGCTCCATCCGCGCTCGGCCACAGTAAGAATACGAGGGAACAGCTTTTCGCACAGATCGTCGAACGTGCGCACGTATTCGGTCCACAGCGCGCCCTCGACGCCGACGAGCCCCGCCTCCCTGTGCTTGCTCGCAGGGTCATATTTGAACGCTTTTTTGAGCGGCGTCATCCCGAAGGGATAATCGAAATAATAGTGGTAGAAATCCGATTCGATCACCTTTCCGCCCTTTTTCGCGAAGGCTTCGCACAGGTTTTTGCGGTCCATCCACCGCTGCACGACAACGTGTTCGGGCGAGAGGCGGCCGCCCTTCAGGCTCTCGTTCCACGTGACCGCGGTTTTGCCTTTTGATACGAGATATTCGGCGATCTCTTCGATGAAGCAGCCCTGCAGGGCGTCGTAATCCGTGATCCCCAGCGCTTTCATTTTCGCGTTGCACTTTTCGCAGCGGCTCCAGCGCGTGCGCGGGGCTTCGTCGCCGCCTATATGGACGTATTTTCCCGGGAACAGCTCACAGACCTCGTCGAGCACGTTTTTGACGAACGCGACGGCCCCGTCGTTGCCGACGCACATCACGTTGGGGTAAATACCCTCTTTCTGCGCAGGCTCCATATGCTCGCCGGTACAGCCGAATTCCGGGAACGCCGCGAGCGCCGCGGTGAAATGCCCCGGCATGTCGATCTCGGGGACGACCTCGATGAAACGCTCCATGCAGTAATCGACGATCTCACGGATCTCGTCCTGCGTAAAATACCCTACATACGGACCGCCTTCGTCCACGCCGCCGAAGTGCGAGCCGCTTCTGCGCGAGCCGATCTCGGTCAATTTCGGATACCGTTTGATCTCGACACGCCAGCCCTGATCGTCCGTCAGGTGCCAATGGAAGCGGTTCAGCTTGAACCGGGCGGCCGCGTCGATCACGGACTTCAGCTCGTTGACGCGGTAGAAATGCCGGCAGCTGTCGATAAGAAAGCCGCGGTAGGGATAGGCCGGCTCGTCGCGGATCAGCATATCCCCGACGGCGCCGTTGGCGCGCAGCTGACTGAGCGTCGCGGCGGCGTAAAACACGCCCGCTTTCGACGACGCGGCGATCTCGGCAGCGCCGTTTTCAATCTTGAGCTCGTAAGCCTCATCCGGCAGCTCCGGTTTGTTCACGAACGTAACGGACGCGTTTTCGGGCAAAGCCGAAGCGCCGCCGGAACAGATAATCTCGCGCGGCTGCGGGATCAACGTCGGCTTCATATATTTGCTCCCCTCTCATAAACAAACATTCCGTATTCATTATATATCAAAAACCGGCCGTTTGCAATGACAACTTCGGAAAGCGGCGTTTACGTCACGAAAAATTCGTGCAAAACACTTGCCAAAGCACGGCCGCGTATGATAAAATATAAACGGCAAATCAAATAAATACAAAAGGAGCGAAAAAGAGATGGAAATGAAGTTTTACCGCTGCGCGCGCTGCGGGCAGATCGTCGCGATCGTGAAAAAGACGGGCGCGCCGGTTATTTGCTGCGGCGAACCGATGAAGGAGATCATCCCCTCGTCCACCGACGCTTCGCTTGAGAAGCATGTGCCCGTTGTGGAAGTGGAGGGCAACGTTGTGCGCGTGACCGTGGGCTCGACCGAGCATCCGATGATCCCGGAGCATTACATCGAGTGGGTCTCGCTGCAGACCAAGATGGGCAACCAGCGCAAAGCGCTCAAACCCGGCGACGCGCCGAAGGTCTGCTTCAGGATCTGCGACGGCGACGAGGTGGAAGCGGTCTACGCCTATTGCAACCTGCACAGCCTCTGGAAGGCGTAAACTGAGAAATCAACTACACACAGTAAAAAAGGACCCCGGAACGGCCGTTCCGGGGATTTCTTTTCGTCGTTCAAATATTGGAATGAAGCCGTTATTCTCCCAACAGTTCCGGATAAGCAGGATAGACTGTGTCGGACGACGGGATGCGCACGAACTTGCCGGGCATTGGGTCATACGGCAGGCGGACGGTCCACGTGCCGCAGACGGTGACGATGAACTGCCGCACTTTGGCGCTGTCGCGCAGCCAAGCGTTTTGCGGCGAAGAAAGCATTTTGTTCATATCTACGCCGAACGACACGGGCAGCAGAACGCAAGTCGGGTCGACGTCGGCGTAGAGCGCGGGCGTGCCGTTCCAGCCGTGGTGCGCCATCTGCAGGATGTCTGCCGAGAGCGCTGTCTCGTATTCTCGCAGCACAAGGTCGGCCGCGAGAAAGGCGAAGTCGCCCGTCCACAGCACGCGCTGTCCGTCTACGGTCATTCTGAGCAGCAGTGAGCTTTCGTTCATTCCGCCGTCAAGGATCGTCTGCGGATAGAGGTCGTCGTAGGCGTAGAGCACCTCGAACAAGGCGTTGCGCACGGCGAAGCGGTTGCCGGAATGGAGCTTCACAACAGGTACGTCGCTATAGAACTCCGCAAGATTGCGTTTGAACTGCGTGTAGCGGTAGATCGTGTCGTCGAGCATATAGGGCGAATCCGACGCGGCGGTCTCTTCTTCCTTCGGAAAGTTGAAATACAGCCGCTCGAACACCACGTCGTCGTGATGGTCCAATGAAAAACAGTTGAAAACGCCGATGTGGTCGCCGTGCAGGTGCGTGAAGATCCACGCCGCGATCACGGGCTTTTCGGCGCCGACGGGCTTCTGCGAAAGCAGGATATTCATGAGCTTCTCCGAATCCGCGTGATCGGGATCGCCCATGCCGCCGTCGATGATACAGAAGCTGCCGTCCGCGAGGCGGATAATATAGCCCATGCCCTCGGCCGCGACGCACGTCTCCCCTTTCATGCCGGTGAGAAGCGTTTCGCAAATCGTTTCATGCGGGTCTTCAAGCGGGCAGAGTGCGCCCCGGGGCTCCGCGATCACGCGAAGTGTGCCGGTGCGGGAAAACCACGAAACGGAGACAGTTGTGTTCTCGGAACATAACGTCGCGAAGCGGTTGCCGTCGATCGTGTTTTCGTCATACACGTGAAAACCCTGTCGCCGCAGCAGGGCAAGATAGTCTTCGAAATCGGCTTCGCCGGTCTGCTCAAAGCGGGCGATCACGGTACCGCCGGAGCTCTCAAACGTGCCTGTGCGCGCGCCGGAATGCGGCATCGGCACGGGATAGCGCGCGTCGATTTGTTCGGTCACGATCGGTCCCTCCTCTGTGGTTTGTTTACTGTCGTCGGCTCCGAATCTTTTTCTGCGGTTCGTTTCAGTAGACAAAGTTCAGCCTGCCGTATGGGGCGGCGTCGCCCTTCGTGTAGAAGGACATGAGATCGCCGTCGACGTAATTATCCGCCCACTTGAACGTAAACGAGGCGCTGCCGACGACGCCGAGCGTCGCTTTCGGCACACACAGCATCAGCTTGTTGCCCTCGAAGCGGATATCCGCCTCGCCGACGCGGGCGTAACCGTCGTCCATGACAGCCTCGACCGCAGTTTTGCCGTTTTCGGGCGAAGTGCGGTTGATGCAGAAATCATAGCCCGCTTTGTCGCCGCCAACGTTCAAAAACAGCGTCATCCACGCGTCGTCCGTCGACGGCGAAAGATTTTCGGCGGTATCCACATAGAAATAGAGGTTGTCCGCGTCCTCGCAGACCTTCGCGTTCACAATGTCGTTTCTGCCGGACGTATCGGTGTAATAGTTCGTTCCGTAACCGGGGCTGCTTCGGTCGGCAACGTCGTTTTTATAATCACGGTATTTCGCCTTGATCTTGCCGTTATCCCATTGTGAGAAGCTGCCGGAAACGTCGATCGTGACATTACTTCCGTGAGACACAGCGGCGGTGCTGCGCTTGAATTTCGCGATATACTGCACCATCTGCATATAGTAGTTGTCGCCGAGGACGCCTGCTGCCGGCTCGACGTCACGCGAGTATTCCTCTGTGCATTCATCGAAAAAGACGAACGGCTCGCCTTCGACCGCCAGACGCAGCGCCATCCACTCATTGAACCCTGTGATGAAGATGATGTCGGGGTCGAGCTTAATCGCGTAATCCCATTGCTCTGCGAAGTTATAGCCGTAAAGCACCGCGTTTTCGGAGGTATCCTTTGCGCCGTCGTGCCAGCTTCTGCCGTGGTCGTTCTTGCCGTAGAACGCCGACGCGCTCATGTGCACGGTCTCGCAATGCTGCGCAACCGAAACGCTCATGATGCTTTTGTCGATCGGCGAATTCTTATAATAGGCGTTAAGCGTTTCAAGGTTCACGAACTCGATCCACGGAAAGCCGTCGGGCTTCTTTGTGGTGGGGTCTTCTGTATCGGGCCATTGCGAGTCCTTGATGCGGAAATACCGTTTTACCTCGGTGCGCTCGCCGCTGTTTTTATTGCCCACGATCATGGGCTTGCCGTTGAGCCGGAACCAGAGCTCGTCGAGTCTCGGATATTTCGCCTTGAGCTCGGGGTTGTTGTAATACGCGTCGTAGATCTGGTTCATCCGCTCGCCGGAATTTGTGTTCGTATAAAACGCGAGCTTGGGCACGTTCCACCCATCCAGAAAATAGCCGTACCACACGTCGATGAGAGCCGTGACCCTGTCGTAATAGATACTGTCGTTGGTAGTGTCGAACACGATAAAATCGACGCCCGCGTCGGTGAGCATCTGGCAATGGCGGCTGAGCACCCATTTATCCGTCTGAAAATAATAGCCGAACAAAGGCTCGCCCCAATGATGCGACGCAAGGAAGGGCCCGCCGCCCGCTGTCACCCAGCGTTCATCGGACAGATAGGCCTCGGGATCGTTTTCGAGGATCTTCGTAATGTCGTAGGGCCCGTTTTCGCCGCTGTCGCCGTTGAAGAGAAAATAGAACACGCCGACAAGCTTTTTGCTCTCGCCCGCGGTTACGACCGATCTGCCGAGTGCGTCCACCGCCGCGAGAGAGCCGTTTTCATTCACCGTGTGCTGCTTCACGGGCATTGCGGAGCCGAAGCAGCTTTGCCAAAACAGCGCGAGCATAAGGCCGAGCTTTACAAGAAACTGATACATGGCGGTTCTCCTTTCCGTTTGTTCAGACGATCGTGATCTCTCTTGCCACGCCTTCGTAGCCGCCGCCGGTGACGAACTGCGTGAGCGTGGGGGTCAGATTGCTCTCATAACTGAAATGCACGTGCCCGGTGAGGATCGCCCTGATCGCCGGCTCGTGTTTGACGTAGTCGATGAAGCGAAGCGTGGGCACGTCGGGGCGCTGCTGCACGGCGCGGAACTCGCTGTAACGGTTAAGATGATCTTCGTCGCAGCCGACGAGATAGGTGCAGTCATGCGGCATGTGCTGATAATGATAGTCGTAAAGCGACTGCTCGAACAGCGGATCGTGGAACGCGAGGATCACTGGCAGGCCTTTTTCGACCTCTTTTTTCAGCCGCTCAAGATGCCAGTCTTCAAACAAATAATAGCTATTGTCAATGCCGACGATGTTTACGCCGCCGACGGTCTTCGTGTTCCAGAGCATCGGCACGCCGAAGCCGCCCATGCGGTCGATCTCCATATAGCTGTTCATGCGGTAGGCGTTGTCTTCCCACGCCTCGCCCACGTACTGCGAATACTCGTGGTTGCCCGCGATGAAGAAGATGTGATCGTCGGAGAGGATCTCGCGCGCCTTCACCGTGTTGGCGTGGGACACGAAATCAAAGAGGTCGCCGGTGTGCACCAGAACGTCACAGTTTTCTTTTGCGTAGGCGATGTGCTCGTACAGATATTTCTCTTTATCGGGTGAAAAGAGCCGGTTAGCTAACTCGTGCTTGCGCGGATTGTCGTATTCGTCGACAAACCCGAGGTGCGAGTCCGTCACGTGCAGGATCTTCACCGGCTTTTCAAGCCCTATGTTCAACGTTGACTTGATGAGTTTCATACGGTATCCTCCCTGATCTGAGTAAAATGTCGGTCTGTCATTCGGACAGCCGGAACGTATACGTCTCGCCCTCCTGAAGCGGCGTTTCGGTTTTTCCGTCGAAGAACACGCCGCCCGGAACGGACGCGCTGACCGTGACGAAGAAGCTCTCATAATCGATTTGAACGCTTCCCTCTCCGACCGGGATCGTCGCCGAAAACGACTTGTAACGCCCCGGGACGGGCGCGACGCGAAACGCTTTGCCGCCATCCGAGACCGTTACGCCGGCGACGTAACGGCATAGAAGCAGGATCGGCCCGCTGCCCCAGGCATGGCAGAGGGATTTGGCAAACGGCGACCCGTACATGGCGTAATGTGCGTCGCCCGTCTGCGTTGGGTCGAACGCCTCCCAAGCCGCTGTCGCGCCGGCCTTCAGCATGCCGCCCCAATAGGCGGAAATATAGTCCTGCGCTTCGCCGATCTTTCCGATCTCGCACAGTGCCAAAAGCTCGTAGAGCTTGAAATACGGCGTAGTGATTGCGGGGAGCGAAGGATTCAGAAGGGCGTTTTTGACGACGCTGCGTTTTCGTTCGCCGTCGACAAAACCGTAAAGAAGCGCAAATATATTGGTCTGCCGCGATACGAAGCGCCTGCCGGAGGTGAAAGAATCAATGAACGCGCCTTTCTCTTCATCCCAGAAATCGCGAAGGACGCGCGAGCGAAGCGCGTCGGCGCGGACTGTGTATGTCTTATCCGGCTCATCCATCGCAGCGGCGAGCGCCGCCATGGCGTGGTGCGCTTTCCAGAGTACGATCTGCTCGAAGCAGACGGGGTCCGATTTGTCGAGCTCGCCCCAGTCCACGAAGATCCAATCGCCGTCCCTATGCACGGCATAGCCGTTTTCATCAAGCCGCGAGACGATGAACGCGTAAAGCGCCTTGACGTTCTCCCACACCGACCGGACGAAATCGAGGCGGCCAGCGGCTTCGTAATGCTCCCATAGCGAGATGATCAGAAAAGCGGAATAATCGTTGATCGTGTTAACGTGCCGCCGGTAAGGCGGTTTGCCGAGCAGGGCGACGATCGTGCGCTCGGTCACGCCGGGGTCGTTATAGAGATAGCGCGCGATCATAAAGGACTGGTACGCGTCGCCCGACCAGACCCAGCGGTCGCGCTTGATGCCGTCCAAGAAGAACTCCCGCGTGTTGAGGTGAAACGTGTGCGCGCAGAGCGCCCAGATCTCATTCAGTTCGGGATCCGGTGCGGTGAAGGAGGCTTTATCCCCGATCGGCAGATATTCAAGCAAGGCTTTCAGCCCGACGTTTTTCGCGTTCCCGCCGAGCACGCTGATATACCGGAAAGCCCGCGCCGGGCGTTCGGGTTCGTCACGCGCGGTGAGCGTTTCGCGGATGATCGCGTTTTCGGGATCGAGCGCCTCCGCGCGGCTCTCGCCGTAAACCAACGTGATCTCGACGCCCTCGGGGATAGAGACACGCACGGGGCCGAACTGCTCCGTTCCGAAGTCATATAACAAGCCGTTCCCGACGGATTCGACCGCGACGGGCTCCAGCGCACGATAGCAAAACGGGAACACGGCGGGGTCGTCAGCGGCGGAAGAAAAAGCAGGCTCGCATGCCGCCGGGACCGGGCGCGCGTCGTAGATCTCGGTTTGCCAGGTTTCGTCCGTGATCAGCACGTCGGAATCGATGAACAACGACGGAAACGTTTTAAGATCGAACAATTCGACCGCGATCTCATGCGCACCCTTATCGACCTCAATCGGTTCATTGACACGTCGAAGTGCGCCGTCAAGGCGCACCATACCCTTGCCGCGTGTAACGACGGTGAAAACACCGTCGTGCTCCGTAGTGAAGGAGCGGAGAAAACGCGCGCTGACCTCCGGCCTGCTTATGTGCCACACGCAGGGGTAATCGCAGCCGTATTCCTGCCGCCGGAACGAAAGCAGCATATGATGATAGTGCTCGAAATCACCGGGATACCAGATCCATTTTGCCTGTCCCATCGGATTCCTCCTAAATAATAAGCGGAGAATTGCTTTCATTTGTCTGCCCGAAGCCCTTGTTTCGGGCGGTTTATCTTTTTATATTCTATCACACTGCCGGATCGGAATCAATACTAATAAACCCGCAAAAAAGCATTTCATAAAAGATCAGCCTGTCGGGAACGGCAGGCTGATCTTCACGTTGTTATGCTCAATCAAGCGGACTGAAGCGGTATACCTCGCCGCCGTTGCGGTCGGCGCAGAGCGTGAGCGACGGCTCGGACAGGTTATAAATCGAAGACCACTGCGTGCTGTAAGAACGGCCCTGCTCGTCGGGCGCGGTGCCGGTCAGCGCGACTTTGAGAAGCAGCGCCATCCCCTCCTCCGGGGTCAGCATGTTGTTCTTTTCGATAAGCGTCTCTTTCATGGCGTCATAGCGGTCCATGCCCTGCGGATCATACTCGAACGGCACGTCGCTCAGGTAAAAGTTGGTCGCGGCAAGAAAGCCGTTTTCCCGCTCCACGACGACCAACTCGTCGCGCACGTATTCCACCACAACGCTTCTGCCCGTGGCGTCGGCGATCTGGAAGTGATAGCACCCGCCGGCGGAGGCGTGCATATCGTATTGCCGCAAAAGCTCGATCGCTTCATCCACGGTGGCCGCTTTGTCGAGCATGATGCGGATCGCGAGCGTCGTGTCGACGTCCACCTTTTCGGTTTTCTGGTCCGTCGGCTCCGCGAAGATCTGCAGCACGCCCACGGCAAGGCCTTTTTCGTTGATGCCGTCAAGCGGGAAATACGGCGCGCCCATCGCCACGATCCTGTCTTTCAGCTTCGCGGGCGTGTGCTCTTTGTTATAGCCGAGAAAGCTCAGGTTGACCACGGATACCGAGCGGTAGCCGTCCTTCGGCGCGGTCTTGACGACGGCAAGGTCCGTCTCCTGATTATCGAGATTGCGCCCGAGGATGTATTGCCCGTCCGGCGTGGTCGCCGCGAAGGTGGAACAGGCAAGCGACGGGACGTCGTAATCGATGGGGATCGGCAGGCCCTTGAGCAGGATGCGGATGAGGTATTCCGCAAGCTCCTGCTGCGTGGATACGCCGCCCTCATCGAGAAGCTGCTGCAGCTTGTAATCCTCTTTGTAATCGATGATATAGACCCCGCGCGCCTCGTCGCATTTCACGGTGAGCAGTGTGACGCCGAGCCTGCCGTACATGATCGCGGCGACGCAGATAACGATCGCCAAGAGGACGCACGCGATCTTCAGTCCAATATGCCGTTTTTTCTGTTTCACGCCCAACACTCCTTTGTTTTATTCAGTCCCGCGCGTTTCCGGCGGGACGGTCCCACTGATAAGCGATGCGCGGCGAGCCGTTCGCGAGATAGATCGTGCCGCATTTTTTGAATCCGTAGCTTTCGACGCGCCGTTGCATTACGCGGTTATCGGCGTGCGTGTCGACACGGATATGGTCGCTCAGCCCGGCGCAGAAATCCGCGGCGGCGCGGAACACGCCGTGGATCAGCCCGTCGCTCGCGATGCGGTGGATCGTGACGTAAGGTTCGTCGTTCGGCCACGCGCCGTTTTCGATCACGCGGTAGGTCGGGTCCTCGCCGGAGCGCATTACGAACACGCCGTGCACGACGTCGTCGTACGTGATCACGTAGCACACGCCGGCTTCAATGTCATTCGAAAGGATATCCGCAGTCGGATAAAAATGCCCCCACTGGTTCGGGTTGCCCGTACGGATCATAAAGTCCTGCGCTGTACGGTAGATCTCCATGATCCTTTCAAGGTCGGGCTTCGCCGCTTTTCTGATCTCCATATATCACTCCGCGGGCTTCGGAAAGCCAAGGATTAAAGTTTTATTCCGCTTTTTCATCGTTTACACTTTTATACAGATCGTCTAGCTCGCCGAACCGCTCGTAGTTTTCGGCCTGCGTGACGTATTTCTTCGCCTCGTGCCAGACCTTCGTGCTCTCGAGATAGTGCTGATACTCTTCCTGAAGCGCCTTGATGTTCCGGGCGGCTTCACGCAGCTGCGCGGAGACCGAAGAGATCTCTTCCTTGCCTGCCTTCTGCTTCAAAAGCGCTGCTTTTTCTTCCTGAAGGGACTTTTCACGCTCGAACAGATCGTTGAGCTTCTCTTCGTCGAACGGCGTCACGCCGTCCGGATAATACTTTGCAGCCGCCTTTTTGCAGCGCAGCGCGAGCTTCGCGTCGGCGATAGCTTCTTTGCGTATCAGTTTTTCCTGCGGCGTTCCCGACGGGAGCAGTTTCGCTTCATTCAGCACGCCCGGCTCCGTTTTGTCGACGCCCTCGATGCCCGCTTCGGCGACGCGCCGCATCCGTTTGAGTTTCTCCCGCTCCGCAGGCGTGGAAAAACGTTCAAGTTCTTCGAGCACGGCGGCGGCGATTTCATAGTCTTCATTCTGCTTCATCGCGGCGCGGATCTCTTCTTTCGGCGCCTTCTGCTTTTTCAGCACCGCAACATCGGCCGGGCCGTCGGCAGCACGCTCTTTTGCCTCGCGGATCACCGTCATCGTGCTGCGCATATCTTCGTCGGTTAATACGCCGTTGCCGTAATCCTCGAACATAGCGCGGATCTTCAATATCTGGATGATGCCTTTCTGTTTTGTCTCGGTCAGGTCGTAGAAGAAATACGGGATCAGGTTCAGCGCCGCGCCGACGGCGGACAGGATCACGAGCACGCCGACGAGCTTATAAAGTATGTTGACGTCGTAAAGCACATCGTACATGTTCTCATACCCGTTGCCCTTAAAGATGCCGTATTTCTCATACACGGCTGGCAGGACGGAGCTGGTGGCCATCGTGATGAACGAGCCGATCATCGCCACGGCGCCGAACATGCCGTCGATCCGTTCGCCGCTCTTATAGTGCTGGTAATCGCGGATATCGGCCTGGATCGCGGGGTTCAGCACCAATATGAACGAATCGGCGATGGAGTTGAAATACATGCACATCAGGACTGTCCAGATAGAGTGCATCATCGGATAGACGAGCGCCAGGAAAAAGATGTTGACGAGATTCGTGACGATCAGCACTTTTTTCTTGCCCCAGCGTTTGACCGCGAAGGGCGCGAGGATCATGCCCCAGCTGTAGGCCGTGCCGCGGATGAGCGTGACGAAGGCATATTGCTCGGGCGTGCACAGATGCGCGTAGTTATAAAGCCATTGAAGCACCACGTATGTGCAGGTCTCGAGAAAGCCGAGCCACCCGGCAAGCGAGATGATCCAGAAATACTTGTTTTTCGCCACCTCGCGAAGAGCGTCCATGAATTTGATCTTCATGGGGTGCGTTTTGGCGATGACGATCTTTTCTTCGGTTCTGGCGTAGACCAGAATGATCAGCGCCACGCCCGTAACGGCGATGAACGGGTAAAGCCACTGATACACGCGCAGATCGTAAATATTTCCGTCTGCCACTTTGTTTGCGATCAGGGGCGTGACGAAATTGGTGATCGTGGGCGAGAGTGAATAGATCATGCTCTTGATCGCCGTCACGTTGGTGCGCTCCTGCGAGTTGGGCGACAGAACGTGGATCAGGTTTTCATAGGCGTCGTAAAAGAAGTTATAGAAAAACTGCAGTCCGAAGTTGTAGATGAATATAAGGATGCAGCTCCAGAGATACCCGACTTTGGAATAGGGCGTGAACACGAACAGCATCGAGATGGCGATGGTGGGAATGCCCATGCGCAGCAGATAAGGCCTGTATTTGCCCTCTTTATACTTGACGTTGTCCACCATATTCGCGCGGACCATCGTAAGCGGGATGTTCGTGATCACGGAGATCAGATACATCGCGTACATGTGCATCGGCTGGATGCCGATGGTGTTGCCGATGATCACGTTGGTGGTGGACAAAAGCAGCGCCTGCGCCATCGTGAACACGGAATACGCGCCGAAGCCGCCGACGGAATACGCCATGATCTCGCGGAAGGACATGTATTTGCCCTCAGGCGGTTTGCGCCAGTATTGCTTTACGTCTTTCAGTTTGCCGATGCTTTCTTTGATATCGATCTTTGCCATTGAGATTTCTCCTTATGAAAAACGCAAAACGACCGTGCATTCGCCGGGCTCGGACGTGACGCCGATCAGGCGGGCGCCGTTCGGGTAATCTTTAACGGTGCGCACCGTGCCGGAGCACGACATATCACAGGGCGCGTGAGCGTAGATCAGGGTCTCGCCTTCCGCCGTCGTGTATTTCAGTTCAAACAGGGTATGGTCCGCGTTTCTGCCATAGCTTATGACGTCGCCCGCAATCGCAACGGGATGGGTGCGGCTGAGCATATCCATCAGCGGTGCGTCCATGTCGTCGCCGTGGTAATCCCAGTAGAGCTGCCCCCATTGATTCGTGTCGAAATAATCCAGCAGTTCGTTGGCGTGCGGGAACCACGAGGTGTCGGTATTGTCGCTGCAGCCGCCCCATTCCCCTACCACGGCAGGAACGCCGAGCCGGAGCTGAGAGGCGCGCATCTCGTTGAAGAACGCCTTGACCCTGTCGGCGTTCGCGTAGCGGTAAAGCGGCGTATCCACCGTCATGTCGTAAGCGTGCGGCCCGAAGCACTGCAGCGGCTCGCGTTTTCCGCCGACGGTGATCGGCTCCACCGAGAGCTTTACGCCGCCGTTGCACAAAAACGGCTGCTCGATCATCAGGATGCCGTTGGGCGTTACCTCGCGGATGGCGGCGGCCATCTTGTTGAGGAACGGCCCGTAATACTTCTTGTCGAACGCCGCTTCAAGAGGGTCGACCGCCCTTACGATATCGCGGATGATCGCGCCGGGGATGTTATCCAGAAGCCGTTTCGGGTCCTTTTTGATCAGAGCGGAAAAGATTTCGGTTCGTTTGATCTTTTTGCTGGTCAGGAATTGTCGCGCGCCGCTTTTTAGCAGTTTCGCGACCATCTTTTTCGCGCCGGAACCGGGCGCGGGCTCGTTGAGCAGGTCGTAGCCGAACAGCGCGGGGCTGTCGCCGTAGCGTTTTGCGAGCATCCGCCAGAGATCCGCGTAGCGGTCCTGCAGCCCTTGTCCCTGCACGGAATCGTTGCGCCAGAAATGGTCGAAGCAGCGATGGACCCATTTGCCGAAGACGTAGGCTTCGGCCCAAACGAACTTGTAAGGCTTCGGTTTGCTGCCGTCCGTCAGGCACGCCCAGTCGGGCGCGCCGTCCCCGCCGCCGACGCCGTTGAAGCCGGAATAAAGATCCTGATGCATATCGAGCAGGATATACACGTTATGCTTTTCGGCGAGCTCGAAAATGCGGTCGAGGGACTTAAGATAGCTCTCGCTGTATTCCCCGGGCTTCGGCTCCAGATTGGCCCACTGCACGGCGAGCCGGATCAGGTTGAAGCCGTTGGCCTCGTATTTCCGGAAGAACTCCTCGTTGAGATCGTAGCGGAACTTTCCCCCGATCTGTTTGTCGTCGATATTCATTCCGTTGAAGATGCGTTTGCGGCCCATGTCATCGACGAAATGCAGCTGCCGCGTCAAGATCTTATCCATCAAAACACCCCGGAGTGATTATATCAGTTTTTCGGCAACAAATCAATCCTGTTCGGCAATCTGTCAAAGAATATACCGGAAGGCATAGATCACGGTGTTCGCGAAGTTGTTCACGACGTAGCGCAAGAACGAAAGCAGATACGGGAACGAGAATGTCCATTCGGACGGGCTGTCGAGCGAGCCGATAAAGGAATCGTCGTAGGTGCGCTCGGGATGCAAATAGGCCTTCGTGCGCATCTTGCCCTTGCACAGATGCTTCACGCTCTCGCGCAGCGCCTTTCCGAACCCGACGGGATCGCGCTCGTAAGCCTGCTTCATGGCGCGCACGTGCGAGGGCTTCTGCAGGGACCAGACGCCTGTGAGCATGGTGTCGCCGCCGCCGTAAACGGCGTTCACGGGGCTCATATAGCCGCTGCCCGTGAAGTTGGAGGAATAGTCGGAGATCACGTAACCGTCGAAGCCCCATTCAGTGCGCAGAAGATCCTGAAGCAGCGCGCTGCAGCCGCCGCACCAGCACGCGCCGATGCGGTTATAGGCGCTCATCACGCCGACGCTGCCGGCCTCTTTGATCGCGGTTTCAAACGCCCTGAGATAGAGCTCGCGGATCGTCTGCTCGTCCGCCCACGTGAACAGCCCGCCGCGGTGCGCCTCCTGATCATTGAGCGCGAAATGCTTGACCGTGGTCACAAGCTCGTAGCGGTTCGCGCCCGAAACGATTGCAGCGCCCATGGCGCCGGTGAGAAGCGGGTCTTCGGAAAAATATTCGAAGTTCCTGCCGCCCATGGGGTTACGGTGGAGATTGAGCCCCGGGGCGTACCACACGTCTTCGCCCATATCAGCGGCTTCTCTGCCCGCGGCCTCGCCCATCTTTTCGGCGAGCGGCACGTTCCACGTGCAGGCGATGGCGGTCTCGCAGGGATATGCGGTGCCGCTGTCCACGTAGACAAGGCCGTGCCGTCCCTTGACGGACGAGGGGCCGTCGTTGTCTTCGGTGGCGGGGATGCCGAGGCGCTCGACGCCCTGCGTCTCGTAGCCCGAGTGGATCACAAGGTCGATCATCTCGTCGAGCGTGAGCTGGTCGAGGAAGGCGTCCCATTTTGATTCGTCTTCATACACGTCGCGCAGCGTGATCACGGTGTCATAGGTCACGCCCGTTTTCGGCGCTTCGCCCTCCGAAGCGGGCGCGGGGAGAGAATCCTTGTTTTTCACGGCCTCGTCGGCGGTCAGGCTGCGCGCGGCAGGCAGGACGCCGTCGGCGCGGGAAAGGACAGGCAGGCCGTTATTCGCCTCACCGAACAGATTGCGGATCTCGGCTCCGGTCTTTTCGTCCGTTTTATATACGGTCTCTTCAAACGTGAAGGTCTCTTCCGCGTAAGGCGAACGCACGTCGTCGCCGAGGAAGAGCCGGTAGGCGCCTGCCTCGAGGACGTAAGCTTCTCTTTCTATCTGATCGTAGCTTGCCATATCGCGCAGCGAGAACGTCAACTCCACGCGTTCGCTCGCGTCCGGGGCCAGGAGACCGGTTTTGGCGAAGGCGCCGAGCGACACGGCGCTTTTCTCGATGCCGCCGGGGGTGTAAGGCGGGCAGTAATAGAGCTCGACGACCTCTTTCCCCGCGCGGGCGCCGGTGTTTTTCACCGTCACGCCGACGCGCACGGCGTCCCCTTCGCGCGTGAACGCCGCGTCGGTCTTTTCGAAGGTCGTGTAGGATAAGCCGTAGCCGAAGGGATACTGCACCTTTTCGGGGGCGAAGGTCTCGAAATACCGGTAGCCCGTGTAAATGCCCTCGCAGTATTCCACGTAATGGTCGCCTGTATCATAGGTGAACGTGCCGAAATACGCGGTGGAAGGATGGTCTTCCACGCGATACGCCGCGGTATCGGCGAGCCTGCCGGACGGCGTCACCTCGCCCGAAAGCACCTTCGCCGCGCCCTCGAACCCGAATTCGCCCGGGATCCAGAGGAGCATCGCGGCTTTGATGCTCGGGTATTCATCGAGCCAGCCCATCTCCATCAGGTTACCGGTGTTGAACAGCACGATGACCTCGGGGAAGGCGGCGGTGACTTTTTCAACGAGCTTTTTCTCTTTTTCCGAAAGCCGAAGCGTGTCGGCGGAGAGGTCTCTGCCCTCGGCGCTGGTGCGGCTGATCACGATGATTGCAGTGTCGGAATAGGCCTTCGCCTCGTTCATGATCCTGTCGGTCAGATAGATCGTTGACATCTCTTCGAGCGCGCTTTTCGCGAGCGCGAGCTGCAAAAGGTTATTGATCACGGTGTTGTCCGTTTTCGGAGAGAAGGCGTGCACGTGGGTCTCATAGAGCTTTTTGAGCGTCTCGTTATACGCGACGCCGGCGGTGTCGAGTGCCTCGTAAAAGCTCACGGGGTCGTCGGTCGTGACCGCGCCGGAGCCCGCGCCGCCGTAAAAAGGCTGCACCGAGCCCGCGCCGAACACGTTGACGCGTTTACTGCCGAGCGGTAGGGCGTTATCAACGTTTTTCAGCAGCACAACGCCCTCGGTCTCGATCTCCACGGCCAAAGCGCGCGTGTCGGCGGCGATATTTTCGTCCAGATGCCCGCTTCTCGCCGAGGCGTACAGCGGCAGAGCTGATAACATCATCACGCAGGTCAGGATAACGGCAAGCGATTTCTTCATGGCAATTCCCTTCTTTTCCGAGCTTAGGTACTTATACTTCTTATTATTTATAGAATAGCCTGTTTGTCAATCGTATCGGGATCATCTTGCACGGTTATCTGAAAACGTGCAAGCGCGGCGCTGTTTCGGATTCCCGTTTTTTCTGTTGAATCCGTTTGCGCGGCATGGTATAATACCAAAAGAAAGAGGTGAATCTTATGGCGTCAAGCAAAGAATATCTCGGATTCGTTCTCGGACAGCTGGGCGACCCGGAGCGCGTTTCTTATCGCCCTATGATGGGAGAATACGTGATCTATTACGACGGCAAGGTCGTTGGCGGGATCTACGACGACCGCTTTTTGGTCAAACCGACGAAATCGGCAAAAGCGCTGCTGCCAGACGCGCCGTATGAGATCCCCTATGAAGGCGCGAAGGAGATGCTGCCGGCGGACGTGGACGACCGGGAGCTGTTGGCAGCGCTTCTCCCGGCGATCGCGGACGATCTGCCAAGAAAGAAATAACCGGAGGGGCTTATGCGCGAAATCATCACCGAGCGGCTGATCCTGCGGGCGTTCAGGGAAACGGACCTCGACGATCTGTTCGAATACCTGTATCAACTGCGCGACGACGAGTTCGAGGGCTACCCCGGCGTCACGCGCGAAAACTGCCTAAAACATCTTAATGAACGCGTCGGTTCGGAGGAATACTACGCCGTGGAACTGAAAACCACCGGCAAGGGGATCGGCAACATCTATTGCGGAAAACGCGATTTCGGCGCGCGAAGTGGGCTATATCGTCAACGCCGATTACCGGCGGCAGGGCTGCGCGAAAGAGGCGCTGACTGCCGTGATCGAAGAACTGTTCCGCATAGGCGCGCACCGCGTATACGCCGAGTGCGATCCTCGAAACGAGCGCTCTTGGAGGCTGCTCGAAAGCGCGGGGCTGAGGCGCGAGGCGCATCTGCGGCAGAACGTATTCTTCCACAAAAACGCAAACGAAGATCCGATCTGGAAGGATACGTATATCTACGCGAAACTGCGTGACGAATTACGTTATAAATGCAAATGCCGCCGAGGGAGCCTGAAGCTCCCCGGCGGCGTTTTTTATTCCGGGATCACGGACAGGATGTAATCCGCGATCTTTTCACTGTTGACGATATACCCCGTGTGGCCGGTTTTCGGAAAAATTTTGAGCGCGGCGCCCGGCACCGTTTCGGCGATATGGCGCGTATGCTCGGGCTTGATGACGTCGCGCTCGCCCGCCGTGACGAACGTGGGCACGCGGATGGCGGCAAGCAGCTCGTCGGTGAGATCGGGTTCACGCAGCATGATGCGCATTTTGTCGCTGCGGTCCACGTGGCTCCAGAGCCTGAAAAAGCGCAGGGGCAGGTCCTTCGTGCTGTCGGGGCGCAGGCTCGCACCGCTCACGATGAGAGAAGACAGCAGATCCGGATGGCGTGAAGCGAGGATGAGGCCGATAATGCCGCCGTCGGAAAAGCCGTAAAACACGGGGCGCTCGAGCCCGAGGGCGGTAATGAACTGAAACATATCCTCCGCCATATCCTCGTAATGCAGCGTTTTGACCTTTCCGCTTTTGCCGTGGTCGCGCGAGTCGGGGCAATAGACCGTGAAGCGCGACGAGAGCTTTTTTGCCGCCTTTTTGAAGATCTTGTGGTCCATGCTGTTGCAGTGCGCCATCACGAGCGGCCTGCCGGACCCGGTTTTTTCATAATAAAGAGACACGCCGTTGACAGTGATATACATTCCGATCCCTCCGTATTTCGCAGAGTTTTTAGGGCGTTTGCTGTCGCGTTATTTCGTCTCGTTCGGCATCCAGACCGTGATGCGGCATTTTTCTTTGTCCCACCGTTTGCCGCATGAGGCGTAGTCTGTCAGCAGGACGCCGCCCTGCCCGGTTTTTAACAGCAGGCGCACGTTTTCATTGCCCTCACTGGGCAGACATTCATAGCAAAGAAGACCGTCTTCATAGATCGGGCGCACGACGGAACCGATATCCGCGTTTTCTTTCGCTTCGTCGCGCGCGAGGACGTAGGGGCCGAAGGTGAAAGCGATCTTGCCGTTGAGGCGGTGCTCGGTCAGCGTTTCGGCTGTGGGAGCGGACTGACGCAGCGACCGGATGAGCGGATACACGGCAAGCCCCGCCGCGCCGATCGCGGCGCAGCAGCCGTAGAACGTGCCGTCATCGAAATATTTGAGGCCGCCGACGCCTCTGCCGCGGCGGTTCATATAGAGCGGGCTGTAGCTGTCGAACGGCAGGCCGGGCAGCGGATCGCCGCCCCACTCCGGCGTGACGGATAAGCCGTAAAGGTTCACGCTGCCGTAAAGGGCGTTGAGCGCCGATCTCTCCACACGGTCGGCGTATTTCTCGTCGCCGGTGAGCAGGAACAGGCGCGCCGACAGGCGCATCCACGTCACGGTGACGCAGGTCTCCTGCATCACCTTTTCGGCGTATTCTGTCTGGCGCACGGCGGCATGATCGAACTGCTCGTGCTTGCAGCCTGCACAGCCGATCAGCGTAATCTCGGCGTCGTTGACCTTTTCTGCAAAGCGCAGCACCGCGTCGAGGTAGCGCCGTTCGCCCGTCGTTTCGTAAAGCGCGAGCACGCCCTCGAAAAAGGACATGGTCTCGTAGGCCTTGTTCTCGGGATAGTCGCAGGGCAGCGTCTCGTCGCGCAGCGCGAGTTCAACGAGATCTCCGCCGGAGCAGCCGCCCGTGCCGACGATATACCGGGCAAAGCGCAGATACCGCTCTTTGGGGCGGCGTTTATAGAGATCGAGCACGGGCTCAAGGATGCTGCACGAATTGACCCCGAGCCAGAAATCGGAGGTTTCTGTGATCGGCACCTGCCCTTCGTCCGGGCCGACGCGTTCGATCAGCCGGTCAAGGTGCTTTTCCATCGCGTTGAGGATGCGCTCAATTAGCGTTTCATCTTTGCAGATATCGCAGAAATGCAGCATGCCCGTGAGCACGTATTTGCGGCACCAGAGATCCCAGCCCGCACATTCGCTCTCGCGCGTGTAGGTCGAGATACGGCCGTCCGGCTCGGCGGCAGACAGCAAATCGAGCACGGCGGCGTGCAGGATCTCATAGAGCGCATCGTCACCCGTGCAGCGGTAAACGAGGCACGCGCCGCGCATCGTTTTGCCCCAGTATTCGCCGCGCCAGCCGCGGTCGGCAACGTCGGCCTTCGTGCGGAACACCTCTACGAAATGCCGCCAGAGCGCCTCGTCCTTGAGCTGCGTGCGCGTGATGAAGTCGATATATTCTTTTTCCTGCCCCCGAAGCGTCACCGTGCCGGGTTCGGGGAGCGTATGCGCGAAACGGACCATCGTTTTACCTCACAAATCATTCTGTTATGTCGTAATGGACTACGAAAGCGACGGGGCCGTCGCCGCCGGTCAGCGGGACGCCCTTTTGCATCAAAGCACTCCCCTTTTCTTCGATCGTGAAAGCGGGATCGTCCGGGTCCGTGAGCCGATACGTTTTTTCGGGATACAGGGCGTTCAGCTTTAGTATAAACCTGCGCGGGGCACGTTTCCTGAGATAAACAAGCGCCGTGCCGCTTTCGGCGTCGCCGAAATGCATGGCGAGGGCTTTGCCGTCGTCCGTGCCGCCGAAGAAAAGCGGATAATAGTTTTTCGTCATATCGGCGATCACGCGGCCGTACGCGCCGAAGGTGGCGGGGTCCGGCGCCTGATCGTTCAGATGTGTGGAAAGTCCGCTGACGACAGCGTAACGCGACTCGGTGTGCTGCACGGTGCCGCTGTACGGCAGCCAGCAGGATAAACCGTAAGTCATCGCCTGCGTGGCCTCGAGCACGTCGGGCTTGCGCGCACCGTCGGCGGGCACGCAGTTATAGTCGCTGCGCCAGAGCGGCACGCTGCGGCGGCACATCTCGATATCGATCCGTCTGCCGCCGCTCGCACAGTTGTCGATCATAAGGCCGTCCACGCGGGCGACAAGGGCGTCGAGATAACGGTAGAGGTTCGTGACGTACCGGTTTTCGCAGATCCCCGTCCGGTTGCCGTAGAGTTCTTTGTCGGCTTTTTTCCAATACCTCAAAGGATCGAAATTGAAATCCTGCCGGTAGATCCCCACGCCGTTTTGCCTGATCGAAGCCGTGATATAGTCGGTAAGATACGCACACGCTCCGTCGTCGGCGAGGTTCCACATGAGGTTATCGCCATTTCGTACGATCCAGCCCGGGTGTTTTAGGCCATCTTCTGCGAGGATCGTGCCCTCGCGCACGCGCTCGGGCTCATACCAGAGCAAAAACCGGCTGCCGCATTCTTTGATCGCGTCTGAAAGCGGACGAAGCGTAGCGGGAAAGCGCTTTTCGTCCGGCGTCCAGTTGCCGACGCCGTCATACCAGCCCTTCTGATAGGTATACCACCCGGCATCCATCCAGAAATAATCGGCCGCGGCGAGGACGGTTGGGTCGGTCGAACGGACCTGTTCGATCAGCTCGTCGCACGTCTTCGTGCAGAACTCGTTGGCGAGCAGGATCCCGCGCACGGGCTTCATCGAATCTTTGCAAAGGCAATCAAGCTGCATGCGGCGAAAACTCTGGAAGCCTTTCAAGGGGTTCGTGCCGACGTAAAAAGTCATTGAGATAAGAGGCGAACGGACCTCTTCGCCGGGCAGGAGCGGGGCGTTGAAATGCTCCTGCTTCGCGCGAACCTGCACGCCGCGTTTGGTTTGGCTGAGCGACGCATACCACTGCCCCGTCCAGCCGACAGCAAGCACGGCGCCGCCGTTTTCGCCCGAGAGATTGAAATACGGCAGCCAGGCGCTGTTGCGCCCGCCCGCGGCGTTAAAGATCATTTTCGTCGGCTGCACGGCGGATCTCACGAGCGTGAAGTCGTCCGCTTTGGAGTCGCTGCCGAAGCTCGTATAGAGCGTCGTTTTTCCGATGTCGAGCGCGCAGTCGGCGGCGTAAAAGCGGCTGATCGGGGGAGAGGGGCGCTCCCCTTCGTTCTTGATATAAACCGTCCACTCGCAGGCGGCGTATGCCTCGAATACCGTGGCTTCGATGCGCGCCGTGAGGCCGCTCTCTTTGTGTCTGAGGCGGATCACGCTCGTTTTGCCGCCCGGGAACCTTTCGCCGACCGAGCCTTCAACGCCGACGTCGACCTCCCACGCCGAAGGATTTCGACGAAAGGCTTTTCTGCCGATCGTGAAATCGTAGGCGGGGTTTTCAGCGGAACGGATAAATTCGTCGAACCACGCGCGGCAACGGCGCTTTTCTTCCTCCGTCACGGCGATCTCCTCAGCAGAGATAGGATCGAAGCCGAAATCGGTTTCGCCTGTGAGCATCAGCGCGGCGCGGTCCCGCCGGATCTTTTTATTCAGATTCTTTTGTTGATTGCGTGACAGGCGCATCAATACGGTCTGCGGGACGCACAGGGCGTTGCCTTTTTTCATAAGCTTGAAGGGCCTCCGGAAGCGTTCAAAAATGTATAAATTATTATGATCTTATTCTACACCGCCCCAACGCTTTTGTCAACGCGAAACGAAGCGCAGAGGGACGGACACACAAAAGAAAACGGCCCGAAAACCCGTTTCGGACCGTTTTGTTTTTCCGGATTACCCGGACGTTAATTGAGCAGATTCTCCTGAGTCTCGGGATCGAAGAAATGCATCACCTTGCCCGAGAACGTCAGCCACAGCTTTTTGCCGTGGACAAGGCTCTCACGCTCATGCACGTCGAGGTTGACGGTGGGCACGCGTACGATGAGACGGGTGCCGTCTTCTGTGTATACGTGCAGGTGCAGCTCGGAGCCCATCATCTCGTTGACCTCGAGCATGCACGGGATCGCGTTGGGGCCTTCGGGCGCGAGCGTGATGTGTTCGGGCCGCACGCCGAGCAGGATCTGCTTGCCGCTGACGTATTTATCCGCGAGCGCCTTGCCCTTTTCGCCGTCAACCGGCAGGGTCACACCGAAGGTCTTGACGCTGTAACCGGCAGAAGACTTGATAAGCTCAGCGGGCATGATGTTCATTTTCGGCGCGCCGATGAACTCGGCCACGAACAGGTTCTTCGGCATCTCGAACACCTCGGTGGGGGTGCCGACCTGCATGATGTAGCCGTCCTTCATGATCACGATACGGTCGCCGAGCGTCATAGCCTCGGTCTGGTCGTGCGTGACGTAGACGAACGTGGTGTTCAGCTTTTCACGCAGCAGGATGATCTCGGCGCGCATCTGGTTGCGCAGCTTCGCGTCGAGGTTTGACAGCGGCTCATCCATCAGGAAGACCTTGGAATCGCGCACCATGGCGCGGCCGATTGCAACGCGCTGGCGCTGGCCGCCCGACAGGGCGCGGGGCTTGCGCATCAGATAATCGGTGATGCCGAGCGTTTCGGCCGCGGCGGTGACCTTTTCGTAGATCACGTCCTCGGGCAGCTTTTTCAGGCGCAGCGAGAACGCGATGTTATCGTACACCGTCATGTGCGGATACAACGCGTAGTTCTGGAACACCATAGCGATGTCGCGGTCCTTGGGCTGCATGTCGTTGACGACAACGCCGTCGATCTCGATCGTGCCGTCGGAGATCTCTTCAAGGCCCGCGATCATGCGCAGGGTCGTTGATTTGCCGCAGCCCGAGGGGCCGACGAACACCACGAATTCTTTATCCTTGATGTCGAGATCGAAATCGTGGACGGCAACGACGTCCTTATCATAGACCTTTTTGACTTTCGTTAATTTCACACTTGCCATAATTCAATACCTCTTCTCTATTAGCCCTTCACGGCGCCGCCGGTAACGCCTTCCACGTAGTACCTCTGCAGGCACAGGAACAGGATGGTGACCGGGATCGCTACGATCACGCCGCCGGCGCAGAACATGGTATAGCAATTGTTGATCTGGTCGTTCGTGAGCCAGCTGTACATACCGACCGCCACGTTGTAGCCGGAGGACGTGCCGAACGCCACGTAACGCGCGAGCACGAAGTCGCCCCACGGGCCCATGAACGCGGTCAGGACCGTGTAGATCACGATCGGCTTCGCGAGCGGCAGGATGATCTTGCGAAGGATCTGGAACCGCGTCGCGCCGTCGATGCGCGCGGCCTCGTCGAGCGATTTCGGGATCGTATCGAAGAAGCCCTTCGACACGTAATAGCCCATGCCGGATGAGGCGATGTACACGAGGATGAGGCCGGGCAGGGCGTTCGCCTGCGTGAGGTTCAGGTCTTTCAGAACACGGTACAGAATGATCATGGTAAGCATGCCGGGGAACATGCCGAGAATCAGCAGGAAGCGCATCAGGCTTTTGCGCAGCTTAAAGCGGAAGCGAGACAGCGCGTAGCTCATGCACAGCACGATCACCGTCTGCAGCGCCGCCGTGACCAGCGCGATGATAAAGGTGTTCAGGTACCACTTTTTGAAGTCGCTCGTCCAAAGGGCGATATAGTTGTCGAGCCCCCACTGCTGCGGGATCACGTAGCCGACCGGGCATTTGAGCTCGACGCGGAACGACTGCAGCAGAATGAAAACGAACGGAATCAGCCAGACGATGCTCATCAGGATGAGGATGATATAGATGATCGTATTGCTGATCCTGGCGCTGGCTTTCAGCCCCATGTGTCTGCGAGTGATCTCTTCGCGATTGCGTTTATCTTGTTTGCTCATCACTGGAAATCCTCCTCGTTCTTAATTGAGGGCAGGAGGCTGTAAACGATCAGCGAGATGATCGCCACGACCACGAAGACCAGAATACCGATGACGGACGCGAGATAATACTGCGCCTCGGGGCCGGTTGTGATCTTGAACAGCCACGTGATCAGAAGGTCTGTATCACCGACGTTGCCCGATGCCCACGAGTTTTTCGGGTTCGTCGGCCCGCCGCCTGTCAGCAGGTAGATGACGTTGAAGTTGTTCATGTTGCTCGTAAACTGCGTCAGCAGATACGGGCCGGTGATGAACAGCATGTAAGGCAGCGTGATCTTGGTATACTGCTTCACGGGACCCGCGCCGTCGATCCTCGAGGACTCGTAGAGATCCTGCGGGATGTTCATTAAAATGCCGGTCGCGATCAGCATCAGATACGGGATGCCGATCCAGATGTTGATCAGAATGACCGTCACGCGCGCCCAGGTGGGATCCTCCCAGAACGGCAGCGCCTCTTTGATGAGGTTCAGATCCATCAGGATGCCGTTGACGATGCCGTTTTTGGCGAACATCTTCGAAACGTACAGCAGAGAGATGAACTGCGGGATCGCGATCGTGAGCACGAGGATCGTGCGCCAGCCCTTCTTGAACCGGATACCCTTTTTGTTGATCATCATGGCAACGAACATGCCGAGGAAGTAGTTCGTGAAGGTGGCGAAGAACGCCCAGATCAGCGTCCACGTCAAAATCTCGCCGAAGGTGGCGGAATAGTTATGCTCGCCGGAACTCCACGAAAGCATGGTGCGGAAGTTCTCGAGCCCCTGCCAGCCGAAGAGGTTGTTGATATAGCCGTCGTGCGTGCCGTCGTAGTTCGTGAACGCAACGAGGATCATGAACACGATCGGCAAAACGGTGAAGACGAGAATACCGGTCAGAGGCAGGGCGAGCAGCGTTTTGTGGAACTGGTCGTCAACGAGCGAACGCAGATCGTCTTTGCCGCTTTTCAGCTTTTTGCCCTTGGCAAGGATCTCGTCAGCGATCCGGTTCTGCCGCACGTTCACGCGCCACGTATACAAAAACGCGACGATGAAGAACAGCGTGAGCACGCCGTAGAGCAGGATCTTGAACGAGTTGTCGTTATATTCGTAGTGATAGGTGTCGAGCACTTCGCTGTAGATCTCTCTCGGACCGACTTTGCCGAGCGAGGGCAGCATGCTGAGCCAGTAGACGCCAGACGTGACCATATAGAAAATAAAGACCGCCTGGAACAGCAAAAACACAAGGCCGCGCAGGATCTGCCCGCGCGCGATGCTGCCGAAGCCCATGATGAAGAACGACAGCTTCGTTTTGATGCCGCCCTTGGTGAAGGTGGTCGCGAGGTCCGTAAAGTCGTCCGCTACGGCACGGCCGAAATTCCTGAAGGCCTTGCCGATCTTCAGAAAGAAATTGGCGATCCCGCGCGGGATCGAAATGAAGAAAGCCTTGAGATTATATTTAATCTTACCCCATCTGGATAACATCAAGTATTCCAGAGGTTTATTCTTATCCATAAGCATACTCCATTCTTCGGGAAAAGAAAGAGAGGTCAGAGCCAATTTTCACTGCCTCTGACCTCTCGCCGGTCAGGATTTTCGGATGATCTTATTCGGCAACAAGGGTCACTTCGCCGGAAGCGGGATCAAGCTGGATGTAGTAGGTGCCGGCTTCTTCAACCTTGAAGTTGTCGGCGGGATAAGCGACATCCCAGCTCTTGCCCTGGCGGACTTTGAACTCGTCGCCTTCGTTGAGCTCGTAAGCCTCAACGGTCTTCCACACGCCGTCAGCCTCTTCCATTTCGAGGTCGACCGACCAGGTGTCGCCGTTGATGCTGCCGATCACGGTGAACGCGTTCTTCACTTCGTCGGAAACATTGAACACAGCTTCGATCTTGGCCTTGTAGTTGTCAAGCGCCTGCTGAAGGCCGGCGTCGTCCGTCGCATCCTTCACGTCGTCGGCAATGACCTTGGCGATATCCCACCAGGAGCCGTGCATCTGGCCCTGCGGGACCGAATACGGGGACTGCGCGATCAGAGCGGCAAGGCCGGGGTTGGCCTTCACTTCTTCAGAGGCCTGGGCTTCGCTGTTGGAGGGACCCCAGGACAGCTCGTTGAAGCGCTCCATCTGGCACTCATAACCGGTGAGGTACTGAGCGAGCTTGTGCAGAGCGGCCTGCTTCTTGACGTCTTTCTGCGGCTTGACGCCCATCAGCTTGCAGCCGTTGAACGAACCGAGATGATACTCTTTGCCGTCCACGGTGAAGCTCGGAAGATCGGCAACGCCCATGTTGTCGCCGAGGATCTCTTTCACGGCCTCATAGTCCCAGGTGCCGGTCACGACGATCGCAGCGTTGCTGGCGAACTCGCTGCCCTTGCTGGAGCTCAGGTGCATCGGGGAATCAACGAGCTTCTTCATGCCCTTGGCGGCAATCAGGCCTTCGGGGGAATCAAAGGTGTCGTTGACTTCGACGAACGAGGCGCCGTCCTCGCCCATCTTCCACTCGGACACGCAGCCGGTGGCGAAGAAGAAGGAGGCAAGATACCAGGCGGAAGTGTTCATTTCCATCGCGAAGTACTTATTGGCGGCTTCGCAGTCTTCGATGAGTTTCTCAAGAGAGTCGATGTCGGCTTCGTCGATGACGCTCTTGTCGTAGTACATGAAGTAGCCGTTATCGGCGGTCATCGGATAGGCGTAAAGCTCTTCACCCGCGGTGGCGGCTTTCACAACGCCTGCGTCGTTCGCGCTCTTCACGGTCTCAGCGGCACCAACGCCGAGCTTCGCAAGCGCGCCGGCCTGCACGAGACGTGCAAACTGGTCCTGCGCGAAGCAGTAGAGATCGCCGCCGGCCTCAACGTCGGTCACCATGTTGGTGCCGGCGTCAGCCTCGGAAACGGGCTCCACGGTAGCGTTGAAGGTCACGCCGAATTCATTGGTCTCATTGAACTTCTGAATCTGCTGCTTGGTCAGATCGACAGCCTTTTCAGCAGCCCAGACGGTGATATCATAGGTACCGGCGATGGAATCGTCAGCAGCGGGAGCTTCCGTGCTGTTGTTGTTTTCTTCGCCGCCCTCATTACCGCCGTTGCCGCCGCAGGCAGCAAGCGCAAAGACCATGACGAGCGCAAGTAAAATTGCAAGAATTCTTTTCATACTTTTTCCTCCAATAGAAAGATTTGCGGTGTTTTTTGTCCGCGATGCGACAGAAATCGATCCACCGCACTAAAGACATTTTAGCACGGTGGATTCGAATTGTCCAGTGGTTTTGGTAAATTTCCCACAAAAAACTATTAAAATTTATAAATATTTAGACATATCATACAGATATGACGATTATTCTCACGAAACGCGGTTCAGAACGGCGTCGTCGATCTTGCCCCAGGCGCCGTTGCCCTCGCCCTGACATTTCACATAAATGCCGACGGTGAGTTTCGCGCCGTCCGGCAGAACGATATCGCCGATCTCGCCGGTATCCCATTCATTATATACCGTGATCTTCATCGGCACGATCGCGACGGTCTCGCCGTCGATCTTCGCGTAAGCGTAAATCTCGGTCTCGCCGCAGTCGCCGCCCATGATCGAGACCGCGAACTTATAGGTGCCCGCGGGGAGGTTTTCGGGCGTCTGCTCAAGGGTGAACTCCACGGAATCCTGCTTCGCGCTCCAGAAATGCATGTGGCACGCGCCCGAAAGCGAGTCCGTGGGTTTGTTTTCGACGTAAAGCTCGTCCGCGTGGCCGAGCTCGGTCAGCGCCCAGCCGGTCAGGTCGCCGGTCTCGAAGCTGTCGTTCTGCAGGAAGTTCGTTTCAATCACGCGGATGCGGCATTTTGCGTCCATGCCGCCCGCCTTGCCCTGCACGAGATAGACGCCCGCGCCTTCATTGCGTATCTTTTGCAGTGTTTCTTCGGCGTTGGCCCATTCGACGGGGATGGGCTGCTTCGAGTCGTCGGTGAACACGGCGTCCACGGTATCGGGCAGGGTCGGTTCGTCGTGCACGTCAACGGTCATCTCCACGTCCGCAACGGCGTCCGGCACGGGTTCAAGGGCGTTGCCGGAACGAAGGAGCGCGAACACCTTCAAAGACTCGAGCGGCTTGCCGGATGCGTCGAAGAACGCCTGATTGTCCACCGCGCACCCGCCGTAATATTTCCCGGCGTCATCCGGGTCGTAGGCGGCGGCGAAGCTCGTCGCCCAGCCGGAGCCGTAACGCTCCCATTTCTCGCTGTTCTTTTCGTAGCTTTCGGTGCCTACGGTGATCCAGGCGCCCTCCCAGTATACGACGCCGATGCCGTTTTTCGTATCCTTCGCCACGGTCTCGACGACGTCGCGCACAGCGTTCGCCTGTCCCTGCATGGTAAAGGGATAGTCCTTTACAATCGCGCTGCCCTCGCCGATCGTGTTGCTCGAGAAATCGGTGTCGTCGGCGGTATAGGCGTAGGAGGTCTCCATGACCATCACCTTTTTGCCGTAGGTCTCGGCGATCTCGGAGAGGACGGCGGAGAGGTTCTCGCGTGTGCCGTGCCAGTAGGGATAATAAGACGACGCGAACACGTCGTAATCGACGCTGTAATAATCGAGGCGCCACGCGTAATCGGCGTAAGCCCCGCTTTTTTCGGGGTTCGCGAAATGCACTGCCACGAGGGCCTCGGGCAGAACTTCGCGCACGGCTTTGGACCCGGCGGCCATGAGCGCGGCGACGCCCGCCCACTTCTTTTCGCCGCACAGTGCGCCGTTGGTCTCGTTGCCGAGCTGGACGAGGGCGACGTCAACGCCGCCGTCCTTGAGTTTATTGAGGCAATCCTTCGTGTAGGCGTAAAGGGCGTCGCTCTTTTCTTCCAAGGTCATCCCCTGCCACGCCTTCGGAACCATCTGCTTGCCGGGGTCCGCCCAGAAATCGGAATAGTGGAAATCGACGATCAGCTTCAGCCCGTAGGTCTTCGCGCGTTTGCCGAGTTCGAGCGCCGTGTCGATATCGCAGTTGCCGCCGCCGTAGCCGTTGCCGTTTTCGTCGCAGGGGTCGTTCCACACGCGCACGCGCAGGTGCGTGATCCCGTTTTCGGCGAGCGTCTTAAGCGGATCCTGCTCTTCGCCCGTAAAGTTAAAATACTTTACGCCGCTCGCCTCCTCGGCAAGCAGGCTCGACACGTCCATACCGAGAATGAAATCGTCGGGCAGGCCCTCGACGGGCGCGACGTAGAGCTTGTCGCTCTTCACGTCGGTTTTGACCGGCCCGGTTTCCGCTCCGCAGGACGCAGCGAGCAACAGAAACACCAAGAGCAGCGCGATCAGGATACGGTTTTTCATACTATACCTCCCTGAAAAAACAACGGCGGAATTTTATACCGCCGTTTGGTTTACGGATCGATATCGGCAAGCAGGCGCGCGGCGAGTTCCGCAGATGCGTTGTCGACTGCTTTTTCGTTGCCCTCGACGTGCAGAGACGCGCTGCCGAAAAACAGATAGAAATCGTCGTCATTGCCGTCGGGATCGCGATACGTGATCAGATCAGCCTCAGCGCCGCCGTCCGTCCCCTTTTCGTGGACCAAAAGCCCGTAGGGCACGCCGTCGATGAGGAACGTCCCGCCGTCCGGCGCATCGGGCAGAGGAACGAACGAGTCCTTATAACCTTCCGCCGCCGAAGCGGAGACGATATAGAGATCCGCCTGTTGGATCGCGTCCGCGTCGAAAAACGCGTAAGAGAACAGACGGACCTCGACCTTGCGTATGCCGTCGGGCAAAGCTTCTTCGAGCCGCGCCGCCAGCGCCGTTTCTTCGGCCTGTTCGCAGTCGATGTAGATCACGATCTTTTTGTCGCGCGGGGCGTCGGTGCGCACCGAAAACAGCCAGCTCCAGAGCATCGTGGAGAGTACGATGAACGACAGATAGAGCGAGATCTGCGAGAGGATTCGGCTCAGTTTCTTCATTGCGCGGCCTCCTCTCCGTGCGTAACGGCAAACACGAAGCCGTTCACGCTGATGAGCGTGCCGCCGTTTTTACCGACCTCGGCAAGGCGCGCGGCTTCGGCGCTCTTAATATAGAAGCGCCTGCTCCCCTCTTCGGTGTTCGCGAAAACCTTTTTCACCGAGATGCTGCCGGGGATCTGCTCGGCCTTCTGCCCTACCTCGAGCGCGCCGGAAAAGCGGGTCTCTTCACGCGTGCCTTTGAGAACGCCGCGGTCGTGCTGCAGCAGACGGCGGCGATACGTGATCACGTTGAGGATCACGGCGATCACGATCACGCCCGCCGCGGCGCTGATCACGCAGGCATAGAACTCGTTTCTCGCCGCCGTGAGCGTTTTCACCGTTATCAGCAGATACAGGCAGCACGCGAAAGCCGCCAGCGCGAACGCCGCGGTGACGATGCGGATCAGATCCGTTCTTTTTTTCATGCGGAGCGTTTGCTCCGCGGAATAGAATTCTACGGTTTTCATGGTTTCATTTTATCACATTTATTTCGCCTATGTCAACGCCGGACGCTTGATTTTTTGCGCGCGGGGCGTTACAATAAGGCTGAGAGAAAAACAGGAGGGATCATTATGAAAAAGATTCTTGCGCTGCTATTAACGCTCGCGCTGCTGACTTCCGCCCTTGCCGGGTGCGGCGGGGAGAAACCGGAGCCTACGGATGAGCCTTCGAGCGAAGGCGGCGCCGTTACAGAAGAACTGCGCGTGAGCGTGGACGACTACGCGAACGGCTATGTGACCGACGACAACAACCGTGTATTCTACGAGATCTTTGTGGGGTCGTTTTCGGACAGCGACGGCGACGGCGTGGGCGACCTCAAGGGCATCCTGAGCCGGATGGATTACCTCAACGACGGCGATCCGGCTTCCGGCAAGAGCCTCGGCGTGGAGGGCCTCTGGCTCACGCCCGTGTTCGCCTCGCCCTCGTATCACAAATACGACGTGACCGATTATTATAAGATCGACCCGAAATTCGGCACGACTGACGACCTCAAGACCCTGATCGACGCCTGCCACGCGCGCGGGGTCAAGCTGATCCTCGACCTGCCCATCAATCACACCGGCCGCCTGAACGCGTGGTTCTCGGCCTTCGTGACGGCTCGGCGCAGCGGAAACGAGAGCGATCCCTATTACGATTTCTACGTGGCGGTCGACAAGAACGGCCCCTTCCCGACCGGGCGTTCGTTCACCCCGATCGCGGGCACGGACGTGTGCTACGAGAGCAACTTCTCGGAGGATATGCCCGAGCTCAATTTTGACAGCGAGAACGTGCGGCAGGCGGTGCTGGATGTTGCGAAATACTATCTCGACCTCGGCGTGGACGGCTTCCGCTTTGACGCGGCGAAATACGTGTATTTCGGCGACAACGCCGTCAGCGAGGATTTCTGGGATTGGTATATGAAGGAGCTGCGCAAGATCGACCCGGACGTGTACGCCGTGGCCGAAGTCTGGGACAGCGACGGAATCACCGACATCTATTTCCCGTCCGTCAACTGCTTTGATTTCACGGTGTCCGGCGCGAGCGGCCTCATCAGCGAGACCGCCAAGGGCGGCAACGTGAACACCTATACGTCTTACGTGCAGAGATACATCAAAAAGGTTTCCGCCATGCGCGACAGCGCCCTCTATACGCCGTTCATCTCGAACCACGATATGGACCGCGCGGCAGGCTTCTTGAACGTGGCGGGCGGCAACATGAAGGTCGCCGCAAACCTCTTGATCTTAGGCCCTGGGTCGCCTTTCATCTATTACGGTGAAGAGCTCGGCATGCGCGGCTCGCGCGGCGGCGCGAACACCGACGCCAACCGCAGGCTCGCGATGCTGTGGGGCGACGGCGACACGGTGAAGGACCCCGAGGGCACGACCTACGGCGCAGATAAGCAGATCGAAGACACGGCGCTCACGCAGGCGGCGGACGAAAACAGTTTGCTGACTTATTATAAAAAAGTCATCGCGATCCGCGAAATGAACCCCGAGATCGCGCGCGGCCAATATCAGGCGCTTTCGTTTTCCGGCACGAACGTTGGCGGGTTTATTTCGGAATGGAACGGCAAGACCGTTTGCGTGCTGCACAACACGCTGAAAACGAGCATTACGGTTGATCTCAAAAATGCAACGGACAAGACGTTCACGACGCTCGCCGCGGTGATCGGCACGGACGGCACGGCGACCCTGAACGGCACGAGCGTGACCATCGGCGCGCAGACGAGCGTGGTGCTGCGCTGAACCGTACAGAATGAACAAATAATCACGGCCTATTTGGTGAAAACGGAAAAAATCAAAATCTCGCGAAAAAGCATTTCCATTGCCGGAAAAGTATGATAAAATGAAAAAAAACGAGAAAGGAATATTCAGGATGGAACAGGTTCATAACACTTACTCTTTCCCCTCGCATACGAAGAACACCGACATCTTCGTGCAGAGCGTCGCGCCCGCCTCGCTTGACGACACGAAGGGCATCATCCAGATCGTGCACGGCATGGCCGAGCACACCGACCGCTATCTTGAGGTCGCCGGGTTCCTCTGCGACGCGGGCTACGCCGTGATCATGCACGACCACGCCGGCCACGGCAGAAGCGTGAAGACGGACGCCGACGACGGCTATTTCGCCGACAAGGACGGCTGGCTCAAGCTCGTGGACGACGTTTACGAGGTCACGAAGCTCGCGAAAGAGACCTTCCCGGGCAAAAAGCTGATCATCTGGGGTCATTCGATGGGCTCGTTCATCACGAGAAAGTTCATCGCGACCTATAAGGACGCCGCCGACGCCGCGATTTTGTGCGGCACCGCCGGCGCGAACCCCGCCGCGGGCGTGGGCATCGGCCTTGCGAACCTCGTGTGCAAGCTGAAAGGCCCGAAGGCGAAGTCGACGTTCATCAACAACATCGCGTTCGGCTCCTACAACAAGCGCTTCGAGGGAAACACGGGCTTCGAGTGGCTGTCGGTGAACAAAGAAAACGTCGAGAAATACGTCGCCGACCCGAAATGCGGGTTCCTGTTCACGGCGTCCGGCTTCAGAGATCTGTTCCACGTGCTTAAGGACGTGTCGTCCAAACAGTGGTATGAAGAAGTGCCGAAGGACCTGCCGATCAAGCTCATCTCGGGCGAGGACGACCCCGTGGGCGCCTACGGCAAGGGCGTGACCGAGGTGTACGACAAGCTCAAGGCCAGCGGCCACACCAAGGTGACCGTCAAGCTCTATAAGGGCCTGCGCCACGAGATCCACAACGAGGACTGCAGACGCGACGTGTACGCAGATATCCGTGATTTCGCAGATACCATCGTGAAAGAATGATCCGATAAAAGAAACAAGCTCCGGAGCGGCTGCCCCGGAGCTTTTTTATTTTGCGATATGTTATTCGGCTTTCAGATATGACATCGACAGGTAGCCGAAGGTCCCGTCACCGACCTTGACCTGGCCCCAGTATTTCGTGCTGTCGGACGAGGCGTCGGCGATCTCAACGACCTTGAGCACCGTGACGGATTCGCCCTCGTCGAAGTGGCCGATGCGTTCGGCGTCGGTGTTCGGGGCGGAGCGGACGTTGAGCCCGTTGCCGTTGGTGCCGGATACGACGTAGCGCCCGGCGGGATATTTATCCGAAGCGGGATAGGGGTCGTTTTCGTCGGTCGTGCTCTCGGGCACGGAAGCCACGGGGACGTCGCTCGGCTCTTCGTTTTGCGAAACAGCCTCGCTCGGTTTGCTATCGACATCGCCGAGCACCTTTTTGCGCGCCGAGGCTTTGCCGGCGACGACGCCGAGCACGATCGCGAGGATCAGCAGCACGGCCGCCGCGCCGCCGAAGATTGCGAGCTGCCTTGTATTGGCAGGCGTTTTCTCACGCCTCACTTTGAAGGTATAATTCGAATTCTCTTCCATCGGTATCGTTCCTTTCCTGCGTTCAGAACTGCATCGAAAACTCTACGGCTACGCCCACGATCTCAACGTCCGGGTCGTCCGCGGCCGCGTAAAAGACCGGCGTGCGCGGGAACGCGCCCGAGAACACCATGCCGCCGTCGCAGAACGAGATCCTTCTGATATAATAGCGCTCGCCGATGCGGATGAGCACGAGCTGCCCGTCGAGGCAGGCCTCCTGCAGACGGATCAGGATCGTGGCGCCGTTGGGGATCTGCGGCAGCAGATCGTCGGTATCGTTGAGGCAGATGACGTAGGCGGCGTTGCCCTCGAGATAATCGGGCGCGAGGGTCTGGTAATAGATCGCGTCGTCGTCTTTTCTGAAATCCGAGAGTTTATAAACCGGCACGGACGTGCGCACCGCGCCCTCTTTGCCGAGGATCGCGTCGCGGCAGAGAAGATAATCCAGACTGCAGTCGAAGATCGCGGACAGCTCAACGAGCGTGTTGATATCGGGCTCGTTGGCGCCGAGCTCCCACATCCGGACGGCGGAGCTGCTCTTCAGCAGCCGATCGGCGAGATCGGACTGCGTCATGCCTGCGCTTTTCCGTAATTTTTTCAGCCTGACGCCGAATCCGTTTTTTGCAGTCTTCATTTCTCAGCACCTCCGTCTGAATTATTATTATAAACGAAAACCCGACGTTTTGCAAGGTTTATCTGAAAATTTCGTCACGTTTTTCGTTTTGCCGCACGAAACGATTCAGATTTCGCGGAAAACGTCGTAAGGGATGAGATTCGAAGAGAAAGCGTCGGCGTCGAATTCCACACCGCGGATCTTCACGGATTTCACGAGCTTTTTCGTGCGGACGTATTCGTTTTTGCCGGGGCAGAACGGATAGATGCCAATCGTTGCGAACACGTACCACAGGGCGGTGGTGCCGTTGTCCTCGTCCCCCGGAAAGCCGTCGTCCCGCCACGAAAACGCCTCGCGGCAGAGCTTTTCGGTCCAGTAGGAAGAGCGTTCGGTGTCGCCGAGAACGCCGTAGAGGAAGGGCAGATGGAAGCTCGGCTGGTTCGAGATCGCGCACTGGCCGAAGTCCACGGCGGCCATCTCGGTCATCTCGTGGATCTCGCCGCCGTAGCCTACGACCTCGTAGTCCGGCTCCGCTGCGAACAGCTCGTCGACCTTTTTGAAAAACGCCTCTTTCGAGCCGTAGAGCGAAGCGAGCCCCTCGGGGTCGTGCGGCACGGCGAAGGAGTTCTGCCACGCCGAGCCCTCGGTGTAATCCCTGCCCCAACCGGTCGGGCTGAAATCGGGACGGAACGAGCCGTCGCGGAACCTTGCCCGCATAAAACCCGTTTCGGGATCGAAGAGGTTGCGGTAGTTCTTCGCGCGCTTTTCGTATTCTTCGGCGATCGCCTCTTCACCGAGAAGGCGCGCGATCACGGCGATGCACCAGTCGCCGTAGGCGGCGTCCAGCGTCAGGTTGACGCTCTCGCGGTGCGCCTCGATCGGCACGTAGCCGAGCCGCACGTATTCCTCGCACCCGCTTCTGCCGAAGTCGTCATTCGGGGCGTTTTTGTTGGCGTGTTTGAGCATGCCCTCGAACGCCTTTCTGAGCGGCTCGCCCGTGAGGATGCCCTTCACCGCGGCGTCGCAGAGCGTAGCGTCGATGAGCGTGGACGGCATGCAGCCCCGCTCCCCCATCGCCGGCCAGCGAGGCAGCCAGCCGCAGTCGCGATAGTCGTTGATATACCCCTCGCACATCTCACGGTATTCATCCTTCGCCGCGATCGCGAAAAACGGATAAACGGTGCGGTAGGTATCCCAGAAGCCGTTGTCCGTATACCGCACGCCGGGCTTCACGGCGCCGTTCATCGGCGCGAAATGGACGGGCTTGCCGGCGCGGTCGATCTCGTAGCATTTATGCGGATAGAGAAACGCGCGGTACATGCAGGAATAAAAGGTTTTCATCTGGTCGGGATCGTCGGTTTCGATCTCGACGCGCGAGAGCTTTTCTTCCCACGCCTCTTCGTTATTTTTCAGCAGGGATTCGAAGGTCTCGCCTTCAAAATCCTGTCTGGCGTTCTCGAGCGCCTGCTCAAAGCTGATATATGAGGTCGCGATCTGCCCCTCGACGGCGTCGCCCGCCACGGGGAGATGGATACCGGCGTCCTCGCCCGAAACGGCATACGCCCGTTTGCTCTTCTTATCCGTGCCGATAACCGGTTCGTCCGCGGACAAGCCGCGGAGGAAGCTGATGACGACGTACATTCTGAAGTTTTTGACGTGCTCGTCGTTCGTGTTGTTGACCGTAAAATACAGGCGGTTTTCGGCGGGGTCGAAACGCGCGTCGAAGCGGCCGCTCACGGGAAGGACGGAGAGCCAGTTTTCTTTCTCGTCCCTGAATTTCACGCGAAACCAGCCCCCGCGTTCTGAGGGCGTGAGCTCGATAAGAGAGCGGCTGCGCAGCGGCTCGATCTTCATGTAATGCGGCATTAAAACAGCGTCTTCGGGTCTGAAGCCGGACCAGCGCGCGTCCCTGCCGAATTTCGGCTCGAACTTCTGCGGCAGGATCACGAACGAGCCGTAGTCGCCGATCCAGGGGCTCGGCTGATGCGTCAGGCGTATGCCCTCGAAGCTGCGGTGCGAGGGATGGTAATACCAGGACGATGAGCCGTCCGTCTGCGGGGCAAAGGCAGCCATGGCGAACGGGCGCTGGGTGAGCGGCAGCGTGTTGCCGTGCGAGAAGCGCATGACGGACGCCGACCCCTGTTTGACGTTCACATATTGCAGATAGCGCATATGATACCTCCCGTGACAGGAAAAAAGCGCCCGGGCATACCCCGAGCGCGTAGTTTCGTTTATTCGCTCTTGATCTCGATGTTGAAGCCCTTGGACTCAAGGAAGGGCTTGATGCGCTGCGCGTGGTTGAGCAGCGTGCTGATTGACATGTCGTGGTTGAGCGCGTCGATCAGCAGGGAGATGTATTTCGAAAGGTCCACTTCGCAGTACCAGGGCCTCTCTTTGAGCTCGGGACGGCGATAGACCAGATTGGTTGTAAACACGCGGGAAACGACGCCCTCTTCGAAGGCCTTGTCGAAGGTATCGAGCCCGTTGCAGAACAGGCCGAAGGCGCAGCAGACGTAAATGTTGCGGGCGCCCATGCCCTTGAGCTTGCTGCACACCTCAATCATGGAATCGCCGGAGGAGATCATGTCGTCCACCACGATCACGTCTTTGCCCGAGACGTTGGAGCCGAGGAACTCGTGCGCGATGATCGGGTTTCTGCCCTTGACCACGCGCGAATAGTCGCGGCGCTTATAGAACATGCCGAGATCGATGCCGAGAACGGAGGAATAGTACACGGCGCGGTTCACGCCGCCCTCGTCGGGCGAGATGATCATCAGGTTATCCTTGTCGATCTTGAGTTCGGGCGTGTTGTTGACGAGCGCCTTGAGCATCTGATACGTGGTGTAGCAGTTCTCGAAGCCCTTAAGCGGGATGGCGTTCATCACGCGGGGATCGTGCGCGTCGAAGGTGAGGATGTTTTCAACGCCGTAGAGCATGAACAGCTCCTGCAGCATCAGGGCGCAGTCGAGCGACTCGCGCGAGGATCTCTTGTGCTGACGGCCTTCGTAAAGCATCGGCATAATCACGGTGATGCGCCTTGCCTTGCCGGTGATCGCGGCGATCGCGCGCTTGAGGTTCGCGTAATGCTCGTCCGGCGTGTAGGGGACGTTCTGCCCGTAGATGTCGTGCGAGATGCCGTAGTTGAAGCAGTCGCAGAGGATGAAGATATCGTAGCCTCTGACGGACTCTCTCAGGTGGCATTTCGCTTCGCCCGTGCCGAACCGCGGGAACGCGGCCTTGAGTAAATAAGAATCTCTTTCGTAGCCGTGGAATGCAATCGTGTCTTTGTGTTCACTCTCGCGACGTTTGCGCCACTGCACCAGATACGAATCGATCTTGGCAGCCATTTCTTCACAACCGGGGAGCGCGATGATTCCGAGGGAACCATATGGGATGGTGTTGAAATCGTCGGTGTAAACAGGCATAGATTCGTTACTCCTTATTCACTTTTTCTTCGGGCCCTCCGGCGCGGAATCGACACGCTTCGGACCCACTTTCTATTTTAGCGCATTCTTTGTGATTTTCAAGCCCGAAAATGAGAAATCCGGTGTAGAAAATATGACGTTTTTTTTAGCTCTTTTGTTGAAAACGACAAGAAAAGACGCCCCGCGGGAGCAGAGCGTCTTCTTTCATCAGATTTTGCCGCCGTGGCCGCCGTGCGTCATGCCGGAAGAGCTGACGTGCGTACCGCCGCCGCCACCGCCGCGCGAGCCCGACGACGTGTCGGTCTGGATGCGCACGCGCGTGGTGTTCGTGTAAAGGAACACGTCGCGGCTGTCCCGCAGGACGAGGGAGTTCGGCTTCGTGTAGTCCGCCGCCCCGCTCTTGAACGAGACGTTGAAGATCTCGTTTTTGAGCTTGCTCATCGGGATGAGGGCGATCACGATGCCCGCGATGAGGGCGAGCACAATGCCGGAAGCGCGGAAAGCGATGTTTTTCTTACTGCCGCCGTAGCCGCCGTTGCCGTAGTCGGCGCCCGGGATCGGGGTCCCTTCCGCCTCGGCGCGCAGGCATTCCTCCGCCTCGGTGAGCAGGATCGCGAACGCGTCGCCCACGCGGTCGTTTCTGAGGTCGTTCGTCATCTTATCGACGATATAGTCGATCGTGTTGTCGTTGAACACGTCGATGCCGCGCCCGCAGGTAGAGCAGTACCATTCCCTCGACACGATGCAGCGCAGGAAGAGCATGCCGTCTTTGCCGCTGCCCTTGCCGTAGCCCATGTAGTCGAAATAGTCGTCGGCGTAATCCTGCGGCGTTTTGCTACCGGGATCGTCGGTGACGAGCAGCACGATGTCCATCTGGAAGTCTTCGCTGAGCCGCGCGGCCTTCGCCTCGAGGCTTTGAATCTCGTAATCGGACAGGCAGCCGGAGGACGTGAGGTCGATCACGTGCTGCAGCGCGCCGATCGTCAGGACCGGGGCTTCTTCGCCGTCGTAAGCGGCCGCGTCGTCCTCTTTTTCTTCATCCGAAAACAGATAGACTTCGCCGTCTTCGTCCTCTTCTCCCTCTTCGCTCTCGGCGAAGAGGATCATTGTTTCTTCCTCATCCTCCGCCGATTCGACGGCGAAGACGGGCAGAACGAACACGAACGCGAGCAGGAGCGTCAAAAGAATTGCGAGATATCTTTTCATGACGGCCCTCCTCACAGATTCGCAAACAGCCCGAGCAGGTACAGCGCCGCCCAGGCGCAGCCCGCGCAGATCGCGGTGTAGATGAGCTGCCATTTCCACTTGGCCTTGTTGTCCATCGGCAGATTGCCCACGAACTTGCCGGTCTGCCCGTTCATCGCGAACTGATACTGCTTGCCTTCGTATGTGGAGGTCAGCACCCACACCGGATAAAGGGCGTATTTCACCACGGTGTTGGACAGATAAACGGTGGAGCTCTCGGGCGAAACGGTCACGAACCCGCCGGTGGTGTTGGCGAACACGCTTTCGGTGGTGCGCTTGATGCGCTCGTTGGCGCGCGCCTTGCTGGTCTCTTTGTCCACGTCGTATTTATCGGCGAGATAGCCGGAGAGATAGGCGGTCTGGAAGGGCTTGGCGTCGCTGAAATCGAAGGGCTCGATGGATTCCATCATATCGTCCGCCATCAGCTTCGAGCCGTCGACCGGCACGTGCGCGAAGCCCACGCTGCCGGCGCGGATGAGCCGGTAATGCTGGGTCTCAGTGTAGCGATAGGTGCGGTCGGACCAGCTGCGCGTGCGCGTGGCGAGATAGTTGATATCGGCCTCGGCGTCGGCGTCGAACAGCCAGAACGGCACGTAAACGCCCTTGATCTCATCGAGATGCGCGTCGGAGCTGAAGGACTTCGGCACGAGCTTTTTCTTGGATATGAAGGACTTGAGCTTGTCTTTTGCCTCCTGCTTCGAGACCTTGAACGGGATCACGAGATCGGGCTTGAGCGCGCCCGAAAGCCTGCCGCTGAGCATGATGGGATTGCCGCAGAAGGGGCACTTCGTGGCAGCCGTGTTGGCGTCGGTCATCAATTCGCCGCCGCAGGACTTGCAGGTGAACACATTCATCCCGTTCATCGAGCCCGCGTCGAAGGTCGCTTCGGGCGTCTGCTGCCACTCCATCTGGTCGGGCTTCGCCTGGCTCAACTCTTCATCCTTGTCCATGAGCGCCGCCACGTCGAATATCGTGTCGCAGAACGGGCACTGCATGGTGCCCTGCGCCGAGTTATATTCTACGTTGCCGCCGCAGCATGGACATTTATATTCTATTGTTGCTGCCATAGGCATTTCTCCTTTTTGAAAAAAGGCAGTATCTCAGACCTCGCCTGAGATACTGCCGTTCAAAAACGATCAGGCTTTGTCGTTTTCGTTAAAGGGGTCGCCGCACTGCGGGCAGAATTTCGGGGGATTGGCGGGATCTTCGGGTTCCCAGCCGCACTTGCTGCAACGGTAACGGGCCGCGCCCTCGACGGGCTTCGGTGAGCCGCAGTTATAGCAGAAGTTGCCCTTGTTCACGGCGCCGCACTTGCAGGTCCAGCCCTCTTC
>JAFZOL010000017.1 GCA_017550625.1 Clostridia bacterium | reverse complement strand
GACCCCTGCGCCTTGTCTTTCACAAAAATTGCATCCACTGCGGTGCGAAGCAGTTTTTCGCCGGCTATTTTTTGTTCGAACAATCTGAACGGCAGGGGATAATCCTGGCGGATATCCCCTGCCGGACAGGCAGTTCGGGCGCCAAATGTGCGGCGAAGAACCATGTAAATCCCTAAGTGAGGGCGCCTGATCTCGGCTTTTTTTGTTCTTATCCGAACGCGGCTTTGACCCGACCGTATTCCTCGTCCGTGATCTCGATGAAGCGGCCGTGCTTGAAGCCGTAGGGGAACGAAAACTCGGAGTCGGCGCGCCTGAAGCGCGTGTCGCCCGGCGAAGCGGAGACGTAGGGCACGTAGCCCATCTCGTCCTTCGGGCAGCCGAAGAAGTCGAGCATCAGGCACCAGCGCCCGTCCGGCAGGACGTAGGTGGTGGCGCCTTCGTACGCCCCGGCGTTGGTGTAATAGCGCATCACGCGGTCCATTTCATCGTCGTGCGTAAAGGGGCCGGAAAGGGATTTGGCTGTCTCGTGCATGTTGCCCGAGGGGTCGTTCGCGTTTTTGTAGAACAGGTGGTAGGTATCCCCGAACTTCACGATGTGCGAGTCGAGGATCTCGTTTTGTTTGTCGAAGAACACTTCGGGGCGCGTGAACGTGACGAAATCCTTCGTGCGGCAGGCGTAGATGCTCATGTGCTCAAAGTCTGTCTCACGAACGGTGGAGCCCCAGTGGACGAGATAGTCGCCCGAATCGTCGTCGTAAAAGACCTCGGGCGCCCAGAGGCAGCCGAAATCGTCGCGCCCGAAGTACAGAAGGCGCTGGTCGGAGAAGTGCACGAGGTCGTCGGTCTCCCAGCAGCAAAGGCGCTTTGAGCCGTTGTGGTTGCAGTCCTTCCAGTCGACGTTATGGTGCTCGTCCATCTTATAGACGATGCAGAGATCCGTGGCGAGGAGCACGAAGCCGCCGGTCTGTTTGCGCACGATCTCGATGTCGCGGCACCCGCCGGTCCCGAGCGACGAGCGAAGCACCGGGCGGCCGCCGTTGACGGCCTCCCAGTGATACCCGTCCTTCGACAGGCCGAAATGCACCTGCTCGCCCTCGGGCGAGAGCGACTCGCGGAAATGCACGCTGAGATACGGCATGTGCGCCTCCTTATCCCGCTTCTTCGACGAAGGTCGTGACGGGCTCGCGCACGTCCATGGTGACGTCTTCTTTGCCGAAGACCGAAACGTATTTGTTCTGGTAATAGTTTTCGGTCTTGCGGTAGTATTCGCCCTCGTTCGTGAAGCCGATCAAGGTGCAGCCGCGCTGCGCGCCCTCGAGATAGATCCCGGGGTAAGCGAGGTAGTCCACGCTCATGCCGTAGGTCAGGTGGATGCCCTTGTAGACGATGTCGAAGTTGTTGTAGTGGTCGTGGCCGCAGAAGATCGCGTCGGTGGAGCCGAGCTCCAATACGGTCTCAAACAGGTCGTCCTCGTGGATGCCGCAGTAGATGACCTTTTTCTCTTCGCCCGTGTCGCCGCTGATATACTGCACGTTTTCGGTGTTGTTGAAGCCGTTGTTCACGTATTCGTACCACGCGTCCTTATACTCGACGAGCGGGATGTGGAAGAACAGGCTGCTCTTCACGACGCCGTCGACGCCCTTTTCGTTGTTCGCGGCGGTGTAGGCCTCGACCTGCGCCTTGTACCACGCGACCTGGTTTTCATGGATGTTGTCGTATTTCCACATCGCGCCGAGGAAGTCGCCGTCGATGTAGGAGTGGGAGTCGAGCAGGATCATCACGCGCGTATATTCGCCCTTGGAGTTCTGCACGCTGATCACCTAGTTGCCCACGCCGTCCACGTCTTCGGGGCCGGTCTTGAACAGGCAGTGAGGATAGTCGCCGCCCGAATAGAACTTGCCCATGGTCTCGCGCGAATAGAACGAATAGAGCTCGGTATCGTGATTGCCGAACACGAGCGTCCAGTAGACGCCGAGGCGCTCCATGAGGTCGGCGAAGAGCTTGGCGGAGGTCTTGTTGTTGAGCGTGCCCGCCTGGAAGGGCACGGGATAGGCCACGTCACCGGTGACGATCACAAGGTCGGGCTTTTCGGCCGTGACCATCGCCGCGACGGCGTTGATCGCCATGGCGTCCTTCTTGCCGGACATCCAGCCGCCGCCGATGTGCACGTCGGTCAGCTGCATGACCTTGAGGTCGCGGTCGGTGACGAAAGAGACGTTGCCGAAGGCGTCGACGGTGGGCTCGATGCGGTCGACGTATTGCACGGTTTCGATCTGCTCGAGCTTTTTGCGGTTGCCGCCGTTGGTGATTTTGCTCGCGACGAACGACGCGGCCGCCGCCAGGGCGATGAGCACGACGATGACGAGCAGCGCCTTCAAAAAGCACCTGCCGCGTTTGCCCTTTTTCCCTTTTTTCGTTTTCTCTTCCGGTTGGACCTTTGTTTTGACTGCCATGGTCAATCCTCCTTTTCGGACGCGACGAAACGAAGCGTTACGCCGCATGTAGCAAAAGCTTCGGTCTGAAGCGTCTGCGCGTTTTGCGGGATGTTTTGCACGGTAACGAAGCAGAGCGTCTCGTCCCCCGCGCGGCTCACGGTGGTTCTGAGAATCTCCGTTTCGGGCGGCAGGGATGCGAGAAGCTCCTCGAGCGCGCCCTTTTGGCCGGGGGCGGGCGTGTCGGTGAGGGCGCGGCCCGTCGATATGATCTGCCGCACGGCCGACACCGTGATGATGAGGCCGATCACGAAGCCGAACACCGCGTCGAAGCTCACGCCGCCGACGTTCGAGATGAGGAGCGTGAGCGCCGTCATCACCGTGATGAGGGCGTCGGTGAGCGAATCCCTGCCGGCTGCCCTGAGCACGCCCGAGGCGTAACGCCGCGCGGGGCGGCGCAGGGCGAAGAAGAGGGCGAGCTTGACCGCCACGGAACCCAAGAGCACGTACAGATAGCCGTTGGTGTACCACACGGGGGCGGGGTAGAAAAAGCGCTCGAGGGCGTTATAGATGAAATAAAGGCCTGTGCCCGCGATCACGAGCGAGATGAGAAAGGTGAACAGCGTTTCGGTGCGCGCCGCGGACGACAGGAAGCGTCCGCTTTTTTTATAGGTAAAATAAAGGGCCGCCGCCGTCACGCCGAGCGAGAGGGCGTCGAACAGGTTGTTGATGCCGTCGGAATAGATCGCGATGGAGTTCGACGCAAGGCCGATATAGAGCTTCACGCCGAAGAGCGCGAAATTCACCGGCACGAGCGCCGCGGCGATCAGAGCGATCTTTTTATATGCGCGCATGCCGAATCGCCTCCCGTGCGTTTATATTATGATTTTACATTATTTAAGGTCGGATTGCAACCGGATTTATCGGAAAATGAGAAAAAACGACCCGGTTACTTGGAAACCGGGTCGATACGCAGTTCTTTGAGGTCGGGGGCGAAAGAGGGGCGGCCGACAAAGCGCACCGCGCCGTCGTTGGAGAGGACGAACCGGTTTTCGCCCGCCTTCAGGCGTACGTTGACGGTGACCGTGGCGAAGGTCTCGCGGCTGTAGGTGTTGCGGCACCAGACGCGCGTTTGTTCGCCGTTCACCGTGAGCGTGAAATAGGCCTCGACGAGGTCGACGTTGTAGGCGTGCACGCCGCTCTCCTGATTGTTCGAATAGGTGAAGGTGAGGCAATAGTCGCCCGCCGCAGGGACGCTGACGGCGAACGCCGCGCTGCCGCCCTCGGACGAGACGCCGGTCAGCACGCCGTTTTCGACCTTGCAATCCGTGAGCGCCATATCGGACGGCAGGACCGTGACGGGGTCGCCGCCGCCTTCATATTCCGCCGAGAGGGACGTGCCGCCGGCGGTCTCGATCAGGTTGAGCCCCTGCCGCAGGAACACGGTCGCGGAGCTCACTTTGCTGCCGTTGACGGTGAACGCGGCGGCGTCCGACGAAAGCGTGTAATACCCGTTTTCGGGCGCGACGACGAGGAAGGCAGCGCCGCTTTCGGACGAGCGGTCCGCGTCGTAAAGCACGGCGATATCCGTTTCGGTTTTCTTCGTCAGAAGCAGGCTGTCGAGCACGAAGGTGCCGTCGTTATGGGTGAAGACAAGGGTGTTTTCGCCCTTTTCGAGCGAAACGTCAACGTGCAGGGCGCTCGTGTATTCGCTGCGGATGGTGTTCGGCAGGACGAGGGTTTGCGTCTGCCCGTTGACCGAAAGATCTGCCCTGCCGGAGACGCGCCCGTCGGCGCCGCCGAGGTCGTTGTGCTTGCCGTAGACGAGCGTGAGGTCGTAGACGCCCGCTTCGTTTACTTTGACGGGGATCGACACGCCGTCACCCGGGCGCTCCATGCCGCCGACCATGCCCGCGATCTCGCCGGTGGTGGCGTAGGCGGAGTCGTAGGTATAGGCTTGCCCGAGCAGTGTGCCGCGCTCGGCCTCATACCGCGCCGGGAGGTTTTTGTTCTCCGTTTTGGGCGCGCCGGTGGCGGGCGTGACCTCGATGTGATAGACGGCGTCGGGGTCGGCCGTGGGGAGCTTGACCGTGAGCGTGCCGCCGAGGACGTTCATATCCCGCTCGAAGAGGAGGGTCGGGGCAAAGACCTTGCCCGTGAGGCCCTGATACGTGACGCTTTCGACCCTGACGCGGACCTTTTTGCCGAGGGCGGTGGCATCCACGTTCTTGATCTTGATCTGATAGCCGTAGTCCGCGCCGCCGGTGAGGACGGAGATCTTATTCTTGTCGTCCGAGATGCAGCCGAGGGCTTCGAGGTGCTTGTGGCGCGCCTCGCGCCCCTCTTTGACCGCCTTGCCGAAATCCTCGTGGAAGAGGTCGCGGATCTGTTTGGCCATACGCGAGCCGTCCATGTCGGCGTACCAGCGGTAGAGCCACCAGCAGGCGTTCGGCGACACGCCGTCGGCGGAGTTGTCGTTGAGGTTATTTGAGAGCCGCCAGTAGGCGATGTTGCCCCACACGCCGGTCTCTTCGATCTGCAAAACGTAGCGGAACATCTTCGCGGGGTCGCCGCATTCTTCCATCATGCCGTATTCGGTGACGATCACGGGCAGAGGGTCGATCCCCTCCAGCGCCTCAAGGTTCCGGTAGTTCGCGACGTGCAGGTCGAATTCCTCGGCGCTCTTCTCGCCGAGCTCGTGCCAGATCATCACGTCCGGCAGACAGTCGTTTTCGGCGCAGAAGCTGAGGAAGCGGGCCTCCTTCCACGCGGCGTAATCGCAGTAGCCCGGCCCGCCGATCTTCGCGGTGGGGTCGAGGGAGCGGATATAATCATAGGTCTCTTTCCACGCATTCAGAAAGCGCAGTTGCCCCTCGTCGTCAAACGCGCACCAGCTGTTATCCGTCCACGTGCCGAACCACACGCCGTTGTCGCACTCGTTGAAGGGACAGTAGACAAGGCGGTCCGCGTAGTCTTTGGTCATGAGGGCGGTCACCTTTTCTTTGACGCGCGGGAAGAAATCGTCGTGCAGGAAGGCGTCGGGATCGTAAGTCCCGTTTTTGCGCGCCTCGATGATCTTATCGTTATCGTAATACCACGTGTCGTAGGCGTCCTGCAGGTAGACGACGAGGTAATCGGCCCTGCCGAGGTTCGCCGCCACGTGGTCGATGTCGCCGATGGGGTGCTGCAGGCCGTCGATCACCTTTTGCGAGGCGGAGGATATATCAAGACTCTCGGCCATGAGGGCGTCGGGCACGTTTTCTTCGGCGAGGCCGTAAAGGTGCCCCGACGCGCGCGACGACATGGGCGCGGCAAGATCGGCCGCGTCGAACACGACCGTGGGCACGAAGGCATAGCGGAACGACCCGAAAAACAGGGTCAGCAGCGCGCCGAGCGAAGCGAAGACTTTCATAGGGACCTCCGGAAAATCAAAGGGGCGCGCGAGCGTCCCTTTGTTTTTAGGTATCGACAGGTGTTAAGCGGGGATGCGGATCACCGTGACGCTCAGCGCCGGCACGGTGTAGTTGAAGGACGCGGAGAGGTTTTCGAGCGTGAACTCGCTGAGAGAGCAGGTCTCGGGCTCGTTGAGGCGGTTCTCGTCGGCGTTCGATTTCCCGGCAAGCTGGTAAACGGCGGCGCTTTGCGGCATGGCGAAGTTTTCGACCGAGACGGCGAAGGTGTGCTTTTCTTCGGTCACGTTGACGAGCTTGACGATGAGATCGCCGTTGTCGGCCTTCGACACCACCTGATACGCCTCGGCCTCGGCCGGGTGGGCGGTATCGTAGTCGACAAGAAGCTCGCCGTCCGCCCAGCAGCGGACCTTGGAGCCGTTCACTTCGACTTTCAGCTGATAGGTGTGCCCGGTCTCGACCGTGAAGGGCTTGACCGTTTTGAGGATCTGGCCGGTCTTGACGCCGTTTTCCATCTGCTGCAGGCAGGAAACGGTGTTCTCCCAGCCGCCGAGGTTCCAGAAGTAGTTGTTGTCGCGGTCGCCCACGGCGAAGGCGATCAGAAAGCCCTCGTCGCCCTCGGTCTTCGTGGCCTCAACGGTCATCGTGTAGTCGCACATGTTGTCGTCGACGCCGGTGTAGGCGATATCGCCGATGTCGGACCAGTTCATGCCCGTGCCCACGTGCACGAGCTTGCCGCCCTTGATCTGAAAATCGCCCTCGTTCGGGTTCTGCCAGCTCCATTTGAAGTCCGGCACCGTGAAGGTCTCGCGGATGAGGGTGCGGCCGTTGACGTTGGACTTGACGAGCAGGTTGTCGAACTCGGCGGCGGTGTACCACGTGCCGAGGCCGACACGGCCCTTGAGCGTGGGCTGTTCGATCTGGGCGCCGGAGAGCGAAGACTTTACGAGCGCGGCGCCCGTGTGGTTCGAGAAGAGCTGCTGGACGTAGTAGTTGACCGAGGCGATCGAAGAATGATTATTGAACCAGATGAGGTCCGGCGCCCAGTGCCACGCCGCGCCGGAGGCGAAGAGCGGGGCGTAAGACGCCATGCGCACGACGTCGCCGTTGCGCTCGAGGCCCGTCATGTAGGCGGCCTCGGCCAGCGCAGCCTCGAGGGTGTTTGAGCGCCCGGCGTATTCGCCGAGGAAGACCCCGATGGCGCCGCCGTAGACGGTGTCGGTCATCTCAGAAACGCTGCGCTTATAATTGTTTTCATCATAATAGTCGGCGTTCTGCCTGAGCCACAGCGGGGACTGGTAATAGTGCTGGTCGGTGGCGCCGGCGAAATCAGCGGCGTTATCGCTGTTCCCAAGCTGAGATTTGGCGTATTCGTAGGATCTGAGGTACATCGGGCTGCCCATCGCGTCGGACGGGCCCGCGGAATAGATGAGCTGAACGCCGCCGTAGAGATCGGGGTCCTGTTCCTTCGCCTCATTCAGCGCCGCGAGGAACATGGAATAACGCTCGTAATATTCGACGTTTTCGTTCTCGTTGCCGATCGCGATATAGGGCAGGTCGAAGGGCTCGGGATGGCCGAGCGAGCAGCGCACAGCGCCCCAGACGGTGCTCTCGTCGCCTTTGGCGAACTCCACAAGGTCGAGCATATCCTGCACGAACTTTTGGAGTTCCGCTTCGTCCTCTTCGCCGTGCTGCCCGCGCATCTGGCAGTAGAGCCCGGCGTTGAGCACCGGCACGGGAGCCGCGCCGAGGTCTTCGCAGAGTTGGAAGAACTCGAAGAAGCCGAGGCCGTAGCTCATGAAGGACGGCCACGGGTCGTCGGTGGCCGAGAGGTCGGTCCAGAGGTCGACGCCCTGCCGCCGCGCGGCGACGTCGCCGTAGCGCCCGTCGAAGAGCAGGGGCTGCCCGTTTTCGTCCGCGCCGACCGAAGCCTTCCACGAATAGGCGGTGTTCTTATCGTAGCCCTCGATCACGCACCCGCCCGGGAAGCGCAGGAATTTCGGCTGCAGGGCCTCGAGCTTTTCGCAGAGGTCTTTTCTGAGGCCGTTCTCATGGCCCTTATAGGTGTCGGTCGGGAAGAGCGAGAGCATGTCGGCGAGCACGCTCCCCTGCCCGATCAGGAGCCTCAGGCGCACGTTTTCAGACGCCGTAGTATCGGGCGTGAGCGTGACGGTGTATTTGGTCCATTCGCCGGTCACTTCGCCGGTCACGGCCTCGGCGGCGACTTGATCCCCCGCCATGAGGCAAAGAGTGGCCGTGCCGCGGTAAGACTCGCTCCTGAGATAGACGCTCGCGCGGTAAGCTTTGCCCGCCTCGATCGCCATGCCCTCTAAAAAGCCGGTGTTCTCGACGCCCGCGGGGACGGAGCCGGCATTCGTGAGCGAGAGATAATGCGGGTTGTTGGTGTTCAAAGCCGTGCCCTCGTCCGCCTCGACAGAGAGGACGGCGCCGCTCACGGGGGCGTAATGATAGAGGCCGTCGCCCGCCGCGAGGGACGTGAACTCGAACGAGCGGTTCGCCACCATTTCGGCGTAGAGGCCGCCGTCGGCGGAGAAGTTGATGTCCTCAAAAAACACGCCGAAGAGCAGGTCGGAGATCTCGTGGAGCTCCTCGCCCGCGTCGATCGCGAGCGTGTAATCGGCCTCTTCGACGCTGTAGGGCGTAACGGCGTTATCCTCCGGGCGCGGGCGCTCGGCCTCTGGCGCCGTGTGTGGGACGAGGGCGGTGAAAAACGCCGTGAGGGACGCTATCAGCCGCCGGAACCACTGAACGATGGAGTACTTCATGCGGGGGGCCTCCTTTTAAAATAGGTATAAGGAACGCGGGCTCACGCGTCGGGCGCGGAAGCCGGGTTCCACAGGATGTTTTCGGTGACCTGCACAACGTCGCCGTTGCGCGCGTAGGTGTGGGCGCCGTAGTAGGAGAAGCCGAGCTTTTTCTGTACGGCCTCGGACGACAAATTGCCCGCGAAGAACCCGGCGTTGACGTAGTCGGCGCCCTCGGCAAAGCACGCTTCGGTCACGGCGCGGGCGGCCTCGACCGCGTAGCCGCGGCCGCGAAAGGCGGGCAGCAGGGCGTAAGAGAGCGAGCGCCCGCGAAAGGGCTTGAGGTCTTCGCGCGCGGCGACCCACGGGTTCGGCTCGCAGCAGGTGATCACGCCGACGACCTCGCCCGTTTCTTTGAGCACGATCGCGTTGCGGCGCGGGTCGCCGACCGACCCGGCAAAGAACTTGTCGCGCGCCTCTTTTTCGTCGCGGTAGAGCCCGCCGCCGAACGTGCGGATGAGATCGGGGTCGGAGAAGATCGCGTACCACGCCGGGAAGTCTTCCGCCGTGAAGGGGCGGATCATGAGGCGGTCAGTCGCGGTCATGCAGTTCGACGAACACGTCGCGCTGGGTCTCGTCCGCGAGGCGGCGCTGGAGATAGAGATCCACGAGCACGCCGGAGACCGAGCCCGACTCTTTGGGATGGACGAGCGAGGCCGCCTCGGCCGGGTCGAACCAGCCGGCGGCGTTGACTTCGGACGAGAGGGTGAAATCGGCGTCGTCGGTGTAGCCGATGAAGCCGATCATCAGCACGCCCGAACGCTCGAACCAGCGGGTGAACTGCAGCTCGAGCGTGTGGATGTGCACGCCGATCTCTTCTTCGACCTCGCGCAGCGCCGTTTCTTCGGCGCTTTCGCCGGGCTTGACGTAGCCCGACACGAGGTTTTTATACACGGTGGAGATATAGTGCTGGTCCAAAAGCGCGACTTTACCGTCGGCGGACACCACCAGCACGATGGCGGCCGTGGGGAACGAATCGAACCAGGGACGGGCGCAGGAGACGCAATACGGGACCTCGCCCTCGTCGCCGAGCACGCGGAGCGTGAGTTTGCTTCCGCAGTCGGGGCAATAGGTAAAACGCATAGAAACACCTTCTTTGTTTGCAGTATAGCATGTTCCGAGGCAAAAAGCAAGCGCGGGCAAAAAAATAGCGTCCCCGCCGGAGCGGGGACGCCGTGATGTGTTGTGTTTTGTTCAGCGTTCAGCTTATCTGAACAGGTTCTTGAAGAAGTAGATGATCATGTGGATGAACGCCACGAGTCTGCCCCAGATGGTGTTGCCGTGATCCTGGCCGCAGAGCTTGCAGACGCCGGAGCCGGAGGAGTGTTCCGCGCCGGAGCCGGATTCGCTGCCGCCCTCGTAGGCGCCGACCACCGTGATCACCGCGCGGTCGCAGCCGGCGGGGATCGTGAAGCTGCCGTCTTCGTTGGGCTCAATGACGTTGCCGTTCATGAAGACCACGTATTTCTCATACCGGAATTCGGGCGTTACGACGACGTCGAAGTTGACCGTCGCGCCGGAATACCACTTGATCACCTTGCCGTCGACGTAGGCGTAATAGTCGGTGTTGCCGAGGTGGGCGATGAAGTAGGTGCCCTTGGTGTGCGTGAACTGGATCTCGCGGTCACGCGCTTCGGAGATCTCGTAGGAACGGGTCTGGAAGTGCGTGCAGCCGTCGTGCTGGCAGTAGCGGATCTCGGTGCCGGTCACGCCGTAGTCGGCGGGCTCAAGGATCTCCCACGGGCCCCAGACGTGCTTGTTGTTCTCAGCCTCGTTGATGAGGGCTTCGAGCTCGTCAAGCAGGGTCTTGACCGTTTCGTCGTCCGCGCCGTTCTCGACGGCGTCTTTGAGCTCGTTGAGTTTGTCTTCAAGCTCTTCGAGATAGTCCTCTTCGTAAACTTCGTCGCCTTCGGCAAGGATATCCTCGGCCTGACCGATCAGATTGTCGATCACGCGGGAATCGAGCTCGAACACGGCGGTGACGGTGGCGTCGGCCGCCACGAAGGTGTAGGTGGCGCCGGTGACGGTGCCGACGTCGGCGGTCCAGCCGGTGAAGACGTACTTCTCAGGCGCCGTGGGCGGCTGCAGGACCTTGGTGGTGCCGGCCTTCTGGCGGTAGGTGGCGACGGTTTCGCCGCTCACGACCACGGTCAGGGTGTAGAGCTTGTTCTCTTCCTTGGTCTCTTCGTCGAGCAGGTCTTCGAGCTGTTCGATGAGGTCTTCAAGGGTCTCGGGATCCACGGGCGGGTTATCAATGAGGTCTTCGATCTCGTCGATGAGGTCTTCGATCTGCTGCTGATACCCGTCGTCGTAGTCGTCGTCGGCGATCACGTCTTCGCCGTCGTCGATCACTTCGTTCACGTGGGTCAGATCATACCAGCCGGCGGTGACGGTGGCGTCCTCGGCGGCGAAGGTGTAGGTCTTGTCATTGACCGTGCCCTTGTCGGCGGTCCAGCCGGTGAAGGCATAGCCTTCTCTCACGGGATAGGCTTCGTCGATCGTGACGGAGGCGCCGGCCTTGCCCTTCAGGGTCTTGTTTTCGGCGCCGTTGCCGTAAACGACGGTGAGGGTGTGCAGGCGGTTCGCCTCTTTGCCCTCTTCGGAGAGTTTTTCTTCGAGGTCGCGGAGGGCTTCGATCTTCTCTTCGTCGGTGGCGTCGGGATCGTCGAGGACCTCGAGGTCGTGTTCGATGGCGTCGATGTAGCCGTCGTCGTATTCGTCGGCGTGTTCGTCGATGAGCTCTTCGGCCTCATCGATCACTTCAAGGACGTGCTCGTTGTAGGTCTTGGTCTCAATGGCGGTGTAGGAGGTGTCTTCGGTGACGGGCTCGAACGCACGGTCCCATGCATAGGAGTAGGTGTAGAGCGTGTCGTCGTCCTTCACGGGCAGGTCGTGCGCCGGAGTGTCGCCGTAGTGGACGCTGGTGGCGGCGGGCTCGCCCGCGTTGATCCAGGTGACGGTGTAGAACCTGTGCTCGGCCTGGGTCTGTTCGTCGAGAAGATCTTCAAGGTCGTCGAGCGCCTCTTCTCTCTCCTCGTCGGACTTCGTTTCGTCGTTGATGACGTCGAGCAGGTCTTCGATCGCGCCGGTGTAATCGTCGTCATACTCGTCGGCGTGTTCGTCAAGCAGCTCTTCGGCCTCGTTGATGATCGCCTGCTTTTCTTCGTTCCAGGTCTTGCTCTCGACGGCGGTGTAGGTCGCTTCGCCGGTCACCGCAACGATGGCGGGATCCCAAGTGTAGGAATACTTGTAATACTCGTCGTCGGCCTTCGTGGGCAGGTCGTGCTCCGGGGTGTCGCCGAAGAGGACGCTGGTCTCGGTGGGCTCGCCCGCGTTGACCCAGGTGATGGTGTAGTACTTGTGCGCGGCCTGCGACTGTTCGGAAAGGAGCACCTCAAGGTCGTCGAGGGCTTCTTCTCTCTCTTCGTCGGACTTCGTTTCGTCGTTGACGATCTCGAGCAGGTCTTCGATATCCTCGACGTATTCGGGATCGTATTCGGCGGCGTGCTCGTCGACGAGCTCTTCGCCCGCGTCGATGACCGCCTGCTTTTCTTCATTCCACGTCTTGCTCTCGACGGCCGTGTAGGTCGCGGGCTCGGTGGCGGGAACGATGGCGGGATCCCAGGCGTAGGAATAGGTGTAGTATTCGTCGTCGGCCTTGGTGGGCAGGGCGTGCGTCGGGGTCTCGCCGTAGACGACGTCGGTCTCGGTGGGCTCGCCCGCGATGATCCAGGTGATGGCGACGAGGGTGGCGGTGTCGGAATACTTCGCGGTGAAGGCGGCGTTGCCGGTCACGGTGTAGGTGGCGGCGTCGGCGGCCAGCGCGACGGTGGTGCCGTCGAGCGTCCAGCCCTCGAACACGTAGCCGTCGACCATGGCGGGCGCTTCGGGCACGTTCACAACGGCGTTCAGAAGCAGGTCGTTATAAGTGGTGACGCTGCCGTCGCGCTGCGTGAAGGTGACGGTGTAGTGGTTGTAGGCGTTTTCGCCGGCTTCGGTGATGTTGTTGTCGATCGTGTTCTTGATGGATTGAACGGCATTGACAAGCGCGTCAAGCACATCCTGCTCGGGAACGACGTAGTCCTGCGCAATCTCGCCGAGCTGACTGAGCGCCTGATCGACGAGCGCGGCGATCTCGGGAACGAGATCCTGTTTGTCCAGCTCCTCAAGCGCTTCTTTCAGCGCATCGTAAGCGGTGTAGTTCGCGCGGTCAACCTCTTCGGTCTTGTCGTGCGAATGATTGAATTCGCCTTCGTTTTCGGTGTTGTAGCAATAGTAGACAAGCGTGCCCTTGCCCCATTCACCGGTGGTCTCGTCCTTCACCGGGCGAATGATCTTGTCGTAAGCATCGTGATAGGCGTGCGCGGTCGCGACGGTGCCGATGTTGACCGGGATGGTGACGTCAACGCCGTAGGCGTCGTTGCCGTTCCAGTTGTAATACGCCGTGCCCTCAACGGTGCAGTTGCCGGGGGCTGTATGATCGAGCGTGTAGTCGGTGTAATTGAAGGCGGGAATGACGACGGGAACGTCGGTGGCGATGACGTGATTCTCATCGTCCTTCACGGCGCTGATGACCAGCGTGCCGGGGGTTTCTTCGGCCGGGTAGACCGTAACCTCGGCGGCGCCGGGATCAAGCATCGTGAGCTGCTTGTTTTCTTCGTGGCCGAGCGTGCACACGCGCTTCGCTTCACCGACCGCGGTAAGGGTGGGAACGATCGTCACGGTCCAGGCGCCCCAAACGTGCTCGCCATAGGCGCCGTTATTGACTTCAGCCTCGGAAAGCTCGGTCTCGCAGGTCTCTTCGGCGAAGTCTTTGCCGCAGACGGAGCAGTGATAATGCGCGATCGTGCCCTTCGTCACGCAGTTTTCGCCGGCCTGGGCAGCCACGAAGGTCGCGCTGTGCGCGCCGTAACCGAGATCCTCGGTCGTGGTGGCGGAAAGCGCAGCGACCTCGAAGTGCGCGGTGTAGGTCTTCGTGCCCTTGTGCATGCAGTCCCAGGGCTCGGAGGTCTCGTCGGTGACCGAGGCGGACACATAAACTTTGGTCTTTTCGCAGCCGGTGCAGGGCACGGTGGCGGTGCAGGAGGTATAGCCGGTCCAGACGTAGGCGGCGTTTTCGTAATCCCACTCGTGGGCTTCGGGCGTTGCCTCGGCGTGGACGTCAACGTCTCCGGTCACGTTCTGCCACGCTTCGGTATCCCACGTGACGATATAGTGATTCTCGTTGTCCGCTTCTTTGGTCGGGAGAGTCGCTTCCGCGGCGGAGGCGCCGTATTCGACGGTCTGCGCTTCGCCGATCTGGTGATCGTCGAGGTCGAAGAACCGGACGGTGTAGGTGTTCGTGACGGGGTGCGCGTTATCGTAAACGGCGGTGTAGGTCACGTTCGCGGTCACGGCGGGCAGTTCGGCGGCCGTGTAGGTCGTTTCGCCGTCGTTCCAGCCGAGGAACGTGTAGGTATACTGCGCTGTCGCCTTGACGGGCGCGGTGGGCGCCTCAGGGGCGTCGCCGTAGTGATAGTCGGCTTTCGTGTCGAGCACGGTCTCGCCGTCTTCGGCGTAGAAGGTGACGGTGTAGTTCGCCTTGTATTCGTCCTTCAGGTTGCCTTCGCCGTCGGTGTAGTCGGCAACGATGGCAAGCAGGTGCTGGACAGCGATAGCGATGTCGGCAACGCCGTCTGCATCGTCGCTTCTGTAGTTCCTGCCCTGATCGTCATGCGCGCGGGCGATCTCGGTGGTTATGATCGCCTGGATTGCAAGGGCGGTCGGCGCGTCGATGCCGGGGGTATCTCTCACGGCCTCGGCGGCCTCAAGGGCGGCCTCGTAGGCGGTGTAGTACGCGTCAACGCGGGCGGTCTGAGCCCAAACGACGACGTATTTCGTCATCTGGGGGATATCAAGATCGGCGCGGGTGGAATTCTCAACGTCGGCAACTTCAAACTTCTGGAGGATAGCGTTGAGCTCATAGTTTTCCGTGCCGTCCCAATTCGTCCAATGGTCGAACGCGTAGTTATAGTCATAGTCCTGCTTCGACGGAGCCTCGTCACCCCAATCGGGATAGTCGCCGTACTGCCATTCCTTGGTGGAAGGCACGTAGACGTAGGAGTCGGTATCTTCGTCGTAGCGGTTGAGATACAGAACGGTCGTTTTATCCGTGTCGTAGAAGCTGACTTCATACTTTTGCACGGTCTTATTGTCGTTGAGCTGATAGATCTTTTCAGGCTCGTTGACGGTGATGGTGCTGCCGGCGGCAACGTCGGGCTCCCAGCGAAGGTCGTTCGCGTTATCGGTGTAATCCCACTGCGCGTTATCGGTGCGCAGATAAGCGCCGTTCGTCGCCACGGGGACGGTCACGGTTTCACCGTAATTCTTGGTGTTGGTCTGAACGACGGTGGTGCCGTCCTGCAGAACGAAGGTCACGGTGCCCTGCTTGTAATCAAGCTCCAGGCCGCGGTTCGCGAACATGTAAACAGCGTCGGAAATATAATTGGCGCAGGTTTCCACGTCACCCGAAACGTTAGAATATGTATACGACTTCGGGTTTGCTTTCACCATCACGGCGAGGGTCGCTTTGACGCGGTTGACGGAGGCCTCGGTATACTTCCAAACCTCATAGGGGTTATCGATGATCGCCTTTACCGCAGCGGCTTCATCAAGTTTGTTGTAAACAGGCTCGTAGTTGATGGTGTAGTAGTTCGTTTTGGCCATCGGCCAGCCATCTTTTTCTTTGTTGCCCCAATCGTTATACCTCATTTTCATATAGAAGTAAGGATCGGATTCAACGTCATAATAGGAGGTCGTATTGCCCGAACCGACATATGCCATCGTGTTCCACCAATAATGACGTTTGTTCTTGTCTCTCAGATTATCCTGCGAACGGTTGTTGGAATCGTCACTCTGCGCGGAGAAGTGGTCGGTCTCGCTGTAATTGCCGGGCCAGAAATTCCAAGCGTCTGTCACGGCAACCGTATTCGTGCCGCCGTCGGGAGAAATGGAACCGCTCCAAGATTCATTGCCGAGATTATATATTTGCTTGTTCTCTTTGTACAGGAAATAGATTTGATGAGCAGAACCGCCGTCATCGTTGCACATAGTTTCGAGCACGATCGGCGCGAAAGGTTCATGCCCCGAAACGCCGTCGTAAACCATGACGACGTTTTCAGGTGTTGCGAGCTTTACGCTCTGTCTGCCAACTTCAAGATAAGTATTACTGTTTTCATAACCCCACCAAGAAGTAGACCAGATGGGAGAATACACGACGTTCCGGCTGGGAGCGGGATCGCCCTGATGATACGCCTGCGCATCAAAGGTGTTGGCAGCCGTGCCGAAGGGATCGCCGCCGGAGGCGTAATCGTCTTTGTTCGCGTTGATGAGCATCGTCATTCTGTCGCCGATGGAATTCGCGGCGGCATCGATCTGCGCCTGCGTGACCTCACGGTCGGCAAGGACCGCTTTGGCGGCGGCGAGGGCGGTGGGATCGGCGGAAAGGACGCCGTTGTCCGCGGCCTCGATCAGGCGGTTGAGTTCGCTCTTATCGTACACCGTGACGGTGATGGAAAGCGCGTCCTCAGCGGGAGCAACTTCCGGACGGGAACCGTTATTGAATTTCCAACGGTTCAGTCTCGCGCCGTTATCGGTATGCCAGGCAGAAGCCGTGTAGCGCTGCGCCGCGCCGATGGTGAAGTTCTGAGCAGAAGTCGGGTTAAAAACGACTTCACCGGTTTTTTTCGCGGTACCGGTGAGAAAAACATACTCATCGAAGTTGTTCAAGTCGGAGGAGGTCCACTGAATGTTGCTTCTCCACACGATGAGCTTTTCGTGATCGTATTCAAAGTTTTCGTTCTCGCCCGTCTTGTTGCGGATGATCTGATCGGAACCGTGCGCGTCGTTCGAGAAGTCGTAGTGCGACGAGGAGCCGGTCATGAGCTTCGAGCCCTCGGTGCAGGTGCCCTGATGGCCGTAGTTCGAAATGAGCTGCGAGATGGGCGAGAAGTTCTCACGGGTCGATTCGCCCCACGTGGCGGAGGACAGCATCACGCGGAAATCGGTGACGTCGCTGCCGTCGTTCTCGCCGTAGGAAGCGGTCATATGGCCCATGTAGCCCGCGGCCTCAAGCGTTTCACCCACGTTGAGGTAAATGTGTGACGGATAAGTAAACGTGAATGAGCCGGGCTGCGGATCGTAGCCGAGGCTCCAGCTGTAAGCGTTCCAGCTGAAGCTCAGCGAGGCAAGCCCCGTGGACTTATCCCATTTTTCTGCTTCGTAAAGCGTTTCGTCAGGATACCAATTTTGATTTTCGGCGTTGGTCCTCGTGGGGACGCCGTCGATCGCGGCATACGAGACAGCGCCGAGCACGCTGAACATGCTCAGCACCATGATCAGCGATAAGAACACGCTGATGGGTTTCTTGAAGGCTTTCGTCTTCATTCTTCGTGTCATCCTTTCTCTGTGCAGTTATAGTACACAAAAAATATTATATAATATATTTATATGGCTTTTCAATTGACAATAATGACAAAAAGAAAAACACGTCTTTGTTCAACATTCTTTCAGACACGCGTCGGATTTCGTGTTTCGGGAGCGGCGGCGCGCGGTATTATACAAAAAGGCGGTTTTTCGTATAAGGTTTTGAAAGGACGGGGAGAGAGCGGGCGAAGAGCGGATTGCGAACCGGCGGGATCGCCGACCGGGCAAAAAGAAAACCGGGAATCCCTCTCCGCAGCGGCAGGGGTCTGCCGCGCTGCCGGGAAGGGGCGGCGGTCCGGCGGGGGCGGCGGGGGGGGCGCGCGGGAAAAACGGTGTGGGGCGCGCGAAAACGCCGCGCCGCTGTTGACATCAACAGCGGAATTTGATATACTATGATGTTAGTATGGAATAATATCGCTTGGAGGAAGACATATGAACAATTTGGCGATCATTCTTGCCGGGGGCGAAGGCACCCGCATGCATTCGGAAAAACCGAAGGTGATGGCGGAGATTTTGTTCCGTCCCATGATCGACCGCGTGCTCGACGCCGCGAAGGGCGCGGGCGCGGACGAGGTGTGCGTGATTACCGGCTACAAGGCCGAGATCCTCGAAAACCACCTCGCGGGGCGCGCCGTGTGCGTCCATCAGGACCGCAGGCTCGGCACAGGCCACGCCGTGATGCAGGCGCTGCCGCTGCTGCGCGAAAAGCAGTTCGACAACGTGCTGATCCTCAACGGCGACGCGCCGTTCATCGACAGCGAGACGATCCGCGAGGCGCTCTCCTATCACCTGACCCGCGGCTTCGTGCAGACCGTGATCTCGGCGCGCATCGACGACCCCACCGGCTACGGGCGCATCGTGCGCGACTACAACGGCGACTTCACCGCCATCATCGAGGAAGCGAGCGCGGACAAAGAGACCAAGAAGATCAACGAGATCAACTCCGGCGCGATGTGGTTCAGGGCCGACGCGCTGGTGGAGCTCTTATCGAAGGTCACGAACGACAACTCGAAGGGCGAATATTACCTGACCGACACCGTGGGCATCGCGGTGCGCGAGAAGCGCCCGGTGGGCGCCTACACCGCCAAGAACGCCGACGCCGTGCTCGGCGCGAACAACCGCCTGCAGCTGATGGAGCTCAACGAAAAGCTGCGGAGAAAGGTGCTCGAGCGGCTGATGCTTTCGGGCGTGTCGATCCCCTGCGCCGACGGCGTGATCATCGACGACCACGCCGAGATCGGCACCGACACCGTAATTTTGCCCGGCACCATCATCAAGGAGGGGTCGACGGTGGGCAGGCACTGCGTGATCGGCCCGAACACCGTGCTTTATAAGACAAAGGTCGGTGACAACGTGACCCTCAACCAGGTGCAGGCCGAGGAGGCCGAGGTGGCGGACAACGCGAACCTCGGGCCCTTCGTCCACCTGCGCCCGAACGCGAAGATCGGCGAATACGTCCACTGCGGCAACTTCGTGGAGGTCAAGAACTCGGTGATCGGCGCGCACACCGCGGTGTCGCACCTGACGTACGTGGGCGACTCCGACGTCGGCAAGGGCGTGAACTTCGGCTGCGGCGTGGTGACCGTCAACTTCAACGGCAAGACCAAGAACCGCTGCGTGATCGGCGACGACGCCTTCATCGGCTGCAACACGAACCTCATCGCCCCCGTGAAGATCGGCGACCGCGCCTATACCGCCGCCGGGTCCACGATCGACCGCGACATCCCGGACGACGCCCTCGCCATCGCGAGAAGCCGGCAGGAGAACAAGGAAAACTGGGTGATCAGGAAGAAGCCGTATAGGGAGAAGAAATATTAAGGGATCAGGGCGCACAGGGCGCGGCGGAGCCGCGCGGGTGCACGGGTGCACGGGTACACGGGTGCACGGGAGTATTTAACGGTTGTGTGCCGGTCTCGCCGACCGGGCAAAACAGGAACAGCTAATCCATTTGCGCTGCGGCAGAGGTCTGCCGCGCTACCGAGAAAAACCCGCGCGGCTTCGCCGCGCCCCCGGCCTCTGGCCTCTGGCCTCTGGCCCCTCAGATCGGAGGTTTTATGTCTTTCTTCAAGAAACGCACCGTGCCGGCGCGGGTGGTCGGCAAGCCGGAATATATCGTCGCGGGGCTCGGCAACCCGGGGCGGGAGTATGAGTATTCCCGCCACAATACGGGCTTTCTGGCGCTGGACGTCATCTGCAACAAATACGGCGGCAAGACCGACCGCTTCAAATATCACGCCCTGACGGGGCTGTGCGACATCAACGGGCACGTGTGCCTTTTGGTGCGGCCCGAGACCTATATGAACCTCTCCGGCAACGCCGTGGGAGAGGCCGCCGCGTTCTATAAGATCGCGCCCGACCACGTGATCGTGCTCTACGACGACGTCTCGCTCCCGCTCGGCGTGCTGCGCATCCGCAAAAAAGGGTCCGCCGGCGGGCACAACGGCGTGAAGAGCATCATCGACTGCCTCGGCACCGAGGAGTTCCCGCGCCTGAAGATCGGCGTGGGCGGCAAGGCCGACCCCGACGAGGACCTCAGGGACCACGTGCTGGGCAGATTTTCGAAGGCGGATCTTGAGACGATCCGCGCGACCGGCGAGCGCGCCGCCGAGGCCGTGGCGCTGATCGTGGACGGCAAGACCGACGAAGCCATGAACCGGTATAACGGATAAAGAAAAATGAGTACGTATTCCCAGCTTTTCGCCTCCGGGCCCGAATACGCGTCGATCCGCTACGACCTTGAAAAGGGCCGTTATCCCTTCGGCGTGCTCGGCCTGCCGCCCGCCACGAAGCATCTTTTGATCCACACGCTGTGCGAGAACACGAAGCACGGCGCGCTGATCGTGCTGCCGGACGAGGCTGCGGCGATCAAGTGCGCGGAGGACTTGCAGGTATACGGCACCGACGCGGTGTTTTATCCCGCGCGGGATTTTAACTTCCAGCCCGTGGAGAGCGAGGGGCGCGACTACGAGCAGCTGCGCATCGGCGCGCTCTACGCGTCGCTGAAGACCGACGCGCCGGTGCTGGTGTGCTCCGCCGAGGCGTTCATCCAAAGGACGCTCCCGCCGGCGGCGCTCAGAAAGCGTATATTGACGCTTTGCGCGGGGCAGGAATATTCGCTCGACACGCTCCGGCGCGACCTCGTGGCGGCGGGCTACGCCTTCAGCGAGATGGTGGAAGGCCCCGGACAGTTTTCGGTGCGCGGCGGCATATTGGACGTGTTCCCGGCCGGGGGCGCGTCGCCCGTGCGCGTGGAGTTCTGGGGCGACGAGATCGACTCGATCTCGCTCTTCGACGTGCTGACGCAGCGGCGCACCGACGCGCTGAAAAGACTTGAGATCACGCCGTGCAGCGAGGTGCTGTTCGACTCGCCCGAGGCGTTCGTGTTTGCCCTCGAAAAGCTGTCGGCGTCGCTCAGGGGAAAGGCCGGGGCGAAGAAAGCGCGCGAGAACCTGAACCGCGACATAGAGCTGTTGAAAGCCGGAGCCGCGCCGGGGTCGGCGGACAAGTATCTGCCGCTGGCGTATGAACGCACCGCCACGGTGCGCGACTATCTGCCGGACGCGCTTTTTCTCGTGTGCGAATCCGGCGGCGTGAAGGAACGCGTGACAGCTGTGAACCGGCAGATGAACGAAGAGCTCAAAGCCCTGTATCTCGACGGCACGCTGTGCCGCGGGCTCGAGGGCTATACCGACGAGTTCAGCGCCGTGCTGCGCGCGTATGAGAGCTCGAAGACCGTGTATCTCGACAACTTCGCGAGGGGCTCGTTCGACACCCCGGTGAAGGACCTTATAAACTACGACGTGGGCGGCCTTTCGCGCTGGGACGGCTCATATAACCTGCTGTTGGAGGACGCGGAGCCGCTGCTGCGGAAAAACTACGCGGTATTGGTGTTCTGCGGCACCGAAAAATACGCCGAGGGCATCATGAAGTCCCTCGTGGAGGACGGCGCGCCCGCTGTTTTCCACGGAAATAAGCCCGGCACGTTCGCGCGCGGGCACGTCCATGTGCTCACGGGCTCGGTTTCGGGCGGCATCGACTACCCCGCCGGGCGCATGACCGTGATCTCGTACGGCCGCGACGCGAAAAGCGTGCGCCGCAAGACGGCCTCAAAACCGAAGCGCGACCCCAATGCCTTCCACTCGCTCGAAGAGCTGCACCGCGGCGACTATATCGTGCACAACACGAACGGCATCGGCATTTTCGACGGTATCGAGCAGGTGCAGATGGAGGGCGTGACCAAGGATTATCTCAAGATCCGCTACGCCAAGGGCGACGTGCTGTACGTGCCCGTGACGAAGCTGGAGCTCGTTTCGAAATACGTGGGCCCGCACGAAGAGGACGGTGCGAGGACCGTGAAGATCAACCGCCTCGGCAGCGGCGACTGGGAGAAGACCAAGACCCGCGTGCGCGCCGCCGTGAAGGATATCGCGGCGAATCTCATCAAGCTCTACGCCGAACGGCAGGCGACGCCCGGCTACGCGTTTTCGCCCGACATCGACATGCAGAACGACTTCGAGCGCCGCTTTGAGTTCGAGGAGACCGACGATCAATTGAGGTGCGTGGACGAGATCAAAGGCGACATGGAGAAAAACTGCCCCATGGACCGCCTGTTGTGCGGCGACGTGGGCTTCGGCAAGACCGAGGTGGCGCTGAGAGCCGCCTTCAAGGCCGTGTGCGACGGCAAGCAGGTGGCGATCCTCGTGCCGACCACGATCCTCGCCCTGCAGCATTACCGCACGATTTTGCACCGGATGGACACCTTCCCGGTGTCGGTGGACATGCTCAGCCGCTTCCGCTCGCCGAAGCAGCAGAAAGAGACGCTCAAAAACGTGAAGGCGGGCGGCGTGGACATCGTGGTGGGCACGCACCGCATCATTTCGAAGGACGTGGTTTTCAAGGACCTGGGGCTTCTCATCGTGGACGAGGAGCAGCGCTTCGGCGTGCAGCAGAAAGAGACGCTGAAAGAGAAATTCCCGTCCGTGGACGTGCTGACGCTCTCGGCGACGCCGATCCCGCGGACGCTCAACTTCGCGATGATGGGCATCCGCGACCTGTCGGTGATCGAAGAGGCGCCGATGGACCGCTATCCCGTGCAGACGTACGTGATCGAGCACGACTGGCTCATCATCGAGCAGGCCATCGCGAAGGAGCTCAGGCGCGGCGGGCAGGTGTATTACCTCCACAACCGCGTGCAGGATATCGAAGAGACGGCCGCGAGCCTTAAAAAGCTGTTCCCGGACGTCGAGATCGGCGTGGCGCACGGCAAGATGAACGAGGCCGAGCTTTCGGGCGTGTGGAAGAAGCTGTTGGAGGGTGAGATCCGCATACTGGTGTGCACCACGATCATCGAGACCGGCGTGGACGTGGCAAACGTGAACACCCTGATCATCGAGGACGCGGACCGCATGGGATTGGCGCAGCTGCACCAGATCCGCGGGCGCGTGGGGCGGTCGTCGCGCCGCGCCTACGCCTACTGCACCTTCAGGCGCGACAAGGAACTCAGCGAGGTGGCCGAAAAGCGGCTCACCGCGATCAGAGAGTTCACGCAGTTCGGCTCGGGCTTCAAGATCGCGATGCGCGACCTTGAGATCCGCGGCGCGGGCAACATGCTGGGCGCCGAGCAGCACGGCCACATCGAATCGGTGGGCTACGACCTGTATATCGAGCTTTTGAGCGAGGCCGTGGCCATGCTCAAGCACGGCGAAAAGGCCTACGTGCCGAAGCGCGACTGCCTTGTGGACATCCAGATCGACGCGCACATCCCCGAGAGCTATATCGAAAGCTACCCGCAGCGCATCGCGATCTATAAGCGCATCGCGGACATCCACACCGAGGCCGACGCCATGGACGTGACCGACGAGCTCATCGACCGCTACGGCGACCCGCCGAAGGCGGCGCTGGGCCTCGTGAAGGTGGCGCTGCTCAAGAACACCGCCGCCGACAACGGCGTGACCGAGATCACGCAGCGCGGCAACGCGCTCATCCTGTTCGTGCCGTCCATCGAGAAAGAAACGCTCAAAAAGCTGTCGGTATTGCGCGGACGGGTATCCGCCAACGCCGGCCTCAAGCCCTATTATTCGGTGCGCATCCTGCCCGGACAGAACGCGCTGGACGCACTGGAAGAGACGTTGAAGACGCTGACGGTATAAAGGCCGCCTGCGGCGGCGGGTGCACGGGTGCACGGTCCACGGGTGCACGGGAGTATTGAAACAGCAGCGCGGCGGCGCCGCGCCCCCGGCCTCCGGCCTCCGGCCCCTCCATTTTGTATTTTGTATTCTGCATTTTGCATTCCCGAACCTATGTCCTATCTTGACGAGCTCTTTCAGAACAACTACCACATCCACACCTCCCTGTCCCGCTGCGGGGCCGTGGAGATGACCGTGGGCGCGATCACGGCCGCCGCCGAAAAAGCGGGGCTCAGAACAGTCGCGCTGACCGACCACATCCACCCGTTTGAGACGCCGAAGCTCGGGCGAAACATCCGCGTGCTGACGCCGCAGATCGAAGCATACGACGGCCCTGTGAAGGTGCTGCTCGGGGCGGAGCTCTCGGCCCACGGGGAGAAGAAATACACGCTCAAGTATTGCGACATCCCGCTCGAATACCGGCTCTACGCCCACAACCACTATCACATGCGCGGCTGGGAGCAGCCCGAGGACCGCTCGTTCGAGGGCTACCGGCGGCACTGCGAGAAGTCGATGAGGAACGTGATCGCGTCGGGCAAGTGCGACTGCCTCGCCCACCCCTTTGTGGACCACTATATCGTGCGCGAGTTCGAAGAGGACGAGCCCCGCTTTCATAAGGGGTGCGTGACGGACCTGTGGACGGACGAGGCGCTCGGCGACCTTTTGGAGTTCGGCAAACTCCACGGCGTGGCGTTCGAGCTCAACACCCGTTATTTCGAGGCGTACCGCGGCTTTTTCAGGCGGTATTACCACCTCGGCAAAGAGATCGGCGTGACGTTCCGCGTGGGGACGGACGCGCACAGGCTGAAGGATATCGACCCCGCCCCGGCGAAGGAATGGTTCCGACGCAATATCTTGTGAAAGGAGAATGAAACGTGTTTCTGACCGAAGAACAGCTTGCCGCGAGGCTCAAATCGGGCGCGCTTGACCGCGTGTATCTGGTGTACGGCGACGACGGCTATATGAAGCGCGTTTACGCCGACCGGATCGTGAACGCCGTGCTCGGCGACGACAGCCTGAGGTTTTTCAACTTTCACGAATATGAGGAAGACAATACGCCCTTTGCGGATATCTTCGCGGACGCGGACAACCTGCCCGTGATGAGCGAGCGCACCTGCCTGCTCGTGAAGGACTATCCCCTTTCGGGGCTCAGCGCCAAAGAGTTCGAGGCGTTCGTCCAAAGCCTTAAAAACGTGCCCGAGACCGCCGTTATCGTGTTCGCGTTTCTCACCGTGGACTTTACGAGGAACCAATACGACTACCCGAAGTGGCAGAACGTGATCAAGGCGTTCGGCGAGACCGGCACGGCGGCGGAGCTCACGCACCGCACGGGCAACCGCCTCGTGCGCATGCTCGTGAAGGGCGCGAAGGACCGCGGCGCCGAGCTCTCGGCTGCGGACGCGCAATATCTCATCGACGTGACGGGCGAGGACACCGGCCATCTTCTCAACGAGATCGGCAAGCTCTGCGCCTACGCCGACGGGCAGGCCGTGACGCGCGAGATGATCGACAGGGTCGTGACGAAGACCGTGGAGGCCTCGGTGTTCGACATCAGCGACGCCATTCTCAGGGGCGACCCCGACGAGGCGCTGGCCGCCGCGTTCGAGCTACTCAGGCGCAAGGTGCCGATCCAGAGCATCATCGGCGCGCTGTCGTCCGCCTACGTCAACCTCTACCGCCTCGTGACCGCCGCCGGCGACGGCAAGCGCTATGCCGATTTCGCCGAGACCTTCGGGTATAAATCGTCATACGGCGTGCAGAAGGCCGCGCCGTACGCGAGAAACCGCACGCCCGCCCGGGCGCGCGAGGCGATTGAAATACTGCTCGAGGCCGACGTGATCACGAAATCGCGCGCCTTCGACCCCGAGACCCTGCTGACGGAGCTCGTTTGCAGGCTCGCCGCGGTGTAAGACGATGTTTCATACGGACAGACTCGTGCTCGTGGAGGGCAAATACGATAAAATAAGGCTCGCGCCCCTCATCGACGCCCCGATCATGACGACCGAGGGCTTCGGCGTGTTCAAAGACAAGGAAAAGCAGCGCTTCATCCGCAAAGCCGCCGCCGAGCGGGGGCTCGTGGTGGTGACGGATTCCGACGCGGCAGGCTTTCAGATCCGAAGGTTTCTGACCGACGTCGCGGGCGAGAACGCCGACGTGCTGCAGGTGTATATCCCCGACGTGTTCGGCAAGGAGAAGCGCAAGGACCAGCCGTCGAAAGAGGGCAAGCTCGGCGTGGAGGGCATGGACACCGCCGCCCTCGAAGCGGCGCTCCGGCGCGCCGGGGTGTTCAGCGAAGCGCCGGGAGAAAGAAACGCCGACCCCATCACCACGGCGGACCTTTACGAAGCGGGGCTCACGGGCGGCCCGAACGCCGCCGAAAAACGGCGCGCGTTTCTGACGGACCTCGGCCTGCCGGCGCGCCTGACCGGGAAAAATCTGCTGCTGGTGCTCAACTCATTTCTGACGAAACGTCAGTTTTTGGAAAAGACAGAAAAATCCGGCGCTTGACAAAGCGGCGCCGGAAAGGTACAATCGAAACGGGTGAAGGATATGAAATCGAAAAAGATCGTCATAGCAGTCCTCGCCGCCGTTTTGCTCGGCACGGCCGTGTTCGCCGCCGCCGTGGGATTCCGGCAGCCGGAGACGAAGAGCGGGGCGTTTTATCAGAAGCTCGCCGACCGCATTGACATCACGGTGGAGAACACCGCGTTCACGCTCGTGTGGGACGAAGAAGGCGACAACGCCTTCGAGCTGCCGCTGACCGTGACGCTCAAAAAGACGGAGCCGGATTTTTACGCCAAGATCCTCGGCATTACCGTGGAGGGGCTCGACGCGGACGCCCTTGAGATCGCAGACGCGACCGGCAAGGGGGCGCTGACGAAGGACGGCGTGCTGCTGCCCGTGGAAAACGGCGAGGCCGTTCCGCTGACGTTTTCGGTGAAGGTCCGTTTTACCGCGGCGTCAAATGAGGCCCTCTCCCCCGCCCTCGTGCTGCATTACGTTTCGGGCATGACCGAGGGCACGGCGGACGAGCGGTATCTTGAGATCCCGCTGCAGATCACGTTCTGACCGCATAAAAGATAAAAAAAGAGCCGCGTGCGCGGCTCTTCTTTTTTGTTGTGTTCGGAATTATTCCTCGGGAGCGGGCTCCTCTTCGGGGGCGGGTTCCTCTTCGCATTCTTCTTTCTTGACGAGAGAATCGCGGATCTCTTTGAGGATGTCGAGCTCGGTCTCGGCGGGCTCTTCTTCCTTCTCTTCTTCCTCATCCTTCTTCCTGAGCTCCTCGGCCTTCTTCTTGGCCTTCATGATGACGCGCAGCACAAGGAAGATGGACAGGGCGATGATCAGGAAGTCGATGATCGCCTGCACGAACGCGCCCCACTGGAGCACGAGCGCCTCGGCCTCGCCCTCGGCGGCCTTGAGCACGACGCCCTTGTCGGCAAGGTTGACGTTGCCGAGCAGCAGGCCGATGAGCGGGGAGATGATCTTTTCGACAAGCGCGGTGACGATCTTGCCGAACGCGCCGCCGATGATCACGCCGACGGCCATGTCGATGATGTTGCCCTTCAGGGCGAATTCCTTAAAATCTTTGAAAAATCCTTTCATAAATACGCTCCTTTCTCTTTCTTGATTCAAGTGTAAACCAAAACAGGGCTTTTGTCAAGAAGCGAATCGGGCGAAACGCGTTTTTTTCTCTTGAAAATCCGGCGGGGTTTTGATAGAATAAGAAAAGGGCGGCATGCCGCCGCCCCTCATTCCATTCACCACGGAGCCGGGTATGAAGAAAAAAAGCCTCATCTCCATATTGTCAGCGGTGATCCTGCTGTTTACGTGCGCCGCCTGCGGGCAGACGCGCGCGGTGCAGGAGACGCCGAATACGGTGCCTGTGAGCATCGACCCCTACGCGCCGGTGTATACGCAGCCGGTGGGCGTGCCGCTGACGACCGAGGACAGCCTTGAACCCGATCTGCCGCCGCTGGAGTTCAATGAGGACGCCGCCACCTATCTCGGCGCGTTCAATTCGGAGATCTATGGCAGGCTCGTGATCTATTACCAGCAGGACCGCCTTGCCGTGATCGACCCGCTCGGGGACCTGCTGTTCACGCTGTACGCCGAGGGCTATCATCCCGACGGCGCGGAGGAGCGCGAGGCGTTTCTGACCGAGGAGACCGAGACCGACGAAAACGGCGACCCCGTGACGAAGGACCCCTATGACTGGGACGACGACGATTACGATTGGGACGACGAGGACGAGGACGAATACGACTTCGACGACCCCTATTCCCCGGGCATCGTGGAAGTGACCGGCGGCTATACCGAGGGCGAGATCCAGCTGCTGGCGGGCGACGTCAATTTCGACGGCTACACCGATTTCATGCTGCTGCACGCGCGCGGGACCTTCAACACCTATTATTTCTGCTGGCTGTGGGATATGTCCGCGCACACATTCAAGTATTATCTGCCGCTGTCGTCGATCCCCTCGCCCACCTTCGACATGCAGAACAAGCGCATCATCTCGTCGGACCGGCGCAGCACGACGCTGCTCCTCACCACCGACTACATCTGGCAGAACGGCGAGCTGGTGCCCGTGGGACACGGCGAATACAGCCTGCCCGAGCAGACCACGCGCGCCGGCGCCGCCGAGGACGTGGACACCTCGGTGACCATCTCGGACGGAAAACTGTTGTCGTATATCGAGTTCAACACGAACAAGGATTCTTCGTGCCGCTGGATCTGCAAGATCGAGAACCAGGCGGTGCTGCGGCTCTACAGCGACACGCCCAACAAAAACGCGAACACCCACCGCTTCACCTTCAGGGGCGTGGGCATCGGCACCACGACGGTGGCGTTCCGCTATTCCACCGGCTGGGACGCGGGCTTTGTGGCCGAAAGGATTTTCAACGTCACGGTGGGGCGCGACGGCAGGATCACGATCCGGATTACAGGATAAAATGAATAAATAAGTACCGGACAGACTTTCGTCTGTCCGGCTTTTTTGTCGTTGGGGCTCATTCGTTGAGCGTCAGCCACTCTTCTTCAAGCGATTCGCGCTCGGCGTCGAGGGCGCCGACGGCGGCGGTCAGGCGCAGCACCTTTTCGTAGTCGGCGGCGGTCTCGGGGGTCGAGAGATCCGCTTCGATCGCGCCTTTTTCGGCTTCGATTTCATTCAGACGCGCGTCGATCTTTTTGAGGCGCGAGACTCTCAGGCGCTCGGCGCGCTCGGTCTCTTTGCGCAGCTGATAGGCGTTGGGCTTTTTTTCGGCTGCGGGCTTTTTGTCGCCCGCGGGCCCCGCCTGCAAAAGCGCGAGATAGGCGTCGTAATTGCCCTCGATCTTTGAGATCGTGCCGTCGCGGAACGACATGACCGAGGTCGCGAGCCGGTTGACGAAATAGCGGTCGTGCGACACGCAGAGGATCGTGCCCTCGAACGACGCGAGCGCCTCTTCGAGGATCTCGCGCGAAGCAAGGTCGAGGTGGTTCGTGGGCTCGTCGAGGATCAGGAAATTGGGCTTTCGGAGGATGAGCTTCAGAAGCGCCACGCGGGCGCGCTCGCCGCCCGAGAGGGTGCGCATGTTCTTTTCGATCTCGTCGCCGCGGAACAGGAAGGCCGCTAAAAGCGAGCGGATCTCGGGCACGGTGAGGGACGGGAACTCATCGTAGATCTCGTAGAGCACGGTCTTATCGTGCATCATCTCGCGCTGGGTCTGCTCGAAATAGCCGACCTTCACGTTCTGGCCGAAGTGGACGAAGCCGGCGTCGGGCGTCACTTTGCCGAGCAGCACGCCGAGAAGGGTCGTTTTGCCGCAGCCGTTCGGCCCGAGCAGGAACACGCGGTCGCCGCGCCGGAGGTCGAGCGAGGCGTCGCGGAACAGCGCCTTGCCGTCGTAGGCCTTTGAAAGCCCTTCGGCGTGCAGGACCTCGTCGCCCGAGCGGACGATCTCGGAGAACCTGAGGCGCATCTCCTTTTCGCGCGGGGGCAGCTCGGGGAGCGAGGCGCGGATGCGCTCGATCTGCTTTTCTTTCGAGGCGATGGTCACGTAGTTGCGCTCCTGATTGAACTGCTTTTGCTGCTCGATCATCTTTTCGATGCGCTTGATCTCCAGCATGCCCTTTTCGTATTCACGCTTGTCCGTTTCATAGCGCAGGGCCTTGGTTTTCATGTAGGTGGAATACGAGCCGGGCGCGGAATACAGGCGGCAGGCCGTGAGCTCCATCGTGGAGGAGGTGACCTTGTCGAGGAAATACCGGTCGTGCGACACCACGAGCAGGGCGCCCTGGTATTTGGACAGAAAGTCCTCGAGCCATTCGGTGCTGGTGATATCGAGGTGGTTCGTGGGCTCGTCGAGCAGCATGAGCTCCGGTTCGGAGAGCAACAGCTTTCCGAGCGCGAGCTTCGTACGCTGGCCGCCCGAGAGCGCCGACACCGGCAGCGCCTCTTCTTCGCGCGTGAAGCCGAGCCCCTGCAGGGTAGAATGCGCGCGCGACACATAGGTAAGCCCGCCGCCGCTCTGGAAGGCGGTGGTGAGCTCCTCCTGCAGATGCAGGTATTCGGGCACCTTGCCGTCGGTGAGCTCCACCTTGCGGTGGACCTCTTCGAGCCGGCGCTCCATCTCCATGAGCGGGGCGAACACGGTGAGCAGCTCGTCGTAGACGCTCACGTCGCTGTCGCCGCAGGCGTGCTGCTCCACGAAGCCGAGCTTGAGATCAGCCGACATGAAGATCTTGCCGTCGGTGGGCTCGAGCGCCCCCGTGATGAGGCGGAAGAGCGTGGTCTTGCCGCTGCCGTTGGAGCCGATGAGCCCGATCTTATCGCCCTTTTCGACCGAGAAGGTAATGTTGCGCAGCACCTCTTTATCCGGAAAAGAGAGGCTGACGTTTTGACAGTTCAGAATAGACATAGTTTCCTCTTACGTACGGGTCTCGAGAAGCCGGAGATTCCCGGTGAGCGTGTAGTCGCCCTTGCCGGCGGGGATGAAGACGCTGTCGCCCTTTCTGAGCGGCAAAAACTCGTCGCCGCATTCAAGTTCGCCCTCGCCCTCGAGCACGACGAGCGAGACGAAGCTCGTTTCGTCCGAAACGTCGTCCACCGTGCCCTCGAGAGAGACGTTCGTCATCGTGAAGAACGGGCAGGAAGCGAGCAGCGTTTTTTCGGCGTCGCCGACGGGGACGGGCTCCCCTTCGGGCTGAAAACCGCGCGTGGGCACGGTGAGATCCACCACGTCGAGCGCCTTGTCGATATGTAAGGGGCGCAGGGAGCCGTCGGGCTCGCGGCGGTTATAGTCGTAGACGCGGTAGGTGGTGTTGGAGGACTGCTGTACCTCGGCGATCAATATCCCCGCGCCGATCGCGTGCAGGGTGCCCGCCGGGATGAACGCCACGTCGCCCGCCTTGACGGGTACGCGGTTGAGCACGGTTTCGAGCGTGCCGTTTTTGATATGGCGGCGAAAGGCGCGGCGGTCCGTTTTCGCGTTCACGCCGTAAACGAGCTCGGCGCCGGGCTCGGCCTCGAGCACGAGCCATGCTTCGGTCTTGCCGTTTTCATTCTCCACGCGGCGGGCGTAGTCGTCCCCCGGGTGCACCTGCACCGAGAGCTTGTCCTTCGCGTCGATGAGCTTGATGAGGATCGGAAAGCCGGGCTTGTCCACGTTGTGCGTGCCGAGCACGCCAATGCCTTCCGCTTCGATCGCCTCGATAAGCGTTTTGCCGGCGTAGACGCCGTTTTTGACCGTGGAGGGGCCCGCCGGATGGCACGAGAGCAGCCAGCTTTCGGCGGGACGGTCAAGGTCCGTTTCGTAGCCCCAGACCGTTCTGAGCCTGTCGCCGCCCCAGATGGCGCGCTTGACGGCGGGACTTAGGGAGAGGATCTCCATACGATTCCATCCTTTCGCAAAAAGGTTCCACCTTCCAGTATATCAAAAAGCGGCGGGCGCGTCAACCGCGTTTTCGCCGATCTGCGAAATTAAGGCGGTGTTTTTGCACCCGCCCTCGCTTAGGCACGTTTCGTACCGGCTGCAGCGCCGCGTGCGCGCCCCGTTGTGAAAGACCGTTTCTTCAAAGATCACGTTGCCGCCCCTGACGAAACAGTATTGCTCGTAGGTGTTTTTGTGCTGTTTCATGCCCATCCTCCCGTATCCGCAGACGTACTAAAGTTTATTATGCCCACGCGCGAAAAATCATCGTTTTCGGAAAACCGGTAAATTTCGGCATACTGCACAAGGGGACGGACATAGAATTGGAAGGACCGTTCAGGAAAGGATGAAGCTATGAACCGTTTGCTGCTTTTGCTCGTGATCGCCGGGGCGATCGCCCTCGTTTTCGCCTTTCGGCGCGTGAAGCTGCGGTATTTTCTGCTGTCTGCCGCCGCGGGAATATTGGCGCTCATCGGCGCGGACTTTGTTTGCTCGTTTTTTCACTTCAACCTGCCGCTCAACGCCCTGTCGCTCACGCTTGCCGCCGTGGGCGGCATCCCGGGCGTGATCTTATACAACGTGATGGCGATCATGCTGACATAAAAAACAGAGACTGCAAAGCTCCGATACAGTCTCTATCTATCCCCTATTCATATCGGTTTCGAGCCCTAGGATAAAATCGGTTGAAACGTGATAAAAAACAGAAAGGCGGATCAGAACGTCTGTCGGGATATCACGTTGTCCAAGCTCATAATTACTGTATACCTGTTGGGAACAATGAAGCATTTCGGCTACTTCTCTCTGCGTCAGATCGTGATCCTCGCGCAAATCGCGTATTCGCTGATACATACATTAACACCGTCCTTTTTCAGTTCGGTATTATTATATGTACCGCATTTTGCAGTATTGACTTTTACCGCAAATTGCAGTATACTGAAAAAAAACTGAAAGGATGAGATGGATGAAGTGTAAAAGCTGCGGCGCTGAAATCCCGGGAACGTCTGTTGTCTGCCCTTATTGCAACAGTGAAGTCGAAAAAGAGCAACCGAAGATTCAGATAACAAACAACTATTATAACGAAAAGAATGAACCAGGCGCCGCGATCTCGTGTCCCAGGTGCGGACATAACAACATCAAATTCAGGCGCGAAGAAATCGGGAACACCAAAAGCAAGACTTCAAAAGAAGTCTATTACAGAACGACGGCAGTCTGTCAGTCTTGCGGATACTCATGGGATTCAAACGCAAAAGCGAAGAAAAGTTCAAACGTTGACTGGAAAAAAATCGGGCTCTGGATCCTTGCAATATCCTTCTTCCCTATTGCGTTGTCCATCTGGTTTTATAAAACGGACAAAATAAAACTAAACAAAAAAATCAGAATTGCCATTATTGCAGGCGTTTGGGTATTGCTTCTGATTATCGGTGCGACCCAATCTGATCAAAATGCGGACCCCTCAAAAGCTAACGGTGAAACTACAAGCGTTTCGGATGAAGCGTCTTCTGCTGACGATATATCCGAAACCATGGATTCCTCAGAGGAGGAAGCTTCAAACGAAGAAGAAACAACCGGAACCGAAGAAGAGTCCGAATCCTGATATAAACCAAAAAAGAAAGGAGCCATGAGGCTCCTTTTTTGAATATTCAAATAGTCAGTCGAACAGGATATGGCGGTAGCAGACCATCGGCTCGTTTTCGTCGAAGTTCCAGCTGTGGGCGGCGTCGCCGCGGCAGTATTTCAGGTGCGGGCAGGCGCGGCAGGTTTCGCTCTTTTCGCCGAGATTGCCGCGGAAGATGCCGAAGCCGTTTTTCCAGATCTCGGAGAAGCGCCGCGTTTTGACGTTGCCGAACACGGTCTCGGGTCGGCGCTCGATGTCGAGGCAGGCGCCGACGTCGCCGTTTTCCATGATCGAGGCGGTGTAGACCCCGGCGTTGCAGAGCCAATACCAGTCGCGGACCTCGGCTTCGTAACCGAGCCCGAGATAGTGCGAGCAGCCGTATTCCACGGGCCAGCCCTGCCGCCGCTTTTCGCGGACGAAATCCATCAGCGCGCGCACGTCGTCGGGCGTGAGCATGAGCTCGGGACGCGAGAGCGCCCTGCCGATGGGCTCGAGCGCCGCCACGCGCCACGAGTCGATATCGACGCTTTTCATGAGGTCGAAAAGCGCGTCGATCTCTTTGATATTGCGGTGGTTGAACACCGTGGTGATCTGCACGTTTTGGAACGCGCGCACGTCGATGAGGTTCTGCACGCCGCGCATGGCGCGGTCGAAGCCGCCGACCATCCCGCGCAGGTCGTCGTGGGTCTCCCGAAGGCCGTCGATCGAGACGCTGATCGTTTTCATGCCGGTCTCGGCAAGGCGGCGGGCTGTCGTTTCGTCGATGAGCGTGGCGTTTGAGGTCATGCCCCAGTTGTAGCCGAGGGCGTGAGCGTATTCCATGATCTCAAAGAAATCGTGCCGCAATAGCGGCTCGCCGCCGGTGATGCAGAGCATGAGCTTCGAGATATCAAAATCCGCTTTGACCTCGTCGAGGATGCGGCGGTAGTCGGCGAGGGTGAGGCCCTCGCCGCCGTCGGGCGTGCAGTTGGAGCCGCAGTGGAAGCAATTGGCGTTGCACCGGAGCGTAAGCTCCAGAAAGAGGTGCCTGAGCTTCGGTTCGCGGCAGAGCGTTTCGTGATAGGCGGCAAGCTCGTCAAGGTGCCGCTCTTTGAGGGTCTTCATCGGCTCACGCCTCCGCCTCGCCCGCGGGCGGGCCGTAGAGCGGCGCGGCGGTGTTGTCTTCGGGCGCAAAGTCCGTTTCGGGCTCGTCGGAGTCTTCTTCGTCGTCGAATATCTCGGGCGGGCCGTAGAGCGACACGTTTTCGTTGTCCTCGGTGCTGAACCACTCGGGCGGGCCGTAGATATCCTCATTCTGATTATACGACGGGTCGTATTCCGACTCGCCGGTGGAGTCCTCCGGCGGCGGGCCGTAGAGGTTCTGGTTGCGGTTCTCGCACGCGGGCAGCAACACGGCGGACGCGGCAAGGCTGCCCGCCAGAATCGCGGCTGCGGTGCGCTTGTTGGGTCTTCTGCGTTTCATGGTCTTTCCTCCCCTTATTTGTCGGCAAGCGTTTCCCCGGCGGGCGGGCCGTAGAGCGGGTCGGCGACGTTGCCGCGCGGATCGAAGGGCGCGGGTTCGTCGGGCACGGGCGTTTCGGGCGCGGGCTCTTCAAGCTTGCCGGCGCGTTTTCTGAGCATTTCGGGCGGGCCGTAAATGCAGATCGGCACGTTCTCGGACGCGCGGCGGCACCGGACCGGCCGGGCGATCTTGTCCTTCTTCGTCCCCTTGATGCGCATAGTCTCCCCTCCTTCAAAGGGTTTCTCCGTTTTCATCGTAGCACAAAAAGCGGAAAAAGTCAAGAAAGGCGGAGGCTTCGTATCTTTGACGCGTGAAACCGCAAAAACCTCACGCGCCGGTCACGCCTCGAGCACGCCGTTTGAGATACGGATCACGCGGTCCGCCGCCGCGGCGAGGGACGCGTCGTGCGTGACCATCACCACGGTGACGTTCTCCGTATCCACGAGGGACGACAGGATCCCGGCGACCCGCTCGGCGTTGGCGGCGTCGAGGTTGCCGGTGGGCTCGTCGGCGAGGATGAGGGCGGGGCTCGCGGCCAGCGCCCGCGCGATCGCGACGCGCTGCTGTTCGCCGCCCGACATCTCGTGCGGGAACTTATTCAGGCAGTCCGTGAGCCCGAGCTGCTCGAACAGCGCTTCCGTTTTTTTGCGGTCCTCCGTTTTGGAGTCGAGATGCAGGGGGAATACGGCGTTTTCGTAGGCCGTGTATTCGGGGAACAGATCGTAATCCTGATGGATGAAGCCGATCCTGCGGCGCCGGAACCTCGAGAGGGCGGCGTCGCCGAGCCTGCAGATCTCGCGCCCCTCGATCGTCAGCGTGCCGGTATCGGAGGGGTCCAGCGTGCCGAGGATGCGCAAGAGCGTGGACTTGCCCGAGCCGCTTTTGCCGACCACGGCGGTGAAGGTCCCCTTTTGCAGGGTCAGCGAGCAGGGCTTCAGGGCGTGCACCGGCACGGAGCCGGGATAGGTGCGGGAGATCTGATCCGCCCGCAGGATCACAGGGTCGTTTGACATGGGTCACACCTCTTTCTTCGGGGGTTCGTCCGTCTCGGGCCGCAGCGCGCCGAGGGCGCGGCAGAGAAAGACGAGCAGCGTGAGCGTGAGCGCGGCCGCGGCAGCCGCGGCGGTGAAAAACGGGAACTGCCGGATCGAGGCAGGGTCCGCAAGGACGCCCGCCCCGAGGACCGAGAGCGGCAGGCCGGGAAGGACGAACAGGCTCTCTTTGCCCTCCCGCAACAGGACGCCGCGCGTATAGCGCCGGGACTCGAGCCCAAGGCGGGACAGGCGTTTCGCGGACGCTTCGCCCCGTCGGCGCTCTTCGCCCGCGGCGGCGTTCAGGACCAGAAGCCCGAGGGACGCCAGGATCAGCGCGAACGACCCGTAGGCAAACACGGTGCGGGAGAAGGCGCGGCGGGCGTTTTCGACCGCCTCGGCGCGGTTGACATAGCGCATGCCTTCGCCGGTCAGAAGCGGCGTGACCAGCCCGGCGGTGCCGATGAGGTCGGCGCGTGGGTCCAGTTGCAGCCCCACCGTGTTGCAGCCGAAGACCCTGCCGTCCGCCTCGGCCAGAAGCCGGACGAAGGCCGGGGACACAAGAAGGGCCGCCATGCCGGTGCTCACGCGGTCGGTGTTGCGGCAGACCCCCGCGAGCGTGAGCGTCAAAGCGCCGGACGCCGTTTGGACCTCCACGGCGTCGCCCGGCGAAAGGCCGACGTCGGGCGCGGGCGCGTTTTCGTTGCCGGGCGAGAGTTGCCCCATCGTTTCATCGAGCAGCATCAGCGCCTGCCTGCCCTCGCAAAACGCGGCGGCGTCGTAAACGCCCGGGTCGGCGGCGGACAGGTACGCCTCGGCCGCTTCGTCGTCCTCAAAGCAGACGATCGAATAGAGCAGCGGCTCGACGCGGGCGTAGAGCGCCGAGATCTCGGGGCGGCTGAGATCGAGGTCCTCGGGGCCATAGCGCTTCGCGAGGGCCGCGCGGCAGGACAGGAACACGGGGTTCGTCTCTTTTCCCTGCCAGGACAAAACGTGGGTGACGTCACGGAAGACGCAGCTCAGCCCCTGAACGCCCGGGATCTGCCTCAAACGATCAAGCGAAGCCTCGGACACCACGTGCCCGGACGTAAAGCCTTCAGCCACGACGCTATGCTTGCGCGTGTCGCGCGTTTGCCCCCTCGCGTCCTCATAGGGATAGACCGGCACCCACAGCGTCCATTCCTGCACGGTCCCCTCGGCGTAGGCGGTCATGGCGGGCGCCTCGGCCAGAACGCGGTAGGCGCCGTAGGCATCAGAGATCTGCGTGACGCCCATGAGCACCACGACGGAAACGAAAACGGTCAGCACGCGGGGCGCGAGCGTCTGCACGGGCCGCGTTTTAGATTGTCGCAAAAGCGTTTCGCGCACGACTCCCATGTTTTTTCGCTTTTCGGTTCGTTTCGCCCGCCGCCGCAGGGACCGCACGGCGGCCCTTGAGAGCCCGCGGCGCTTGATAAAGACGCGGCGGCCGGAGAAGACCGGCACCGCCACCAGCAGGGCGCACAGCGTGACGAGCAGAAACAGCAGCAGGATGAGTCCCGGCGTTGCGGCGGTGAACCGGTAGAAAAACGGCAGGCCGGCCGCTTTTGAGATCCCGAGCACCGCCAGAAGGCTCATCGCGTATGAGACCAGGAGCGTTATGAGCGCCGTGGGCAGCACCGAGAACACGCACTCGAACGCCGCCATTTTCCAGCTCTCGCGCACCGACAGGCCGATTTCGCGCATCCGCAGAAAGCCGGTCCGCCGCCGCGAGAGGTAAGAGGCGTAGAGATAGGCCGAAACCGCGGCGCTCATGACGACCAGAAGGGCCGTGACCGCGTGAAAGACGGCGGCGTCGCCCCAGAAGGCGGTCTCGTAACCGGACCGGTTCAGGGCGTAATACCGGGTGTTCGGCGACCGGTCGCCGACGCTCATGGGCGCAAGATCCGTCACCTCGCGGCCGTTCGACCCGTCCGCGCGCACGGCGTCGGCCAGCGCCGAGGCGAAGGCGGCGTAATCGCCCGTTTTGTATGCGTCCCCGATCGCAAAAAAGCTGCGCGAAAAGATCAGCATGTCCTGCTTTTTCAGCGCCGACTCGGTGACAACGGCGGCAGGCAGCTCGCCGGTCGTGCCCGCGTCCCAGACCTGCAGGTAGTCCTCCATGATCCCGACGAGGCGGTAGCTCACGGGGAACATGAAATCGGATATTTCGGACGGATCGACGAGATATGTAAACGGGGATGCGTAGCCCCGCTGCAGATAAAAAGAGACCGTCTGCCCGAGGGTCATAGAGTAGCCGTAGTGCTCGAGCGCCGGGATCGTCATCACGATCTCGTCGTCCGCCTCGGGCCAGCGCCCGGACAAAAGAGAAACGCGGTTTTCTTCGGCAAAGCCCTCGGGGAAGGACCCGATGAAGTCGAGCGTGGTGCGGGCGCCGAGGTGCTGGTCCTGAAAGCGGGGGTAGACGTCTTCGTCGCCGTCGAGGTATGCCGCGAGGTAGTCGTCGTAGCTCATCTCGTCGGAGGCCCTTTCGCCGGTGAGGATCTCGGCGGACGTGCGCCCCGAAAACATGAGGCTGCCCCGGAGGACCTGCCCCTGGCTTCTCAGATACGGATGGTTTTCGAAGACGCCGGCGTCGCCGCGGACGAACCAGGCGCCGTAGGTCTCGGCGTTGAGCGCCGTTTGATAAGCGCCCATGTTATCCTGCAGCAGCAGCGTGAAAGCCAGAAAGAAGACCGAGAGCGCCGTCAGCAGCCGCAGGCGCCTCGTCTCTTTTTTTCTTCGTCTGAGGCCGAGCAGGAACATGCCCCAGCCGTTTTTTGTTTTCATGGGCTCACCTCCGTTTGCTTTCAGGATAACGCGGGTTTCTTGCGGCAGGCTTACAGCCTTACAGCTTTTCTTTGAACCGCACGAGCGGCAGGCTCAGCGCCGCCGTCATGCCGCCGTCGGAGCGCGGACGCAGAACGAGGCTCCCGCCGTGCGCCTCGGCCACGGCCGCGGCGACGGACAGGCCGATGCCGGTGGAGGTCCCGTCCTCCTTCGGGACGTAATAGCGCTCGGACAGCCGCGCGGGCGGGACTTCAAGCGGGGCGCCGCCGTCGTTTTCAACGGTAAAACGCGCCGACCCCGCAAAAACGCCGAGGCGCGCCCTGACGGCGCCCTCGCCGTAGCGCACGGCGTTCTGGAGCAGTACGCCGACGGCCTCGCCAAGCCATTCACGGTCGCCGCGCACCGTTACGCCGTCGGCGGTTTCGGCACAGAACTCGACGCGCCCGCCGTAGGCGGCGCATTGTTCCGCGCAGAGCTCGGCAAGCTCCACCTGCGCGCGCTCGAAGCGCACGCGCCCCGCCTGCATGCGGGCGAGGGTCAGAAGGGAAGAAATATAACGGCGGATCTTTTTGGCCTGCTCTTCGGCGGCGTCGAGCCGGTCGGAAGCCCCCGCCTCTTCGCGCAGCAGCTCCAATTGCAGGCTCAGCCCCGCCAGCGGCGTTTTGATCGAATGCGCCACGTTTTCGACGTAGGTGCGAAGCTCCCTTTCACGCCGGGCGCGCGTCTCTTCGGCGGCGCGGCAGCGGCCGATCAGCATAGCAAGGAGCTGCTCTTCTTCGTTCTCCGGCTCGAATACGGCCGCGCGGGCAAGTGCCTCGTCCACCCGCAGGGCGGTGTTTTCGAGCGCTTTTTTCCGCCGCCGGCGGCAAACGCCAAAGGCGGCCGCGCCGAAAAACAGCGGGCAGGAAACGAGGGCGGCAAGCGCAAGCGCGCGCCGCGGCGGCAGCGCCTTTCGGAGCACGAAGCCGTAATATCTGTCGGTCAGGCCCAGCGCGTTCGCCGCGTCGGGAGCGCTGCGGTCCTCCTCCGCCAAAAAGGCCTGCATCAGCGAAAAGGCTGCTTCGGGGTCTCTTTCGTACAGGTCCGCCGCCGCGGTCTGCAGGCGATCTACCGCGAGCGCGCGCAAAAAGGCCAGCACTGCGAGAGCCGAAACGAGCCATACCGCGAGCAGGAGCAAAAACGCCCGGCTTTCACGCTTCATCCGGATCCCCGTCCTTTCCCACCGTCATGATCGGAAGCGCCCAGCGGTAGCCGACGCCGCGCACCGTTTCGATGTAATCGGCGCCCCGGAACCTGCCGAGCGCCTTTCTGAGCCGCGAGACCTCCACCGACAGGGTGTTTTCGTCCACGTAGTTTTCGTCGATATCCCAAAGCCTGTAAAACAGGTGCTCGCGCGTCAGAAGCCTGCCCGCGCTCTCGAGCAGCGCCGACAAAAGCTTTCGCCCGTTCGGCGGCAGCGTGAGCGGTTCGCCGTTCAAAAAGAACCGGTCGGCTCCCCGGCAGACCAGCGCGCCGCTTTCGATCAGCGACGCCCGCGGCGCGGACCGCCTGAGGTTCGCTGCCAGGCGCGCCAAGAGCTCCCGCGCGCGGAACGGCTTGGAAATATAGTCGTCCGCACCTGCCGAGAGCCCTGCGATCACGCTCTCTTCGTCGTCCAGCGCGGTCAGAAGCAGGATCGGCGCGGCGGTTTTCGCGCGCAGCTCGGCGCAGAAATCGACGCCGGACCCATCCGGCAGCATCACGTCCGCCAGATACGCCCCATACCCGGGCCCGCCCGCGCCCGCCGCCCATGCCGCGCGGATATCGCCCGCGGCGTCGGCCTCGTAGCCGGCCCTGTTCATCAGGTCCCGAAGGCCGCTGCGCAGCACGACGTCGTCTTCAATGATCAAAACCCTCATTTTCGCTCTCTCCCATCCGTATTTATCCAGTTTCCAGCATAGCGCGCCAAGCTTACGGGTATCTTACAAGGCGCGGGAATAAACAAAAAGCGCAGTCAGAAGACTGCGCGTTTTGCGTTAAGGGGAGATTATTCTTCGATGCCGATAACAACGCCGGAGCCGACGGTTCTGCCGCCTTCACGGATAGCGAAGCGGAGTTCCTTTTCGATGGCGATGGGGGTGATCAGCTCAACGTCCATGTCGACGTTGTCGCCGGGCATGCACATCTCAACGCCTTCGGGCAGGGAGATGACGCCGGTAACGTCGGTGGTTCTGAAATAGAACTGAGGACGATAGTTGTTGAAGAACGGGGTGTGTCTGCCGCCTTCATCCTTGGTAAGGACGTAGACGCGGCCCTTGAACTTGGTGTGCGGATGAATGGAACCGGGCTTGGCAAGAACCTGGCCTCTTTCGATGTCGGTTCTGTTGACGCCGCGGAGCAGGCAGCCGATGTTGTCGCCGGCCTCGGCATAGTCGAGGAGCTTGCGGAACATTTCGATACCGGTCACGACGACGGTTCTCTTTTCATCGGTAAGACCGACGATCTCGACGGATTCGCCGAGCTTCAGCTGGCCGCGCTCCACTCTGCCGGTGGCCACGGTGCCGCGACCGGTGATCGTGAACACGTCTTCAACAGGCATAAGGAAGGGCAGGTCGGCCTTGCGGTCGGGGGTGGGGATATAGGAGTCGACAGCGTCCATGAGTTCCCAGATGCACTTGAGCTCGGGAGCGTTGACGTCGTTGCCGTTGTACTCGAGGGCCTTGAGGGCGGAACCCTGGATGATGGGGGTGTCGTCGCCGGGGAAGCCGTAGAAATCGAGGGTCTCGCGGATCTCCATCTCGACGAGCTCAAGGAGCTCGGGATCGTCGACCTGGTCGACTTTGTTCATGAAGATAACGATATACTTAACGTTAACCTGACGGGCAAGAAGCAGGTGCTCCTTGGTCTGCGCCATGGGGCCGTCGGTGGCGGCGATCACGAGGATCGCGCCGTCCATCTGCGCG
>JAFZOL010000016.1 GCA_017550625.1 Clostridia bacterium | reverse complement strand
CGCCGACGGAAAGATCACGGCCGGCGACGCCCGTCTGGCGCTCAGAGCCGCCGTGCAGCTGGAGGCGTTCTGGAATCAGCCGGATTCCGCCAAATTCCTCGCCGCCGACGTGACCAAAGATAAAAAGGTCGCCGCGGACGACGCAAGACACATCCTGCGCGCCGCCGTCGGGCTTGAAAAACCCTCCGAATGGTAAACTTTTTTGGGGAAAGCCTGCCGCAAACGGGCTTTCCCCCTTTTTTCCCTGACGCAAAAACAAAGAGAACGGAAAAACCGGCATAGAAAACAGGAGAGATCATTATGAAAAAAAGTATAGTATCGGTGATTCTGTCAATCCTGCTCCTTCTGAGCGTCTTCCCCGTCTGTGTCTCCGCGGCGGACCTTGCCGCAAGCGGGACTCTGAACGGCGGCGCGATCAGCTGGACGTTCGACAAAGAAGGCGGCATCCTCAGACTGACGGGCTCCGGCCCCATTCCGAATTACAACGGCAGCACGCAAAAATCCCCCTTCTGCGAAAACAGGGAGATCAAGGTCCTTTTCATCGGCGAGGGGATCACCTCCGTCGGGAGCTTCGCCTTTTTCCGCTGTGAGTACCTGACGCACGTGCAGCTGCCCTCCACCGTGACCGATATCGGCGAGGATGCGTTCGGCCACTGTTACGAGCTGCGCAACATCGTGCTGCCCGGCGCCCTGAAAACGATCGGCGCGGCCGCGTTTGAACTCACGGCGCTGCCGATCCTCGGCATCCCGGACAACGTTACGACGATCGGCGACGGCGCCTTCGATTCCTGCAAAAAACTGAAAAAACTCGTAACGGGCGTCGCCAACAGGAATTTCGTCGCCGACGCGGACGGCGTGCTCTATAAGCTCACCTCAGGCGTCAAAACCAAGCTGGTGCAGTATCCCGCCGGGCTCAGCGAGATCGACACCTACGTCGTGCCCGATACCGTCACCGAGATCGCCGCGAGCGCCTTTTCCGGCAACGAGACCATCCGAAACGTGATGCTGCAGGAAAACGTGACGAAAATCGGCCGCGCCGCTTTTTTCAGGTGCTCGCATCTTGAACGCGTCGCGTTCAGCAAATACCTGACAAGCGTGGGCAATCTCGCCTTCAGCGAAACGGACGTCAAAGAGATCTATTACACCGGCAACCAGACGGCGTGGATGAATTTCAAGAACTGTATGATCGAATCCACCCTGAACGACTTTCTGAAAAACGAGCCCGTCGTAAACTGCTACGCCGAATACGGTCAGTGCGGCGACCACATGATTTATTTCTATATTGACACCGCCAATTCCCTGAAGATCGTCGGCTGCGGGGAAATGGAGACCTATGATTTCGATATGTACCCGAGCCCCTTCGGTTACATGGACGTGAAAACGGTTTTCATAGACGAGGGCGTGGAAAAGGTGAGCGATTTCGCGTTCTTTGACTGCGGCGAGTTGACCGATATTCAGGTGGACGAAAACAATCAGGCTTATACCGCGGAAGACGGCGTGCTTTTCACGAAGGATATGAAAACGCTGTGCGTATATCCCGCCGGCAGACCGAACGCCTCCTTCGAGATCCCGGACGGCACCGAGACCGTCGGCGCGGGCGCGTTCTACGGCGCCGGGAACCTGAAGCAGCTCACCCTTCCCCTCAGCGTGCGGGACGTGCTGGAGAACGCCTTTGAAAACTGCGGCGCTCTGGACACCGTGTATTACGGCGGCACGAAGGAGGAATGGGAGGCCCCTCTGATCAGCATTGATTCTCAGGGCAACGAGGCGCTCACGAACGCGAAGATCATCTTTACGGTGCGCAGTTTCTCCTTCAAGATCGCCGCGCCGGAATTCGGAAAAACGCCCGATACCAAGGTGGCCCTTCTGTTCGGCATGCCCTACGTGGTAGAATCCGTTGCCTGGACGCCCGACGACGAGACCTTTAAGGAGGGAACGGCGTATACCGTGACGATCCGCGTGGAGGCAGCGGACGGCTATACGCTGGTAACGGACCCCGACCTTGCCGAGGCTTTCGTGAACGGCAATAAAGCCGGGTATGAACTCAGATTCCGGAGGGTCAACTTCCAGATGATCCCCTACGCCCTCATCACCTTCACGTTCCCCGCGGTAACGGACCCGAACAAGCTTTACGCCGTAACGGTTACCGGCGGCAAAGCGGACAAATCGGCCGCAAAGCAGGGCGAGACCGTCACCCTGACCGCCGACCCCGCGCCCGAAGGCAAGGTCTTCGACAAATGGCAGGCCGTCGGCGTTACCCTTGCGGACGCCTCCAAAGAGAACACGACCTTTGTGATGCCGGCAAACGACGTGACTTTGACCGCGGTTTATAAAGACATGCCCAAACCGCCTTTCACGCCCGGCGACGTGGACGCCGACGGAAAGATCACGGCCGGCGACGCCCGTCTGGCGCTCAGAGCCGCCGTGCAGCTGGAGGCGTTCTGGAATCAGCCGGATTCCGCCAAATTCCTCGCCGCCGACGTGACCAAAGATAAAAAGGT
>JAFZOL010000015.1 GCA_017550625.1 Clostridia bacterium | reverse complement strand
GCGCGTCGGCAACCGAAAACAGGTGATCGGCGTACTGTGCGACCGGTCCTTCGAAGAGCTTGCGGCGATCTGGGGCGTCGTGCGGGGCGGCAACACCTATCTGCCTCTCTCCCCGGACTTCCCGCCCGAGCGCATCCGGCTACTGCTTGAACAGGCAGATTGCGCGCTCGTGCTCGCGCAGGAGAAATATCGATATTTAACGGATAAAGCCGTTTCTATCGCGGACGTGATTACGGCTGACTTGACGTGTCCCATTCCCGCGCCCGCCGCGGGGCCTGACGATCCGCTTTACGTCATCTTCACCTCCGGCTCCACCGGCGTGCCCAAGGGCGCGGTGGTGAAAAACCGTTCGATCGTGAACCGTGTCGGCTGGATGGCGGACAGATATTTCGACGAGGATACTGTCGTGATGCTGAAAACCCCCTACACCTTCGACGTGTCGGTGTGGGAGATTTTCGGCTTCGCGATGCACGGCTTTTCGCTGCATATCCTGCCGCCCGGCGGCCATTACAGCATGGCGGCGACGCTTGACGCAATCGCGAAAGGACGTGTGACCGATCTCCATTTCGTGCCGACCGTGTTCACGGGCTTCACGGAGTACCTGACGGCGCATCCGGAAGAGAGAGAAAAGCTCTGCACGCTGAAAAACGTGTTCCTGTCGGGCGAGGCGCTGCGCGCTGCTCAGGTCAACGCGTTTTACGCGCTCGTGCCGGAGGGCGTGAAGATCCGGAACCTCTATGGTCCCGCCGAGTGCGCGGTGGACGTCACGTTCTATGATTGCGAGCCGGGGATCACCGACCCCGTGCCGATCGGCAGGCCGATCGACAATACGAGAATCTATGTGCTCGACGAATATCTGCAGCCTGCGCCCGTAGGGGTGACGGGCCAGATCTGTATCGCGGGCGCAAATGTGGGGCTCGGATATTTGGGCAAACCCGAATTAACAAAAGAGAGATTTATCGACGACCCGTTCGGCGAGGGGAAGATGTACCTCACCGGGGATCTCGGATATTGGCGTGAAGACGGACAGCTTGTATTTGTCGGCAGGAACGACAGTCAGGTGAAGCTCAACGGCCAGCGCATTGAGCCCGGGGAAATCGAGGCGGCACTGTCCGCCGCCGAAGGCGTGGAGCTTGCCGCCGTGAAGGTGCAGAAAGACGGCGACCGGCAGGTGCTCTGCGCATATTACACGGGTGAAGAGAAGTCCCAGGCGGACCTCAGGGCGATCCTTGCAGTCACCCTGCCGCGGTACATGGTTCCGAATGTGTTCATTCGGCTCGAAGAGATGCCGCTGACGTCGTCAGGCAAGCTCGACAGGAACGCCCTGCCCGAGGCCGATCTGACACATATCGGGCGCGAGGACGAATACAGTCCGCCGCAAAACGAAACCGAAAAAAAGATATGCGAGGCTTTCTCTGAAATCCTCGGCGTGGATAAAGTGAGCCGGAATGAAAACTTTTATGACCTCGGCGGCTCAAGCATCCAGCTCATCCGTCTGCTTGCCCGTGAACCGCTGGACGCGCTTTCCGTTGCCGAGTTCGTAAAGGACCCGACGCCCGCCGGACTTGCAAAAAGACTTGACGCGGGCAAGAAACCGGATTATACTGTTCTCATACCGTTGTACGTTCCCGAGAACGCGCGCCGCGCCGTCGTGCTTTTCCCTTACGCGGGAGGCGATGCGTCCGCTTTTACGCGGTTGACCGCGGCCGCGCGCAAATCGGAATGTGATTTGGCGCTGTATACCCTCGACTGGCCGGACGCGAACAATTTACAGGATGCCGAAAAAGAGATCCGAAATCTTGCGGCAGAGATCCCCGTTTATTTCTATTCTCACTGCGCGGGTTCGGTGATCGCGATGATGCTGCTGGACCGGCTGAACGCACAAACGCTGCTGATTCGGGGGTATCTTGCGGCAGGCAGCATTCCGCCGCGAAAAAGCCCGATCAGGTTCAACGCATGGCCGGGGATGTCGGATGACGCGATTCTCAAAGCACTGGAAAAAGCCGGCCTGTTTGCGGACGGGATAAACGCAGGGATCATGAAGGAGAGGCTTGCGCGTTTCCGGGAACAGACAGAGGTTTTCAGCAAGTATTTTCACGGCAAAACGAAAAAAACGAACGTTACCGTCACCGTGCTGCTCAGCAAAAACGATCCGTTCACACCGAACTGCGCCGACGCGGACCGCCGCTGGCGCAAGGCCGTGACCGACGTGGACCGGATGGTCCTGATCGACACGCCGTCGCACTATTTCCAGAGTACGGACGCCGGGCTTCTGCTGTCCCTGCTCTCAGAATTACCAGAATAAGGAGGAAGCAGCCATGCTTCAAACGATTACGCTGTTCGGACATACGATCAATCTTTACGACTTTTTCAACAACGCCGCAGTTGTCGGTCAGATCATCATCTGGTGGTTTTTCTTAAGGCATGATTATGCCGAAGCGGTTACTTTGCCGAAATTGGCGAATATGTACTTAAATAAGAAGAAAAAAGAAAATGTCTTTTGGCGCTGGTTCTTTGTTATCGTTTTTTTGCTAATCATGCAGTATATCGGCGTCACGATTACGAATATCGCGAGCAAACCGATCTCAATGCTGTTTCTCGGAACAACGGACCACAACTTTTTCCCGAATATTCTGGTGAACCCGGTCTCGGTGTTTCTGCTCTACCTGCTGTTCAGGAATTCCCCGCTGAAGATCCTCGATCTTTCCGCGCCTAATGTGGCCGTCGCGCTGATCTTTTATAAAATCGCCTGCTTCTGCTGGGGCTGCTGCTACGGCGTGGAATGGGAACACGGCATGTGGAATCAAAATAACGGCCGCGCGGAATTCCCCGTTCAGCTCGTGGAGATCGCCTGCGCCGTGATCATGCTCGTAATCCTGCTGCTGCTCCTCCATAAGAAGGGGCGCAAGACGGGCATTCTGTATCCGCTCTTTATGATGATGTATTGCGGCTCGCGCTTTGTTTCGGAATTCTGGAGAGACGACTATCCCTTTACCTGGTTCGGCGGCAGAATGACGGGCTATCATATTCAGTGCATCGTGGGGTTTGTTCTCGGCGCGGTGTTCATGTTCCTGACGGTAAAATGGGGCGACCGCTTTACGGCGTATATCGACGCGAAAAACCAGGCGCTGCTCGATAAACACGAGAAAAAGATCCGGGCGGCAAACCGCAAAAAGAATCCGCCCCCGAAAAAACACAAGAAGAGATAACGTAACGGGGTTATGACGAAAAACAACAAAAACGTTCTCGTTTTTTACGCGTTCGGCGCGTTCGGCCTGCAGGCGATTTTCGGTTTCGTCACCGGGTTCCAGTCGGAGTTCTTGAACAAGATGTACGCCTCCCTCGATCCTTCGATCCTGTCGGGCGCGGCGGTCGTTCTATTTATCTCCAAACTCGTGAGCAGCTTTGCGGACCCCGTGATCGGCGTGTGGATCGACCGCACCGGCAGAAACGGCGTCAATCTGTTCCAGTGGGTGCGCCGCGGCATCTTTCCGCTCGCGATCCTGTCCGCGCTGCTGTTCGTGTATATCCCTTTCGACCGTTTCGGCGGCAAATGGGCGATGTACGCCTATGTCACTCTGGTTTCCGTGCTGTGGAGCGTGGCCATGAGCCTTGCCGAGATCCCGACGCAGTCGATGATCTCGTATCTGTCGGAAAACGACGCGGGCTGCAAAAAGCTTGCCGCCGTGACCAACATCGCAAAAAGCGCAGCGAGCGGCGCGGTGTCGGTGATCGTGACCGCCCTCATGCTGACGGTAGACATGATCCGCGGCGCCGGAAATACAAAGGACTCCGTGTATTATCTGATCAACGCGCTGACCATCACCGTTTTCGGTGCGCTGTTCATGGCGCTTCTGGCGCACGCGAAGCCCGAAGGGGTCCGGCAAACGAAAGTAGATGCCACGCAAACCACCGTAACGATCGCGCAGATGCTGCGCGATCTCGGCGGGAACCGCAACGTTCTGATCGTGTTTCTGATCAATATCCTCGGGTGCGCCCGCGGTATGTCCAGTTCGATCCTGCTGCAGGCGAACGGCGTTCTGATCGGAAAGGTGGAGCTGTTCGGCAGGGTCTTTGACACCACCACGAACGCCGCGTGGCTGCCTTACGTGTTCGGGTATCTCAGTTCCGCCGCCGCGCTGTTCGTCGTGCCGGCGGTCAATAAGCGCCTCAGGGAAAAAAAGACTTATATCCTGTTTTCGGTGCTGGATTTCATTTTCAGCGTGGGCGCCTATCTGTTTTACGTCGCGCAGGGGCCCGGCAGCCCGCTCAGATACGGCAACGGCGCGATGTATATGATCATGACGTTTTCGTTCATCGGGTCGTTTTTGATGGGCGTGAACGTGTTCATCCCGCTCGCGATGACGGCCGAGATCTCGCGTGACGAAAGCGAGCGCAAGGGCCAGTCGTACGCCTCGGCCCCCTACGCCGTGCTGACCATGTCGGTCAAGCTCGGCACCGCGCTGAGCATCCTGTTCGGCCTGCTGATCGTGAGCGCAGGCGGCTATAACCAGATCGTTTACGAAACCGGCGCGATCACCGCAAAGATGCAGAACACGGTGATGCTGCCGTTCATGCTGATCCCGGGGATCTCGACGCTCGTAAGCGCCGTGCCCGCGCTGTTCTATAAGGCGCCTGCCGGCGGGACCGAAGCCCCCGCAATGTGACGCGGCGACAAAAAAGAGCGATTCGGAAAAACCGGAGCGGTCCGTGCAGGCGGCCGGCCGTTTTATCAAATAATAAAGGTGAAAGAGGGATCTTGATGAAAATCTGCAAATACTGCGGAAACCCGGTGCAGGACACCGATGAGATCTGCAATTACTGCGGTTCCAGAGAATTCAGCGCCACGCCTCAGCCGGAAGCCTATGCGGCTCCTCAGCCGGGAGCCTATTACGCTCCGCAGCCGGAAGCCTATGCGGCTCCGCCGGAAGCCTATGCGGCTCCGCAGCCGGGGATCTATGCCGCGCCGCAGGCGGGGACTTACGCCGCGCCGCAGGCGGGGACCTACGCCGCGCCGCAGGCGGGGACTTACGCCGCGCCGCAGGCGGGGACTTACGCCGCGCCGCAGGCGGGAGCCTATATCGCGCCGCAGACGGGATATGATGACCGCGGCGCCGGCGCGCCCGTGAACACCGGCAACATTGACGTGCCCGCCTATAACGGCCCGCAGAACACCGCAGGAACGGTCGAAAAGACCGCCGCGGCGGGCGGCTCCGTCGCCCTCGGCATTCTCGGCGCTCTCCTGTTTTCGCTCGGCGGCGTCGCGATCTACGTCCTGCTCTATCAGGTCGGCGTAGTCGCCGCGATCGCCGTTCTCGCGATCTTCTTCCTGGCGAGGCTCGGTTTCAACAAGCTCTCACGCACCGAGAATTCCATACTCGGCACGGTCGTGGCGATCGTCGTGACCGCTGTCATGATCTACGTCGCGTATTACATCGCCATCAGGGTCTCCTTGATGAGAGAGGTCTCCTGCTCCTTCAGCGAAGCCTCGGAACTCATCAAGATCTATAAGGATATGCCCGTGGACGGCGGCAAGACCCTGCAGGATGCCATGATGCAGGATCTGGGGTTCTCCTACGGCATGTGGGTGATCTCCGGCGTCATCTCGTTCATCTCGAGCCGTAAAAAACGCAAATAAGCGAACTCCGCTCAGAAGTCCCTGCCGGGCGGCGTCCGGCGGGGACTTTTTTGTCCGGCGGCGCGAAAACTTCGGGCGACTCGTGCCCGCGCAATCTGTCAAAACGGCTTGACAAACGGCGTTTTTGTGCTACAATAAAATTGAAAAAATATGTGATGAAAAAGGAGATTTTTCCAATGCCCAAAGTAGTTTGTCCGTGGAACCTGATCACCGACTTCGTGACCGACGCGTTCGTCGGCTACGGCATCCCGCGTGACGAGGCCGAAATGTGCACGTCCGTGCTGCTCGAATCCGACAAGCGCGGCATCGAGAGCCACGGCTGCAACCGTTTCAAACCCATCTATCTCGACCGCATCAAGGCAGGCATCCAGATGCCCACCACGAATTTTGAGATTCTGAAAGAGACCGAGACCACCGCCGTGGTGGACGGCCATAACGGCATGGGCCAGGTCATCGGCGTGAAGGCCATGCAGCTTGCCATCGACAAGGCCAAGAAATACGGCATGGGCATGGTCGTCGTGCGCAACTCCTGCCACTACGGCATCGCGGGCTACTACACCTCGATGGCGACCCGCCAGGGCTGCATCGGCATGACCGGCACGAACGCGAGGCCCTCCGTGGCGCCCACCTGGGGCGTGGAAGGCATGTTCGGCACGAACCCCTTCACCCTCGGCGTGCCCAGCGACGAAGCCTTTGACTTCAATTTCGACGCCGCCACCTCGATCACCCAGAACGGCAAGGTGGAGTATTACGCCCGCATCGGCGAGCCCATCCACCCCGGCACCGTGGTGGATATCGAGGGCAACGCCGTGGAAGGCGACGCCGGCGAAGCGCTGAAAATGATCCGCAAGGGCACGGCGGCCCTGACCACCCTCGGCGGCATCGGCGAGGCGCTCGGCGGCTACAAGGGCTACGGCTTCGCCCTGTTCGTGGAGCTGCTCTCTGCCGTGCTGCAGGACGGCGTGTTCGGCAAGGACCTCGACGGCAAGGACGAGAACGGCAACATCCGCCCCTATCACCTCGGCCATTTCTTCATCGCGATCGATTGCGGCCACTTCCTCGGCGAGGAGCTCACCAGAAAGAAGACCGGCGAGATCGCCCGTTCGCTGCGCGCGAGCAAAAAGGCGCCCGGCGCCGAGCGCATCTACACCGCCGGCGAGAAGGAATACGAGATCTGGAAATCCCGCGAGCCGCACGGCGTGCCGATCAACGAGAGCGTGCAGGGCGAGATCAACGCGGTACGCGACGAGCTGGGCCTCACGAAATACGTTTTCCCGTGGGAAGAGGGCTACGTGCCCTACGTGAGCGACACCGTTGTGGAATCGCTGATCGAGAACAAATAAACACACGTGATTTGGAAACCGTCCCGGGGCCCCGGGGCGGTTTTCCCGTCAGCCCGGCCCGTTCACGCGCCGCCGAAAATTTGTGCATATTGCACAAATAAATAATTATACATGCGTTTTTTTTTGAGCTTTTTGACTTGAATATTCGTGGAATACCCTGTATAATGGACTTGTGAGCCGCAAAAAGCGGCTGGCCGGAAACGGACTGTTTTTTGAAGGGAGAACGACGATGAAAACCATGAAAAAGACCCTCGCGGCGCTTCTCGCGCTCGCGCTGCTTCTGGGCCTCGGGAGCGCGGCTCTCGCCGTGGACCCGGGCACGGCGGCGCATTTCGATTTTCCGATCGAATCGCAATTCGGCATGAACCACAGGATGCTTCTGGAGCAGGACGGCACGATGACGCTCACGGGGAAGGGCGAGCTGATCGGCGAGATGGGCGGGCCGCTTCCCGAAGGCGTGGAAAACGACTACGGCATCGTGATCCGCTTTAAGGATTTCGTGAAAAAGATCGTGATCTCGGAGGGCACGACCTCGATCGCGGAAGGCGCGTTCCGCAATTACGATCGGCTGAAAGAGGCCGGCATCCCCTCGACGGTAAGATCGATCTTCGGCGAGGCGTTTTACCGCTGCGCATCGCTCGAACGGATCGACCTGCCCGCGGCGCTGACCATGCTGGACGGCGACGCGTTCAACGGCTGCACGTCGCTCACGGAGGTGAAGCTGCCCGACGCCCTGACGTGGCTCGGCCACCAGGCGTTCATCGGCTGCGTGAACCTGAGAGAGATCACGGGCGGAAAGTCGCTGTCGCACGTAGGCTTCAACGTGTTCGGCGATACGGCGTGGATGAACGCGCAGCCGGACGGGGTCGTGTGCTTCGGCACCTTTGCCGTCGGCTATAAGGGCGGCATCCCGGCGGACGGGCTCGTCACGGTGCCCGAGGGCGTGAAATACCTCACGGACAGCCTGTTCGACGGCCAGACGGAGCTCGTCGGCGTAACGCTGCCGTCTTCGCTCGAAACGATCGGCTGGTTCGCGTTCAATCAGTGCGGGCGGCTCTCAGACGTCAGACTGCCCGACGGCCTGAAGGAGATCGGCGAGAGCGCGTTCGAAGCGTGCAAAGCGCTGACCGAGATCCGCATCCCCGCGGGCGTGAAACGCATTTCGCGCTCCGCGTTTGCCCACACGGGGCTCAAGACCGTGACGATCGAACCCGGGGTGCAGGAGATCTGCGACGACGCGTTCTCAAACTGCACGGCGCTGGAAGAGATCGACCTGCCGGAGGGGATCACCGTGATCGGTTCCTCGGCGTTCGCGCTCGATAAGGATCTCAAACGGATCGCGATCCCGCGCAGCGTGAAGACGATCGGCAATTCGGCGTTCTACGAATGCGAAAAGATGGAAGACGTAACGATCCCCGAAGGGGTCAGAGAGATCGAGCCGCGGGCGTTTTATCACTGCGCGGCGCTGAAAACGCTGAAGCTGCCGGATTCGGTGGAAACCATCCAATACGCGCTGGAAAATATCACGGGGCTCGAAGAGATCACGCTGCCCGCAAGCCTCAGCTCTTTCGGGTCGCTGTTCACGTGCCGCGCGCTGAAAAAGATCGTGTTCGAGGGCTCGGAGCAGGAATGGGCGGCGCTGCTCGCCGCGGAAGGGACCAACGTGAACATGCTCAACGGCATTGAGGTCGTCATCGCGGGGCGCCCCGCCGCGACCGCCGAGACCGTCGGCGACGTGGACGCGGACGGACAGGTGACCGCCGCGGACGCGCGGCTCGTGCTGCGCGCGGCCGTGGACCTGCAGGTGTTCGGGCTTTACAGCAAAGACAAGGCGGACGCCGACCGGGACGGCCAGATCACGGCGGCGGACGCGCGCAAGGTCCTGCGGGCGGCCGTGGAGCTCGAGGACAGGACAAGCTGGCTTTGAGACAATGTTCTCTTCATTACCGAAATCATATCTGCACCGCTCTTGGGCGGTGCAGATAAGGGATAATATAGCCGAGGAAGCGCACTTATTTGTGAAATACTGCGTTGCAGGGGACGGATAACCGTCAGGTTTATCCGTCCCCTGCGCCTTGTCTTTCGCAAAAATTGCATCCTCTGCGGTGCGAAGCAGTTTTCTCGCCAGCTGTTTATCGTCCGAGAAATCCGCCCGACAGAGGATAATCCTGGCGGATATCCCCTGCCGGGCAGGCAGTTCGGGCGGGAAAGAGCGGCGAAAAACCTGTATTATCCCTTATCTGCACCGCCCGATACCGGGGCGGTTATTCTTTTGATGTTGGATGTTGGATGTGGAATGTCGGATGTCGGTGGCGGCTGCGCCGCATTATAATATAATGGGTAAGGGCGGAGCCCTTCCTTCATCCCACATCTCACATCTCACATCATTTTGTATCTTGTATTTTGCATTTTGCATTCTCCCTGCACGGCTGTGCCGCGTACAAGATATCGTATTCCGATTCATCGGATTTTACAAATCGTTCACAAATCTGTATGAGGTTTGCCGTTGACAAAGTGTCTTGTTTTATGTATAATTTCTCTGATTTAAATCCATAAAGGAAAAGGAGTCCACACACATGAAAAAAGCGAGTAAGATCCTTGCCGTTGTCCTGTCCGTTCTGATGCTTGCGTCTCTTCTGCCCATCGCCGTGTTCGCCGGTGAAAAGGAAGACAGCAGAGTCGCCTCCTGGAAGGCCAACGACGCCCTGCTGCTTGAAACCCTGCTCAACAACGACAAATTCGTCAGTTACCGCTACGTCTCCGAGAACATGGAGGCCCTGAACAACACCGCCGCCGTGTATACCGCCTTCGCGCTGTATGACAACGCGTGGAAGAACTACGTCGACCACAACGTGGACATCGAAGACGCCGAGGAGATTTTGCTCGCCATCATCGAGAGAGCCGAATACAGCTTCGACGACGGCTACGTGGACGAGATCATCAAGGTGCTCGAGACCGCTTCCGACGTGAACGACTTCATCCAGAAGGTCAATCAGTACGCCAACATCGAGATGTTCGCCTCCTCCGGCTGGTCCACCGCCTTCGACGTGATCAACGGCGTCATCAAGGTCGGCAACATGTATCAGACCTACAGAGATAAGTTCATCGCCGCCTACGCCAAGGCCCTGTCGGTGCAGAGAGCCAACGCCTATTACATCGACCTGCTGCAGTATGTGGCCGACAACACCGATTACGCGGTGCTGAAGACCGCCGCCGAGAACCTGATCGCCGACATGAACGCCAGCGTTGAATCGGTCCTCGCCGAGATCGCCGCCGAGGCTGCCGGCAACACCGGCGCCACCGCGCTCAACTATCTCGCCAAGCTCGCCATGAACTCCAACGTGTACACCGCCGTGGCCCTGAAGGTCTATCAGGTCGGCACCAGCGTGGCCGACGCCCTGTGGAACACCGGCGACACCTACGCCCTGATCGACACCGTGCGCACCACCTATTACTTCCAGCCCCTCGCCGCTGAATATGCCCGCCTCGCCATCAACGGCACCGACACCGACAAGGCGCTCGTGGCCACCGACCTGCTGCTCACCACGAGACAGGTCTGCGAGCAGGCCCTTTACGACCTCAAGCTCGCCGAGAACGAAGGCCTGATCAACAAGATCAAGTCCAAGCTCTACGGCACCATCTATGAAGAGATCGACATGAGCCTCGGCGCCATCGCCCTGATCCGCGACGTGCTGTTCGCCGATGAAGTGCGCACCGAGAAATACGTCCGCGCCATCTACGTGGACGGCGTTGTGACCGTGACCGTGAACAACAACGGCGCGAAGGTCGTTTCGGTCCCGAACAACTATCCCGCCCAGTTCAACGCCGCCGGCGCCGCCGCTTCGGTGTATTCCGAATACGCGAAGACCTATATGAAGGTCGTGTTCCTCACCGCCGCCTATGACGTTGAGCTCACCGCCACCGCCAACGACGCCGTGACCGTGAAGATGGACGTGCTTGAAGACAACGGCGCCGTCAACGACTGGTCGTTCACCGACAGAGAAGTGACCGCCGGCCAGACCATCACCTTCGGCACCGCCGCCGCGCGCCCCGTTTACACCGTGTCCGGTGAGAGCGGCTCCTACGCGTTCAACGACGAGTTCGTGCCCTCGGAGCACAAGTCCCCCACCGCCGCCGAGGTCGTGAGCGCCACCACCGAGGTCGCCACCGAGAAGGCCAAGAGCTTCGGCGATCTGATCAAGGAGTTCTTCGAGAACCTGTTCGCGAAGCTGTTCAGCATCTTCAAGAAATAAGATTTGACCATACAAAAAACGGGCTGCCGCCGGCAGTCCGTTTTTTCTTTCGTTTCTTTTGCTTACAGCTCGATCCAGTAGCGCTCGAGGTATTCGTCGTGCTCGGGACAGTACACCGTACATTCGTAGACCCCGCCGTTCGCCAGAATCGTGCGGCGCGAGCCCTCGTTGCCCTTGATGCAGGTGATCAGCACGCGTTCGAGGCCGAGAGTGTCGCGGCAGAACGGCAGCACGAGGGCGAGCATCTCTTTGGCGTAGCCCTTGCGCCGCTCGGACGGGCGCACCGAATAGCCGATGTGCCCGGCGTATTTTTCGAGATAGTCGTTGAAGCGGTGGCGGACTTGGATCATGCCGACCACCACGCCGTCCGATTCGCGCACGCCTAAAAACTGCGTGGCCTGCACAAGGCCTTCGGGCACCGTGGCGGGGTCGAGAAAGCTGCGCACGCGCTTGAGCCACTCCTCGGGCGTTTGGCAGCGGCGGATGGGGCCGCAGCCGTCCATCGAGTCGCCGGCGTCCAGAAAGTCCTGCCGGTAGGCCCAGGCGGCGTCGAGATAGGTCTCGTCCGGCTCCACGAGCTTCAGCCTGTGTTCTTCGTTCATCGTTCTCTCTCCTTTTCGGTCCGTACCGGCAGGTTGTTTTTCGAGCGCCGTGACCGTGAGGCGCTTGCCCTCGCCCGTGAATTCCACGTGAAAGCCGGCGTATTCAAAGGCGTAAACGCGGCCGGGGTCGTTCTGATAGCTGACGCGGGGGTCCTGCCGCAGGACTTCGGTGAGCTCGGCAAGGAGCTTTTCGGGCAAGTCGGACGTGCCGCAGGCGAACGCGACCTCGGCGTTCTCGCCGAACACCCGGTCGGCGTAGCCGCCGACGGCCCCGGGGATGCTATCGGTGCGCGGCAGATAGGGTTTGACGTCGTATACCGGCGAGCCCGTGAGCATGTCGGCGCCCTCCACGACCAGCACGGGGGCGTCGGGGCAGTCCATATCAATACGCAAAAGGCGCACGGCGCTCAGCGCCAGCGCGTTCGGACGGTAGGAAGCGCGCGAGGCGAACACCCCCACCCGCTCGTTGCCGCCGAGGCGCGGCGGGCGTACGGTGGGCGAAAAGGGCGCGCCCTCGTTTTCGCTGAAGCCCCAGATGAGCCACAGGTGCGAAAAGCTTTCGAGCCCGCGCACGGCGTTGACGTCACGGAAGGGCTTTTCGAAGACCACGCGGCTCTCGTTTTGCACGAGCCCCGGCTGCCGGGGGATGCCGAATTTGCCGCTGTAGGGCGTATAAACCGTTGCCACCGGCGTGATCTCGGGCATAAAGCGCACCTGCCTTTCAAAAAAGAAGCTGTCGTTTTCTGCTACAGTATACCACTCCCGGCGGCGGATGTAAAGAAGAATTCTCGCGCCGGGACGCGCGCGTAAACGGCACTTTTCGGCAAAATGCCGAACAAACGCCGCCTAAGGGGCCCTGCGTTTATGAATTATTTCGGAAAGTTCCCAATAAATACTTGACATCGCGCCCAAAATAATAGTAAAATAAATACACCAATTAATTATTGCAAAGGAGATATTCGTATGATTGGTAAGATTTACAAATCCGCACTTTCCGTCATCGCCAAGAAGCCGCTGCGTCTTTGGGGCACGTCGATTCTCGGCACCATCCTGAGCTTTCTGATCGTTGGGCTCTGCGGCGCGGTTCCGATCCTTGCGATCTGCATCGGCGCGATCCTCAGCGTCGGCCTGAATATGGTGTATCTGCACGGCTACCGCGGCGAGCAGATCGAGCCCTATCAGCTGTTCGACGGCTTCAAGAGCGGCAAAGTGGCCGGCAGAACGATCAAGGGCATGCTTTACAGATCCCTGATCCTCTTCCTGTGGAGCCTTCCCGCACTGATCCCGCTGTTCGTCTTCGCCCCCTTCTATCTGCTGGCGAGATCCGTCGCGGGCGTCGTCATCCTGTCCCTGCTCATCTGCCTGTGCCTGATCGCCGTGGCGATCCTCGTGCTCTTCCGCTATTATCAGTATTGCCTGACCCCCTATATCCTTGTGGAAGAAGAGGAAGGCAACCCCTTTGAGGCTTATAAAGAGTCCGCCAAGCGCACGAAGGGCTATTGCGGCCAGCTCCTGCTCGCCGACCTGATCCCCGGCATCGCCCTTTCGCTCGTGTCGATCATCTTCTCGCTGATCATTTGGGGCTTCACAAGCCTCAGCCAGGTGCTCGGCATCATCTTCCTGATCCTGTTCGGCCTTGTGTATCTCGTCGTCATGATCGTGTATCCGCTGTTCATGGGCCTCGTGCACGCTGCCTTCTATGAAGAGCTCACCGCGATCTATAACAACGGCGGCGCCGAGGGCTATCAGCAGCCCGCCTACGGCGCAGGCTATCCCGATCCCTACGGCGGCTATCAGCAGCCCGCGTATCAGGATCCCAACGCCGGCTATCAGCAGCCCGCGTATCAGGACCCGAACGCCGCGTACCAGCAGCCCCAGTATCAGGATCCCAACGCCTATCAGCAGCAGCCCCCCTATCAGCCCCCCTATCAGGGCCAGTAAGGGCTGAATCCTGATCCGAAGCAACCGCCGCGCCTCGAAAGAGGCGCGGTTTTTCGCGCTGAAAATTTTTTTTCAAAAAACTCTTGATTTTTCCGAAAGACTGTGCTATTATACCAAAGCACCGCAAAAGTGCCCATATCGCGGGATAGAGCAGTTGGTAGCTCGTCGGGCTCATAACCCGGAGGTCGTTGGTTCAAGTCCTTCTCCCGCAACCAGTCAAAATGACCGGACTGCATCGCAGTCCGGTCATTTTTGACTTATTACAGAAGCCGGGCTTGCATCCCGCTCTCCGTTATGAGCCCGACGAGCGGGCGAGGAGGGCTCATAACACGGGGGGAAACGAGCCGAGCGCCGCCTGTGGTGCCGAGGATTCGCCGCCGCCGGGGGCGGATGAAGGCGAACCGCAGGCGGGAGAAAACACAGAGGATTGCGAGCGCTCCAAGCGAAGCAAGCCGACAATGTTTTCGACGGCAAAATGAAGCGACGGCGAGTGAGTGAGGAAACAAGGAGCATTGCGCCGCGCCGCTGACGGCGGCCGTCCCCTCTGTCGGCTGCGCCGACATCTCCCCGCACTGCGGGGAGTCTCCAAGCAAGCAATGCGACTATGTTTCCGAGGGGCAAGGCGGCAACGCCGCGATGCCGAACGTCCTTCTCCCGCAACCAGTAAAAGAAAACAGGCTGCTCACAGCCTGTTTTCTTTTACTCTTTTCCAGAGCCGGGGTTTGCATCCAGCTCTCCGTTATGAGCCCGACGGGCGGGCGGGGAGGACGGATGACCGCCCCGGGACTCAGTCGGAGGCGCCCTTGACGCCCTCTACGTAGCCGGTGACCATGCTGTTCCGGCGCTCGGCCAGCTCGTAGTACATCTGCGCGTGCTTTTTCTTGGTGATGGGCCAGAACATCTTGGGCACGATGCCCAGCGCCCCGGTGATGGTGGGCATGATGGAGCACAGGATGAACTCCCAGCGCTTGGTCTTTTCGGTCTGCGTGCCGATCTTAAGCCCCTGCACGTAACCGATCTTCTTCATCATGACATTGAAGATGGAGCTCTTGACCACGCCCTGGAGCTTGAGCACCAGGCTCTTGGCCACGCCCGTGGTGGCTTCCATACGGAAGCCGCTCTTCCACTCGCAGTAGTCCATGGCCTCGTTCCAAAGGTCCGCGTTGATGACCTTGTCGACGCCGAACATCAGCTTGCCCAGGAACTCGCGGATGCCGTATACGATCAGCATGGGCTTGAGCTTCTTGTAGTTGTTGTTGATGTAGCCGGTGAGGAAGAACATCAGGCAGAGCATGTCGCCGTACATATCGGCGCCCACCCACAGGAACTTGGAGGAGAAACGCTTGCGCAGGGGCGCAACGAAGGCGTAGGAGATGCTGCCCACCGGCCCCGAGATGCCCGAGACCAGCGCGAGCACCGTGTTGATCATCGTGTTGGCGCCGTGGACGTCGATCCAGTAGTCCTTCTCGCCCATGCCCATCTGGAAGTTGACTAAGAAATCGGACAGCGCCATCAGGAACACGGGATAGTTTTTGATGATCGCCATGAAGCCTTCTTTGATGGCGGGCCGCTCCAGCGTCTGCGGTACGCGCTCTTTGGTCACCAGGAAGAACCAGAACGTGAAAATGGAGGAGATCACCGAGCAGCCGATGCCCATGCCCACGAAGATGGAACGCAGCTCGATCTTCCACCGGCCGGTGACCACCATATCGTATAAAAAACCGAAAATGTAGCCGGGCAGATCCTCGCCCATGTAACCGGTGAGCAGTTCCACCAGCGTGATGAGCCGCACACGTTCGTTTGGGTTCGGCGTGATGGTGCTCATGTAGCCGGACGCCGCGATGCCGGTAAAGGTGCCCGCCGTTTCCATGATGACGCCGAACAGGAAATAGAAGATCAGCTTCGGCATGTAGGTGCCCGCCGTGTTCGGGAACATATAGGGCAGGAACCACCACAAAAGGCCCATCGTGCTCAGCGGGATCTGCAGCAGCACCAGATAGGGACGGAATTTGCCGAGCCGCGATCTGGAATTATCGACGATCGCGGAGATAAACAGATCGTTGATGACGTCCCAGGTGCCGGTGAACAGGTTCACGATGGCGGAGATGCCGAAGTCGATCTTCACCACGTCCCAGATGAACCGGCCGCTGTAGCCGTTGATATTGAAATGGTTGGACCAGTCGTTGAACAGGAACGCGACGGTCTCTTTGGTGCCGACGTAGTTATAGCTGCGGAACATATTGCCTTCGGCCTGCTCCTGCAAAACCGCCGCCGACTGCGTATTCTTGTCATCCATTGTCCGCCGCCTCCTTTGCCTGTGTGATCGTTACGGGTAATTCCGCATAATAGGTATGTCCGCCGCATTTCATCGTCACGGACACCGTGACGGGATCGGCGGCAGCCTTCAGCGCCGTGGCGTAAAGGTCCTTGCCGTCCACCTCGACCGAAAGCGCCTCGGGATCGGAGATTTCGATCAGCAGCTCGTATTCCTCTTCGGCTTTGTTATCCGCCTGCTCGTTGACCGGCACGCGGATCTCCACGGGCAGCGGTTCTTCGTTGCCGCCGACGGCCATCGTGTAACCGTCCTGCCAGAAGCGTACCCCTGTGGCGGTCTTATCCTTCTCCGATATGAAGATGATCAAGTCGTCCTGAAAGACCTTGCCGTCATAATACAGCTTGGCGGTCACGCGGATCCCCTCGGTATCCGAAACGGCGTTCGTCTTATGGACGGTCAGCACCGCGTCCTTGTCGATCTCCAAGGTTTCGGGGTCGGAGATCTCGTATTCCAGCCGGAAGTCCTCGCCCTGCACGGCGGCAAAATTGACGTAAACATCCAGCGGCAGCGCGACCATGTCGTTGGGCTTCTGTTCCAGATAATCCTTCGTGAAATGCAGGCCGTACCACATGAAAATGATGTGCTGCGTCGCCCTGTAGGGCATGGTGACGGTGATCTGCCGCTCTCCGGTATCCCGCACGACCGCGCTGTAGGCGTCGGTAAACGTGACCGTAGCGGCGACGTTGTAAAGGCGGGAGAGCTCCACGCTCTGCAGCTGATCCGTCAGCCGGTCGACGCGGAAGCGGAGCTCCACCTCCAGCACCTCGAGCTCGGCGCTGTCTACCGTCACGGCGTCTTTGAGCGCGTCGCAGATGCCCTTGTATACGCTGCTTTCATGCAGCGCCGCCGCGTCCTCAAAGGCGGGATCCACCTTAAAAACGAGCTCGTAGACGTCGCTGCGGTATTCGCCCTTCCGGTTGTAAACGCTTCCGGCGTCGTAGGGGTATTCGAGGATGTCGGATTCCTTCAGGTCGATGACGGGGATCTCCTCGGACGCCTCGTTCGACATTTTCACGCCCCACACGGTGGGATACAGTGCCTGCACCGCGCCGGCGGCTTCGCGGCGGATATCGTTGATCAGGACGTTGTCCGCCTCGGCGAAGGGCAGTTCCATATCCCCGCCCAGATCCACGTCCGTATACCAGCTTCCCTCCGCGCGGTCGGAACGCACCGCCTCGCGGTACAGACGCATGGCGTATTCATAGGCATCGTGGGCGTTATCCGGCAGCTCGGTGGCGGAGGGCTGCTGCGCGATGGGCACGGGCGGCAGCCAGGTGCGCTCTTTCTCGAATTCCATCTTCGCGTAGATGCCGACGCAGATGAAGCAGGCGGTCAGCAGCGTCGCGGCGATCAGAAGGATCAAAAAGACCTTGACGCCTTTTTTCATCGGCTTGCTCATAGCTCTTTGCCCTCCTCTTCCGCTTTCAGCGCTTCTCTCAGCGCTTTCAGGCGTTCTTCGCGCTCTTCCGGGCTTTCCATGACCGGCAGGGACAGGCTGTCGAGATCGACCTCGCCGGCGCGGACCCTTTTCAGCAGCGCGCGGCGTTTGATGTCGTTTTCGCGGTAGGTGGGCTCAATGCCGTTTTTCAGCATCAGGCGGTTGATATAGTACAGGGCGAACCAGACCGCCGCGACGGCAAAACCGCCCCACCCGGCGCGGAACTCCGCCGCGGGCGTTTCGGGCAGGGGGTTGGCGTAATCCATCACCAGCACCGCGATCTGCCCCAGCAGGGCGACCGCCGCGCCGAGCAGCGCCGTGTTTTTTACGATCTTCGTCATCGGTTCCAGCTTCAGAAAGCTGAACAGATACACGCCGAAGATCACCAGGCCCAGCAGGATCAGAACGGCCACGATCCCCTCCGGCAGCAGAAACGCCTTCGTGTACGACGAGAACATGGCGCTTTGCAGGTAGGTGGGGATCTTCATCAGCACGCCGTGGATGATATCCATGATCACGCCCAGGAGCCCCGCAGACAGCGTTTTTTCATAGAACGGCGCGATCAGTCTGACCGAGCCGAAGGGCAGCAGCAGGATTGCGAAAGCGCCTAAGGTGATCACGAGACGCGCGATCGCCGTTTTGCTGCCGATGAACGCGGCCTTGATGCGGGCGATCACCATACGGGCCGCCGCGCCCTCAAGCTCCGTGCGTTTCGCGTCGCGCACCAGATTGCGCTGCTGCGAAAAATACCAGATATTCACACCGCAGTGCTTGCAGTTGGGGCGAATGTCGTAAAACGGGATATGCCCGTCGCACTTGGGACACTGCAAGAGAATCACTCCTTTCGTAAAAGCAAAGCCGTTCCGGACCGCACTCCGACCGGTCCCCCCGGCGGAGCGGCGGCATCCGGCCTCCTGCTTTGATATAGAATAAGTATATAATTTTTTTGCAAAAAAAGCAAGTAGGAAGACGTTTGTACCGCGGGCGATATTCCGCGCGCCGCCGGTCCTTCTCCCGCGGCCGATCCGGACGGTTACGTCTTACTTTTTGCGGATTTTGAGAAAAACGGCGTCCGTTACAGAGTGACGGGAAACAGTATTCCGGAGCAGAAATTTTACGAAGCCGTGGAAAGGATCATATTGCTGTAAACGAAAGCGGATCCTTCATATACGACCGGACCGCGACGCGGTCCGGTTTTTTAACTTTTTCAGAAGCGGGGGCCGCACCGGTTCCGCAATATTGAGGTTTTGCCGTTGATTTTTTGAAACGGGGATGCTATTATATATCCAAAGGAGATGTTGTTATGTATAAAAAGATCACCTCGGTCATTCTCAGTATCGTGCTTGTCTGCTCCTGCGCCGGCGTGACCGCCTTCGCGAAAACGAGCGAAGAGGTTGACACCCATCTGCAATACGGCAAGGACGGGAAATTCCGCATCATGCAGATCTCGGATATCCAGGACTATTACCCGATGAAAACGATCACCAAAAAGGTGCTGAAAAAGGTCCTGAGCGAATACCCCGTCGACCTGATCGTGCTCACGGGCGACAACATCGCGAGCACCTCGCTTGTCAAGCCCTACGCCGCCTTGGCGATCAATGAATTCATGTCGATGTTCGAGTGCCTCGGCACGCCGGTCGTGATGGTCTACGGCAATCACGACGACGAGAACACGACGGCGGACAAGGCGTTTCAGATGCGCGTGTACGAGCAGTATAAATGCTTCATCGGCTGCGCGGGCGAGGACTTCGGCGAAAGCAATCTCGGCACGTACTACGTCCCGATTTATTCGTCCGCCGATAAAAACGTGATGGTCAATAACCTCTGGCTGATCGATTCGGGCACCTACAACAACGAAAACGATCTCGGCGGCTACGGCTGCGTGACGAAGAAACAGATCGAATGGTACAAATCCGCGTCCGAACGGCTGGAGCGCGAAAACGGCAAAAAGATCCCGTCGCTGATGTTCCAGCACATCGTGATCCCGGAGATCTGGGACGCACTGGAGGAACACGACGCGCAGGTGGAAGGCAACGTGGGCCACAACGGCAAATTCTATACGCTGCCGGAAGGCGCGAAGGGTACGCTTGCCGAAACGCCGTGCCCGCCGAACTATACCAACGGCCAGTTTGACGCCGTGCTGGAACGCGGCGACGTGATGGCGATGTTCTTCGGGCACGACCACGTGAATTCCTATGAGTTCAATTACAAGGGCGTGGACCTCGTCAACACGCCGGGCGTGGGCTTCCGCTCGTATAACAGCGAGGAAGAGGGCGTGCGGCTCATCACCCTCGACGAAACCCGGCCCGACACCTACGAGACCGAGCTCGTGACCTATTTCGACCTGTTCGGCAGGGATGACGAAGCGGCGCTGGACCTGTTCCTCTCCGACTCGAGCACGGTCGATGACAGCGAGCATTTCGGCTATTTCGTCAAATATATCATCGCAAGGTTCAAATCCCTCTTCTCCTTCTTCCGGTTCTGAACCGCACGGCGCATTCCGGAACCCCCTCACGAAGATGATTATAATCTGAAACAGAAGCTCAAAAACCCCCGGAAACAGGTCGTTTCCGGGGGCTTTTGCTCGGAGGATGCGAGCAAGGATCGTTACGGCGTTTCGGGCGGGCAGCCTTTCTGTTGGCAGCAGGCGCAGACCATCGCGCAGTGCGCGCAGTTCCCGCCGCAGGGCGAAGCGCCCTTCTTTTTATCACGACGGAGTTTCACGACAACGGCCGCGACGGCGGCGGCGAGCAGCAGCGTGATCAGCACCGTGCCGAGATTTGCCGTGAGCCATGCGAGCATAAAATCGCTTCCTTTCGTCAGATCTTTTTCGTGAGCTTCGTGGCTTCTTTGTATTTGCGGAAGAACAGCATATATGCCATGCACGCGAGGATCGCGAGCGCGCAGATGAAGCCGATCACGTTGAAATTGCCCGTGAACGCGCCGCCGATCTGGTTGATGCACAGCGACACCGCGTAGGCGAAGCCGCACTGGTAGCCGATGGCGAACCACGTCCATTTGGCGGAGTTCATTTCGCGCTTGATGGCGCCGATGGCCGCAAAGCAGGGCGCGCACAGCAGGTTGAACACGAGGAACGAGAAGCCGGTGACGCCGGTGAACGCCTCGTGCAGCGCCTGCCAGGCGGTCAGCTCGCCGCCGCCGTAGAGGATGCCCATGGTGCCGACGATGTTCTCTTTCGCCACGAGGCCGGTGATGGACGCCACCGCCGCCTTCCACGTGCCCCAGCCGAGCGGGACGAAGATCCAGGCGATCACGGAGCCGATGCGGGCAAGGATGGAGAGATCGAGCTCTTCATCGGACAGCATACGGAAGCCCTCGGACGTGAAGCCGAAATACGAAGTGAACCACACGAGGATGGTGGAGAGCAGGATGATGGTGCCGGCCTTTTTGATGAAAGACCAGCCGCGCTCCCACATGGAACGGAGCACGTTCTTCAGGGTGGGCCAGTGATAGGCGGGCAGTTCCATGACAAAGGGCGCGGGATCGCCGGCGAACATCCTAGTCTTTTTCAGGATGATGCCGGAGAGAACGATGGCTGCCATACCGACAAAGTAGGAGCCCGTGGAGATCCACGCGCTGCCGCCGAAGATCGCGCCGGAAATCATGGCGATAAAAGGTATCTTCGCGCTGCAGGGAATAAATGTTGTTGTCATGATCGTCATGCGTCGATCACGTTCGTTTTCAATG
>JAFZOL010000014.1 GCA_017550625.1 Clostridia bacterium | reverse complement strand
GGGCGCTGACGCGCGGCACCCACTCGGTGAGGTCTTCGATCGTGGCGCCGTTGACCCCGAGGTTCGCGATCTTCAGCTCGGGGAAGAAATCGCCGAAATTGCCGCCCTTCGTGATCGAATCGCCGTAGAACACCGCGTCGACGGGCGCGTTCTGATTTTCCGTCGGCGTTTCTTCGGAGGCGGGCTCCGATTCGGCGGGTTCGGTTTCGGTCGGCTCGGTTTCGGTCGGCGCGGCTTCGGACGACCCGGTTTCGGACGGTTCGGTGTCGGCGGGATCGTTTTGCGCGCACCCGACCGTAAAGATGAAAGACACCGCGATCAGCAGAAGGACCGCAAGGATTTTTTTGAGCATTTGTTTCACCTCTTGGATCATGCGGGGACAAAGGGGGAAGTCCCGCGCTCAGAGCACGAAGCTCTCCGTTTTCAGGTCCTGATAATACCGCCCGCTTTGCGCTGTGAAGCACAGCACGCAGTAATCGGGGTCGGTGACGCCTTTTTTATAGAACATATTGTCGCCGGTCCGCCAGATCCGGTCCTTCGTCTCCTGGTCGGTCAGCACGCGCATCGTGCCTTTGAACATCACGCCCGTGTAGCGGAACCTGCCGCGGTGGTAAAAATAGATCGAGGCTTTCGGGTCGGCGAGATACTGCTTTACGCGCATGGAGGACGTGTTCGTGGTGAAATAGAACGCCGCGCCGTCGCGCTCGCGCGGGGCGAGCATCGCCTTGATATTCGGAAAGCCGTCTTCGTCGACGGACCCGATGAACGCCGTTTTTTGGGAATCTGCGAATGCGAAGATCTCGTCAAGTGTCATACGTCTGTCCCTCCTGCCGTTTGTTTGGCTTTATCGCTTTTTTCGCGGGATATGCCAAAAACAGGATAGCATAAAACGCGGGCTTTTTCAATAGGGTATTACGTGAGGAATGATATATCGCTGACGCGATATGATATACGCGGCAGGGGCCGCGTGTGATATACGCTCCGCGCCTGAACGGAGCGGAGCGTATAAACAGATTGTTGGATTCGATGGGGGTTATTGTTTTTTCACGCCCCACTCGGGGTCGACGAGATCGACGGCGCGGCGCAGGATGAGGCGCGCGTCGGCGGCGGTGATCGATTCGCTGAGGTCCACGTCAGCGGCGTAGAAGGCGCGGGTGCCGGGCTCGCAGGGATCGAGCGACACGGCGATGCGCAGGGCCGCACGCGCGTCGCCGGCTGTGACCTTGCCGTCGTTATCCACGTCGCCCAGCAGGAACGCGGGCTTCGGGATGGGTTCGGTCTTTTCGGCGCCGCAAACGGTGCAGGTGAAGGTCTTCACGCCGTCGGCCGCCGCGGTGGGCTCGGTCGTGACTTTACCGTCATCCCAGGCGTGGGCGTCGGTCTCTTTGTGGGAGGGGTCGTGGGCGCACACGCGCTGGTGCTGATTCTCGTCCAGCTTCGTCCACTCGCCCCAGGCGTGGGCGTCGGGATCAATCGGAAGGACGGTGCTCTCGAGAGAGACCTCGTTGACGCCCTTGTCGTCGGAGAACGCCTTGCCGCAGATATCGCAGACGTAGTAATCGGTGTTGCCGGGGGTGGTGCAGGTGGCGGGGACGGCGTCCTGTTTCGTGAGCTTGTGCACGTGCGTGATCTCGCGCGTTTCGGTCTTGCCGCAGCCGGCGCAGACGCGCTCCTCAACGCCGTTCTTGCCCTCTTCGGGGGCCACGGTCTGTTTCCATTCGCCCCAGTCGTGCACGGCGGTCACGGTGACGGAGAAGTACATATACGAATAGCTCATCGAGGTGTAGCCGGAGGTCGCCTCGGCGGCGGTGAAATTGCCGTTGATCTTGATCTGATCGTACGGGACGAAGCCGTATTCGGGCACGCCGTCGTCGTTCTCTTTCATGTCGAGCTCGAAGCTGACGACGTACTGCTCATCGCCCACGAACTTGCCGAGGTGCGACTGTTTTTGGGGCGCGGGCGTTTCGCCGGACTCGTCGGGCTCGGGGGTGACGATGTGGTACCACCAGCCGTTGGTGCTGTAAAGGGCGTAGGGCGCGTCCTCGGGGAACGTGAGCTTCGGCTGCACCGACATCTCGTAGTAGAAATAGCCGCCCTCTTCGTCCACGCGCTTCAGGGTGACGTTCTGCCCGCAGACGGGGGCCTCGAGGTTGATCTCGACGGTGTCCACGGCGGGCTTCACGACGGCGTAGAGCGTGAGGTCCTCGTAGATGTTGCCCGAGAACAGGTCGTTGTAAGTGTATTCCTCCATCGCCTTCTTTTCTTTGCTGAAGCCGACGAGCACGTAGCCCGGCATTTTGGGATAGAGGCTCGTGACGTTCTCGACGCTGCTCAGCGACTGGCGGTCGGGCACGGTGACCGTGGTGTTTTCGCCGAGGCCCTGCGCGTCGAGGGTGACCGTGTGCGGGACGGGCGCCTCGACGGTGAAGGTGCCTGTCAGGGGCTCGCAGGCCGGGTCGTCGTAGGAGGAGCCGAGCGTGAGCTCCCAGTTGACGACGTCGCCCTCTTTGAACGTGTAGTCGAGATAATTATCGTAGTTGAAGGTGCTGCTGCCCTGCACGTAGTTGAGGTTCCAGCAGATGCCGTCGGCCGTTTCGGTCTCGGTGCCGTCGGTGCTCGTGATGTAGAGCTTCACGAAGATCTTTTTCACAAGGCCGTAGGCGCCGGACCAGTTCGCCGTGAACGACCACTTCGTGTCGCCCGCGCGGCACGGAAGGAGGTTGAGGTTGAAGATCCTGCGCGCGAGAAGCGTGGCCGGGCAGACCGTGTTGGACGAGCCGACGCGCTCATCGCTCTCGGCGTAGCGCGTTTCGGTCTCGGCGGGCACGAGCTTGACGCCGATGTAGAACACGTCCTCGGAATCCGTGGGGATCGCGCCGTCGTTAGTAAAGTCGTAACTGGTCGACCATGCGCTGAAATCGTATTCCTTGAAGAGCTCTTTGTTCTTATACAGGTTGACGTGGATACCGTATTCGGCGTCGGAGGGCAGGTTGTCGGTGGGCACGGACCAGTAGGCGACGCAGTTGCCGGCATAGGTGACCTTCCAGCCGTCGAGTTTCGGCATGGGGAGCTTTAACTTGGTCGTTTCGGGCGTGAACGTTTTCACCTCGGACTTCGCGGGCTCGGACACGTTGCCGTTGCGGCTGCACTTGACCGTGAAATAATAGTCGCCGTAGCCGCCGCCGGCCAGCTTTTCGCCGAAATCGTATTTGACGCCCGTGTAGGTGGTGTACGCCCCGAGCGACGTCGGCTCGCCTTCGCCTTCGGGGACCTTGAACAGCTCGACCGTGTAATAGAAGGCGTAATAGTAGCTGTAGCTGTATTCCTCGTAGTCCGTGATCTCCTCGGGGGGAATGTAACGGTTCCACGTGGCAACGGTGCCGTCCCACGCGAGGCCTTCGGGCACGGGGGCGGGATAGGGCGTTTCGGGTTCCTCGGCGAAGGCGGGCGCAAAGCAGACGACGCCCGCGAGCAGAGTGACTGCCAGAAGCAGCGAGAGCAGTTTTTTCATACGCGGCACTCCTTTGGTTTTATAAATTTATTATACACGATGATTTTTGATTTGTCACGGAGTTTTTTTATGCATCTGATATACGGCGGGAAGAAAAAATACGCCCCGTTCCGAGCCGGAACGGAGCGTATGCGGGTCATTCAAACAGCTGGCCGGGCAGCTTGAGCTTCACCTTCGGCGGAAAGGCCTTGTCGAACGCCTCGACGTCTTCGTCGCTGACGTAATAGCCCTGCGGGGTCTGATACACGCCCGTGACGCCGTCGAGATAGCCGGGGATCAGCTCCTTGCACAGGAAGAACGAGTCGTCCTCGCCCTCGGGCAGGTCGTGATAGCGGACGCCGAATTTGCGGGCGTAGTCGAAGCCGCTTTTGCCGTAAAAGCCGATGTTGCCCTCGAACAGGACGGCCCCGTAGCCGAGGGCGGCGGCCTGTTCGAGCGAATAGTCGAGGATCGCCTTGCCGTAGCCCTGCCGCTTGAGGGCGGGCGCGATGCAGATGGGGCCCATCGTGAGCACGGGGACGTCACGGCCGTCGTCCGCGTTGATCACGGTTTTCATGAACATATTCTGCCCGATGAGCGCGCCGTCCTGTTCCATCACGAAGTCGAGCTCTTTGACGAAGGCGGGGTCGTCGCGCAGCACGTGGATCACGTAATGCTCGCTGCACCCGGGCTTATAGACGTTCCAGAACGATTCTCTGACGAGGTTCTCGACCGCTCTGCGGTCTTCCGCCCGTTCGGGGCGGATAAGAAAAGTTTTTTGCATGATGATCCCTCCAGGGTCAGACAAAGGGGAAAAGGGGAACTGCTCAGACGAACCAGAAGAGGATTGTGCGCAGGATGTAGAGGATGTGGTGGATGAGCTCCGTCCACCAGCCGGCGAGGGTGTGCGGATGGGTCTCGCCGCACCACGGGCAGGCGTTGTCCGAGCCGGAGGGCTCATCGGGCTCGCCGGTGGCGGGGATCGGCTCGGTTGTGGTCTCGACGACCTCGCCGGAGGCGATCAGCGCGGCGGAGGACGTGACAGGCAGCACGGCGAACAGGGACAATACCATGATCAGCGAAAGCAGAACGCCGATCGGTTTTTTGATCGGAAAACCCTCCTTACGGAGTATTCATGAATATTGTATCATACAAAAACGCGTTTTTCAACATCATCCGGGAAAAAACCTGTATATTCAGCCCCGTTTGCCCGTGATATGCACGGGGCGGACGCGCAGCATCGCGAGCTCCGGCGCGCCGGGGTCGCAAGCGGCGAGGGCCTCCCGCGTCTTTTCGGGCGCGAGGGCGTTCATGAAGGCGCGCATCGCCTCGCGCTTTTCGGCGGGGTCCGTGATCACTTCGGCGACGCCGAACACGATGACGCTGACATAAGAGGCGGACCAACGCTCCCGGTCCAGCTCGTGCTTCGGCACGACGGTGAAGCAGACCTTTTCGCTGCACCGGAGACTGTCGAGCCGGTGGCTGTTTTCGGCGTCGCAGTGCAGCAGCACGCAGCCGTTAACCCACGCGTAATTCATCGGCACGCCGTAGGGGAACCCTCCGTCCCCGTGCAGAGAGAGCACGCCCCAGGTCTCCGCTTTAAGGGCCCGTTCGGCCTCTTCGTCCGTCATCCGGCACTCCCCGCGGGTCATATCCCTGAACATCGTTTTCATCCTTTTTTCAAAAGCTCCAGCGCCTCGTCGAGCGTGACGGCGTCAACGAGCTCCTCCCACACGTCTTCGTTATAATAGCGCACGGTGGTCTCGGCGGTCATATAGGCGTTGTCGAAGGTGGAGTTGGTGCCCGCGGGGATGATCACCGTAAAGCCGCGCTCGAACGCGGATTTCACGGTGGCGTCAACGCAGTAGTTCGTCTGAAGCCCCACGATCATCAGGCGTTTGTCGGCCTGCCCTTTCAGATAGGCCTTGAGCTCTTTGTTGCCGAAGCAGCTGTTGATGGTTTTGGCGAAAACCTTTTCGCCGGGCGCGGGGCGCAGGGCGTCGATGAGCTCAAAGCCCTCGTCGCCGGCCGAGAACCCGCTGCCGGGGCCCGCGTCGTGCTGCACGAAGATCACTTCGACGTTGTTTTCGCGGGCGGCGTCCACGAGGCGGACGACGCCGTCCACGAGGGTCTCATACCCGTAAAGCTCGTCGTCTACAAGGGCCTTCTGCATATCGATGACCAACAGGATCATAATTCTTCCTCCGGTTTTTCTTTGATGGAACCAGTATACCATATCCCGGCGCGGAATACAAGAAAAACCCTCTTTTGCAGGAAGCAGAAGAGGGGTTTTTGTCATTTCGCCAAGGCGTTCAGCTTTTCGACGACCGCGAGAAAGCGCGGGTCCTTCCGGATGGGATCGTATCTGTCCTGCTGCGCGAGCATGTTGGCGTCATACCACGCGTAATTATGGGGGACGTGCTCAAACAACGGGTTTTCGCAGATCCTTTCGACGTACGAAAGGCTTTTTTCGAGGCAGGAGATCGTTTCGTCGTACCGGTCCGCCGCCACGTGATACGTCGCCATATACCGGTAGAGCGTCGCGATGCTCGGGTCCGCCTTCGACGCCTTTTCGCCGCCGATGATCTTCTCGAGACACTGGAAGAAACCGATCATCGTTTCAAAATACGAGAGCTTGTCGTTCCACGTCTCATCATCATTGGGCAGCTCATACGCCACGTAATCGCGCAGGGTATTCACCGTGTGCAGGACGAGCGTCATGACGCAGTCGTCGATCGCTTCCCTTTCCTGCTGGGCGCCGTGGCACAGGTCCGTGACGAAGAATTCGCGGCAGGACGAAAGCGACGGCAGCATGTTGACCACCTCGGCATAGCCCTGCTCGTCGAGCCATTTCTCTTTATAGAGGGCGGCCAGCTCCTTCACGCACCTGAATTTGAAGTCGTAGTCGTCCGTCTGCCGGATGAGCGCCCGCAGGATCCGCTCCGCTTCTCTCAGAAGCGCCCGGTTCGGCTCCTCTTCGTCCCACTGAGAGAAAAGCATCGCTTCGGCAAGGGCAAAGCCGATCTTTTCGTCCTTCGGGAATTCCGCGCTCATCTCGCGCAGCCTTTCGACTGCCCCCGTATCGCCGCGGGGGTAGCCGGTTTCCTCTTCATAGCGCCTGATCTCGGCGTAGATCTCTTCTCGCCTTGCTTCGCGCTTCGAGAGCTTCACGCCCAGAAGCTCGTCCACGCTGACCTCAAAATACCCCGCGAGGTCCGGCAGGTAGTCGATCGCCGGAAAGCCCGCGCCGGACTCCCAGCGGCTTATCGCCTGCGGGGTCACGCCGAGCGCGTCCGCGAGCTTTTCCTGCGTCACGCCTTTTTGGTTCCGCAATTTTTTAACGTTTTCACCAATCGTAATGTTCATAACGGTCAGCTCCTTTTTTTGATCGTGTTTCGTAAGCTTACGGCCTCAGTATACCGTGCGGGCAGGCATAAATCAATTATCAATTCATTGTTGAGCTGTAAACGATTCATTGTATTACTTGTTTTGTCAAAATGAAAACGTTTGCGCCCATAAAAATGCCCTTTCGGCAGATAACCAAAAGGGCGTTTTGTGTATGTTCCGTCAGCCGAGCGGCTTTTTTGTCAGATACAGGACGTAGGTATCCTCAAATACCACTTTGCCGCCGTTTTCGGCGACCGTGTTCCTGAGCCCTTCGAAGAACGGCGTCTTATACGGTTCCGGGATCACGATATGATCGCAATGCGTGCCGCAGAAAGCGACGTATTCGTCCGGGTCCATCTCGCGTCTGCCATAGAACTCGTGCTTCGTAAAATCCACGAAGCCGTAGCTCGGCGCTTTATCGTATTGGAAACGGCCCTGGGCGTAAGGGATATCGGGCTTGAAATACAGGTCGTACAGGTTTTGGATCTTCTGATACAGCTCCTCGTTCGGGGTCTTATAGTCCGCTTTCGTCAGCATCATCGCCAAAACGCCGCCGGGTTTTAACAGCGAAAACGTTTTTGAGAAGGCGACGTCCTCCGGGATCCATTGGATCGTCGCCGCGGAATAAACAAGGTCGAAGCGTTGTTCCCCGAAATCGTGGGTGATGAAATCATCGTTCACAATATGAAAGTTGGGGAACCGGCCGTATTTTTCGACCATCTTCGCAAATAGGTGCCCGCCGAGCTCGACGGCATGATAATCGCATCCCGTTTCGAGGATCGGGTCCGTGGCCTGCCCGGTTCCGGGGCCGAGCTCGAGCACGGTCTTATCGGGGCCGAGTTTTGCATATCCGATCAGATAATCAAACAGTTCCCGGCTGTATCTCGGCCGGAATTTATCGAACTGCTCCGGGATCGTATCAAAGATCTCCCTGAATTCCATCGGATGACCTCCGTAAAGTCAAAACAACAAACCGGGATCAAAAGACGTTCCTTAATTGCCGGTTCCGGAAAGCTGAGTTCTGGCGCGGGTGACGGCGTTGAAGAGCGAGGCGTCGTTGTCGGCGGGCACGTCGCAGTGATAGTGCCAGACCATCACGCCGCCGAGGCCCGTTTCGATGGCCCATTTCGTTTTTTCATAGATGAGCTCCGGCGTGTTGAAGGATGCGATCAGGCCGGTGCTTTCCTCTGCCGCAAGCCCGTTTTCGTCGATCTGATCCCAGTATTCCGCATAATTGTACCAGCGGGCCTCTTTCGTGGTGGGTCTGGCGTAGAAGGGCAGGCCGAGGTCGATCTGATGCAGCTTATATCCGAGCTTCACCATGTCCTTTACGTCCTGCTTCGCAAGCTCCATCGTGGAGTGGAAGCCCGCCTCGTCCCAGTTGTCGTAGCACATCAGCTCCACCATGTCGATGGCGGCGATGGCGGTCTGCAGAAACCGGGCGCACCACGGCTGCAGGGCGGCGCCGATGAGATAATCGTCCTTGAGCACGCTGTCAAGATTGATCAGGAAGACGCTGAAATCCAGCTTGGCGTCCCACTCCTGCGGGAATTCGTAGTCAAAGAACGCGCCGTCAAGGTCGTATTCCTCCAGCACCGCGCGGATGCTGCGGGCAAGCTCCTTGCCGCGGAAGTCCTTGCGCATGGTCGTCTTCTGGTCGCCGCTGGTATCGAGATCGAAGTTCAGGTGCCAGCGCAGCTTACCGCTTTCGTCCATCGCCTTCAGCCGCTCGACCACCCCGGCGAGCCTGTCGCTGACCGCGACCTTGCCGTCGCCGTGCATCACCGCATATCCGCCGAAGATGATCACGTCGGTCAGGTCCTTGAAATGGGAGGGGTCGATGGCGTCGATCGCGGCGTCGGAATAGACGACGAGATAAGAGACAACGCGGAAATTTTCCGCCTTTTCCTGCGTGCTGCCGCGCACAGCGCCGCTGAGCAGCAGAACGATCGACATAAAAAACGCAATGATCTTTTCCATGGCAACACTGCTTCCTTTCGTTCAAGCCTTTTCGGTCAGATCCATTATATCAACAATTCCGGCGCATTGCAACAGATTCACGGCATCATTTTTTTAGGACGGGGGACGGTTCCTTGTCTTTAGCGTCAATGACGCCGCCTTTGGCGGCTGATGATGTTTCTGTACTCCGAAATGATGCAGATCGCTGTGCGATCAATGATGCGATGTTTGCCCACATGTGCCGCAGGCACACATCATCAGCGAAGCGGCATCATTGCCGAAGGCAGCATCATTTGCCCGGCAGGGCAAACATCATTGAAAAAAGCACGCCGCAGCGTGCTTTTTTCTGGCTAAAGAATGTTATTTCAACAAAATCGAGGTTATCGTTAAATTTCGTAACGCAATGGCAAATCATTACTATTTCCTAAATAACAGTTTTTGGGAGATTGTTTCACAAACTGTATGATTATTTCAACCACTTTTTTCTCGTAACTGTTTTCATTTTTCATCCGTTTGATAGTACATTCCCAAACGATGAGGCAACGAATTCCCTGGCTCTCAAGCGTTTCCTGGACGAGCTTGTCTCTGTGGAGGTTGTCATCGAACTTCCTCTGCCAGAACTCCACTCTGCTTTTCGGCATATAAGCATACTGGCATCCGCTATGCCGATGCCAGTAACAGCCATGAACGAAGATGGCGACCTTATATTTCGGAAGATAAATGTCGGGATGGCCGAACATGCCGGAGAAGTTCTTACTGTACCGGAAACCCTGATGGTACAACAACTTGCGAAGATAAACCTCCGGTTTTGTGTCTTTGCTTTTGATGGCGGACATATTCCGGCTTCTGCGTTCCGGGCTGATCGAATCTGCCATTACACTCCCTCGGTTTCTTTGACGAAAGCAACGAAGCGTCCGAGCGTCCAGATGCGATCCTGCCGGTCTCTCGGGTATGAAGCGATATACGGCTTCGGAACAACAAGAATGACCTGTTCCGATTCCATCTCGTCCATCTGTGCCGTGGAGATGCCCTGCTGAAGAGTGCAGAGGTACTTCGGCCTGCCGCGCAGACGGTCGGCTTCGTTAATAACCTGACGCCATCTGTCCTTGCAGGTGGTCTTCGCTGCAAGGGAGATAAGCTTCTCGGTCGGGAATGCCGCCGTGTGGTATGCCTCCTGTGAGGGGAACAGAAAATCGGGCTTCTTATTGCCTTCGGTTACCGCCTGCTCCTCAAATTGCAGACCGTTGCCGGAGAACAGAGCGGACAGATGATGCTCCAGACTTTTACCGGCGCGGCTCTTTCTTCTGTTCAGCACCTGGTTTGCTGTTGCGATGAAGTCCTCGACCGTGGCGAAGCCGCCGGTAATCATGTCGCCGTAGCGAGCGTATTCAAGAGCGCGGAACAGTCTGTATTCGACGTCCGTCCATTCGATCAGCTTGCGGTCGGGATTGGACACGATAAACTCGGTGTGATCGTAGACGGTGTTCTGTATCTCACGGGCGGCGGCGGACATGATCTCCGAAGTCGGAAAATCGACTTCAAGACCGCTGATGAACCGCTCAATCTCCGCCTGCTCCCGCAGTTCGGGATTCACCTCGTGAACGTCGATCAGACGGTTGGTCTCGGTGGCGCTCAGACCGAAGGCGTCAAGGAACTGGTTGATCTCGTCCTCAGTGTTCAGCACGAACGCTTGATAATCCTGCGGGGTGTTCTGCACAAAGACAAAAAGAGCGCCTGTGTAGTCGGGACGGAGGTATGGGAAACCGCGACCGAAGTTGGTGATGCGGTACTCGTTGCGGGTACCCTGCCCGTAGTAGATGAAACGGCTGTCGGTCTCGTTTCCGTCCATCCAGCGGATCTTCACCCACTTCTCCATATTCTGCCCCTTTGTACCGGGTGCGTCAAAGAGAATGGGAATGGAGGGCTTGGAGATATAGATGCCCGCCTGATGACCGCCGGTAAGCCCGGTATCGTTCGCCGACAGGAACTTGCAGAATACCTTTGTTCCCTGCAATGCCGACTGTACGGCTTCTGCTGCGTAATTATCCATATTCCACTACCCCCACAAGTTGTTCTTCGGATATCGAATCCAGTCGCTCCAGCTCCGTCGCCATCAGCTTCGCGACAGCGCTCAACAGCGGAACGACCACGGAATTGCCAAACTGCTTATATGCCTGCGTATCGGACACGGGAATCTTGAAGGTGTCCGGGAACCCCTGCAAGCGCGCACACTCCCTTGGCGTCAGTCGCCGGGGGTTTTTGTTTTTCTGGGCGATCAGTATCTCGGACCCGTCCTTATAGTATCTCGCACTGAGCGTTCGGGATACACCGTCAATGGGAGCCAGACCGTAGCCGAAGCCATTCCCCGCCGCCTTGTGCTTCGCGGCGTAGTCCTGCAGATAGTTCCAAAGTTTGTCAGAGAGTGTGTATCTATCGGCCGCGTCCGTTTCGAGGATATCGCTCATAACCGGCTTCGGGTCTTTCGGTACGATGTTGAACTCAAACTGAATGTTCTCCGGCAGATACCGCTTGCGGTCAAAACCTACAATCAGGATTCTCTCACGGTGCTGCGGCACAAACGCCTGACCATCGATTACCTGATAATAAACCTCGTAGTCAAGCTCGTCGAGAGCCTCACGAATCACCTTGAAGGTGCGGCATCTGTCGTGACTACACAAGTTCTTCACGTTCTCAAGCAGGAAGGCCTTAGGTCTTTTTGCCTTGAGGATACGGCAGACGTCAAAGAACAGCGTTCCCTGCGTTTTATCCTCAAAGCCGGTCGCGCGGCCGAGGCTCTGTTTCTTGGAAACGCCCGCTATGGAGAACGGCTGACACGGGAAGCCCGCTACAAGGATATCGTGGTCGGGGATCGTCTCTGCATCCACTTTTGTGATGTCTCCGTCCGGATGGTCTCCGAAATTAGCGAAGTAGGTCTGTTGGCTGTACTTGTTCCATTCGTTGGAATAAACGCAGTGACCGCCTGCCTGCTCGAAAGCAATTCGCATACCGCCGATTCCGGCAAAAAGATCAATAAATGTGAAATCGGCGTTATGGGGCGGCTGTTCGCTCTTCTGCCTGCCGAGCATCTGCATGATGGCAGCGGAAATACAATCCTGAACGGACTGCCCGGTTGCCCCCGTGTACTCGAAGAGTGCCTCATACAATGAATCTTCCATGCGGACATGAACCTGTTTTGACATTCTCAACACCCCTGGGAATAAATTCATACCTCTTTATTCCCATTGTAACACAATATCTTAAATAATGCAATAAGATGGGATATATTCGGTATATGAAATTTCCCAG
>JAFZOL010000013.1 GCA_017550625.1 Clostridia bacterium | reverse complement strand
GACCCACCCCACTCCGTAGGGAACAAACGGCTGTGGGCAGCCGTACTACCGGCAAGCGGGCAGTTCCGACCAATCGGGGGAAGAAGCCGCAAATCCCTTTTCGCAGCGGCAGAGGCAGACTCCCCCGCGGGGCGGGGGAGATATCCGCGAAGCGGACAGAGGGGGACGGGTCGGGTACGGCTGCCGCGCTACCGGGAAAATACTGCGCGGCTGCGCCGCGCGTCCCTGGCCTCCGGCCTCCGGCCTCTGGCCTCTGGCCTCTTGGGCACACCCCTGTGTGCCCTGTGCGCCCTGTGCGCCCTCAATCCATAAAACTCGTAAACGCGCCTTTTTCCGTCTCCGGCAGGCCGAACGCCTCTTTGCCGAGGGCGATGCTCTTCATTAAAAACGCCATGTTGCGCGCGAGGTTGCGCATCGTCTGAAGGCCCTCGAGGTCCTTTTCGACGTCCGCGGCGGTGAAGCCGTGCACCTCGTTCCAATACGTGGACGACGCGACCGGCATGCCCGCGATCGTGAAATGCTTGTTGATGTCGTCGAACGCCGAGGTGGACCCCGCCCGGCGCGACGAAACCACAGCCGCGCCAACCTTCATGCGCTTGTCGAACGGCGCAGAGTGGAACAGGCGGTCGAGGCAGGCAAGCAGCCCGCCCGACGCGTGGGCGTAATACACCGGCGAGCCGACCACAAGGCCGTCCGCCTCGCTGAACGCCGCGGCGATCTCATTGACGGGGTCGTTATCGAACACGCATCTGCCGGTCTCGCGGCATTTGCCGCAGGCGACGCATCCGCGCACGGCTTTGTTGCCGACGTGGAAGTATTCGACCCCGATCCCTTCTTTTTCAAAGACCGCTTCCATCTCTCTGAGCGCGCGGTCGGTGCAGCCCTTCGCGTGCGGCGACCCGTTGATCATAACCACTTTCATAAACGAAACCCCCTTCGCTGTTTTCATTTTCATTATACACGGCGGCGCAGAGCGAAGCAAGCGAATTCTGTCGGCGCCGCGCGTTTTTCAAAAGGAGGCACTATGGACCTGCTCCTTTCCCCTGCCCAAATTAAAGTTGCGGAAGAATCCGCGAACGCGACCGGCCTTTCTTACGAAGCCATGATGGAGGCCGCCGGGCGCGGCTGCGCCGATTTCATCCTGTCAAGATACTCGGCTGACAAAAAGGTCGTCGTGCTCGTGGGCAAGGGCAAAAACGGCGGCGACGGCTTCGTGATCGCCAGGCGGTTATTCGAGGCCGGGCGCGAGGTTGCGGTCGTGCGCGCCTTCGCGTGCCTATCGGATCCTTTGAGCGAGCGCATGCGAAAGCGTCTGCCCCCCGGCGTGCCGGTCGGGATAGGCCCCGAGGCCGCGATAAGGCTGTTTGCCGACGTCGGGGTGATCGTGGACGCCGTGTTCGGCATCGGCTTTGCGGGCGAGCTGCCGCCCGACGTCCGAAAGATGCTGGACGCCGCGAATGAAGCAAAAGCCGCCCGCGTGGCGATCGACCTGCCGTCCGGCATGGCGTTCAGAGCCGACGTGACCCTCACGATGCTGTGCCCGAAACCGGCGCACGTGACGAAGCCGGGCTCATATATGTGCGGCGAGATCCGCGTGGTCGGCATCGGCTTTACGCCCGACCCGCCCGCAGAGCCTGCCTATACCCTGCTGCCCGACACCGCCCGCGCCATGCTGCCCGCGCGCTCCTTTGACGCGAACAAGGGGACCTTCGGCAACACGCTGATCTTAGCGGGGGCGTACCGCACGCCCGGGGCGGCCGTGATCGCCGCGACCGGGTGCCTGAGAGCGGGGTCGGGGCTCACGACCCTCGCCTTCCCTGACGTCATTTACCCCGCCGTGACCCCGCAAATCCCCGAGGCGGTGCTTCTGCCGCTCAAAAGCGACGAAAACGGCGGCGTTTCGGCGGAAAACATCCCCGAGCTTCTTGAGATTCTTCCGAAATTCTCGTCCCTCGTGATCGGCCCGGGCCTCGGCACCGGCGAAGGCGCGGTGAAAACGGTATCCGCCCTGCTTCAGGCCGCCCGCTGCCCCGTCGTGCTCGACGCCGACGGCATAAATATCGCCGCCGCGCATATGGATATGTTGAACGGGAACGGCTCGCTCGTGCTCACCCCCCACCCGGGCGAAATGGCGAGGCTCATCGGCTCCACCGCCGCCGAGGTCAACGAAAACCGCGAAGAAATCGCGCGGGAGTTCGCGAAAGAACACAACGTCACGCTGCTTTTGAAAGGCGCGAACACCCTTGTAACGTCGCCCGACGGCAGGCTTTACGTGAACCCCACGGGCACGCCCGCCATGGCGCGCGGCGGCAGCGGGGACCTGCTTGCCGGCGTGATCGGCGCCCTGAACTCGCAGGGACTGAAACCTTTCGAGGCCGCCTGCCTCGGGGCGTATTTCCACGGTCTCGCGGGCAACGTCGCCGAAAAACGCTTCGGCCCCTACGCATCGGACGTGACGCGCATCGCCGACGCCCTGTTCCAATAAGCGCGGAGCCCGCCTCCGCCGGGAGGAATGCGCCTTGCGAAGGCTTGCCGCAGCCATAATATTCATTGTATTCTTATTTGCCGCCTGCGCTCCAAAGCCGGTCGAATTCTCGCCCCCGCGAAGCTTCACCCGCAGCTTCCTGATGACGGCGGACGGACAAACCGCCGAAGGCACGTTCGAGGCGCTTTCCTATAACGACCTGCGGTTTTCGTTCACCGGGCCAGCGGGACTCGCGTATTTTTCTTGCAAAGCGGATGAGACCGGCCTTGACGCCGGGGTGGACGTCTATACCGACCGCATCGATTACGACGAGCTGCCCGACGACGCGCCGATGAAGATATTGCCCGCGGCGCTCCGGCGCGCGCTGTTCGAGAACGTGCTCTTTATAAAGACAGAAAACGGCTGCGAAACGACAATAGAGATCGGCGCCGGGACCTGCACGGTGCGCTTCGACGAGAGCGGCGCGCTGACCGAAGTCAGAGACGAAAAACACAAGCTGGACGTTTTATTTTTTGAAAAGGATGATCAGAATGACCGAACCCGAGGCGAAGAAACGCATTGACGAGCTGACCGAAAAGCTCAACCTGCATTCTTATCAATACTACGTGCTCAACGAGTCCGAAATTTCGGACTACGAATACGACCGCCTGCAGCGGGAGCTGATCGCCCTCGAAACCGAGTTCCCCGAATTCAAGCGGCCCGACTCCCCCACCTCGCGCGTGGGCGGGCAGGCGCAGAGCCTGTTTTCGCCGGTGCGCCACGAGGTGCGCATGGAGAGCCTGCAGGACGCCTTTTCTTACGACGAGATCGACGATTTCGACCGCCGCGTGCGCGAGACCTTTCCGGACGCCTCGTACGTGGTCGAGCCGAAGATCGACGGGCTCTCGGTGTCGCTCGAATACGAAAACGGCGTGTTCACGCGCGGGTCCACGCGCGGCGACGGCGACGTGGGCGAGGACATCACCGAGAACCTCAGGACCGTCCGCTCGATCCCCCTGAGGCTGAGGCGCGACCTGCCGTTTCTGGAGGTCCGGGGCGAAGTGTATATGAAAAAAGAGGTCTTTTTGTCACTCGTCGAGGCGCAGGAGGAGCGGGGCGAAGCGCCCTTCAAGAACCCGCGCAACGCCGCCGCCGGGTCTCTGAGGCAGAAAAACGCCGCCGTGACCGCCGAAAGAAAACTCGATATCTTCGTGTTCAACGTGCAGAAAATCGAGGGCGAGGCGATCGTCTCGCACAAGCAGAGCCTCGATCTTCTGCGCGGGCTCGGCTTCACGACAGTCCCCTTCTTCACGCCCTGCAAAGACATTGAGGAGGCGAAAAACGAGCTGACGCGCATCGGAAACGAACGCGCCACCCTCCCCTTCGACATCGACGGGGCCGTGATCAAGGTGGACGACCTCGAAAAGCGCCGCGCGCTCGGCTCCACCGCCAAGTTCCCGCGCTGGGCGGTGGCGTATAAGTACCCGCCCGAGGAAAAGCTGACGGTCCTGCGCGACGTGGAGGTCTCGGTGGGGCGCACCGGCGTGCTCACCCCCACCGCCGTGTTCGACCCGGTGCTGCTCGCAGGCAGCCTCGTGTCGCGCGCGACTTTGCACAATCAGGACCATATCAACGAACTCGGGCTTTCGATCGGCGACACCGTGCGCGTCAGAAAAGCCGGCGACGTGATCCCCGAAATTTTGCGCGTGGAGACCCGCGCGCCGGGCGGACAAGTCTTCACCCTGCCGAAAACCTGCCCCTCGTGCGGCAGCCCCGTGTTCCGCGACGAGGACGGGGCGTTTCTTCGCTGCACGAACCCCGACTGCCCCGCGCAGACCCTGCGCAACATCATCCACTTCTGCTCGCGCGACGCGATGGATATCGAGGGCCTCGGCGAGACCCTCGCCGCCGTGCTCACCGAAAAGGGGCTCGTCCGCGACGTGGCGGACATTTATCTGTTGAAAAAAGAAGATATCGCCGCCCTCGAGCGCATGGGCGACAAGAGCGCCGACAACCTCGTGTCCGCGATCGAAAAATCGAAGGAGAACGACCTTGCGCGCCTTATCTTCGGCCTCGGCGTCGGGCACATCGGGCAGAAGGCCGCGAAGATCTTATCGTCCCGCTTCGGGTCGATGGACGCCATCCTCGCGGCGGACGAAAACGCCCTTGTCTCGATCGACGGCTTCGGCGGCGTGATGGCCGAAAGCGTGCTGAATTACTTCTCGCTGCCGCAGTCGAAAGCGCTCATCGAACGGCTGAAAGACCTCGGCGTGAATATGGAATCGAAAGAAGAAAAGAAGGACGCGCGGTTCGAGGGGATGACCTTCGTGCTGACCGGGGCGCTGACAAAATTCACGCGCGACGAGGCGTCGGACCTCATCGAAAAGTTCGGCGGCAAAACGGCGGGTTCCGTGTCGAAAAAGACGAGCATCGTGCTCGCGGGCGAGGCCGCCGGCAGCAAGCTCAAAAAGGCGAACGAGCTCGGCGTGAAGGTCATCGGCGAGGACGAATTCCTCGAAATGATCAAAGAATAAAAGAAAAAAGAGAAGCCCGGTCCTGTGACCGGGCTTTTTCGCGCCGCAAAGCGGGCGCATCAGAAATCAAATATATCCTCGAAAACGTCTTCGATCCCGTCGCCGAAGTCCTCGAAAACGTCTTCGAACACGTCTTCAAAGACGTCGCCGCTGTCGTAATAATAATAGTCGTCGTAATAAGACCTGCTCCTGCCGAGCGTGTTGTTGCCGAACAGAAAGAACAGAACGATCATCAAAATCAGGCACACCGCGCCGGCGGCGGCGTTGGAGTTCAGGCGCACCCCGGACTTCTTTTCACGTTTTTTCATACTGTCAGCCTCCCTTGACGGATCTGCCTCCATTGTAACGCTTTTCTCCGGCTTTGTCAAATCAAAGACGCTTTTTTACGCGATACCGTAGGAGCCGGGCGTATAGTCCCCCCACGAAAGCCCCTCGCCGCGCTTCGATTCGCATTTGAAATAAAAGACCGCGCCGTCGCCGCTGCGCCATTTTTCGGCGTCGAACGTGATTTTGTTTTCGTCGCTCTTTCCGCCGGCCGTCTGCCGGATGCGGAAGAGCACGCCGTCCGCCCAATAAAGCTCGGTTTCGGACATATAACCGCCCGCCCGCAGGCCGGAAATATCGAGGCCGAGGCCCTCGGCGTTGTGCCTGCCCGAGAAGATCCACGTCACCGCGGCCTTTTCGCCGTCGGTGAGGCCCCCCGGCGCCTCGTCGAGATACACGCTGACGTAGGTGATGTCGCCGTTGAGCCCGGCGTCGTCCGCCCACAGGTCCTCGAGGACTTTGAGATACAGCCCGCAGAGGTCGCCGTGACCGTTTTCGCCGGCCGCGCTTCTCATCCGTACAGTGGCGTTTTTAAGCTGCGCCGGCCACGTTTCGAGGGACGTAAAGCCGGGGTCGATATCCAGCAGCATGCCGTTTTCGAGCCGGGTTAGGTCGGCGGCCTCTCCGTCGATATAGAGCGTCAGGTCCCCGGGGCCCGCGACGTACAGGTCGCCCCTCCCCTCGCCCGCGAGCACGAGGCGGTCCGTCCCCGCCCCGTTGACGAGGCGCAGTCTCATCGCGGCTTCGGGCGCGGGATCGGATTCGGTTCCGGGTTCGTTTCCGGGCGTTTTGCCCCCGCACGCGGCAAGGGAACACAGAAGCGCGAAGATACAAAGAGCTGCGATCCATTTTTTCATAACAGTCAGATCCTTTCTTTTTTTTCTCTTTCCCTGTATTAGACGAACAAACGGCGAAAAATCTTGCACACGGCAAGCATTTTTCGCCGAAATTTTTTATTTTTCCCGTAAAACCCTGTCGAGATCGCGGAACCACACGTCCCTCGCCTCGAAGCTTTTGCCTTTCAGGTATTCGAGCGCGCCCGCGTCGGTCGTAAACGCGAACACGGTCTTATACGAATACAGCAGCTGCTTTTTGTAGCCGCCGAACTTGTCGTTGACAACGTTTCGCCCGTATTTGCCGTCGCCGAGCAGCGGGCAGCCGACGTGCGCGAGATGGGCTCTTATCTGGTGCGTGCGCCCGGTGAGGAGCTCCACTTCTAAAAGCGACAGGCCGTTTTTCGTTTCGAGCACCTCGTATTTCGTCACCATCGTCCTGCCGCCCTCGACCGGCCGGTCGTACACCGTCACGAGGTTCTTCTTTTCGTCCTTCGTCATGTAGGACGTGAGCGTGTCGCGCTGTTTCGGCGGCGCGCCCACCGCGACGCAGAGGTAGTATTTTTCGATCTCGCGGTCCTTGAGCTTCTGATTGAGAATTCTCAGCGCCTCGGCGGTCTTCGCCGCGATCACGAGGCCGCCGGTGTTGCGGTCGATGCGGTTCACGAGGGCGGGCGCGAAGGCGTTTTCGCGCGCGGGGTCGTATTCGCCCTTTTCATAGAGATAGCGCTGCGCGCGGGTGATGAGGGTGTCCACGTATTCGCCCTCGTCCGGGTGGCTCAAGAGCCCCGGCTTTTTGTCGAGGATCAGCACGTTTTCGTCCTCGTAGACGACCGTGAGCTCCTTGCCCGCCTTCAGAAAATCGTATTTCTCCGGCCCCTTTTCGAAAAACTCGTCGCCGATATAGAGCGAGAGCACGTCGCCTTCACGCAGGCGCGTGTCGATCGAGGCGCGTTTGCCGTTGAGTTTGATGCGCTTTAAGCGCAGATATTTGTAAAGCAGGCTCTTCGGCAGCTTCGGCGCGGCCTTCGTCAGGAACTTGTCTACCCTTTGGCCCGCGTCGTTTTTGCCGACCGTCAGCTCGCGCACGTCCTCTCGCCTCCCCTTTTCGTTTTCTATCCCATTATACCGTGACGATGAGAAAAACACAAGCAGAAAATCCTTGATTTTCGCCGCCCGAAGTGTTACGATAGAAGCGCAAAGAATTCAACAAAGGAGACGAAGCAAATGGCAAAAAGCAGATTGATCGGCGAATACCCCGTGATCGGCATCCGGCGCATCATCGACGCCCGCCGCGGCCCCCTCAAGGTGCGCGAGGGCATCGAGGACCAGACGATGGAGATGGCGCTCGCCGCCAAAAAGCTGTTTGAGGAAAACATCCGCTATTCCAACGGCGACCCCGTGAAGGTCGTCATTTCGCCCACCTCGATCGGGCGCGTGGCCGAGGCCGCCGAGTGCGCGGCGTATTTCCGCAAGGAGCAGGTGGACATCACCCTCAGCGTGACGCCCTGCTGGTGCTACGGCAGCGAGACCATGGACTCCGACCCCATGACGATCAAGGGCGTGTGGGGCATCAACGCCACCGAGCGCCCCGGCGCCGTGTATCTCGCGAGCGTGCTCGCCACCCACGCGCAGAAGGGCCTGCCCGCCTTCGGCATTTACGGCCACGAGGTGCAGGAGGCCGACGACAACGAGATCCCCGAGGACGTGAGAGAAAAGCTTTTGCGCTTCGCCCGCGCGGCCGTGGCCGTGTGCACCATGCGCGGCAAATCGTATCTGCAGATCGGCTCCATCTGCATGGGCATCGGCGGCTCGTCGATTTCTCCCGAGTTCCTTGAGGAATATCTCGGCCTGCGCGTTGAGAGCGTGGACGAGGTCGAGATCATCCGCCGCATGACCGAGAACATCTACGACGAAGAAGAGTATCAGAAAGCCTACGCCTGGACGCGCGCCCACTGCCCCGAGGGCATCGACCAGAACCCCGAGTGCGTGCGCAAGGACCAGGCAAAGAAGGACAAGGACTGGGAATTCGTGGTCAAGATGGCCGTGATCATCAAGGACCTGATGAACGGCAACAAGAACCTGCCCGAGGGCCGCGAAGAAGAGATGGTGGGCCACAACGCCATCGCCGCGGGCTTCCAGGGCCAGCGCCAGTGGACCGACTTCTATCCGAACTGCGACTTCGGCGAGGCGATCCTCAACTCCTCGTTCGACTGGAACGGCGCCCGCGAGCCTTATATCCTCGCCACCGAAAACGACGTGCTCAACGGCATTTCGATGCTGTTCATGAAGCTGCTCACGAACCGCCCGCAGATGTTCGCGGACGTGAGAACCTTCTGGAGCGATTCCGCCGTGAAGCGCGTGACGGGCTATGAGATCGAGGGCAAGGCCAAAGAGGCCGGCGGCTTCATCCACCTTATCAACTCCGGCGCGTGCTGCCTCGACGCCTGCGGCGAACAGCGCGACGAAAACGGCAAGCCCGTGATGAAGCAGTGGTTCGACGTGACCGAAGAGGACATCGACAAGATGCTGAAGGCCACCACGTGGTGCGCCTCCGCCTACGGCTATTTCCGCGGCGGCGGATATTCGTCCCGCTTTTTGACCCGCGCCGAGATGCCCGCCACGATGATCCGCATCAACCTCGTCAAGGGTCTCGGGCCCACGATCCAGATCGCCGAGGGCTACACCGTCAACCTGCCGGACGAGGTGTCCGATACGCTGTGGAAGCGCACCGACTACGCGTGGCCCTGCACGTGGTTCACGCCGATCGTCAACGGCAAGGGCCCGTTCAAGTCCGCCTACGACCTCATGAACTGCTGGGGCGCGAACCACGGCGCGATCACCTACGGCCACGTCGGCGCCGACCTCATCACGATGTGCTCGATGCTGCGCATCCCCGTGGGCCTGCACAACGTGCCGGAAGAGAAGATCTTCCGTCCCGCCGCGTGGAATGCCTTCGGCACCAAGGACCTCGAGGGCGCCGACTACCGCGCCTGCGCCGCCTACGGTCCGCTGTACAAATAATCTTAATCCTGATAAAAAAGAACGCCGGGGAGCCCGAAAGCTCCCCGGCGGTTTTTTATGCCGTACGGCTTACATCTTGCCGAACAGGTGCGCGAAGAAGTAGAGGATCGCGTGGATCAGGGCGACGAGCCTGCCCCAGATGTGGGTCGGATGCGTCTTGCCGCAGTAGCTGCACACGCCGTCGGTATCGCCGTTGATGCCGTCGATGGCGGGCAGGTTCTGGACCGGCGCGATCGAGACCATCGCGAAGTCCGTCCCGGCGGGCAGGGTGAACGTGCCGTCGCCGTTCGGCGCGAGCTCCACCTGGTTCACAAGCACGGTGTAGCCGTCGAAGTCGAAATCGTGGTGCGGAACGACCTCGAAGGTCAGAGGCTTGTCGGAGAACCAGTAAATCGCGGGCGTGGTCTTCGACTGGATCAGATAATCGTATTCATCGAGATGCACGAGATAGTGCATGTTGTCGCTGACGACGAACTGGACCTTTCTGTCCTTCACGCCGGCGAGCATCGGGATCGCGCGGGTCTCGACCGTGGCGCAGCGGTAGCAGATGCGGCGCTCGAGGCCTTCGCTCTCTCTCGTGGCGGGCGTCACGGTCTCCCAGGCGGTCCAGTCGTGGCCGAGGGCGTCCACGGGACGGGTCTCGGGCTCGCCGCAGCGCGCGCAGGTCCGCTTCTCTTCACCGGCCTCGGTGCAGGTGGGCTCAGAAATGCGTGCCCATGCGCCGAAGTCGTGGCCGAGGGCAGACTCGGTCACCTTTCTTCTGTCAATCTCCACACCGCACTCGCAGGTGACGACCTGATCATAAGAGCCGTCGGCGGTGCAGGTCGGGGCAACAACATTTTCACGGGTCGTGGTGTTGTTGCCGGTGTGGTTCTCGGGATTGACCGGGATCTCCTTGTCCGGGGTCCTGCTGAGCTCAACGCCGCATTCGCAGGTGACGACCTCGGTGTAGGAGCCCGTCGCCATGCAGGTGGCGTCGACGACGTCCTCGCGGGTCGTGGTGTTGTTGCCGGTGTGGTTCTCGGGATTGACCGGGATCTCCTTGTCCGGGGTCCTGCTGAGCTCCACGCCGCATTCGCAGGTGACGACCTCGGTGTAGGAGCCCTTCGCCATACAGGTG
>JAFZOL010000012.1 GCA_017550625.1 Clostridia bacterium | reverse complement strand
GGGCGCTGACGCGCGGCACCCACTCGGTGAGGTCTTCGATCGTGGCGCCGTTGACCCCGAGGTTCGCGATCTTCAGCTCGGGGAAGAAATCGCCGAAATTGCCGCCCTTCGTGATCGAATCGCCGTAGAACACCGCGTCGATGCTCCCGACCGGCTCGGCCGTCGGCGTTTCCGCGTTCGCGGCGGCCAACAATTTCCTCGGCATCATCTGGGCGCTGCCGGTCGGCATGCTCGCCGTGTCCCGTCTGCTGATCAGCGTCAGCATCGGAGAAGAAGACCGGCAGACGCTGACCGACGTCATGCGCGTGATGTTCCGCCGTTATCTGCCGCTGATGTGCCTGATATGTGCAGTACCAAAGCATCCTCGGTCTCAATGTTCTGACGATCCGTGTCTGAACGCTGGCATTCGTAACAGCATTTAACACACAAAAAAAAGCTGCCGCATAGCGGCAGCTTTTTTTTGTCATTTTCGCCTCTCGCGGCGTCTTGAGATCCAGGTCAGCTCGGACGCTCTGTCCGGCGGAGCCGGCCATTCGAGCTCGCAGCGGCCCATGACGTTGACGATCTCCGTCTCTCCGTACCGGACCACGCGGGGGATCTTCATGCCGTAATTCAAATGCGTGTGGCCGTGCAGGAGGTATTTCGGGCGGCAGGCGTCCATCAGCCCGAGAAACGCCTCGAAGCCCCGGTGCGCGGGGTCGTCCAGATCGCCGAAGCCCCTGGGCGGAGCGTGGGTGATCACGATGTCCGCGCCGCCCGCCTTTCTGATCGCGCGGCGCAGCTTGTCGATGCGACGCTGCATCTCCCGTTCGGTATACTGATGGGGCCCGCCGTTGTACCAGAGAGAACCGCCGAGCCCGAGGATGCGGACCCCGTCCGCCACGACGAGATGGCCGTCGATGTTCTCGCACCCCTCCGGCGGGGAGGCGTCGTAGCTCCCGTCGTGATTGCCGTGCACGTACAGCAGCTTTGCATGGCTCATCGTGACAAGAAAGGTGAGGTACGGCGCCTTCAGGTCGCCGCAGGACAGAATGAGGTCATACGGATCGAGCCGCCCCGGGACGTAATGGTCCCAAAGCGCGGCACTCTCCATGTCGGAAACAGCAAGGATCTTCATCTCAGCGCTCCGCCTCCGGCGGGATCCGGTCCCGATACACGCCGAGCGCGCGGACGAGTACGCGGGAGAACGGAAGCAGCTCCCCATATTCGGGGATGTGCCCCTCCACGGCGTCCGACAGACGGTCCATCCTGAGCACGTTGAGCGAGGACAGCGGGTGCACGCCGTCGGAGATGACGGAGCCGTCCTGCGCGGTGATCCGCTGGGCAAAGACGTCGAGCTCTCCCCTTTTCAGCTTGTCGGTCATGGTCTCGGCGAGCTTCCGCACGCCCTCCGGCACGAGATCCGAGAGCGCAATATCGATGGCGCCCGAGTCCATGCCCCACCAGTAGTTGACGGCATGCTCCTTCTTTTCCACACTGCCGCTCAGAACGGAGCGGACGATGTGCTCATACAGTTTTCCCCACATCCAGACGGGCGATGCGATCGGCGTCAGCCCGCCGTCGCCGTCGATCGTGAACGTGCCGATATAGCTCTGGTTCAGCCCGCTGGCGTCCGCCGTCGGGATATCGCGGTTTGAGATCACCCGGACGCCTCTCTCGCGGAACTTCCGCACACAGTCGATCTCCGTGGCGCTCCACTCCAGCAGGATCTTCGCCCGGGGATTCGTCATCCTCGCGCCGAGCGCAAAGGCGTTGATCGACGCGGGCACGCCCATGATCGGGTAGGAGCCCACGTAACCCACGAGATCGTTGTCCGCGAGCGCGCCGGCGATCAGCCCCGTGATGAACTTGCCCTCGTAGATACGGCAGTAATAGCTCTTCACGCTGGAAAACGGCTGGCAGGCGGAGCAGTTGTAGAAGCCGACCTTCGGGTGCTTCACGGCGGCTTTGAGCGTGGCGTCCAGCAGCTGCGGCGTGGTCGTGAAGACCAGATCCGCGCCGTCCGACACAGCTTCGCCGATCAGCCGCTCGGCGTCCTCCGGCGTATCGGCATGGAAATACGTTTTCACGGAGACGCTGTCGCCGAGGGCTTCTGCAAGATACGCCGCACCCTCCGCGTGGCCGCGTGTCCAGGCGCTGCGCTCCGTGTCGTTCTGGCAGATGAACGCGGCGTTCAGATGCTTCGTTCCGGCAATCAGCTTGGAAATTACGCTCTTTTTCTTCTCGTCGTCCGGCGTTGTTTTCACGGTGATCGCGCCGGAATCCGAGGTGGTGACGATGTCGGGCCAGAGGGCGCTCAGCGCCTTTTTGAGCTCCTGCCGGGTCATCCCGGTCAGCTGCCCGAAGGGATAGACCTTCAGAAACAGCAGCAGCGCGTCCTCCGCCAGGAGCGCGTGATCCTTCGATTTGAAGGGCGCAAACGCCTCCTTGAAGCCGGTGAAGGCCGAAACGAGCCGCTTCTTCTCCTGCTCCGTCCACGGGTCGCCCGGTTTTTTGCCGAGCGCGGTGAGCAGCTTTGCGTATTTGCCGGGCTTCGTGAACTGGATGTCGTAAATGCCGGTCGCCTTGAAGAAGTCCAGAAACTCCTCGTACGCCTCGGCGCGGGGACTGTCCTTTTCCAGCGGCATCACACGCCGGACCTTTGCCGGGATGCGGACCGCGCCGAACCAGCGCAGAACGCTGACGCGCTTGTTCCCCTCGCGGACGTAGAAATTGCCGAGATACTCGATGCACTCGATCGGATCGCGGATGCCCGTGTCGGACAGATGCGCCTCGCAAAGCGCGATCCATTTCGCGCTGAACTCGCTGCCGACCTCCGGCAGCGGCAGGAACGACGCGGAAAACGTGCTCTTTCTGCCGGACGTCACCGTGCCCACGATGCGGTCGGCGGGGATCTCGACCAGCGGGAACGAAACGCCGGAGACCTTGGAGACCCCGGGAAAGGCCTCCTCCAGCACGGTGGGATACGGGGAAAGGCCCTGCGCCTCCAGCTCTCTCTTTTCCCGGAGGCCGGCGCTCTGCGCCCGCAGGTATTCCTCCTTTGCGCTGCCGCGCATCATATCATTTGACATCATTGACACCTCCCGGTGCGTTCTGCATGATTGCTGAAACTATACCACGGCAAATCAAAATTAGCAAGACGGCGGGAAAAACCCGCGCTTTTGCTTTTCCGCACGGCGCGTGGTATCATGATCGCAGACAGCTCCGAAGAAAAAAACCGATCCGGGAGCGTCGCCATGGAATACCGCGAAAAGATTTGCGTCTATAGATGTGACGCGGGGCATCATATATCCCCGCCGATCAGATTCTTTGAAAATAAATAAAGGAATAATACACCATGAAAAGAACACTTGCCCTCATTCTCTGTCTCGTGATGCTCGTGTCGCTCGCCGCGGGCTGCGGCAGCAAGGCGGTCCCCGCGGGCCCCCAGACCGAGCTCTCCGGCGGCGGCAGCGCCGTCCCGGAAGCGGAACCCGAAAAAGAAGCCGAAAACGAACCGTGGTTTACCTTCCGCCCGAAGGTCTCCTCCGTGTTTCTGGACGAGATCTTCCCTGCGGAGATGGTGCAGAGCTGGTACAACCTCGTGGACGCCGTCATGGCCGGCGAGGACACCTTCGCGTGCCCGGATCAGGACACCTATGACTGGATGATCCATGCGTTATTATACGGTTTATAAAGATGACGAAATTGTAGCCTTTGGGTCATCACTTGAGTGTACTAAAAAGCTTGGCTTGAAAAATGTAAGGCAGTTTTATGCACTCATCTCAAAAGCGCGTTCTGGGTTACGGCGTCATTATGATATTGTTGTCGAAGAAACTGATGCAAATGACTCCGACGACGATGCCTGAGAGTAAGATTTAATTATTTCCTTATCTTGTAATTATTCCCCACTACTCAGCAGGGGGGGTACATCTTCTCTGCAACCAGCCCCGATAAACATCTGAATAAACAGAAAAAGGGTTTCCGAAGCAATGATGCGAAAAACATTAAAACCTCGGGAACCCTTTGTTTCAAGCCCTTTTCGGCGGATATGTGCTGGAGAGGGCTTTTTTCTGTTGTATCAAAGACAGCGTTTTTATAGATCCAGCGGATGAGATCGGCGGTGTTTTCGATGGAAATGATATTGCCCGCAGCCTCGTCGACGGTCAGGCGGCCGGACGCGGGATCGAAGGTGAGCGTGGTGGAAAACGGATAGGGGTCCTCGCCGCCGGCGAGATAGATCCCTTCGCTTTTATAAACGTTCAGGTCGGCGGCGAACACGGGCAGGAGCGACGCGCACAACAGACACACCGTAAACAGGACGGCGAGGGCGCTTTTCAGGTTCTTTTTCATGGCGGTACCTCCTTGGGGGCTTTTCGGGCGGGGCACTCCCCTGCCCGCTTTTATTATAGCATGCCGCCGCGCCGGTGTCAATGAAGACGACAAAAGGGAAAAGAAAACGTCGCGGCGGGGAACAATGATATATCGCTTATGCGATATGATATACGCGGCCGGAGCCGCGTGTGATATACGCTCCGTCCCTGTAAGGAACGGAGCGTATTGTCAGGATTCGACGTAGGGGCGGACGATCTCGGCCCAGGGGCCGAAGGCGTCTTCTTTCAGGTGGATGCCGTCGAACGTGAGTTCGGCTTTCAACGCGCCGCCGTATTGATAGGCGTCGTAGAGATCGATATAGGTGAGGCCGTATTCCTCCGCCAGCGCCTGAAGCTTCGCGTTATATTTGCGGATCGCGCTGTTCGGGCAGTTGTACATCAAGGCG
>JAFZOL010000011.1 GCA_017550625.1 Clostridia bacterium | reverse complement strand
GTTGGATGTTAGATGTTGGATGTTGGATGAAGGAAGGGGCGCGGGTGTCCGGTGGACACCTCTGCCGCAGGCAGAAGCGCCGACCGAGCCGGCAGGCGAGACACGCCCTTACCCATTATAAAATGCGAGCCGCAGGCTCCTTCATCTCACATACCACATCCCACATCTCACATCATTTTGTATTTTGTATTCTGTATTTTGCATTTCATATACGCGGCTGCGCCGCGTGCCCGTGCACCCGTGCACCCGTGGACCGTGCGCCCGCGCGGCTGCGCCGCGCTTTTTACACGACCATGCCGCCGTTCACCCCGAGCACCTGCCCCGTGATATACGACGCCTCGTCCGATAACAGAAACGCCACGGCCGCCGCCACCTCTTCGGGCCTGCCGAGCCTGCCGACCGGGATCTCGTCGCACAACGCGGCGAGTTCTTCGGGCGAAAAGCCCTTCATCATGTCGGTCTCGATCGCGCCGGGCGCCACGCAGTTCACCGTAACGCCCGAGGGCGCCACCTCCTTGGCCACGGCTTTCGTGAGGCCGATAAGCCCCGCCTTCGAGGCGGAATAGGCGGCCTCCATCGACGCGCCCACCTGCCCCCACATCGAGGCCACGTTCACGATGCGCCCGCTGTGGCGCCTGAGCATGTCCGGCAGCACCGCGCGCGTGAAATGGAAGGCGCCCGAAAGGTTCGTGCCGATGAGGCTGCTCCATTCCTCGTCCGTCACGTCCTGCAGCAGGGCGCGGGACGAAATGCCGGCGTTGTTCACGAGGGCGTCGATGTGCCCGTTCATCGAAAGGATGCGATTGACGCATTTATCCACTTCGCCGGGCGCCGAAACGTCGCAGTGCAGGGCGAAGCTGTCGCCCCCGCCGGAAAGCAAAGCAGAGGAAAGAGCAAGGGCTCTTTCCTCTGAATGAAAGTATACGATCACGGTGCTGTAGCCGCGTTCGCTCAGGGCCTTCGCCACGGCCGCGCCGATGCCTTTGGCGCCGCCGGTGATCACCGCCGTTTTCATCATTCTTCCATCGCCGAGGCGAGCAGGGTCAGGAATTCCATGTAGCCGCTCTTCTTGTAGTCCGACGGCGGCATCTGCGGGAAGCCCGACGTGATCGAGTGGAACTCCATCACCGAGGCCTTGTTGCCGTTGGCGTCGTAGTTTTCCACGGCGAGGAGCTTGGTGCCGCTCATATAGATCTTCGAGGTGCTCTCGTCGTCGTAGACCATGATATACACCTGACAGGGCGTGCCGTTATACGAGCCCTCGATCACGGCGCTGGCTTTGTCGAGCGGGTTCATCGTGGTGAAGCCGAGGTCGTCGGCGATCGAGGTGAACTCCGACGGGTCGAGCTGCATGAGGTTCAGCACGAATTCGTTGAGCTCAAGGTATTTCTTCTCCGGCGGATACATGAGATAGGTCTTCTTGTTCTTGATGAGAATTCCCATCTCAAGGCCGTCCACGTCCGCGTTGACGTAAAGGTCGCCGGCGGGGCTCACGGCCACGTTCATCTCCTGCTGGTCGTTGCCGCTGATCATCAGCGCCGAGAGCGAGAAGTTGCCGCTGCGCAGGATGTCGTATTCGTTGCCCGCGGGCACCTGAATGCCCGGCTGCGTCTGACTGCTCGGCTGCTGCGTGCCGCCGGACGAGGGCTCGCTCACGTTCTGTCCGGGCTGCGTGGCGGTCTCGGACGGCGCCGTGGGGACGGTGTATCCCGGCAGCGTGGTGCTCTGGTCATACGTCGGCGCGACGACCGACGCATCGGTCACCGGCACGTACGCCCCCGTCCCGGAGGCGTCGGGCGTAAGGTCCAGCGTATTCTTGAATGCGAGGCACCCCGGAAGGGTGAATAGCAGGGCGCCTGCGGCCGCGGCCGCGAGGATCCGTTTGAGTTTCATGCCGTTCTCCTATAAATGTTGATCAGTCCAGAAGCCCCTGCATCGAGGTCATGAACGAAAAGATGTTCTGCTTCTTGAAATCCTGCGGGGGCAGGGTGGGGATGTCCTTCGAGATCTCGTCCACGTAGGTGGCGGAATCGAAGGTGCCGTCGGCGTTATACTTTTCAACGCCCACCAGCTTCTCGCCGTTCAGGCAGATGCGGGTGGTGCCGCCGTCCTCTTTCGGATATACGTAGGCCTTGCAGGGGATGCCGTTCACGGTGGCGTCCACCACGCTGTCGGCCTCGGTGAGGGGCTTCATGTTCTTGAAGCCCATCTTGTTCACCATATCCTGGATCTCTTCCTGCGAGAGCATGCCCGAATCCTCAAGGATGGACGAAAGGAACGAGCCGAGCTCGCAATACACCTTCTGCTGCGGCGCGAGCAGATAGGTGGAGCCCTCTTCGAGCAAAAAGCCGAGGGTCACGCCGTCCATGCTCGATTCCATATACACGGTGTCGTCGTCGATGCCGAGCGAGATGGGGTTGCGCTCCTTGCCGTCATACATCGTGCCCTTCATATAGAAGCAGCCGCTGCGCATGATGTCGTATTCCGTGCTGCTCGTCACGACCGGCACGTTGCCCGCTGTGGTCGGCTCGCCGGATCCGCTCGGATCCGTTGCCGGCGGGGCCGTGGGATCGCTGACGACTTCGCTGGTCGTTTCGCTGCTGTCGCCGTCCGTGGAGTCGGAAACGGATTCTGAGGGCTCGGTCGGGTCGGTCGGGGCGGCGGACTCGCTCGTATCCTGCGGCTCGGACGCGTCGCTGCCGGCGGGCTCGTCGCTGCCGGGCTCAAGGGTCGTATCCTGCGAAACGGGGGTCTCGCTCTCGATGGGCTCGTCGGTGGTGCCGTTGTCTCCCGAGAAGAGCTTGCAGCCGGCGAACACCAGCACGGCCAGAATGATCAAAAAGATAACAGTATATTGCATTTTCTTCATCTCTGTCGTTCCTTTCCGGATTTATTACACTATACACCATATCGGACGGGAAATCAAGCGATTTCCCGAAAAAACGGGTCCGGGAGGGGTTTCCCTTCTTTCTTCCCGTTTTTGATTATTCTATTTCTCACTTTAAAAAGGCTGAAACGCTCAGCGCACCACCGCGGTGCCGACCCCCGAAAGCCGCGCGGCGTCGAGCGCCTCACTGAGGTCTTTTCCGGCGTCCACCCACAGGGCGGGCCTGTTTGCCGCGCCCGCGCGCTCAAGGCCGCTTTTGAGCTCGTCGCCCACAGCGAGCACGAACACGAAGGGCAGCGAGTCGGGCGACAGGAACGTCTCGTTGCCTACCGTCACGTTCTTCGGCTGGACAGAGACGCGTGCGTCCGCCAGCAGCGTGCCCGCCGCCGAGCCGAGCATATGGCCGTAATAGGGCGGGGCGTTGTCGGGCGCGTCGGGGGCGAGGCCCGCCGTTTTCACGGCAAGCGCCGTCTTCGCGGTCCCGGCCCTCGCCACGGCGTCCGCCACGAAGGAGCGTAAAAGCGCGTTGCGCGTGCCCGTGAAGTCCGCTTCGCCGGGGTAGGTCGGCTGCGAAACGCCCACGTCGGTCGGGAACGCCACCTGATCGAGCACGATATAGTCGAAGCCCGCTTCGCCTGCCTTTTCCACAAGACGCAGCAGATAGCTGCGCGCGCCCTCGGAATAGGGGTTCAGCCAGCTCTTGCCCGCGTTGTCGCTCCACACGGCGCCGTCCTCCGAGGCGGCGCGGTTCACGGCGATATAGGGCTCGCTCCACGCGCACACGGTATCCTGAAAACAGCAGATATAGGCGGCTGTTTTGTAGCCCTTTTCCTGTACGCGTTCCACAACGTCCCACGCGTAGGGCAGCAGCCTGTCGGCGCTCATGCCGTGGTATTCGCCCACGTCGAAATACACGTAGCCGTTCTCGTCCTTGAACGGGAACACGGCTGTCGTCGCGCCCGCCTCGTCCAAGAACGCCGCGATCGCGTCGGGGTCGCCGTCGGCGAGCAGGTCGGCGGATACGTGCCGCCAGACCGAGACTTCGGCCGGGGCTTCGGTCTCTTCTCTGCCCGGGATCTCCACGGGCTCGCGGCTGTTGAGCAGCGACCCGCGGGTCAATATATAGCCCGCCGAAAACGCGATGACAGCCAGCAGCACCAGCGCGATAACCTTCAGCGCGGTGCGCTTTTTCTTTACGTTGATCTCGCGGCAGCCGGTCTCGTCGGCGTTTTCGGGATATTCGCGCAAAAACGGATAATAGCCCTTCGTGCGCGTCGTCACGGGGGCTTTTTTATCGTCCGCCTCTCTCACCTTACGGCGGAAGGTCTCCTGCTTTCGCTGCAGGGCGGCGGTTTTGCCTTTTTCGCGGTCTTCGCGCCGCCGGTCGAGGGCGAAGCGCCGCCGCCACTGCGATATGCTTTCGGGGGCGGGCTCGGCTTCGGTCGTTTTGCGTCTTTTCATAGGGAACGGTTGGCTTTCTTTCCTGATTTTCTGTCTTGCACCCGCGTTCGGCGCGGGCATAGAATAAAGAAGAACGGGAGTGTGGAATGGATGATCTTAACGTTGATCGGCGACTGCCGGGTGGGGGTGCGCCTCGACGAGACGGACCTCGGGCGGCTCGGCATCCGCTTTGCGGATATGACGCTGTCGTCGCCCGCCTTCACGGCGGCGCTGTGGCTCATCAAAGAAGAGGCGCGCCAAAAGGGCGTGGACGTGGACCTCACGGGCCGTCTGCTCGTCGAGGCGTTCGAGCGCGGCGACGGGGTGGAGCTGTTTCTCACTTCGCTTTCGCCCGAAAAGCGGGGTCGCGTCTTAACGCGGCAGGGCGCGTCGCCCCTTGTGTTCAAAAGCGCGGACAAAAATGCCGTTTCGCGCGCGAAGGCGCTGTTGCCCGCGGGCGCGAAGACCCTGCGCCTCGGGGGATATTACTATCTCATTTCCGACAGTCCCGGCCCCGGGGCTGCCGGCGCGGCGGAATTCACGACGCCCGTGCCGGACCCCGCCGGCGTGCTGATCGCCGCGCTCGAGGAATACGGCGAACCGGCGGACTGATTCTCAGGCCCTTACGGCGGCTTCTCTGAGCCGCGCGATCGCTTCGCCCCGGTCCTTGGCGCGGAACACGTACGAGCCTGCCACGAACACGTTCGCCCCGGCTTTGGCGCACGGGACGATCGTCTCGTCCGTGATGCCGCCGTCCACCTCGATATCGGTGTCAAGGCCGCGCTTTTCGCACTCGGCGCGGATGAGGCGGATCTTTTCGGTCATGCCCGCCATGAACGACTGCCCGCCGAAGCCGGGCTCCACGGTCATCACGAGCACCATGTCGAGGTCGGATAGATACGGGAATACCGCCTCGCCCGGCGTGCCGGGCTTCAAAGCGACGGCCGCCTTCACGCCCGCCTCTCTGATCATCGCGATGCACTTCGCGGGGTCGCACCCGCTTTCGATATGAAAACAAACGAGGTCAGCCCCGGCCTTTATAAAATCGGGAATGTAAGTTTCGGGGTCCGAGATCATCAGATGCACGTCGAAGGGCAGGGAAGCGCGGGGCCTCAGGGCCTTCACCACGGGCGCGCCGAGGGTGATGTTCGGCACGAAATGCCCGTCCATCACGTCGATATGCACGAGGTCGGCGCCGCCCTTCTCAAGGCTGCGGACCTCTTTGCCCAGCGCCGAAAAGTCCGACGCCAGGATCGAAGGGGATATCTTCACGTCCATAGGCTGCCCTCGCTTTATAATAAGTCCAGTATATTATATCAGCAGACGGAATGAATTGCAAGAGGGAAATGAGGGGCCAGAGGCCAGAGGCCAGGGGCTAGGGAAGCGCGGCGGGTGCACGGTCCGCGGGTACACGGGAGTACTTAAATGGCAGCGCGACTGCGCCGCGTTGTATAAATGCGAGCCGCAGGCTTCTTAATGTTTCGCGCAAGCGAAACACATCATGCCGCGAAGCGGCGCATCATTTGCGGAGCAAACATCACGTCGCGTCAGCGACACATCACTGCGCGGCGGCGCCGCGCTTCCCTGGCCCCTGGCCTCTGGCCTCCGGCCCCCGGCCCCTTATAAAAAATCCCCTTGCATTTCCCTCCCTCTTATGCTATGATACAAAATGGTATGATATATCCGGGAGGTGACGGCGTGGACCCCAATTTCAAAGAAAGCGGCTTTATGTACGCTCTCGCGGCGTTCGTGATCGGCTTCGTTGTGATCGAATCCGTCTTTTTTATCGTGAAGGCGTGGAAAAAGGGCAGAGCCCTCGGCCTTACGAAAGAGACCCTCAAAAACACCGTCGTTTCAAGCGCGATGTTCACCATCGCCCCGGCGCTGTCGATCCTTGCCACCGTGATCGTGCTGGCGTCGGCGCTCGGCATCGTGCTGCCGTGGATCCGCCTGTCGGTCATCGGCAACCTCGCCTATGAAACGGTCGCCAGCGACACCATGCTCGAAACCATGGGCTCGTCGCTCTCCACCCCGATCACCGACCCCGCGCAGTTCGGCGCGGTGGCGTGGGTGATGACGCTCGGCACCACGTTCGCCCTCGTGCTTGTGCCCATTTTCTGCAAGGGCATCCACCGCAAGGTGGGGCACGTGGTGAACAAGAGCGAAACGAGCGCCAAAACGGCCGACGTGCTCTCGGCAGCCGCCTTCATCGGCATCATCGCCGCGTTCGTGGCGCGCGCGATCTACGGCAAGACCCCCGACGGCGTGGGCGACGCGGGCTTCATGTCCATCGCAACGCTCCTCACCGCCGTGGTCGCCTCGTTCCTGTTGGAGCTTCTGTGCGAAAAATGCCGCCTGACTAAGCTCCAGCCCTTCGCCATGCCGCTCGCCATGTTCCTCGCCATGGGCATGGCTGTGCTGCTCAACCAGGTGCTGCCCGCCGAGCTCACCGGCTTCACCTGGTGGAATCAGGTCTAAGGGGAGGGATACGCCATGGCAAAGCAGAAAGAAAAAATGTCCCCCTATTATGAATCCGTCCACCGCTGCGGGCGCATCTGGACCCTCGGGGCCCTCAGCGTCCTCCTGTCGGTGCCGGTCGCCATCTGCCTGCACTTCAACGCGTGGCCCGCGTTCGGCGACGTCGGCAAGGCGCTTCTCAAGGTGCTGCCGATCTACTGGGGCACAGCCGTCGTGGAGGTGCTCACCTACACGCCCATGCTCGGCGCGGGCGGCACGTATCTCGCCTTCGTCACGGGCAACATCACGAACCTCAAAATGCCCTGCGCGCTCAACGCCCTCGAAAACGCCAAGGTGCGCGCCAACAGCGAAGAGGGCGAAGTGATCTCCACCATCTCCATCGGCGTTTCCGCCATCACCACCACCGTGATCATCGCCGTGGGCGTGCTGGCGTTCGCGCCCTTCCTCGGCAGGATCACCGACCCGTCGTCGGTGTTCTCGCCCGCCTTCACCTACGTCCTGCCCGCCCTGTTCGGCGCGCTCGGCGCGGGGTATCTCAGAAAGCACTGGAAGCTCTCGATCCTGCCGGTCCTCGTCGGCGTGCTCGTGCTGCTTTTGAGCCCCACCATGGCGGTGGGCACGCTGCTGTTCATCACGCTCATCGTGTCGATCGGCGGCGCGCTCGCGATGCTGAAACTCAAGTGGGGCTGATAGAAACCATTCTGAAGTTCAAAATAAAGGAGCAAACAACTATGAAACGAACGCTCAGAACCTTCACCGCCGCCCTTGTCGCCCTGCTGCTGGCGGTCACGGCGGTCTCGCCCGTTTTCGCCGCCTACTATAAGGCCGACGAGAGCGAGAAAGAAGAGCTCGTGGCCCTGTTCAACGACGCGGTCAACTCGCTCAAGACCGACATGCCGAAGGCGAAGGTCACCTATAACAACTACGTGCCCGAGGGCGGCATCACCACCGGCGAGCCGTCGCCGGATGATCCCACGCAGGCCAGCTACGGCGAAGAGCTCGACGAGATGGCCGAAAAATATCTGATCCCGGTGCTCGAGGGCATGTTCAACAACCGTTCGTCCCTCACCAAGAGCTTCATCATGGCGCTGCTCGGCGACGGCGCGGCCAAGCCCGAATCGGTCGAGCTGCACCGCGACGCCCCGCGCGACCACGCCATCCCGCTCTACGGCAAAAAGACCGTCAGCGAGCTGACTCCCGCCGCCGACTACGAGATCGTGTATGAAGAAGACGACGTGACGGGCCAGATCAAGCAGATGGGCGTCATCTTCCCGAGCGTCGCGCTCGAGGACGCCGCCGATTCGTCGCTGCCCAAGGTCTTTTCGCTGCCCTCCGGCACGATCGACCCCGTCATCCTCTCCGGCCAGGCCACCGGCATGGAGGCGCGTCTCGAGGGGGCACAGCTTACGCACTTCACGTTCGACAACGCCCGCGCCGTGGCGCGCCTCGGGGCGGACGGCAAGCCCACCTATTACGGCTCGCAGATCGACTATAACTTCGCGCTCTCGTTCTACGACTGCATGAACCTCATCAGCGCCGTGCTGGGCTATAACTTCTACACCGCCGTGCTCAACACCGTCAACGTCGTGCTCACGAACGTGGGCCGCGAGGACCTCGACCCCGAATCGGTGCTGCGCGACCGCTCGCTCTTCGTCACCTACCGCTGCATCGTTGAGGTCACCAACATCGACTATCATTCGAGATTCTTCGGCGATATCGACGACGACGGCAAGGTCACCGCGGCCGACGCGCGCATCGCATTGAGGCACGCCGTGGGGCTCGAGGAGATCGCCTCGTCCACCGACATGATCTACGCCGACATGGATTTCGACGGCGAGATCACCGCCGCCGACGCCAGAGCGATCTTACGCTGCTCGGTGGATCTCGACCCGCTCTTCAAAGAGGTGCCCGACGGCAAGGAGATCATGATCACGAAGACCGAGGACCCCGTGGACGAGGAGATCGATCCCGAGGAACTCGCTGAGGAGCGCGAGCAGTTCGAGGGCCTTCTCGGCGGCTGGCAGCCGAACGTCAAGCTCGCCGACATCGCGCAGGGCATCATGGACATCGTCAACTCCTTCCTTGATACCGCGGGCGAGGGGCAAAACCTGATCACCGAGTTCATCGAGGCGATCCGCGAATCCACGCGCGAGGGCAACACGAAGCCGAAGCCCTGATTCGGCGCAAAAAAAGACTTGACAAATATACCCTTACCATATAGAATAGAAACTTGTACAAACGGCCCACGGCGCCGTGACAACGAATGAAAGGACCGATCCATCATGGCTGAAGATTACGTATATCTCCCTCAAAAAGAAATCGACCGCCTGAACGCCGAGCTCAAAGAGCTGCGCGGCGCCGGCAGAAACGATATCGCCGAAAAGATCAAAGAAGCGAAGAGCTTCGGCGACCTTTCCGAAAACTCCGAATACGACGAGGCGAAGTCCGACCAGGCGCGGCTCGAGGCGCGCATCGCCGACATCGAATACACCCTCTCGCGCGCGAAGGTGCTCGACGAGAGCTCGCTCTCGCTCGAGACTGTGCACACCGGCCTTTCGGTGAAGGTCTTCGACCGGACCTATGAAGAGAAGACGACCTACCACATCGTGGGCGTCACGCAGGCGGACGCCGCCGCGGGCAAGATCTCAGACGAGAGCCCCATCGGCAAGGGCCTGCTCGGGCACAAGGTCGGCGACGTGGTCGTGATCGAAACGCCCATGGGCAACGACGAGCTCGAGATCCTCAAGATCTTCCGCGACAAGGTCCATCACGAAGCGTAAAAAACGTGTTCCGTCGGGTCCCGCCCGGCGGAATTTTGGCAGATAGCAGAAAGGAAACACTATGGCAGACGAGAGAACCAACGTTCCCGGCACAGAAGAACAGAGCCTGTCCGAGCTTTTGCAGATCCGGCGGGATAAGTTAAAGACCCTTGTCGACGAGGGTAAAAACCCGTTCGAGATCACCTCATACCCGGTCGATTCCGACGCGAAAACGATCCTCGCCTCTTTCAAGGACGAGGGCAGTGAGCTGAAAGTCCGCATCGCGGGGCGCATGATGAGCCGCCGCGTCATGGGCAAGGCGAGCTTTGCCCACATCCTCGACGCCACGGGCGAGATCCAGGTCTACGTCAAGCGCGACGACGTGGGAGAGGATACCTATAACCGCGGCTTCAAGAAGTGGGATATCGGCGATATCCTCGGCGTCGAGGGCTACGTGTTCCGCACGCAGACGGGCGAAATTTCCGTCCACGCCACCGGCGTCACGCTGCTGGCGAAATCCCTGCTGCCGCTGCCCGAAAAATACCACGGCCTCACGAATCAGGATCTTCGCTACCGTCAGCGCTACGTCGACCTCATCGTGAACCCCGAGGTCAAGGATACCTTCGTCAAGCGCTCGCTCATCCTGCGCGAGATCCGCGCCTACCTCGACGCCAAGGGCTTTTTGGAGGTGGATACCCCCATCCTCACCCCGTTCGAGATCGGCGCCGCGGCGCGTCCGTTCAAAACGCACCACAACACCCTCGACATGGATATGTACCTGCGCATCGAGACCGAGCTTTACTTAAAGCGCCTCATCGTCGGCGGCTTCGACAAGGTCTACGAGGTCGGCCGCATCTTCCGCAACGAAGGCATGGACACCAAGCACAACCCGGAGTTTACGTCCATCGAGCTCTATCAGGCCTACACCGACTACAAGGGCATGATGGACCTCGTGATCGAGATGAACTCGATGCTCGCCGAAAAGATCTGCGGCTCAAAGGTCATCACCTATCAGGGCAAAACGATCGACATGGGGCATTGGGAAAAGCTCACAATGGCCGAATCTGTCAAAAAATACGCCGGCGTGGACTATTACGACTGGCAGTCCGACGAGGACGCTCGCGCCGCCGCCAAGGCAAAGCACGTGGACGTGCCCGCCGACGCCACCAAGGGCACGGTGCTCGCCGAGCTCTTCGACGCCTTCGTTGAGGAGCAGCTCATCCAGCCCACGATCATCTACGACTATCCGGTCGAGAACAGCCCGCTCGCCAAGCGCAAGCCCGACGACCCCGCCTTCACCGAGCGGTTCGAATATTTCATCAACGCCACCGAATACGGCAACGCGTTCTCCGAGCTCAACGATCCCATCGACCAGAAGGCCCGCTTCGAAAAGCAGGTGGCCGACCGCAGAAAAGAGGACCCCGCCACCAAGGCGCAGGTGGACTACGACTATATCACCGCCCTCGAATACGGCCTCGCGCCCACGGGCGGCCTCGGCTTCGGCATCGACCGCCTCGTGATGCTGCTCACCGATTCGCCCTCGATCCGCGACGTATTGCTGTTCCCCACCATGAAGCCCACGGCCTCCGACGCCCCGTCCGACGCTCCCGAAGCGCCCGTTTCGCCCGCCGAGACCCCCGCCGCCGAAGCGCCCGTTTCGCCCGCGCCGGAAGAGAAGCTCGACTTCTCGAACGTCGTCATCGAGCCGCTGTTCGCCGACTTCGTCGACTTCGAGACCTTCTCGAAAGCCGATTTCCGCGTGGTCAAGGTCAAGGCCTGCGAGGCCGTGAAAAAGAGCAAGAAGCTCTTGCAGTTCACGCTCGACGACGGCACCGGCGCCGACCGCACGATCCTCTCGGGCATCCACGCCTATTACGAGCCCGAAGCCCTCGTCGGCAAGACCCTCGTCGCGATCGTTAACCTCCCGCCGCGCCCGATGATGGGCCTCGAGTCCCGCGGCATGCTGCTTTCGGCCCTCCACAAGGTCGGGGACGAAGAAAAGCTCACCCTGCTGCAGCTCGACCCGCACATCCCCGCCGGCGCGAAGCTCTATTGAGCCCCGCCGCACGCGGACCCCGCATAAAAAGGAGACCCCTATGACCAAACGCGAAAAACTGTTTCTGATCGGCGCCGTGCTGATCGTGGTCGGCGTCGTAATGTTCTTCAAGAGCGTCCGGATCTATTCCTTCGGCTTTTACCGGCTGGGGCCGGTGTCCACCGGGGGCATCCTGATCGCGCTCGTGCTGCTCGACGTGATTCTGCTGATCGCCACCGGGCACAAGGCGACGAAGATCCTGCTGCCGATCCTGATCGCGCTGCTGGTGCTGTCGGTGATCCTCGGCACGCAGCTCGCCTTTGTCGGCTCGCTGTTGGACCTGTTCCTGATGCTCGTGCCCGCCGCCGTCGGCGTGGGCTTGACACTGCGCGCCGCGTTCATGAAAAAGCCGGAATCGACGCAGGGCTGAAACGCTGTGAAACACGCGCATCTGATCAAAAAAACACACCTGTTCGAGCGGGATGAATACGCCTGCTCCGTCTGCGGCTATACGGACAAGAAGCCCTTCGGCGTGTGCCCGAACTGCGGCGAAACACTTATCGGCGAAAAGAGCGACCTCAACTGGGTCGACGAGGCCGCCATGTTCGATATCATCCTCGGCGGCTGACGATTTGCCCACCTGAACGAACGAAAGATCCCGAAAAGGCGTCTGAACCGCCTGCCCGGGGTCTTTTTTTGTGCCGTCCCGTTTTTGTCACGTCGGCAAAAAACGCTTCTCTTGACCCCGGCGCGGGAATATGCTACAATTATACCGAAAAAAGACAAAGGAGGCGGGGCTTATGATCGGCGCGATCCTCGGCGACATGATCGGCGCACCCTACGAGTTCGACCGCGGGGACAAGACGAAAGCTTTTCCGCTGTTCAGCGCAGAAAGCAAGTTCACCGACGACAGTGTGATGACGGTCGCGGTGGCCGAGGCGCTGCTCGACTATCGGGACGGCGCTGCCGCCGACCTCGGCGCGGCGCTGGTAAACTCCCTGCGCAAATGGGGGCATAAATACCCGCACGCGGGCTACGGCGCGCGCTTTTCGAGGTGGCTCTTTTCCGCCGATCCCGCGCCCTACAACAGCTTCGGCAACGGCTCCGCCATGCGGGTGTCCGCCGCCGGATGGCTCTACGGCACGCTGGACGAGACCCGGGCGGTCGCCCGCGCCACCGCCGCGGTGACGCACAATCACCCCGAGGGCATCAAGGGCGCCGAGGCGACCGCGAGTGCCATCTATCTCGCCCGCACGGGCAGCAGCAAAGATGAGATCAAAGCCTATATCGTCCGCGAATTCGGCTACGATCTCTCGCGCACGGTCGACGAGATCCGCCCCACGTATCACCACGTCGAGAGCTGCCAGCAGTCTGTGCCCGAGGCGATCACGGCGTTTCTCGAGGGCGAGAGCTTCGAGGACGTGATCCGCACCGCTGTGTCGATCGGCGGCGACACCGACACCGTCGCCTGCATCGCCGGCGGCGTCGCCGAGGCGTTCTACGGGGTGCCCGCCGCGCTCCGGGCCGCGTGTCTCAGACGCGTGCCCCCGGAATTCTGCGACGTGATCGCCCGATTTGACAAAGCGCGCGGGGGCGCCGAATCCCTGAACGCTCCGCCACAGAACAACACCTGAAAATACCGGCGGGGTTTCCGCCGAAGCGATAAGAAAAGAGGGAAACGTCATGATCTTTCAAAAAGGCGACCGCATCGTGTTTGCCGGCGACTCCGTCACCGACATGGGTTCCGACAACCCCGTGGGCGAGGGCCTGTTCGACAACCTCGGCAGAAGCTATGTGCGTGAAGTCGAAAACCTGCTCTCGGCGGTCTATCCGGAGGTGGACCTGCGCATCACCAACTCCGGCGTCGGCGGCAACACCAGCCGCGATCTCTTAAAGCGCTTCGACCGCGACGTGGTCGACCTGAAGCCCGACTGGGTGTCGGTGTGCATCGGCATCAACGACGTCTGGCGGCAGTTCGACGTCCCGGCGATCACCGACCTGCAGGTCACGCCCGAGGAGTATGAAGAAAACGTCGAAAAGATGATCCTCGCCGTCAAGGGCAAGGTCAAAGGGATCTTCATCCTCTCGCCGTATTACATGGAGCCGAACCGCTCCGACGCCATGCGCGCGAGGATGGACGAATACGTCGCCATCTGCCGCGCCCTCTCCGAAAAGCACGGCTGCGAGTTCGTGGACTTCCAGAAGCTCTACGAAGACTACTGCCGCGTGCAGCACTCGTCGCGCATCGCGTGGGACCGCGTCCACCCGAACCAGATCGGCGCCATGCTCATGGCGCGCGAGTTCCTTTTTCATTGCGGATTCGACTATAATCATAAAGGTTTCTGATCCGGCTCCCGCCGATCGCAAAAAATCGCGCCGCGGCGACGAAAAAGCCGCGGCGCATCTTGCTTTTCGCGCGGGATAATGTTAAAATATCACTATCTATACGAAAACGGAGCGTGACCCCCCTTGAACCATCCCCGCCGGATCGACGTGGATACCCCGTCGATCATGTTTTCCGCCCTCACGACCCGCCGTTGGGGACGGACCTTCCGCCTGTCCGCCGCGCTCGACCGGGACGTCGACCCCGCGATCCTCGCGGCAGCCGTCAGGGCCACGCTGCCCGCCTTTCCGAACATGCGCCTGACGCTGAGACGCGGCTTTTTCTGGGCAAAGCAGACCGTCTCCGACGCCATGCCCGAGATGCGCACTCCCGAGGGCAAAACGCTCTGCCCCATCACGTCCGAATACCGCGACCTGCCGAACTTCCGCCTCGTTTACGACGGCCCCGAGCTCATCCTCGAAAGCGCCCACACGCAGGGCGACGGCAGGGGGCACCTCCGGTTTTTCGCCGCCCTTCTCGACGTCTACGCCCGCATTCTGAACGGCGAGGACGTGGGCGAGGTGCCGCAAAAGCCCGGCGTGATGGAAAACGCCTTCGTTCGCCATTACGACAAGCACGGCGACCGATCCGTGCCGAAGCTCTCGAAGGCCTTCCGCTTCCCCGAAGCGTGCGAAGACGACTATATCTCCCTCTCTTACGCCGAGACGGATGAGGCGGCCGTTCACGCCCTCGCCCACGGCGCGGGCCTCACCGTGACGCAGTATCTCGTCGCCGCCGTCATCCTCGCCGCGATCCGCACGTCGGATGAGCCGGTCAGGCTGCCCGTGCGCGTGTCCGTGCCGGTCGATCTCAGGCGCTTTTATCCGTCCGGCACCTGCCGCAATTTCGCGATCGAAGTCCCCGTGGCCTTCGATCCGCAGGGCCGCACGGATCTGACGCTTTCCGACGTGATCGAGGGCGTGCGCGGCCGGCTGCCCGCCCAGCTCACGAAGGACTGCCTCTCGCGGCAGATCAACCGCTTCGTGTCGCTCACGAAGAACCCCGTGCTGTACGCCGTGCCTTACTTCATCAAAAAGCCCGTGCTCGGCGTGCTGCAGAAAAACAGCCACCGGGCGTTCACCACCATTTTCACGAACCTCGGTGAAAAAAAGCTGCCCCCCAACGCCGCCGCGATCGTAAAGCGCCTGCGCTTCGTCAACGGCGACACCCGCCGCTACGCCCTGCCCGTCACCGTGTCGTGCGTCAGTTGCGCCGGGCGGCTCTCGGTCTGCTTCACCGCCGCCAACCGCGACGCGCGCTTTTTCAATGCCTTTGTCGCGGTGCTCCGTGAAGCGGGCCTCAACGCGGATACCGAAATCGTCGAAGGCGCGTGCTGAGCGCCCCGACCGGAAGGAGTATGCCTATGCTTACCTGCCCGATTTGCGGGAACCCCGTCCCGGACGGCGTAATATTCTGCCCCGTCTGCGCGTCCCCCGTGGGGGACTTTACCCCGCGCGAGACCTTCTGCCGGAACTGCGGATCGCCTCTGGACCCCGCCACCGGCGCCTGCCCCGCCTGCGCCGCGCGCGAGGCCGCGCCCGCTCCCGAAACGCCCGCCGCGCCCGCGTACCCGGCCGCAGCCTTCGTACCGCCGGTCTACGCCGCGCCGGATCCCTACGGGCAGCAGCCCTATGCCGAGCCCGATCCCTACGGGCAGCAGCCTTATACCGAGCCCGATCCCTATGGGCAGCAGCCATACGCCGACCCCGCGTATCCCCCGGCAGGGGGCTACGTGCCTTATAACGCCGCCCCGCGGCAGGATCCCGCCGGAGACGGCGGGGAAGAAGATAACGGCAGAAAAGGCCTGCTGTTCGGTGTGATCATCGCCGCGGTCGTGCTGCTGATCGGCCTGATCGTGGCGGCAGTGCTCATCTTCGGCGGCAAGGGCGGCAGCGGCAAAAAAGACGACGAGCCCGCCTCTGCCTCCGGTATCGCGGACGAAACGACGTCCGAAGCGCCCTCATCCGAGCCCTCATCGGAGCCCGAAGAGAGCACCACCGAGGCCCAGACCGTCACGATCCCCGATTTCACGGGCAAGGTATATTCGCAGATCGCGAACGACAACTACTATTCGAGATATCTCAAGCTCTCGGCGGTGGAAGAATACTCCGACGCCTATCCCGCCGGGCAGATCATCGGGCAGTCGGTGAAAAAGGGCGAAACGCTGCCCTACGGCAGCGCGCTGCAGTTCCGCGTCAGCAAGGGCTCGGAATACGTGATCATCCCGAAAGTGACCGGCATGACCTATGAACAGGCGCTCGAGACTCTCAAGGGCAAGGACTATGAGCTCATCGTCGTGCGGGCGACCAAAATGAACCCCGGCTCCGCCAAGGCGGACACCGTCGAATCCACGATCCCCGCCTACGGCTCGCGCGTCAAGCGCGGCAGTACGGTCCAGGTCGTCGTCTGGGATACGCTCGCCGAGACCACCGAAGCCCCCACCGAGCCCTCCACCGCGGCCCCCGAGGTGCGCGTGTCGGCGGTCGCGATCTATTCCGGCGGCGTCAACGTCACCAACGGCGCGCTGGTCCTGGAGCAGGGTGACACTTCGTATCTCACCGCCGTGGTCACGCCCGATAACGCCGCGAACAAGAGCGTGCGCTGGTCGAGCGACAACACCTCGGTCGTCACGGTGAATTCCGACGGGTATCTCGTCGCGCGCGCCGCGGGCAGCGCCAATATCACGCTCACCTCGGTCGACGGCGGCTATACCGCGAAAACCACCGTCCGCGTCACCGCCCCCGAACCCGTCACCGAGCCCACCACCGCCCCGCCCCCGGTCAGCGTGAGCAAAGCGTACTTATCGAACGTCCGGACAAACGGCAGCATGGGCTCGTCGGCGCGTATCGCGGTGGTGCCCGGCTACGTGGACGGCGACACCGTGACCTGCTCGATCATGCTGTATAACTGCCAGGGCATCAAAGCGGCCGACCTGATCCTCAACTACGATTCGAACGTCCTCGAACTCGACTACGGCTCGCGCGGCAGCGACGCCAACGCGGTAGGCAAGAGCGCGAAAAACTCGTTCTCCGGCGAATATAACGACCTCGGCGGCAGCGTGCTGGTGGCGTTCTATTTCAAATATGAACTCTACGACCAGAGCGAATGGGACGTGAACGTGAACGCGTCGGCGTTCGAGGCGATGGAGCTCGTTTTCACCGTCAAAGAGCCCGGGTCCGAGTCGGCAGCCCTGTCGTCGCTGTCCTGCTCGCAGTCCGTGGGATAAATACAAAATTCAGAATACAAAATATAAGACTTACGGGCGCACAGGGGCGCACAGGGCGCACAGGGGTGCGGCATCGCAAATCACAGAAAATCCGCCGGGAGCTTGGACAAGTTTCCGGCGGTCGTTTTTTTGTTCGGTTTTTGGCAGGGGCGGCACCCTTACCCGCGCCGTCCCCCGATCCCCCTGCCCTGTGCGCCCTGTGCGCCCTGTCTTCCCAGTCGAAAACATAGTCGCCTGCCTTCGCTTGGAGCGCTCGGCACGCTCGTTGTTTTCTCCAGACTGCGGTTCGCCTTTCTCCCTAACCGGGCCGTCCCCCTCTGTCGGCTTCGCCGACATCTCCCCCGCACTGCGGGGGCGTCTTCCTCAGGCGGCGGCGAATCCTCGTCCCCTGTGTGCCCTGTGCGCCCTGTGCGCCCTGTGCTCCTTTCTAATAAATCCCTATTCTTTTTTTTCTTTTTTCTCTTTACTTCTTTTTTTATTTGCGGTATACTGAAGATTGGAATATTATTACCCCGGAGGGAGAGCCATGAACCGAATGAAAAAATGTCTGTCTCTGGTCCTGAGCCTGCTGCTCATGCTCACGGTCCTCGCGCCCGCCGTATCGGCGGAACCCGAGGCCCCCGTCCCCGCGGACGGCGAGCTGCTGCTGGCGACGATGTCAGATATCCATTATTATCCCGAAAGTCTCGCGCAGTATCAGGGCGAGGCGTTCTACGATTATCTGCGCGGCCACAACTGCGTATATGAGAATCTCGACGGCATCCTCGATTCCGCTTTCGCCGCCGTGAAGCGCGACGTGGAGCAGAAGGGCCTCAAATACCTCGTGCTGACGGGCGACCTGACCACCAACGGCGAATACGAGGGGCACGCGGCGCTCGCGGAACGCCTCAAGGCGCTCGAGGCCGACACCGGGGTGCACGTCTACGTCATCAACGGCAACCACGATCTCAACAACGCCGACGCTGCCGCCTTCGTCACGCCCGACGGCAAGAAGACCCCGGCCAAAAAGACCACCGCCGCGGACTTCTACGAGATCTATTACGAGCTCGGCTTCAACGAGGCCGTGTCCATGTATTCCGCCCCCGACACCGGCAAGGCCGGCGCGCTGAGCTACGCGGTCGAGGCCGATAATTTCCGCTTCATCTTCATCGACGCGGGCAAGTATACGGCCGACAACACCGCCAAAGCGCGCGATGAGCACGAGACCGGCGGCCACATTACCGACGGCGTGCTCGACTGGATCCGCGCCCAGACCGACGAAGCCAAGGCCAAGGGCCAGACGCCCATCGCCTTCACGCACTGGAACCTCTCCGAAATGAACTACATGCACGGCGAGATCTTACAGGGCTTCGTGATCGACGACGGCTACGTTTTGCAGGAGACCTTCGCCGATATGGGCATCCACTACGTCTTCTCGGGCCACCAGCACGTCAGCGACGCCGACGTGACCTATTCCGACGCGGGCGAAAAGCTCGTGTCCGTGATCACGCCGATCCTCACGCAGTATCCCTTCGCGTTCCGCGAGAGCACGTTCACCGTAACGAACGGCGAGATCGACGCCGAATTCGAAATGCTGCCCGTGGACGACGCGAAAGCCGTCTATTCGCGCACCGGCGAGAAGCAAAGCTCCCCCTACCGCGTCACCGGCTTCAAAAAGCAGTTCGGCGGCGCGCCCGAAACGTATCTCATGTATCTCGTGCGCGGCCTATTGTCCGACTGGGTCAACGAGATCCGCGAATCCGGCAGCATCGTCACGTTTATCCGCGACGAGTTCGGCTTCGATATCGAGCAGAAGCTCACCGAGTATATTCCCGGCGGCCTCGTGGTCGGCGACAACGAGATCTTCACCGTGAAAAACATCATGTCGCTGATCGCCGATATCGATCAGCAGCTCGTGGCTCGTTATATCGACCAGCCCGAAAACCTGTGGAACGCCCTCGAAAAGACCATCAAGGGCCTCGTGGACACCAAGGTGTCCGACGTGCCCTGCACCGCCTTCATCAACACCTACGGCTTCGGCAACAAGAAAAAGGGCGGCACGCTCGGCGACCTGTTCTTCAGCATTATGGTGTATATGTACTGCGGCAACGAGGATGCCTCGGGCGACGCGTTCATGAACGACGTGTATGAAAAGAGCGGCGACCCCGCCTTCGTGGACCTCATCTTCAACGCCGTGCTCGACAACGTGCTCGACGGCCTGATCCTCGACGAGCTCCTCGGCCACGTCACCGTGAACCTGCAGGCCCTGCTCAACGGCAAGAATCCCTCGGTGGCGGATTTCATCCGCATGTTCTACCGCTTCGTCACCGCCGTGGCGAGCGAGCGCGGCACCGAGGTCTCGGGCATCGGCGACTTCTTCAACAAGATGTATTCGATCTTCAAAAAGCTCGATGAGGACGATTCCGCCGCCTCGTTCGCGAGCCTTGCCGACATGGTGCTCGGCACCGGCCTCATCTCTTACGGCTCCTCGGTGCGCGAGGTGGCCGAGAACCTCTTGAACCAATATTTCGGCGACAAAGAAAAGGCCGCCACCGCCGAACAGCTGCAGACCACCTTCGACACCATCCTGCACGACGACGACCTCGACTGGAGTGTCGAATACGATTACGCTGGCCCCGAGCCCGTGATCCCCACCGTTGAGGACATGCAGCTCCCGAACGCCCTCACCCTCGGCGTGGACGGCGATGTCCTCACGGTGCACTGGACCACCAAATATTCCGTCACCGGCACCGACTTCGAGATCTTTGAGCCGGACGGCACGCCGGTCGACCCCGCGAACATCAAAACCGAAACGATCGGCGACACCATCACCCGCTACGGCTTCTCGTTCGGCTCGTTCGGCATTTTGCCCTACACGCGCATCACCAACCGCCACCTCGTCACCGTCACGGGCCTCAAGCCCGGCGCCGCGTATATGTACCGCGCGGGCGACGCCGAAAAGGATTTCTGGTGCGAGCAGGGCACGGTCACGATCCCCGACGAGTCGAACGTGAGCTTCCTGTTCGTGAATAACGCCGTGCCCGCCACGCGGAAAGACCGCGAAAAGATCGCCGAAAACCTCAAAAAGATGATCGATAAGGCCAAGCCCTCGTTCCTGCTGCTCGCGGGCGACTCGGTGCTCAACGGCGCCGACGACGGCCAGATGACCGACCTTCTCAACGCCATGGCCGACGTCCTCGGCGAGATCCCCGTGCGCTACGTCACGGGCGCAGCCGAGATCGGCGAGTCGGCGTTTGCCACCCGCCACTTCGGCGTGAAGAGCTCCGACCATTATAACGACGGTTTAGCCGGCGTGAGCTACAGCTTCAATGTCGGCGGCGTCCACGTCGCCGCGCTCTCCGCCGCCGACCTCGACGCCCGCACCGGCAAGCTCTCTTACACGCAGGAAAAGTGGCTCAAAGAGGATATGGCTGCCCATGAAAGCGACAGCTGGCGCATCATCACTATCGCCGCCGACGCCCTCGGCAACGCCGACAACAGCACGCTGAAATCCAACCTTCTGGGCCTTATGAGCGACCTGAAAATCGACCTCCTGCTCATGGGCGGCGACGCCTATTACCGCTCGCACCCCATCGTCGAGGGCAACCCCGCCGTGCTTGACGCCGGTGAAGACGTCAAGCTGAACGGCAGGACCTATCCCACCTATGAAAAGCAGGGCGTGGGCGTGGCCGTCACCGTGCCCGGCATCGGCGACGAGCGCGCCGAAGTGGTTGCCGAAGAGGGCGCGTTCGCGAAGACCGCCGAAACCGACGAGCCCGCCTGCATGCTGGTCACTTTGCAGGACCACGTCCTCGCCGCGGACTTCTACGCCCTGTCCTATTACGGCTATCTCACGCGGTACGACGCCTTCGCCCTCGTGAAGGAAGAATATAAGCGCCTGCTCGGCGACCTGAACGAAGACGGGCAGATCACCGCCGCCGACGCCAGACTCTCGCTGCGCGCGGCAGTCGGCCTCGACCCGCTCTCTGAGCTTCTGAAGATCATCGGCGACGCCGACCGCGACTATTCGCTCACCGCCGCCGACGCCCGCAAGATCCTGCGCGCGGCCGTGGGCCTCGAGACCATCGAGCCCGAATGGGTCACCGTTTACGCCTCCGATTTCGGAAAGATCAACTGACGCCCCCATGGGCGAAAGGAGCAGCCTATGAACCTCGCCGCGATCCTCGCCTCCGGGCGCGGCAGCCGGATGGGCGCCGACGTGCCGAAGCAGTTCTTAAAGCTCGGCGACGCGCCGATTCTGGCCGTGAGCCTCAAAGCGTTTCTCGGCAGCGGCCTCATTGACGCCGCCGTCGTCACGGTCCCCGCGGACTTTGTCGGAGAGACCGAAGAAATGCTCCGCCGGCACCTGCCCGATACGGATATCCCCGTCCACGTGATCGGGGGCGGCGCTTCGCGCGGCGAAAGCCTCATAAAGGCGCTCGAATTCCTCGCCGCGCGGTACGGCAAAAACCATATCGTGCTCACGCACGACGCCGTGCGCCCCTTCATCGACGCGCGCATCATCCGCGACAACATCGAAGCGGCCGCGCAATACGGGGCGGCGAACACGTGCGTGCCCGCCACCGACACCGTGTTCCTGAGCGAAGACGGCGCGTTCATGGGGCAAACGCCCCCGCGCGCCACGGTGTTCCACAGCCAGACCCCGCAGACCTTCCGCCTCGGCGAGTTCCTCGACGCCGTGAAGCGCCTCCCGGCGGGCGTGTTCGAAACGCTCACCGACGGCAGCTCCGTATATACTTATCTCGGGCTTCCCGTGCGCCTCGTGCCCGGCAGCCCCGACAACGTCAAAATAACCTTCCCGCGCGACCTCGATCGCGCCGCCCGAAAGGAGCCTTCTCCCGATGCATAAACTCACCGTGATCGTCACCGCCGAAGAAAGCGCCGACGATCTGAAGATCTCGCTCGAAGCCCTGTGCGACCAGACGGTCGAAGATTTTTACGTCACGATCGTGCTCTCCCCGAACGCCGACGAAGAGCTTCGGGACCTCGCGAACGGCTACTGCGACGAATACGTGGGCTTTTCGGTGCACACCGCGCCCGCCCCCGGCATTCCGGCCTCGCGCAACTTCGCGCTCGGCGTCGCCGAAACGGAGCTCGTTCTGTTTATGCTCGAGGGCGACTACGTGAACCCCGACTTCGCCGAAGAGATCCTTAAGGCCGCCGAGGAGACCAAGGCCGATATCATCTGCCCGCGCCTTTACGTCTCGGGCGAAAACGAGCCCTATTACCTGCCCACGGCGGACCTTTTGGCCACCGTGCCGAAGATCGACCGCTTCGACGCTGCTCTCCTGCACACGCTCAACGTCCCGGGCAGGGTGTTCAAAAAGAAGTTCTTTGACCTCTATTCTTTGCGGTTCCCCGAGGCGCGCATGTTCGGCGACGCCGAGGTGCTCAAATTCTGCGTCTACCATTGCGACGCCTCACTCACCGGCGTGGCGGGCGCGGTGTACGACGATAAAAACGGCGTGTTCGCCCGGGGCTTCCGCCGCCGCGGCGAACCGGACGGAGAGTCCCTTCGCGCCGCGATCGCGTTTTTCGACGACCTGCTCTCCACCGTGCGCGCCGGCATCGAGGACGACACCGGCGGCTTCGACGGCGACGAGTTCACCTACGGCACGGCGCTGGACGTCTATTTCGACGCCCTCACCGACGGCTTCTACCGCTATTTCTGGTTCCTCACGGACGACGATATCGTGCTCTTGCGCGAGACCTTTGAAAAGATCACCGCCGAGATGACGAAGGAGCGGCGCGACAAGCTTGCCTCCACCTTCGCCGACCTGCATTTCCCGGCCATGTACACGTCGCGCGCCGACGCCGCGGCCCTGCCGATGGTAAGCCTGCTCATCGATTTCGACGACGCCGAGCGCCTGCCCGCCCTTGTGGAGTCCCTGTATATCGGGCGGCTGCCGTTTTTCGAGCTGTTCCTGCCCGAACGCGCAAAAGTTGGCCTGCCCGAACGCTGGAAGGACTGCGAGAACGTCCGCGTCCTGCCCGACAAAAACTTTTTCGCCGCGGCGAGAGCGGCTGCCGCGGGCGTGGTGCTCAACGTGCGCGATCCCTCGCCCCTCGACCCCAAGATCCTGTCCGAGCTCTCCACCGTGCGCGCGCCCAAGACCGTCTATCAGTATCTCTTTGCCTCCAAGCGCAAAAAGACCTCCGCGAAAACCTTTTTGAAAAAGAAAGGCATGGGCCTCCGTTGACAGCAGAGGCCGGAGGCCAGGGGCCAGAGGCCAGAGACCAGAGGCCAGAGGCCAGGGGCCAGAGGCCAGGGGCCGGGGGCCGGAGACCAGAGGCCGAGGATTGGTTATTATTCAGTTTTTTGTGAATTAAAAAAGCAATAGTTTTACAAGTAGGGAATTACAAATAGTTGTTGAATAAACTATGACGATCGTTTTGGGAACGGGTTTCGGTGACGAAACAACCTTTTCCCTGGCCCCTGGCCTCTGGCCTCCGGCCCCTTTCGCGCAGCGCTCCGCGCCGCTCCTGGTGATCCTATGAACGAATTCTTACGCCGCACGTGGGCTGAGATCAGCCTCGACGCGGTCAGCAGCAACATCCAGCAGATCAAAAGCATCATAAAGCCGGGCGTGAAGCTCTGCGCCGTCGTCAAGGCGGACTGCTACGGCCACGGCTATGAATATACCACCGCCGAAATGGCTTCGGCGGGGGCGGACTGGTTCGCGGTGTCGAACCTCGCCGAGGCGCTGCAATTGAGGCGCGTCGGCATCTCCGCCCCCGTGCTGATCCTCGGCTACACCCCGCCCGACAAGGCCGAAGAGCTCGTGTACAACGACATCTCGCAGGCGGTGTTTTCCGCCGATTACGCCGAAAAGCTCTCGTCGGCCGCCGCTTTCAGCGGGATTAAAGTGAACGCGCATATAAAGATAGACACCGGCATGAGCCGCATCGGCTTTTTGTTCCACGACAGCGTCGAGGATTACCCGGTGGTGGACGAGATCGAGCGGGTCTGCCGCCTGCCGGGGCTCGAGCCCGAGGGCATCTTCACCCATTTCTCGTCGGCGGACTGCGCCGACGGCGAGGTGTTCACCCGCATCCAATACGACCTGTTCCTGAACGTGATCGGCCGGCTCGAGGAGCGCGGGATCAAATTCCGCCTCAGGCACTGCGCCAACTCCGCCGCGATCCTCGACTATCCCGAAATGAACCTCGACATGGTGCGCGCCGGCGTGATCCTTTACGGGATGTACCCCTCGGCCGCCGTGTCGCGGCGCATCCGGCTTCTGCCCGTGATGGAGCTCAAAACCGTGGTCTCGATGGTGAAAACGCTGCCCGGCGGCACGCCCGTCAGCTATTCGCGCACCTACGAAACGCGCGAAAACGAGACCCTCGCCACCGTGCCCATCGGCTATGCCGACGGCTATCCGCGCCTGTTGTCAAACAAGGCCGACATGATCGTGGGCGGTGCGCGCGTGCCGGTGCGCGGCAACGTGTGCATGGACCAGTGCATGCTGGACGTGACGGGCCTTTCGGGCGTGCGCGAGGGTGACACCGTCACCGTGTTCGGCCGCGACGGGAACGCGCGCATCACGGCCGACGAGCTCGCCGAAAAGGCGGGGCTCATCAACTACGAGGTCACCTGCGGTCTGTCGCGCCGCGTGCCCCGCGTGTATATCAAAAACGACGAAATGATCGGAACCACCGATTATATGCTTTAAGGAGGACCCCCACATGAAAAAGCTGCAAATCGTTCTGGCGCTGCTGCTGATCCTTTTGGTCGCGGGCGGTGTGTTCGCAACGCTCGGCGTGCTCGACATCAAGAACCGCGTCGAAGAGCCGACCGAAGCCAAGCCCATCGAGGGCAATCAGGCCACGCACACCAGTTATGTGGACGAGTATACCCAATACGCCGAGATCCGGCTGCCCCTGATGCGCACCGAGTTTGAGAACGTGTTCTACACCCTCAACCGCAACACCGGCGCCGTGACCTTTTACGAAGCCGAAAACGGCGTGCTGACCCCGGCGGACGAGACCATGCACGCCCCGGTCACGGTGACCTGCTCGTCGCAGAACCTGACCGCCGACGTCCACTATCTCGAGCGCGACGGCCATACCTTCGGCGTGGGGCTCTACACCAACAATCTCTACGAGGGCGCGTATCTCTATGAATACGCCTTCTTCAAGGTGTCCGACCTGTTCCCGCAGTCCGGCGCGGCCGAGGGCAGCCTGTTGCTGACCGTGGACGTGGACGCTTCGCGCATGTATCAGGAGCGCAAGGTGTACAGTGAAAACTATATCCTTTCGCCCGACAAGACGAGCGCGAAGTATTACCTCTCCGAGGACCAGCGCACCGTCGACACCAACGCCCGCATGCGCACCGACTACAAGATGTTCACCGACGACATCCTGGCCGAAGAGCAGGCCGAGGGGCGCACGGTGCTGTTCTTCTCGTCCCGTTATTACGAGATGTACGAGCGCGTCGGCAAGGTGGATATCTTCACCTCCGGCGGCACCGGCACCAACACCGACAACGGCCGCGAGGTCACCGACGTCTATTCGCTGCGCCTGTGGCGCGACGGCGGCGATATCTTCTTCCTGCGCCGCGCCGAGGGCGGCTTCACCCTCAACGTCAAGCGCGGGGCCACCGGCGTCGAAGAAACGCTGCGCCCGTTCGCCGGCGATATCGACAAGGACTATATCGTTGACCGCGACTGGATCTTCAACAAGACGAGCGGCGAAGTCATCAACGTGATCACCAACGAGCGCAAGGTCATCGACCTCACGCGCGTGGCCGAGGGCGGCGTCACCGCCGATCTCTTCGCCATCAGCGAAAACGGCCAGTATGCCGTGCTGCGCGGCCTCGACCCCGCCAAAAAGTCGTCGTGCGCGTTCCTGAATCTGACCACCGGCGAAATGGTCAGCTACACCGACGAGCCCTTCGCCCTGATCGCGAACCTGCAGGCCCTCAACGACGGCACGATCGTCCTCTCGGTCGCCGACAACATGGACCCCGCCAACGCGAAATACTATCAGCTCGTGGCGAAATCGAAATAATGAACGCCAAGCTCCTTCCCTCTTTCGACGGCAAAACCGTGCGCATCGACACCTTGTTCGGCGAGACGTTCGACGGGGAATGCGAATTCCACAGCGCCGACTACTGCGAACATGAATTCGGCAAAGCCCTGCCCGCCCTCGCGATCGACAACTGGCTCTTCTTCGCCGACCAGATCGCCGCTGTGAACGAGATCGAAACGCCGGAGCTGTGGATGTCAAGTCCCTGCCGCCGCATGACGCTCGCGCCGGAGCCCTTTAGGCTCATCGAAGACGGACAAAAATGCGTGGAGCTGCGCCTCTGGGACGAAAAACGCAGACGCCTCAGGCAGGGCGACGTGATCCGCTTCGTCCGCGCCGACGACGACACCGAGGTGCTGTACGTCCGGGTGGAGGAGCTGAGCGTTTTCCCTGATTTTGACGCACTCTACCGCGCGCTGCCGCTTGAAGACTGCGGCTACGCCCCCGACGAGCTCGAAACCGCCTCCCCGGCGGATATGTACCGGTATTACACGCCCGAGCAGGAACGAAAATGGGGCGCGGTCGGCATCCGCTTTGCGCTTCTGTAACGACAAAAAAAAGAGACCCGCGGGTCTCTTTTTTTTGCGTTTATTTGCTTCTTATGCCTGCTCCCCGAGCTCGGTTTTCACTGTGGCGAGGTAGCGGATGATGGATTTGCGGGTGATGATCCCGATGAACATGCCGCGGTCGTCCACCACGGGTACGAAATTCTGGTTGATGGCGTTCGAGAGGATCTCGTTGATGTCGGCGTTTGCCGAGATCGCCTTGTAGTCGCGCCGGATGATGGAGCGCAGTTCGATGTTTTCAAGCCGTTTGAGGTCGGGCTCGCGGTCGTTATACAGGGCGCGCAGAAAGTTGCCTTCGGTCACGGTGCCCTCGTATTTGCCCTCGCTGTCGACCACGGGGATGGCGGCGTGGCCGTGGAAGAGCATCTTCTCGAGCCCCTGACGCACGGTGGAATCGGCGTTCAGAAACGCGACCTCGGCTTTCGGCATGATAAAGTGCAGAATGTTCATGCGATCCTCCTTAAGCTCTACTGCCCGCAGCATAGCGCGCGGGGCTTTAACGCTGCTGAAATATCACTTCTCGAGCCCGAAATACCTTGCGGCGTTCCCGAACGAAATGTCCCTCACCACGCCCGAAAGCGTTTCGAGGTCGGCGGGGTATTCGCCGTTTTCCACGAGATTGCCGATGTATTCGCATAAGATCCGGCGGAAATATTCGTGCCGGGGGTAGGAGAGGAACGAGCGGGAGTCCGTCACCATGCCCACGAACGTCGCCAGCGCCCCGAGGTTCGCCAAAGCGTCCATCTGGGCGCGCATGCCCGAAATGTTGTCGTTGAACCACCAGCCGGAGCCGAACTGCAGCTTGCCGAACGCTTCGTCTGTCTGGAAGTTGCCGAGCATGGAGCCGAGCACGTAGTTATCCTTGGGGTTGAGACAGAACAGCACGGTCTTCGGCAGGCCTTCGCCGCTCGCCATCGCGTCGAGCAGGGCCGAGAGCTTCGCCGCCACGGGGTTGTCGTCGATCGAGTCGAAGCCCGCGTCGGGGCCGATCTTTTTGAACGCCGCGGAGTTGTTGTTGCGGATCGGCCCGATGTGCAGCTCCATCACCCAGCCGCGGCGCGCGTATTCGCCGGCAAGGGCCGTCAGCAGAGCGGTGCGGTAGCTTTCGGCCTCTTCGGGCGCCACGGGCTCTCCCGCCGCCGCCTTTTCAAAGATATGCTCCAGCTCTTCGGGCGATGCCTTGCGGAAAGGCACGGGGTTCAGGGCGTGGTCGGTGGCGCGGCAGCCGAGCGACGCGAACCGCTCCACGCGCTCAAAGAGCGCCGCCTTGAGCGCCTCAAAGCTGTCGATCTTTCTGCCCACGGCTTTTTGGAGCGCGCCGAGCCACGGCAGAAACGCCGGGGCCTCGATCGCCAGCGCCTTGTCGGGGCGAAACGCCGGCAGCACCTTGACCCTGAACTTGCCCTCGTCGCGGAGCTTCTCGTGGTATTCGAGCGAATCCGCTGGGTCGTCGGTCGTGCACACGCACCGCACGTTCGAGCGCTCGATGAGGCTGCGCGGCGAAAAGCCGTCGGCGGCGATGATCGCGTTGGCCTTCTCCCAGATCTCTCCGGCGGTCTTCTCCGAAAGGGGCGTCGTGATGCCGAAATACCTCTGCAACTCGAGGTGCGTCCAGTGATAAAGCGGATTGCCGATGAGCTTCGGCATGCACCCCGCCCACGCGAAAAACTTGTCTTTCGCCGGGGCGTCGCCGGTGATGAGTTCTTCCGGCACGCCGCAGCTGCGTTCGGCGCGCCACTTATAATGGTCGCCGCCGAGCCAGAGCTGCGTTAAGTCCTTCGCGGGCTCGTTCTCCCAGATCTCCTTCGGGGAGAGGTGGCAGTGCCAGTCGAAGATCGGTTCGTTCCTGCACGCCTCAAACAGCGCCTTCGCCGTGGGCGTGGACAGCAAAAAGTCGTCGGACATGAAAGGTTTCATGGAATGGGCCTCCTTTGGGCAGCGCGGCAAAGCCGCGAAGGGAAGAGGGAATAAGATGTTGGATGTCAGATGTTGGATGTTGGATGTCGGTGGCGGCTGCGCCGCATTATATGATGGGTAAGGGCGAATGGTCTCGCCTGCCGGCTCGGTCGGCGCTTCTGCTTCGCAGAGGTGTCCACCGGACACCCGCGCCCCTTCCTTCATCTCACATCTCACATCCCACATCTCACATCATACGCAAAGCATTTGCCTCAGCGTAAAAACGAGCCTTATTTCACCGTCAGCAACCTGATCGCGCCGGTGGGGCAGGCTTCGTGGCAGGCGCCGCAGGCGGTGCACTTCTTCGGGTCCACAACGGCAGCGTTGCGGTCCATCGTGATCGCTTCTGCCGGGCAGGTCTTCACGCACTTCGTGCAGCCGATGCACCCGGCCGCGCATTCCTTGCGCGTGAGCGCCCCCTTGTCGTGGTTTTTGCACAGCACGGCGGCGGACTGCTGCGATTTCGGCACGAGGCCGATGATGCCCTTCGGGCAGGTGTTCACGCACATCTTGCACGCGCGGCACAGCGACGGGTTCACCACCGCCACGCCCTCGCACAGCATGATCGCGTTATAGGGGCAGGCTCTGGCGCAGTCGCCGAGGCCCACGCACCCGTAGATGCACTCCTTCTCGCCGCCGAAAAGCTGGCTCGCGAGCTTGCACGAGGGCACGCCCTCGTAATGCATTTTGCGGATCGCCTTGTCGGTCTGCCCGCGGCAGAACACAACGGCGGTCATGGGCTCCACGTTTCCGGCTTCCACGCCGAGGATCGCGGCGATCTTTTGGCTTACGTCGTTCCCGCCGGGGCCGCAGAGCCCCGTATCCTTGGTGTCGCCCTTGCTGAGGGCAGAAGCGTAGCCCGAGCAGCCCGAAAAGCCGCAGGCGCCGCAGTTCGCGCCGGGCAATATTTCTTCTACGGCGGCCGCGGTCTCGTCCACCGGCACCGCCATGATCTTCGAAAGCACCGCGAGCAAAAGCCCCGCCAGCAGGCCGATGCCTGCCACAAGCAAAACGGCATAAAGAATTTCCATCACGGCACCTCCTTACAGCAGGCCGAGGCCTTCAACGAGGCCCGCGAAGCCCAGAAAGCTCAGCGACACGATCGAGGCGGCGATCAGCGTGATCGGCAGCCCCTGCAGGCCCTTCGGCACGTCGGCGGTCTCGATCTTGCTGCGCACGCCGGCGAAAATGACCATCGCGAGCATGAAGCCCGCGCCGGCGGCGAAGGAGTTGACCATCGCGTGGCCGAAGCCGTAGGAGATGCCCTGCGAAGCGTAGCCCGTGATGTTGTCGATGTTCAATATCACCACGCCGAGCACCGCGCAGTTGGTGGTGATGAGCGGCAGATAGATGCCGAGGGCGTTATAAAGCGATTTTACGTACTTTTTGAGCACGATCTCCACGATCTGCACGAGGGCCGCGATCACGAGGATGAACACGATGGTCTGCAGATAGCCGAGATTCAGGTCTTCCAACAGCGAATTGAGCGGGAAGGTCACGGCTGTGGCGAGCAGCATCACGAAGATGACGGCCGCCGACATGCCCACTGCCGTTTTGAGCTTCTTCGACACGCCGAGGAAGGGGCAGATGCCGAGGAATTTCGACAGCACGAAGTTCTGGGTCAGAATGCCCATGATGAGCAGCGCGATATAGAATTTCATTGTGCCGCCGCCTCCTTTCCGGAGTTTTCCGCGTTGTCGGGCGCTTCGCACGCGCCCTCCTTTTCGGTGCGCAGCTTGCAAAGCGAAGCGTGCGGGCACCCTTCGCAGCCCTGCAGCACGGCCTTCTGATGGCCGTTCTTCTCGGCGATGCGGTTGACCAATGCCATCAGCACGCCGAACACGAAGAAGCCGCCGGCGGGCAGGATGAACAGGGTCATCGGCGCGAGGCCGACGTTCGAGAGCCCCGCGGTGAAGTCGAAGCCCGTGAAGCCCTTGAGGTCCACGAACGAGCCGATCATGGTGTCGATGCCCGAAAGGAAGGTCCCTGCGCCGAGGATCTCGCGCACGGTGCCCATGCAGAACAGGGCTGCCGTGAAGCCGATTCCCATGCCGAGGCCGTCGCAGGCGGAGGCGAGCACCGGGTTCTTGCCGGCGTAGGCCTCGGCGCGGCCGAGGATGATGCAGTTCACCACGATCAGGGGCAGGAACACGCCGAGCGATTTGTCAAGCGCCGGCACGAAGGCCTTCACGAGCATCTGCACCATCGTCACGAACGAGGCGATGACCACGATATAGGCCGGGATGCGCGCCTTCGAGGGGATCACTTTCCGGAGCGCCGAGATCACGATGTTCGAGCAGATGAGCACGATCGTGGCGGCGATGCCCATGCCCACGCCGTTGACCACGCTCGTGGAGGTGGCAAGCGTGGGGCAGGTGCCGAGCACGAGGCGCAGCACGGGATTCTCTTTCAGAATGCCCTTGGTCAGCTCATGGCCGTAAGAGATCTTTTTCTTGTCCGCCATTACGCGTCCGCCTCCTTTCCGGCAACCTTTTCAAAAAGCGCCCGCGCGTCGTTGACCGCCTTGACCACGCCCTTCGACGTGATGGTGGCGCTCGTGATCGCCTGGATCTCGTTCTGTTCCGGTTCGCCGTTCTTCACGACGGTCAGCTCGCCGTCGGTATCGTTGAATTGATTCTTGAAGTCGTCGTTTTTCGCCTTCATGCCGAGGCCGGGGGTGTCGTTGATGGTCAAAATCGAGATCTTCTTCACCATGCCGTCGGGCGTGAAGCCCGTCATCACCTTGAGCCTGCCGTTATAGCCGCTCGCCTCGGTCACGAACACGTACCCCACGGTCGCGCCGTCCGCGCCCTTTCCGACGTACCCTTCGGCGCCCTCGAGCGCGAGGTCGTCGATGGTCTCGGCGTCCTCCAGAATGTCCCGGATGGATTCGGTCTTCGCGTTTTCGTCGGCTTCGGCGATCTTCGGGGCGGTCACCGAGTTCACCAGCGCCACGAGGCCCGCGGCCACGGCGCAGATGAGCAGGAGAGAAAGAGCCGTGCCGACGATCGCTTTCACGTCTTTCTTTTTCATGCGGCCTTGCCCTCCTTCGTCTTTTTCTTCTTGAGCTTGCCGAAATATTTCGGCATCGTCGCCTTTTCAATGAGGGGCGTTAAGATGTTCATCAGCAAAATCGAATACGACACGCCTTCGGGCAGCGAGCCGTAAAGCCTGATCACGCACGTCAGCACGCCGCAGCCGATGCCGAACACGAGCTTGCCCGTCTTATTGATGGGGCTCGTGGTATAGTCGGTGGCCATGAACAGGGCGCCGAGCAGCAGGCCGCCCGCGAGCAGCTCATAGGCGGTATACTCAAAGTCGCCCTTCGAATAGATCAGCATGAAGATCGCGGCCGAGCCGATGAAGGCGACGGGGATGCGCCACGAGATCACGCGCCGCGCGAGCAGGTAAAGCGCGCCGAGCAGCAATGCTGCGCCCGACACTTCGCCGATGCACCCGCCCTTCACGCCGAACAGCATCTGCAACAGCGTCGGCAGTTCGCCCTCGGCGCCGCCGAGCACCGCCAGGGGCGTCGCGCCGGTCACGGCGTCGGGGAGCTTCGGGTCGGCGAATTTCGTCATCGAGCCGGCGAACGACACCAACAGCACGATGCGCGCGGTGATGGCGGGGTTCGCGAAGTTCTGCCCCAGCCCGCCGAAGAACTGCTTGACCACCACGATCGCCACGAAGCTGCCGATGAGGCACATCCACAGCGGAATGTCCACCGGCAGGTTATAGGCGAGCAGCAAGCCCGTGACCACGGCGGAAAGGTCGCCCACCGTGACGCTTTTCTTCATGAGCTTCGTATACAGGAATTCAAACGCGACGGCGCTCGCGACGCACACGCCGATCACGGCGAGCGCTTTGAGACCGAACACGATCGTGCCCATCACGCCGGCGGGCAGCAGGGCAATGATCACGTCCAGCATCACGCCCGCGGCCGACGAGGGGTTCTTCGCGTGGGGCGAGGCGCTCACGGTATACAGGGTCTTCTTGTCTTCCATTATTTCTTCGCCGCCTCCTTCACGATGGATTTCGCAAGGCGCATATACTGCACCAGCGGTTTGCCCGCGGGGCACGAATAGGCGCAGGAGCCGCACTCCATGCACACCATGGTGCCCATGGCTGCAAGGGTCTCGGCGTCGCCCTTCAGGGCGTATTTTTCAATGTTGGTCGGCACGAGGTTCATCGGGCACGCCGCGTGGCAGCGCCCGCAGCGGATGCAGGCCGTCTCTTTCTTGAGGCCGGCGTTCTTTGCCGAGAGCGCGAGCACCGCGTTGTTGCTCTTGAGCAGCGGCACGTCCAGCGACGTGATCGCCGTGCCCATCATCGGGCCGCCGCAGATGAGCTTCGCGGGCTCTTCGGTAAAGCCGCCGCAGAACTCCACGATATCCCTCAGGCTCGTCCCGATCGGCACGCGCACGTTCATCGGGTTTTTGATGCAGTCGCCCGACACGGTCACGCTGCGGCTCACGAGGGGCTTGCCGAGCTTTAAGTACCGCGCCGTGAACGCCACGCTCGCCACGTTCATCACGATCACGCCCACGTCGGCGGGCAGCTTGCCTTCGGGCACCACGCGCCCGGTGGCGGAGAGCACCATCATCTTTTCCGCGCCCTGCGGATAGCGGGATTTGAGCCCCATCACGAACACCGAGTCGTCCTTGTCCGCGATGGATTTCAGCACCTTGATCGCCTCGGGCTTGTTGTCCTCCACCGCGATGATCACGCGCTGAAGTTGCAAGAGCTCCTGCAGCGCCTTCACGCCGGAATAGATGTTCCACGAGTTCTCGATGCACTCGCGGTAGTCCACGGTGATATAGGGCTCGCATTCGGCGGCGTTCACCACGAGGGTGTCGATGGGCTTGTCGTCCTTCACGGTGAGCTTCACGAACGACGGGAATCCCGCGCCGCCGAGGCCCACGAGGCCCGACGCGCGGATCGCCTTCACGAGGTCCTCCTTGTTGTTGACGACGGGCGGCTCGATGCCTTCAAACAGCTTCATTTCGCCGTCGCTGCGGATCACCACGGCGGGCGCCATGGTGCCGTTGGCGAGCTTCACGTCCTGCACGCTCTCCACCACGCCCGAAACGGACGCGTGGATCGGCACGCTCAGGAACTTGTCGGAGTCGCCCACGACCTGCCCCACGGCCACGTAGTCGCCCTTTTTCACCGTGGGGGTGCAGGGCGCGCCGATGTGCTGAAGCATCGGCAGGGTGACGAATTCGGGGGCGGGCATGCGGACGGTCTCCAGCTCTGCCGTGATCTTGTGATAGGGCGCGTGGATGCCGCCTTTGCCTTTTTTGACGGCTTTCAGCAGCGCGCTCGTACGGGTGTGTGCCAATGCACATGCCTCCTTTTATATGAGTTGGGATTATGAACCGGTTTGAGGGGCCGGGGGCCAGAGGCCGGGGGCCGGAATAGAATGCAAAATGCAAAATACAAAATACAAAATTTTGGGTGGGGAGCGGGCTTCGCGGAAATATGTTTTTTTTCAAAAAGGTCGTTTCGGAAAGATTTTGTTTTACTCCTTTGTAATCGGTGCCGCGGATTCTTTCCCTGGCCCCTGGCCTCCGGCCTCCGGCCCCTTCTCCGCGCCCTGTGCGCCCTGTGCGCCCTGTGTGCCCTGTGTGCCCTTCTCGGGCATGAACCTCTTCAGCGCCGGCATCACGGCGTTGAGCGTGAGGCCCGTCACCGCCCCGAACGCGACGCCCGAAACGAGCAGCACCGGGGCAAGCGCCCAGTAAACGCCGCTGCCGACGGTCAGGCTGACGGCCAAAAGCTGCCCGAGGTTGTGCGCCACGGCGCCGAGGGCCGACACGCCGATATACGAGAGCTTCTTTTTGAAGAGTTTCAGCGCCGCGGTCATCACGAGGACGCTCAGCACGCCGCCCGAGAGGGATAGCAGTCCCGCGACCGCCCCGCCGGTCAGGAACGCGAACCCCGCCTTGAGCAGCGTGATGATCAGCGCCGAGGGCAGCCCCAGCGCGGCTGCGGCGAAGAGCACCAGCACGTTGCCGAGGCCGAGCCTCACGCCCGGGGGCAGCGGCAGCGTGGCGGTGACCGCTTTTTCGAGGATGGAAAGCGCCAGCACCCCCGCCGTGAGAACGGCGATCAGCACGGTGCGTCGGACGGATGGTTTCATCGGTCTCCTCCCGCGTTCGGGGGTCATCCCGTGATCGCGTCGGGCCCGCCCCCGGGCGCGCCCGTGAGCAGCAGCACGGTTTTTTCGGGCAGGCACACGGCGCACTGCCCGGCGCGGGTCAGCTTGCCCGCCCGCACGCAGTCGTGGCCCTTGCAGGGCGAACTGACGATCTTCGCCCCGTCCGGATACAGCGCGATCACCACGCCGTTTTCGAGCGTGAGCGTCTGTTCCTCCGTCACGGTGCCGAGGTCGATCTCATAAAGCGTCTCGCCGTCGGCGGTGACGCGCGCGGTCAGCGTCCCGCCCGCCGGGGCGCGGAAAACGAGAAATATCACGAGCGCCGCCAGGGCGAGCGCGGCGAGTATTACGAAATCCCACACGCGGGGCGCGCGGCTCTCCGGTTTATCGGTCGAAGTTTCTTTTTTCTTCATGACGGGCTCTCCGTTCGGTAGGCTTCCGACTTGAGCGTGAACGCGTCTCTTAGCCTTTCGGTGACGAACACGGTCCCGTCCGCATACACGAACACCGCGCCGAGCAGATATTTTTTGCACAGCCCGAGCGCGTCGTCGGTTTTTCCCATCACGAACAGGGCGGTCGAGAGGGCGTCGCTCAAAAACCCGTCTTCCGCGACGGCGGTGACGCTGACGAGCCCGTTTTCGACGGGATAGCCCGTTTTCGGGTCGAGGATATGGTGATAGGTTTTTCCGTCCTCGGTGAAGGTCTTTTCGTAGCTGCCCGAGGTGGAGATGAACACGGCTTTGTCTTTTTCAGAAGCAAAGGCGAGGGTCGCGAAATACGCGTCCGACGTTTCCCCCGCCGGGTCGCGCACGCCCACGGTCCAGCCGCCGCCGTCCGGCTTTTCGCCGTACAGCAGCACGCTGCCGCCGAACGTGACGACCGCCGGCACGTCTTTTCCGTTGAGGCGCTTCGCGGCCGCGTCCAGCGCGGCGCCCTTGCCCACGGCCCCGAGCTCGGGGCGCACGCCGTTCAAAAGCGTGACGTTATCGCCGTCGAACGTGATATTGCCGAGGCCCGCGCTTTTCATCGCTTCGGCGACGGCGTCGTCGCCGGGCTTTTGCGGCGTTTCGGTCGAAAAGCCCCACAAGGCGGTCACGGCGCCGAGCGAAACGTCGAGCGCCCCGCCGCTCTCTTCCCCGAGCCTCACGGCGCGCTCCAATAAGCTGAAAAGGGGTTCTCCGGGCTTTCCGGATCCCTTCGCGATCAGCTTCGAGAGTGCGGAACCGTTTTGCGTGGCCGAGATCTCGTCGTCAAGCGCCCGGATGTCGCGGATGATCTCGAACCCGAGTTTTTCGCCCTTTTCGCCCGCGTAAGTCTCTACGCTCAGATAGCTGCCCATGGCAAAATTGCCGCTCAGCACCATGCCGTCGTCGCCCCGGCAGGCGGGCAGCAGCAGTATGAGCAGAGCAAGGCTCAGGGCGGCAAAACGTTTCATGGGGGCCTCCGGTCCGGCAAAGGGCATTATCTATTGAATTATAGCATTTCCTTCGACGGAAGTAAAGCGATTTCAGCAAAAATTAACTCTTGTAATATAATATCACTTGTGCTATTATAGAATGGACTACATATTGTATTTATTTAATGCGCGTATAAAAAAGAAGTTTACAGCAAACGTAAGGGAGCTTTTACATGGATAGGGAACGGGAAGACGGTCTGTATCTCGACGATTTGACCGACATCGAACCGAAGACCGGCGAAGGCGGCAAAAAGCCGCGGGCGTCCGATGAAAGAAAAGCGAGAAACCGGGTCATCGTGCTCGTGCTGCTCAACGCGGCGGCGGCGATTTATCTGATCGCGGCGGGGTACGGCTATTTCGCCAAGAGCGCCAACGCCCGCCTGCAGGCCGATCTCAGCGCCGACACGCCGCCCCAGACGGCTGAGGAAGCGCCCGGGTTCGAGGTGCGCGCGCTGCCGGTGTTCGACGTCACGAAGGTCAATGCCGACCTCACGCCGCTGCTCAGGGGCGTAAGGCTGCCCGACGGCCTGTCGCCCGACTTTTACCGGCTCTACGCCACGAACGAAGACGTGGTGGGCTGGATCCGCGTGCCCGGTACGTGCATCGACTCTCCGCTGATGAAGGGCCCGACCAACACCTATTACGAGCGACTCAACTTTTACGGCGAATACGACCGGCGCGGCTCGGTGTGGATCGACTACCGCAACGTTTTCGGCCCCGGCAAGCGCGACTATCTCAACAACGTCACCGTGGTGTGGGGCCACCATTTCTCCGAGCACGACCTCGCGTTCTACGAGATCGAAAACTACCTGAACGTCGAGTATTACAAATCCCACCCGATCATCGAGACCGAGAACCTCTACGGCGAATTCTACCGCTGGAAGATCTTCGCCTGCATGGTCACCGCGGTGGAAGAGGAAGACGACAACGGCAAGGTCTTCTATTACTGGAACACTTACGTCAGCCCCGAGCAGATGCCGGGCTACATCGCCGAGGTCAGCCGCCGCAGCTGGTTCTGGAACCCGGCGGTGGACGTCGTCGCCACCGACAAGATCATCTGCCTGTCCACCTGCTCGTATCTGCTCAACAAAGGCGGCGCGTATTACGAGATCCGCAGCGTGCTCTACGGCAGGCTCGTGCGCGACGGCGAGAGCGACACGGTGGATGTTTCCGGCGCGGTGCAAAACCCCTCGCCCCGCATGCCGCAGCGCTATTACGATCAGAAGGGGATCGCGAACCCCTATCTCAACACGCCCGTATTCGGATTTTAAGGAGGCCGCATGAGCAACGAAAACGAAAACTTCGACGTCGCCGAAGCGCTGAAAAACGCTTTGCCGCCCAAAAAGCCGGCCGACGACGCGGATGAGATCCTCGGCGAGATCCTGGGCAAGAGCGGGTCTTACAACGAGTCGTTCCATTCGATGATGAACAAATACCTCGGCGCGGGCGGCGGTTTGGCCGACGACGCCGACGTCGACACGGGGCGCATCTTCCGCCGCCACGTCGACGAGGACCTTGAGTCCCACATCTCCGCCGACGGCGGCCCCGTCGACCGCGAGACCGAGGCGCGCATCCGCCGCAAGCTCGCCCCCTCGGTGCGCGACATCTACGTCAGCGAAGAAACGCCGCCCGAGGCGCGTCCCACCTTCACGCCCGACGGCAGCGTCGTGTATCCCGAGGCGTCCGTCGCCGACGGCGAGCGCGTGGTGTTCGACGCCGACTGGGAGCAGCAGGCGAAAGAAGAGGCGGGCAGGATCGACGAGATGCGCCGTTCCGGCGTCACCTCGGGGGGCAGGAACCTCGGGGATACCTTCCGCTTCGTGGGGCAGGACCCGCAGGCCGAGAAAAACGCGCCCGGCGCGTCGGCGCGCGCCCGCGCGGGCAGAACGCCCGTGAGCGTGGGGCATGAGGATTTTCTCACCCCCGTGATCGGCAAGGCGCGCGATGAAGAAGAGATGAAAAAAGAGGTCCGCACCGTGAAGCCCGTCGCGGGGGAAGAAGACGAGGGGCTCACGGGGGCCGAAAAGGCGCTCGTGGACGACGCCGTGCTGCAGATGTTCACGGCGGCGGACGAAAAGAACGCCGCGTTCCGCGAGAAATGGGCCGAAACGGTCAGCAAGGCGCAGCGCCGCCGCGAGATGCTGGAAGAGGAAAATAAAAAAGAGAACGCAAGGCTTCGCTCCGAAGAGAAGCTGAGGGAAAAGGAGAAGCAAGTGGCAGACAACGATTACAGGTGGACGTCGTCGGGGCGGGAGAGACCGGCAAGCGCCCAAAAGGCCGCCCCGGAGCTCCGTTTCGAGCCCCGCAGAAAGAGCGGGCTGCCCGATGAAAACGAGCTCGTGGAGCATATCGCCGTCGACGATACCCCGCAGGAAATGATCTATAAAAAGGGCAAGGGCGAAAAGCTCGCCTTCTCGCTCAAGGCCAGATTCTCGAAAGAGGGCTTCCGCCGCTATCTGCGCGGCGTGTTCCCGGTCAGGGACGATCCGGGCAGTGAAAAGGCGCGCAAGGTGTTCCGCATCCTGATGTTCATCATCATGGTCGCCGCCCTCGTGGTGTTCGTGCTCACGTTCACCCCGTGGTTCAGGATGTACCGCACCAACAAAACGGTCACCGACGAGATCGCCTCGCTCGAGAACCTCACGCCCGAAGAGCAGGCCGAGCTCTGGGTCGCCATCAAGGCGCAGTACCCCGACGTCGAGTTCCCCGAGGGCATGAACGTGAAGTTCGCCTACCGCTACGCCATCAATCAGGACGTGGTCGGCAGGGTGGCCATCGAGGGCCTCGGCCTCGACACCGTCCTCGTGCAGGCGTCGGACGACAACTTCTATCTCTACCGCGACATGTATAAGCAGAAGAGCCGCTACGGCACGCCCTACGTCAAGGCGGATTCCCGCATGGGCAAAGACGGCTTTTCGAAGAATATCATCATCTACGGCCACAACACGCACGACGGCCTCATTTTCAACATCCTCGAGCGCTACACCAAGGCCCAGACGATGCGCGACTATCCGATCATCACGCTCGACACGCTGTATGAAACCACGAAGTGGAAGATCTTCGCCGTGATGCTCACGAACGCGAACCCCGCCGACGACAACGGCAAGAGCTTCGATTACCTCTATTCTGATTTCTATTCGGGCAGCCACTTCCTTTACGTCGTCAACGGCATGAAAGAGCGCTCGCTGATCCACACGGGCGTCGACGTGAACGAATACGACAACATCCTCACGCTCTACACCTGCTACCGCTACCAGTTCGATTCCGGCCGTCTCGTGATCGTGGCGCGCCAGCTGCGCGAGGGCGAGAGCGAGGAGATCAACAAGAACGCCGTCTGGTACGACGACAGCGCCTACCTGCCGGCGGCCTATTACGGCGAGACCGAGACCTCGACCGAAGAGACCACGGGTGACGACCTTACCGAGCCCGACGCCGAAACGCCGACCGATGAGACCGAAAACGGCGAGCCCGCCGGCGAGCCGGACGAGGGCCCCGGAAACGAGGACGAAGGTCCCGACGAAGGAAACGATGAGCCTGACGAGGGCAACGGTGAAGAAAACGAAGGCGGCGGCGAAGAGCCGGGCGGCGACACGCCCGACGAACCCGCCGACGATGAAGACGAAGACTGAGCGTCCGCTAAGAGGAACTGAAGAGAGAAAGGGTAAGCTATGAAAACGAAAATCTTTATTCTGGGCGTGCAGGAAGAAAAGCGCGACCGCACCTTCGAGGCGGTTTTGCAAAAGACCTTCCAGCCCGTTCTCGCCCCCGGCGAAAGCATGCAGTGCTACGCGTCCGTCAAAGACGCCACGGCCGCGATCGGCAGGGCGTTCTCGGAATCCGACTCCGTGTTTTTCTTCGTGGACGCCGCGAAATACGGCGACCTCAAGCAGGTGCTGTGCCGCGCCTTCGGGCTCGAGCTCAACGTGGACGAAAAGCTGCTGCTCGGCGCCCAGCGCACCGCGCCGGAGCTTGAAGAAAAGGACCTGCACTTCTCGGTCGCGCACGCGGGCGTGCCCGCGAACGCCGACGTGTTCGTGCTTTCCGACAGCCTTTACGCAGGCTTCGCCGTCCGCCGCGGGCGGCAGACGCTCTACATCCTGCCGTGGGAGAAAGAGCGCACCGGGGTGCTGCTCACGAACCAGGTCATCCCGTACCTCAACGCGCGCTTCCGCGCCGGGCTCACGGCCGATCCCATCCGCTTCTGCTCGGTCGAGGACCTTTACGACGCGATGACGCGGCAGGATATCAAGATCGCCATCGCCGGCACCAAGACCGAAAGCCTGTTCCGCCGCTTCATCAGCGCGAACCCCGCTTTATCCGACCGCATCGTCACGGTGCGCAAGACCGCGGCGCGCGGTTCCACGCCGCCCGGCGAGCACATGGTCAACCTCTCGATCACCGCGGCCGAGTTTCTCGGCATGCCCTACGGCGTCGCGATGTCGAACGCCTATTACACCGGCGACGATCCCGCCGCCCCGAAAACGGTGTATCTCGCCGTCACCAACGAAGAAGAGACCACGCTCAGAAAGCTGACGTCCTTCTACGGCGAGTCCACCGCGGATTTCCTGTTCCGCTGCTGCCGCGAGCTGTGCGCCCTGCTCACCCAGATCATCAACGTGGACGCGGGCCTCGTGAAGACGGACAACCAGGATAAGATCAAACAACAAAAGAAAAAGATGACGCGCCTGCGCGTCTTCGTGGCCGTGCTGCTCGCCGCGCTTCTGGCGCTCGCGGGCTTCACGTGGTATTATTTCAAGGCCAACAACTACACGCTGCAGGATTGGCTCGCGCGCTACGCGCCCTTCCTGCTCAGCGACCAGGAGCCCGCCCTCGAATCGGCGGACAACACCAATCAGACCGTGGATCCCGCGCTGCTGACCGACGCTTCGGAAACCGGAGTCCGTTAACGGCGCGCACGGCGGAAGGAATGCTTTTTTCGGATGTTTAAGAAAAAACCGCTCTTATCGCTCTTGCTGGCGGTCGTGCTGGCGGCGGCGTTCACGTTCCCCGCGGGGGTCCCCGTGCACGCGTCGCGCACCGCGATCCTCGGCGACGCGAACCTCAGCTACGGCCTCGACGCCGCCGACGCGCGCCTCGCGCTGCGCGCCGCGGTGGGGCTCGAAGAGATGACCGACGACCTGCGGCTTCTGTGCGACGCCGATCTCGACGGCACGGTCACGGCGGCCGACGCGCGCCTCATTTTGCGCGTGGCCGTGGGGCTCGATACCCTCAACGGCGGCACCGTCACGATCTCCGACGGCTATCAGCCCCCGACGGAGGCCGACGTGTCCACCACGCGCCCGCCGGTCACCGACCCGGTCACCGACCCCGTCACGGGCGTCCAGCCGAACCCCGAGATCCCCCCGATCGTCGGCGGGCAGGGCGTCACGCCCTCGTTCACGCCGGTATCGGGCACCTTCACCGTGATCACGGTGGGCAACGGCCACGGCGTGGGCATGACGCAGCACGGCGCGGCGTATCTCGCGAAACAGGGCTGGGACTACCGCCAGATCCTCGCGTATTACTATCAGGGCTCGGTGCTCGTCAGCGCCCCGCTCGCGAGCGACGTGTGCTATTACCTCGGCAACTGGTATAACGTCGAGGATCTTCTGATCCGCATGGTCTACGCCGAGATCGGCGGGTTCTGGGATACCACCGAGGCGTTCAAGGCGCAGTGCGTGGCGATCTATACGCTCATGATGCGCTACGGCTTTTACATCACCGACGGCAACGCCGTGGCGGGCCTCAGTTACCGCGCGAGCGAATACGAAAACAACCCCTACCTGCACGAGGCCGTCAGCGCGGTGCTCGGGCAGTATATCGCCGAAGCCGGCGACTACACCTATTCCCCGGCGCTCACGGTCTATTCGTCCATGAGCGGCGGCTGCACCATTTCGGCGGCCGAGGCGTGGGGCGGCGGCGGGTTCCCGCACACGGGGGTCTACAGCCTCTTCGACGGCGACCCCTCGGTGCAGGTCTCGTGGGAGCAATACGTGCGCGTGCTCACCTTCACGGTGGAAGAGGTGCGGCAGGATATTCTCGAAAAGGACTGGTCCACCGTCCTGTCCGATAACCCGGCCGACTGGGTGCAGATCCTCGCGCACAACGCCTCTTATAACAACCAGATCGGCTACGTCCAGGCCATCCGCCTCGGCAACAAGGTCTACGAAGGCATCTACCGCTGCAATTTCCTGGGGCTTCGCTGCCCCTGCTATACGATCTTTTACACGCCTTAACCTAAATCGGCGGTGAAAGGGGAGACCAGAATGGATAAAGAGCGCATCGAGCGCGCGGTCCGCGAGATCTTGCTCGCGATCGGCGAAGACCCCGACCGCGAGGGCCTCGTCGAGACCCCGCGGCGCGTGGCGAATATGTATGAAGAGATCTTCTCGGGCCTCGAAAAGGACCCGAAGCAGTTCATCAAGCTCTTCACCGAAGAAAACAACGACGAGATGATCGTGGTGCGCGACATCCCGCTCTATTCCGTGTGCGAGCACCATCTTCTGCCGTTCGTCGGCAAGGCGCACATCGTGTATATCCCCGGCGACGGCAAGGTGATCGGGCTTTCAAAGCTCGCCCGCATCGTCGATAACTTCGCGCGCCGCCCGCAGCTGCAGGAGCGGCTCACGAGCCAGATCGCCGACTTCATCACCGAGAACCTCCGTCCCAAAGGCGTTGCCGTCGTGGTGGAGGCCGAGCACCTGTGCATGACCATGCGCGGCATCCGCGCCGCCGGCGCCGTCACCCGCACCAGCGCCCTCAGGGGCATCATCCGCTCCGACGCGCGCACGCGCGGCGAGGCGATGGCGCTGATCAACTCCTGAATCCCCCAAGCGAGAAAGAGAAGGCGAAAGCATGCTTTGTCAAAACTGTCAGAAACGCGACGCCTCGATCCACCTCAAACGGATCGTGGGCGGCGAGGCGGGCGAAACGCACCTGTGCCCGGCGTGCGCCGCCGCCCTCGGCTATATCGGGCTGTTCGCGGGCGTGCCGTTCCCGGTGTTCCCGTCGCTCACCACGCGCCTGCAGAGCGACGCGGCGCGCCTGCCGCGCTGCGAGACCTGCGGGCTCACGCTTGAGGATATCTCGGGCACCTCTGCCCTCGGCTGCCCCGACTGTTATCTGACCTTCCGCGAAAAGCTCGGCCCCTATCTCTCCCGCCTCCACGGGCGCGACGTCTACCGAGGCGAGCCGATTCTCGGCCTCTCCGCGCCCGAACCGGACGCGCGCCGCTGGTACGAACAGACCGACAAGACCGCGGGCGCGGTGTTCGGCAGCGAAGTCACCTTCGGCGTGAACTTCGCAGGCACCCCCTTCCCGGTGCGCATGAACGTGGCCGAAAAACGGCGCCTTGCCGAGGCCGCTGCTTCGCTTCTTGAAGACGCGGGCGAAACGTTCCGCCGCGTCGACATGGGCAGCCTTTACCCCTACGAGGCGGTCAGCCTCGCCGAGCGCTTCATCGTCACGCCCGAGTTCGCGGCGGCGGGCGCGGGCGCGGGGCTCCTCGTGAGCGAAGACAAGAACCTCAGCGTGATGCTCTGCGACGAAGACCACGTGCGCATCCGCGCCGTCAGCGGCGGCGCCGCCCCGAAAACCGCGTTCGCCAGAGCCGCCGTTTTGCGGGACAAGCTCTATGCCGACGGCAGGGTCGCCTTTGACAAAAAGCTCGGCTTCCTGAGCCGCAATCCCATGCGCCTCGGCACCAACATGACGGTGTCGTCGCTGCTGCATCTCCCGGCCCTCACGGGCTCCGGCTCGCTGCCGGCAACGGCGTCGGCGCTGCGCAAGATGGGCTTCGTGCTGCAGGGCGCGTTCGGCGACGGCCTCAGCGCGGCGGGGGATATGTACCGCCTCACGAACACCCTCACCATGGGCCTGTCCGAAAAAGAGGCGGCCTCGAACCTCGAGGCGGTCACGCGGCAGCTCGCCACGAAAGAGCGCGCCGCCGCGGAAAAATACGTGGAGGATATCGGCGTGCGCGACCGCGTGCAGCGCAGCGTCGCTCTGCTGTCCTCGGCGGAGCTTCTTACGAGCGCCGAGCTGACGGGCCTGCTCTCGTGGGTGCGCCTCGGCGCGCTCTACGGCCTGTGCGATTTCGACCTTAAGGTCCTCGGCGACCTCGCGGTCAACCTGTTCCCGGCGGGGGTCAACACGCTCGCGGGGCAGAAGATCCCGTCCGTGCGGCGCGACGCCCTCAGGGCGCAGATCGTCAAAGCGAAGCTCTTCGGCGAAAAAACCGAATGAAACGGCCCAATCGGCCGTATACTATAAGCAGTGCGAAAGCGCTGCTTTTTTTGGTTTTTTAGGGACCAGAGGCCAGAGGCCAGGGGCCAGGGAAGGGCCTACGGCTCGCATTATAGAATGGGTAAGGGCGAATGGTCTCGCCTGCCGGCTCGGTCGGCGCTTCTGGGTCTCGGCTGCCGCTTCGGTCGGTGCTTCTGCCTGACGGCAGAGGTCGCCCCCGGCGACCCGCACCCCTCCCTTCCCTGGCCCCTGGCCTCTGGCCTCTGGCCCCTCAGTTTTGTATTTTGTATTCCCCTGTGCGCCCCCGGCCCTGTGCGCCCTGTGCGCCCTTCCTTCCCAAAACAAAGGAGCCCTATATGACTTATTCCTTCACCGGTTTTACCCCGAAGGCGGACGCGGCGCTCAACGCGGCCGTGAAACTCGCGTCGGGCCTCGGCCACACCTACGTCGGCACCGAGCATCTGGCGCTGGCGCTCACCGACGACGGCGGCCTTGCCGGGACAGTACTGCGAAACGCCGGTGTCCGCCGCGAGGCTGCCGAGGCGCGCCTGCGCCTCACGGTGGGGGCGGGGCTGCCGACCGACCTCGGCGAAAAGGACCTCACCCCGCGCCTGACCGGCATTCTGACCGAGGCCCTCTCGGTCGCCGCGGGCGAGGACGTGAAGGCCGGCACGGGACATCTCTTGCAGGCGATGCTGCGCGACCGCCGCGCCGCCGGCACGCGGCTATTAACCGACCTCGGGGCGTCGCCGTCGGCGATGCTCTCGTCCCTGCGCGCCGGGGCGGTCGGCCTGCTCTCTTCCGTCCCCGAGCCCAAAAAGCGCGAGACCGCCCTCGAAAAATACGGCACCGACCTCACGCGCCTTGCCTGCGAAGGGCGGCTCGATCCCGTGCACGGGCGCGACGAGGAGCTTTCGCGCGTGATCCGCATCCTGTGCCGCCGCACGAAAAACAACCCCTGCCTCATCGGCGAGGCGGGCGTGGGCAAAACGGCCGTGGTCGAGGCGCTCGCCTCGCGCATGGCGTCCGGCGACGTGCCCCCGGCGCTCGCGGGCAGACGGCTCGTCACCCTCGAGCTCAACCGCATGGTGGCGGGGGCGAAATACCGCGGCGACTTTGAGGAGCGCATCCGCGACGTATTGAACGAGGTCAAACGCGACGGCGACGTGATATTGTTCATCGACGAGGTGCACAACCTCATGGGCGCGGGCTCGGCCGAGGGTGCGGTGGACGCCGCGAATATCCTGAAACCCGCCCTCTCGCGCGGGGGCTTCAGGCTCATCGGCGCCACCACAGCCGACGAATACCGCCGCAGCGTCGAAAAGGACAAGGCCCTGTCGCGCCGCTTCCAGACCGTGCGCGTGCCGGAGCCCACGCCGGAGAAGTGCCTGGCTATTTTAAAATGTTTAAAAGAAAAGTACGAGTCCTTCCACGGCGTCAGTCTCACCGACGACGCCCTCGAGGCGGCGGTCGGGCTTTCCGTGCGCTTCCTGCCGGACCGCTTTCTGCCCGACAAGGCCATCGACCTCATGGACGAGGCCTGCGCCGCCGCGGCGGCCGCCGGGCAGGGGAGTGTGACGCGCGAAACGATCGAGAAGATCGCGGGCGAGGTCAGCGGCGTGCCGGTCGCGTCGCTGATCGGCGGCGAGCGCGAGCGCCTGCTCTCACTCGAAGCGCGCCTGTCCGAAACCGTCATCGGGCAGGACGAGGCCGTCAAAAGCGTATCGGCCGCCGTGCGCCGCGCGCGCACCGGGCTTTCGGACCCCGAACGCCCCTTTGCTTCGTTCCTGTTCTGCGGGCCCACGGGCGTGGGCAAGACCCTGCTCGCCCGCGCCCTCGCCGGGGCCGTGTTCGGCAGCGAAAACGCCGTCATCGTGACCGACCTCTCGCTTTTTTCCGAATCGCACACGGCGGCGGGGCTCTTCGGCGCGCCGCCCGGGTACGTGGGCTACGGCGAGGGCGACACCCTCGTCAAAAAGCTCAAAAAGCAGCCCTATTCGGTGCTGCTGTTCGACGAGCTCGAAAAAGCGCACCCCGCGGTCCTGCCGGAGCTTCTCGGCATGCTCGAGACCGGCACCGTGTCGTCGCCCGACGGCGAAACGGCCTCGTGCCGACATACAATTATAATAATGACCTCGAACCTGCCGGGCGCGTCGCGCCGCGCCCCGGGCTTTCTCGGCGGCACGCCCGCTTCGTCCCGCCGCGCGCTCGACGGCCTGCTGCCCCCGGAGTTCCTGAACCGCGTCGACGAGGTCGTCACCTTCCGCCCGCTCGGCGCCGAAGCCCTCGCCGGGATCGCCCGGGCGCAGCTTGATCTCCTTGCAGCCCGCGCCCGTGCCGCCGGCGCCGTCCTTACGGTCGACCCCGGCGTGCCGCTGCTCATCGGGCGCGAAGCCGCCGCCCTGCCGGACGGCGCAAGGACCGTGCGCCGCCGCGTGGTGGACGACGTGGAGACCCCGCTCGCCGTTTTGCTGCTCGGCGACCCGCCTCCGGCGGCCGTTTTCGTGTCCGAAACGCCCGAAGGGGCCCTGAAACTGACGCCCGAAGCCCAAAACGGCGCCCCGAAACGGGAAAAAACGGACGAAAAGCACGAAATCGCCCATCTGCAATATACCGATTTGTAATATAATATATTAGTTTCGGTAATGGATATTTATATAAATTGCGAAAGAGAAGCGGACGAAAACCGAAAAATCTATCGTATTTGTCACAGGATGCACAAAAAAACAGGTGAAAATCCGTAAAAAGTTACAAGACAGTAACCTTTTACGGATGATTTTTTTTCACGAAAAAACTTGATATTTGCATTTTTATATGTTAGAATGAGGCATCTTTTAATACGGGGCGACCCGTATTTAGAAGGCGTTGCCGTATAAATACTACTGTACGGCAGCAAAATATTTTCTTAGGAGGAAAATACCAATGAGCAAGAAACTTGCAAAGATCGTTGCTCTCGTGATGGCTCTGGCCATGGTGTTCGCGCTTGCCGCCTGCGGCGAGACCGAAGAACCCACCAACGGCTCCGAGCCCGTGGATCAGTCCAGCGAAGAGCAGTCCACCGAGCCTGCTGAGCCCGAAGTGAATCATCTTGTCTATGCCGACGACGAGGGCAACTACACCCGTCTCGACGACGAAGAGGCTTATGATATCGCTCTCGGCGGCTACGGCGAGTATGTGGACAAGGCGCTCGCTGCGAAGACCAACGACGAGAGATTCGTACTCTTTGCCAAAGCTGAAGCGTATCTGCTTGACTCCGCCGTGTTCGTGCCCACCACGACCCAGGGCGGCGCGTTCGCGATCACCCATGTGGCTCCTCACACCGTTCCTTACGTCCAGTGGGGCAACGACGACGACCGTGTGTTCGGCGCCGTCATTTCGAAAGACCTGATCACGAAGGAAGAGAGAGCCGACCTGATGGAACAGTGGAACAAGGCGCTCCTCGGCGAGGGCACCTATGATCCCGCTGCTTACCTCACCAGCAAGGGCCATGAGCTCAACACCACCTTCGGCACGTCCTTCTCGACTGCCCCCGAAACCCTCGACTGGCTGGCCACCTCCATGCAGTCCGACACCGAGATCACGGTCAACTGCGTTGACGGTCTCGTCGAGTACGACAACCTGAACAACCTGAACCCCGCCATCGCGGAGTCCTGGGATGTCTCCGAAGACGGCACGGTCTACACCTTCCATCTTCGCAACGACGTGTATTGGACCACCTCTGACGGCACCCAGCTCGGCGCCGTGACCGCTGACGACTTCGTTGCCGGTCTCAGACACATGCTCGACGTTCAGGAAGGCCTTGAGTATCTGGTTGACGGCCTGATCGTCGGCGCTACCGCTTACTATGCGGGAGGCGGCTCCTGGGACGACGTTGGCTACAAGGCCATCGACGCTCAGACCCTTGAAGTCACCCTTGAGCAGGAGACTCCCTACTTCATGACCATGCTTACCTATTCCTGCTTCATGCCCATGAGCAAGGACTTCTATGAGTCCCGCGGCGGCGTGTACGGCGTGGAAGAGTTTGCGGCTGCCGCTGCGGATACCGCCACCTACACCTACGGCAATCCCAACGACGTGACCTCTCAGGTTTACTGCGGTCCGTTCCTTGTCACCAAGCTGAACGCTGCTTCCGAGATCATCTGCTCCGCGAACCCGAACTACTACAACAAGGATAAGGTCAACATCGAGACCATCCGCTGGGTCTTCGACGACGGTTCGAACCCCACCCAGTCCTATCAGTCGACCCTTGACGGCGACTTCATCAGCATCGCCCTCGGCGAGGCTTCCGGCCTGCTGAAGGCCGCGCAGGAAGACGGCAACTTCGATAAGTATTCCTACGTGTCCGACACCACCTCCACCACCTACTTCGGCGCTCTGAACATCAACCGCGGCACCTTCGCGCTTGAGTCCGGCGCTGTCGAGTCCCCCAAGGCCAACGACGAGGCTGCCAAGGTCTCCGCTGCGAACGCTCTTTCCAACAAGAACTTCCGCAAGGCCCTGCAGTTCGCGTTCGACCGCGCTGCGCAGAACGCTGTCCGCACCGGTGAAGAGCTCCGTCTCCAGAACCTCCGCAACATGTACTGCCATCCCGAGTTCGTGAAACTCGAGAATGACTTCACCGACGAAGACGGTCACACCTTCCCCGGCGGCACGATCTACGGCGATATCGTTCAGTACTATTGCGATCAGATGGGCATCGGCATCAACGTGGCCGACTCTCAGGACGGTTGGTACAATCCCGAAGCCGCTGTTGAGAAGCTGAACGCCGCGAAGGAAGAGCTGGGCGAAGACGTCCAGTGGCCCGTCCAGATCGACGTCGTGTACTACTCCGGTTCTCCCGTTCAGGTCGCGCAGGTCGAAGCTTACAAGCAGAGCATCGAGAACGTCCTCGGCACCGACAACGTCATCGTGAACATCGTTGAGGCCACCACGGTCGACGACTACTATGCCGGCGGCTACCGTGCTCCCGACGGTGCGAGCGGCAACTACGACATGTTCTACGGTTCCGGTTGGGGCCCCGACTACGGCGATCCCTACACCTACCTCGGCACCTTCATCCTTGAAGGCGGCTACATGACCAAGACCATCGGCATCAACGGCTGATCACGGTTGGTAGAACGAACCTGACATCTGCGAATAACAGATAAAAGCGCAAACGGGAGGGCAGCCTCTGTCCTCCCGTTTGTTTTTTCCATAAGTTGACCTTTTCGGTTTTTTTTCAGCGGCGTGCCTGAAAGGCTTAGCTGTGCTCCGCCCCGTGCGAGGCGCACCTAAGCTTTTGAAGCGCCAGCCGCGAAGCTTTGCAATCCCAGGGAAAGGAGGATATAGTTAAAGGCACCTTTATCTATAACCGTTTATGAAGTGGTACATGTTCAAGCGTATACTCTTTTCCATTTTCTCGTTGGCGGTCGTCGTAGGCGTCGTCATGCTTCTGGTGTATAACCTCATTGCCCGCGGGGTTATCTTCCAGGAAGACGGCGCGTACAACAAGAAAAAGCTGAACGACAGAATCCTTTATGAGTACACGCAATACCAGAGATACGGATATCTGGAATTCGACAACTACGGCATTTTCCTCCAGACGAAGTTCGTGGCGATCACGGGCGAAGAGGAATATGCCTCCGACGCGCAGTATCAGCTCGATCTCGCTTCTTTCGAGGACCATCGCCTTGAGAACGCTTCCGTGAAGGCGTTCGTCGATCAGGGCGGCAGCCTTGACGACCTTGAGGGATACACGGCGTATCTGAAGGACTATTACGTCAACAAGATCGGCGAGGCGAAGGTCAATACCGACCCCGACTATCTCGTTGAGCTCAACGCCTTCAACGACAGGCGCGCCGAAAACGAGACCGTGGCGGATTATCTCGCCAAGGGCGGGAACCTCGACGACGAAGAGGCCGTCAAGGCCTATCTCGCCGAAAAATACGCCGCTCTCGGCGAGGACTTCGAAAAGGACGACGCCTATAAAGAGGATCTCGAGGCCTTCCGCGACAAGCGCCTCGACAAGCCGAACATCGCCGCCTTCATCGAGCAGGGCGGCAGCTTCGACGACCTCGAGGGCTTCACCGAATTCCTCACCGAAGCGCACATCAAGCGGATCGGCGAAAAGAACTACCTGAAGGACGAGGGCTATATCAAAGACCTCGCCGCCTTCTCCGCCTATCCCGACGGGTGCGAGTCCGTGCAGGAATTCCTGGCGCGCGGCGGTTCGATGGACGACTTCGAAGGGTATCAGGAATACCTGAAAGAGAAATACGTCGACATCGTCGGCAACCGCGATTTCACCAAGAACGCCGAGTATCTCGAGGCGAAGAACGCGATCTTCGATCCCGAGCATTATCTCGAGAACGAGAGCGTGCAGGAGTTCATCGCCAAGTCCGAGTCCGAAGGCAAAGAGATCAGATACGTCGAGCCCGCGGTCTCGTCCAAGTCCGGCAAGGTGAAGTCCGGCGGCAACCCGCTGCTGCTGGCCGTGCACGAGCGCAGCGTCTTCGCCCGTTTGTGGGACTACGTCAAGGGCCTCATCACCGTTGAAACGACCCACGACGTCGAAGACCCCGAGCTGCCCGAATCCGAGCGCTACATCCGCGTGGAGAAGGACTATTACTCCAACTTCTACGCTGTGGTCGGCTCCGGCACGCGGCATAAATATCTGCTGTACGTGGACGGCAGGTTCCCGTGGATCCATCAGAATTTCATCCACCTGAACCTCGGCACCTCGCACCGCATCGCCAAGGGCAACGAGATCACCGACCACATGAACACCCACACGGGGTATCAGAAGACGGTCCATACGAAGTATCCGAAGGACTGGATCGAGGGCAATGACAACTGGGTCGATATCGCGCTCGATTTCCATACGCTCAGGTATAACTACGGCAAGCTGATGGATATCGAAAAAGAGCATTACGTCGATAAATACACCCAGCCTTCCGCCAACATCGACGGTCTGTCGAGGATCGAGAACTCGTTCGTGATGGGCTTCATCGCAACGATCATCTCTTATTTCCTCGGCGTGCCGATCGGCATCCTGATGGCGCTGCGCAAAGACAAGCTCGCCGACAAGCTCGGCAATCTGTATATCATCTTCATCATCGCGGTGCCGAGTTTGGCGTACATCTACATCGTCGCGGCGATCGGCACGAAGGTGTTCGGCCTGCCGTATAAGATGGCAATGGCGGATCCGCGAATATTAGGGTATATCCTGCCCACGATCTCGCTGTCGCTGCCGTGGATCGGCGGTCTGATGAAATGGATGCGCCGCTTCATGATCGACCAGATGAACTCCGACTACGTGAAGTTCGCGCGCAGCCAGGGCCTGTCCGAGCGTGAGATCTTCTCGAAGCACATCTCGCGCAACGCCCTGATCCCGATCGTGCACGGTATCCCGGGTTCGATCCTCGGCTGTCTCACCGGCGCGATCATCACAGAAAGCGTTTACTCCGTCGAGGGCGTCGGTAAGCTGCTCACGGACGCGATCTCGAAGCACGATAACGAAGTCATCGTGGCCATGACCGTGTTCTACACCACGCTGTCGATCGTATCCATCATTCTGGGCGACGTGCTCCTTGCGAAATACGATCCCAGAATCTCCCTGAATAAGAGCAAAGGAGGCGGACGCTGATGAACGACAATCTGAATAATCTGGCTCAGGATCCGCGCTTTTGCTTCATCGATCACGACGAGATCGAAAGCGAACGCATCGTCGCGCCCCGCTATTCGTATTGGAGAAGCGTCTTCAGGGTCTTCTTCCGCAAGAAGGTCAACTACGTGATGCTGGCGCTGTTGTTCCTGATCCTGGTCGCCTCGTTCATTTTCCCGATCTTCATGCCCTTCGTCTCGGGCGAAAACATTCTGGACGCCAAAACGCTCAACAAGAGCCCCAAGCAGGCGATCACCTATATGCTCGAGCGCGAGGGCGCCGCGGCCGAGGCCGAAGGCAAGACCCTCACCACCATGCAGAAGGCCGAGATCGTGTTCAAATACTGCCTCGGCACCGGCTCCAACGGCAACTCCATCATGTATAACCTGTTCTCGGCCTCCAGAACGTCGCTGCTGCTCTGCTTCATCTGCGCCGCGATCAACATGACGGTCGGCGTGCTCGTCGGCGCCGTGTGGGGCTACTCGAAACGGTTCGACTCGGTGATGCTCGTGATCTACAACATCATCGCGAATGTCCCGTACATCCTGATGATCTCCGTGCTCGTCTACGTCATCGGCGCGGGCTTCTGGAGCTTCATCTTCGCCCTGACGGTCACCGGCTGGCTGTGGATCGCCTTCCCGCTCAGAACGCAGGTCATGATCATCCGCGACCGTGAATATTCGCTGGCGTCCAGGTGCCTCGGCACCCCGATCCCGCGTATGGTCACGCGCAACATCCTGCCGTTCATGACCTCGGTCATCGTTACGATCCTTGCCACCGAGCTGCCGTCCTACATCTCGATGGAGGTGTTCCTGTCCTACATCGGCGTCGGCCTTTCGGCCAAGGTGCCGTCGCTCGGCCACATGATCAACAACGCGCAGACCGGCTTCATCACCATGCCGTGGGCCTTCTGGCCGCCCGTGGCGATCGCCTCCGCCATCACGATCATCCTCTACGTGCTCGGGCAGAACCTGGCGGACGCTTCCGACCCCAGGACCCATATGTAAGGAGGGAGAAGCAATGGAAAACAACCAGGATAGAAAAGTGCTGCTCTCCCTGAAGGACGTGGAGGTCAAGTTCAACGTGCGCGGACGCATCCTCACCGCGATCCGCCGCGTGTCGCTCGACATCTACGAGCATGAAAACATCGCCATCGTCGGCGAGTCGGGCTCCGGCAAATCGGTGCTCACCAAGACCTTCGCCGGCATGCTCGATTCCAACGGCTTCATCTCCAACGGCTCGATCATCTTCTCGGACGACGAGATCAGCGAGACCAACGTCAAGCTCGACAAGGGCAGGATCCGCAGCCTCGAAAAGCTGCAGGATTACCTCAACCGCTGCTCGGTCCTCGAGCGCGGCGCGAAAGAATACGTCGCCATCAAGCAGCGCGAGCAGGAAATGAAGGCGATGCAGACGATCACGCCCGAAGAGGAAGAGGGCTTCGCCCGCGACCTCAAAAAGCTGACCGACGACATCGTCGACAAGAACAACTACATCCAGACGCTCGACAGGCGCAGCGCCGCCGACCAGGAAGAGATCCGCAAGGCCTCGGATGAAGTCAAGGCGCTGACCGAGCGCAAAGAAGCCAAAGAAAAAGAGCGCGCCGACCTCATCAAGTCGCGCCGCGCCGCTTACAAGGCCGAGCCCGAAAAGGCCGCCCGTTACCGCGAGGAGCTCGCGTCGCTCAGGCAGCAGCGCGAAACGCTCATCAAAGAGAATATCGCCAAGGCGGAGAACCCCTACGGCCTCTCCGACGAAGTCATCGAACGCAACAAGGTGATCTCCTACGAGATCGAGCTCTCGATCGGCCGTTATCCGCTGCACAGGCGTCTGAGACTCGAGCAGAAGCTCAAAAAGGCGCTCAAGCTCGCCATGATGACCGGCGAGGACCTAAATGACCCCGAGGTGCGCAACAGGGTCTTCGACCCCGTCATCTTCCGCGTGGAATACCGCTACGTGGACCGCGAGAACGACGTCATCCACGGCTACGCGATCATCGACTGCGCGAAGGTCAAGTATACCGAAGACTGGCAGCAGATCCGCGGCAGGCGCATCGCCACCGTGTTCCAGGATCCCATGACTTCGCTCAACCCGGTCATCACGATCGGTAAGCAGATCATGATGGTCATCCTCAAGCACCAGAAGTGCTCGCAGGCCGAGGCGCGTGAGCGCACGCTCGACATCATGGCCAAGGTCGGCATCCCCGAGCCCGAAAAGCGGTTCGACGACTATCCGTTCGAGTATTCCGGCGGCATGCGCCAGCGCATCGTCATCGCGATCGCGCTGTCGTGCCAGCCGAAGATCCTGATTTGCGACGAGCCCACCACCGCCCTCGACGTGACGATCCAGGCGCAGATCCTGCGCCTCATCAAGGACCTGCAGAAAGAACTCGGCTTCACCACCGTCTACATCACGCACGACCTCGGCGTCGTGGCGAACGTGGCGGAGCGCGTGGCCGTGCTCTACGGCGGCCAGATCGTGGAGCTCGGCACCGTGGAAGACATCTTCTACGATCCGAAGCATCCCTACACCTGGGCGCTCTTAAGCTCCCTGCCGCAGCTCACCGAGAGAGGCGAAGAGCTCTTCTCCATCGCCGGCACGCCGCCGTCGCTGTATAACAAGATCATCGGCGACGCGTTCGCGCCCCGCAACAAATACGCGATGGCGATCGACCTCGAAGAGGAGCCGCCGATGTTCAAGGTCAGCGACACGCACTACGCGAAGACGTGGCTGCTCGATCCCCGTGCACCCAAGACTGAAATGCCCGAAAACATTCAGAACCTGCACGAGAAGATGGCCAGGTCCTATTACAACATAGGCGTGTAAGGAGGTGCCGATATGGAAAACAAAGAAGCATTGCTTTCGATCCGCAACCTCGACGTGGTGTTCGGCCACGGCAAAAAGGCGTTCACCGCCGTCCAGAACGTGAGCTTTGACATCTACAAGGGCGAAACCGTGTCCCTCGTGGGCGAGTCCGGCTCCGGCAAGACCACCATCGGCCGCGCCATCGTGCGCATCAACCCCTGCTCGAAGGGCGAGATCTGGTACGACGGCAAAAAGATCTCGGGCAAGCTCTCGAGAAAGGCCGACCGTGACGTCATCCGCAAGATCCAGATGATCTTCCAGGATCCCGCCGCGTCGCTCAACGAGCGCGCCACGATCGAATACATCATCTCCGAAGGCCTCTATAACTTCCACCTTTATAAGGACGAGAAGGACAGGATGGCCAAGGTGGAGAAGGTCATCAAGGACGTCGGCCTGCTGCCCGAGCACCTCACCCGCTACCCGCACGAGTTCTCCGGCGGCCAGCGCCAGCGCGTCGGCATCGCCCGCTCCATCGTTATGGAGCCCGAGTTCATCGTGGCCGACGAGCCCATCTCCGCCCTCGACGTGTCGATCCGCGCGCAGGTGCTGAACCTCCTCAAGAAGTTCCAGCGCGAAAGAGGCCTTACCTATCTCTTCATCGCGCACGACCTCTCGATCGTCCGGTTCATCTCCGACCGCATCGTGGTCATCTACAAGGGCCAGGTGATGGAGATCGCCGAGAGCGAAGAGCTGTTCCAGTACCCGCTGCACCCCTACACCCGCTCGCTGATGTCGGCGATCCCCGTGCCGGATCCCAAGATCGAGAAGGACAAAAAGCTGTTCGTCTACGATCCCGATTCCCATGGCTACACCGACGAGCGTCAGCCCGAGCTCGTGGATATCGGCAACGGCCACATGGTGTTCGGCGCGCCCGACGAGATCGAGGAATACAAGAAAAAGAGATTCAACAATGAACAGGAATGACATAACTGTTGAGGTCAAACATCCGAAACTTCGTACAGTGGCATTCTTTATCGCACTTGCAGTTGCCGTCTGTTCCTTTGCAGGCGGCATCTATTTTTGGGTCCACAACGACCCTGGCTGGTTCGATATCGGTCTCGACTCAAACGAGACCGCGCCGCTGTATGCCGACGGCGTCGCCCTGCGTTTTTATCTCGACGGCAAAAGCAACGATATCCGCGTGGCGAAGACCGAGATCAAAAAGCTCTGCTCCGAGCGCCTTTCCCGGTATTATATGCTGTTCGACGGCGCCGAGATGTATCCGGACGTCGTGAACCTCGCCTCCGTCAACCAGACGCCGGGGGCGTGGGTCGCCCTGCCGGACGAGGTCTACGAGGTGCTTTGTGACGCATGGGCGAAAACGCAGAAGCACGAGGGCTATTCGGTGCTCGCCGGGGCGCTCAACGAGTTCTGGCAGACGCAGCTGTATCTGACGGACCCGCAGGCCACCGACCCGCTTCTTGACCCCGACGCGAAAAAAGCCTGCGAGGCGCTCGCTGCCGCGATCAACGACCCCAATGAACTCAACCTCGAGTTCCGCGATGCGAGCAAAGAAGTGCGCCTCACGAAATCCGCGTCCTACGTAAAGCTCGAAGAGGAGCTCGCCGAGGCCTACGGCATTTCGGGCGCCGTGCTCGATCTCGGCCTGCTCAAAGAGAGCTACCTCGTCGCCTACACCGCGCAGGCGCTGGCGGACGCCGGCTACGATACCGGCCTGTTCACGACCCGCGGCGGCCTATATTACTGCATGGCGGGGCTTGACGACGCCGGCACCATCGACGTGATGAGTTACGTTGACGGCGAGGCCGGGATCATCGCCGAAAAACCCCTCGCGGGCGGCACCGTCGTGTCGCTTCGGCGCGCGTTCCCGTTTGAAACAGGGGAGTTCGGCTACTACGCCGTCACTGCCGACGGCGAATCGGCCCTGCGCTCGCCGCAGGTTTCCGCCCTCACCGGCGACGTGCCCGACGAACGCCTCGCCGTCTACGTCAAGCGCGAAAACGCGGACGTTCTCACCGCGTCGGACGCCGCTTACGACAGCCTTATAGCGTTCCTGGGCGGCACGCTTCCCGAAGAAGGCGAATGCTGGTACGTCCTGCCCGACGCGCCGAAAACGCTGCTGCCATAACAAAAAAGCCGATCCGGCCGCCCGGTCCCCCGACCGCGGCGGCCGTTTTCTCTATTGACTTTTCCCCCGCGCGGGGGTACAATGAAACCAGCATTTACGGGAGGGATCCGCATGAAACAAAACGCGCCGTCAAAGCCGAAGGATCCGAACGCGATCAAACTGACAGAAGCGCTCGGCTACAGCTTCGGCGATCTCGGCAACCTGTTGAACCTGAATTTCGTGTCCAGTTTCCTGAAGGTCTACTGCACCGACTACCTGCTCAAGGGCAAGACGAGCGACAGTAAGAAGATCACCGACGATCTGGCGAACATGATGCTCATCGTCCGCCTGTGGGACGTGATCAACGACCCGCTCTGGGGCCTGTTCGTGGACCGCAGAAAACCGACGAAGACCGGCAAATTCCGCCATTACATCGCGAGCGTCGCGATCCCTTTGGGCCTGTCGCTCGTGATCTGCTTCCTGCCCATCCACAGTATTTTCCCGAACGCGAGCTACGGCGCCCTGCTGGCGTTTTCCTACATCAGCTACATTTTCTACGGCATGATGTACACCGGCATGAACATCCCTTACGGGTCGCTCGCGACCGCGATGACGAGCAATGAAGAAGAGCGCACGCTCCTGTCCACCACGCGCAATATCGGCGGCGGCCTCGGCGGGGCGGTCGTATCGCTGCTCGGGCCGATCATCCTGTACGACAAGAACAACGACGGCTCCCGCACGATCTTCAACAACGACAAGGCGTTCGCCATGGCGGTCGTCATGGCGGTGCTCGGCGTGGCAGCATACCTGATGTGCTACCGCACCACCAAAGAGCGCGTGCAGTATTCGCACAACAAAGAGAAGCTCGACATCGGCCTGACCTACGGCACGCTGTTCAAGTCCCGCCCGTTCATCACGGTCACGCTCTCGGGCATGATGATCTCGGGCCTGCTGCAGTACCAGACGTTCAACCAGTATCTGACCAAAAACTACTTCGCCGACACCCGCCTCAACATCTATATCACGATCTCCACGTATCTGCCGATGGTTGTGCTGATCCTCCTCATGCCGAAGATCGCGAAGAAGTTCGGCAAAAAGGAGGTCACCACGGCGGGCCTCGCGATCGCCACCGTCTTTTCGCTGGTTCTGTGCCTCATCGGCCCGAACGAGCAGCTGCGCACCCACTATTTCCCGTTCATCCTCACGAATTTCGGCGTCGGCGCGGGCTATTCGTTCCTGTCGATCCTCACGTGGGCGATCGTGGGCGACGTGATCGACTATCAGGAGATGAAAACGGGCATCAAGAACGAAAGCGCGATCTACGCGGTCTACACGTTCTCGCGCAAGCTCGGCCAGACCATCGCCGACTTCGGCGGCCTCAAGCTGCTCGGCGGCTACGCGGGCTACGACGCGAAAGAGACCGAGAAACCCGAGGTCTCCTATATCCCCGGCAAGGGCGACAGGATCTACAAAATGGTGTCGCGCGGCATGCTGATCGCATACGGTATCACGTTCCTGATGTTCCTGCTCTATCCGCTCAACAAGAAAAACCTGCAGGAGATGCACGAAAAGCTCGACGCCGCCCGCGCCGCCCGCCTGAAGCGCATGGAGCTGGAGGAAACCGCCGCCTTTACACCGTGACCCGCTCCCCGAAATGCGATCCGGCCATTGTCAAGCAATATCCCTTTAAGAAAAAACCGCCTAAGGGCGGTTTTTTTAGAGACCAGAGGCCAGAGGCCAGGGGCCAGGGAAAAGAATGTTGGATGTTAGATGTGAGATGAAGGAAGGGCTCCGCCCTTGCCCATTTATAAATGCGAACCGCAGGCTCCGAAACTCCTCACCCCTCACCCCTCACCCCTCATACAATTTTGTATTTTGTATTTTGCATTTTGCATTCTCTCCCGCGCACCCGTGCACCCGCGCGGCTGTGCCGCGCTCCCGGAGCCCTTTCTCCTGATTATGGAAATATGCACAAAAATGTATCCCGGCACCCCTCAAAACTATTCAATATGATAAAAGAATGAATAATATTAATTTTTATAATAATAAATTTTATATATCAGTATAAAAAATCCTTAAATATTGCTTGAAAACCGAACATTTTTTCGGTATGATGTAAAGTATCAAACTATAAGAAGGAGTGAATTTCGTGAGAAATCATACCAGAAAGATCCTTTCCGTTCTTCTTTCTCTCGTTATGGTGCTGACTCTGGCGATCCCCGCCGTCAGCGCGATCGGGACGAAGAGCGGCTCGGCTCTGGATCTCATCCCTTACGACGCGTCGAAACTCGGCGTGAAAAAGCTGGGTGAGACCTCGGCCGCTGCCGCCGAGGCGGCGAAGCACGCGCCCAACGAAACGGTGCGTGTCTCCATCGTCCTCACGGGCAAATCCACCATCGACGCCGGTTTTTCGACCAACAACATCGCGAAGAACCCGTCTGCCATCTCCTACAGAAACGCTCTGAAGGCCGAGCAGGCGAAGGTCACCGCGAAGATCGAAAAAGCCCTGGGCGCCGAACTGAGCGTCAAGCGCAACCTGACCCTTGCGATGAACGTGATCTCCGCCGAAGTCACCTACGGCGATATCGCGAAAATCGAGGCCGTTGCGGGCGTTGACCACGTCATCATCGAAACCGCAGCCGAACCGCTGACCACCGACGCCGCCGATCCCGACATGGCCGTGTCCGTCGTCACCAACGGATCCGAGGCCGCGTGGGCCGAGGGTTACTACGGCGCGGGCTCCAGCATCGCGATCGTCGACAGCGGTCTCATGGATACCCACATCTCCATGGATCCCGACGCGTTCGACTACGCGATCGCCGAGGATGCCGAGAATGCCGGCATCACCGTTGAGGATTACGACCTCATCACCGTCGAGAAGATCGCCGACGTCTTCGACCAGCTCAACGCTGCCGACGACCCGGCCATCAACTCCGCCGAGGATCTCTACCTCAACTCCAAGGTCCCCTTCCATTACAACTACGTTGACGGCGGCACGCGCACCAACCACGTGTCCGACGACAACCGCGACAAGGGCTCCGAGCACGGCTCGCACGTGGCCGGCATCGCGGCCGCGAACCGCTACATCAAGCAGGACGGCGAATTCGTCGACGCCAAAGAGACCGTTATGGCGGTCGGTAACGCGCCCGACGCTCAGCTGCTCGTCATGAAGGTGTTCGGCGTCGGCGGCGGCGCTTATCCGGCTGACTACATGGCCGCCATCGAAGACTCCATCATCCTCGGCGCCGCTTCCGTGAACCTTTCTCTCGGCTCCGGCAACCCCGGCTCCGTGTTCGCGGGCGAATACCAGACCGTGATGGATAAGCTTGCCGAAAGCGACACCGTTTACTGCGGCTCCGCCGGCAACTCCTACGCCTGGGACTACGCGCTCCAGAGCGACTACGGCATCTATGCCGACTCTATCTCCCTTGCCACCGCGGGTTCTCCCGGCACCTCCATCAACTCCCTGAGCGTTGCCGCCTCCCAGAACCAGGGCGTCATCGGCAAGCCCCTCGTGTTCAACGATGACATCTACGGCGTGTTCACCGAGACCTCGAACACCGGCGGCACGATCGCGAGATTTGAAGGCGAGACCTTTGATTTCGTTTACATCGACAGCATCGGTGACGGCGACGACTACGACGCCGTGGCCGAAGAGATCGACCTCGAAGGCAAGGCCGTCATCGTCAACCGCGGCGGCATCTCGTTCTACGTCAAGGGCAACAACCTGATCTACTACGATCCGGCCCTTCTGATCGTCGCGAACAACCAGGCCGGCTCGATCAACATGGCGCTTGACGACTACGTCGGTTCCTTCCCGATGGTCGCCATCCCGCTCGACACCGCGAATGAGATCAAGGCCGCGAGCGAGAAGACCGAGATCGGCGGTTATGACGTTTACACCGGCTCCGTGTTCGTTGCGGACCAGCCGATCGCCATGCCCTCCGGCTTCAACACCGATCCCACCGACTTCTCGTCCTGGGGCGCCACGGGCGCGCTGGTCCTGAAGCCCGAGATCACCGCCCCCGGCGGCAGCATCCGTTCGCTCCACGCTTACGCGACTGAGGACGGCGTCAACTATTCCGGCGGCGAAGATCAGTATGAGCTGATGTCCGGTACCTCCATGGCCTCCCCGCAGATGGCCGGCCTCGTGGCGGTGCTCGCGCAGTACATCCGTGAGAACGACATGGTCGAGAAGACCGGTCTCACGCAGAGACAGCTCATCCAGTCCCTGATGATGTCCACCTCGGTCCCGATGAAGGATGCCGGCGGCGACTATTATCCCGTGCTCGAGCAGGGCTCCGGTCTTGCCAACGTGCAGAACGCCATCCTGGCCGAGTCCTTCATCAAGATGGACGACAACGCCACCATCTCCGCCGCTGACGGCAAGGTGAAGGCCGAGCTCGGCCAGAACGCCGCGCGCGACGGCAAATACGAGTTCTCGTTCGTTGTGAACAACATCTCCGACGAAGACAGAACCTATACCGTCTCTACCGACCTGTTCACGCAGGGCATCGAAGAGGGCTGGTATGACTACATCATGAGCTACGGCATCGAGGCCCTTGAGGCCGACATCGCCTATACGTGGGAGCAGCTCGGCGAGGGCAACGACGTTGACCTTGACGGCGACACCGACGAAGACGACGTGCAAGCCATCCTCGACATCGTGACCGGCATCTTTGACGCCGACTACGACGAAGAGGCTGCCGACCTGGACGGTGACGGCGACATCACCTCCCGCGACGCCTACGAGCTGCTTCTCATCCTCGGCGGCGAAGACGAAGCCACCATTCCCGCCGGCGGCGCCGCGAGAGTGACCGTTTCGATCGAACTGACCGAAGAAGAGAGAGAGTATCTCGACGCCACCAGACTCACCGCCTGGGTCGAAGGCTACACCTACATCACCTGCGAAGACGACGTTGAGCATTCCATCCCGATCCTCGGCGTCTACGGCTCCTGGACCGATTCCTCCATGTACGACGCCGTGACCGCGTTCGACGCTTACAACGGCAACCTCTGGAGAGAGTCCTATTCCGGCAACTACGAGACCAACGGCGTGGTTCTCAAGAACGGCGCTTCCACCTACTTCTTCACCGGCAACCCCTATCTTGCCGAGCCCGACGCCGATCCCGAGCGTTTCGCGGTCTCCTCCAAGGCCACGATCTCCGGCGTCAAGTACACCCTGATCCGCAACGCCGGCACCATGGTCGCCGTGATCTTCGACGACGAAGGCAACATCCTCTGGAACAGCAACGTCGAGAAGGACGTTGACGGTATGTACTACTACGTCAACGGCGCCGCCTGGTACAACAACGGCGTTTCCACCGCCGCGATCGGCGAAAAGGTCAAGGATCTCGGCCTTGAGTCCGGCGACGGCTTCGAAGTGAAGCTCTTTGCCGTGCCCGAGTATTACGCCCTGATGCTCGATCCCGAAGCCAAGACCTGCGACATCTCCCTTGAAGACCTCCTTGCTCTCTATGAGGAAGGCGAGATCGGCGAAGGCGCCGTGATCTCGATGCAGGCCAAGATCGACACCCAGGCTCCGAAGATCCTGAGCGCCGAGCTTTCCGAAGACGGCAGCACCGTTACCGTCACCGCGCAGGACGATCAGTATATCGCCGCCATCTGCCTGATGGATATCAACGGCGAAGAGATCTATGCCGGCGAGATCCCCGAGCAGAGCGAGCCCGGTGAAGAAGTCACCGTGGAACTCGACATCTCCGATCTTGACATGGGCGTCGCCGCCGCCGTGTTCGTGGGCGACTATGCCGCCAACGAAGACGCCGCCCTCATCCGCTTCTCCGACGGCCCGATCATGGCCAAGGTCACCCACTATTATCTGACCGAGACCCTTGAAGAAGGCAATCCCTACGTCATCACCAACTCCAACGAGCCCGGCGAAGCCGCCGCTCTGATGTCCAACGGTGTGAACTACTACACGAGCTCCGCTGAGGTCAAGCTCATCGAAGACGCCAATGGCCTTTACGTTGACGACGCCGCGATCGACGCCTCCATCGTTTGGGACGCCATTGACGACGCCGTTACGCTCGAGAACGCCAACGACGGCGGTCTCCTCGGCTTCAACAGCCCCAATTATCCCTTCGTGAGCTGGGGCGGCCAGTATGCCGGCTACGCGGACTCTTTCTCCTATCACACCCCGTATCTGGACAACGGCTACGTCAGCATAGGATATTACATGTACTACAACGGCGGCTACTTCATGTTCGGTCCCACCGAGGGCGAGACCTACATCTTCACGCCTCAGACCTTCGAATATGAGATCGATCCCGAAGCCGCTTCCGAAGTGATCGTGGATCCCGCGGCCGTTACCCTGATCCTCGAGGCGAAGCCCACCGTGGAGCTTGACGTCACCGTGAAGCCCATCGTGCTTCCCGACAAGACCGTCACCTGGTCCTCCTCCGATGAAGACGTCGCCACCGTCGACGAAAACGGCGTCGTGACCGCCGTCGGCGTAGGCACCGCGATCATCACCGCAACCTCGAACCAGACACCTTCCGTCTACGGCACGTGCGTGGTCGCCGTCGCGGGCCAGACCCCGATCGACGCTTACGTCTTCGCGCAGACCACCTACGGCAAGAACGACATGCGCTTCGAGTATATCGACCTCTCCACCATGGAGACCGAAGAGATCGCCGAGGCCGGCTCCACCTTCATCTCCGGCGCGCAATCCGGTAACTACATCTGGGGCGTTGACACCGATATCGACGTGATGAGATATGACGTCGAGACCTTCACGCCCGAAATGATGTTCTCGCTCAATCCCACCTATCTGGCGCTCGACTCCGCCAACTTCCCGAACTTCACCGCCAATCTCGGCGATGAAGGAGAGCCCAACCTTGCCTATTACGATTACTACTATGCCTCCGTTACCAAGAACGGCTGGCTGACGCTGTGGTACGGCGAGACCGGCTCCAACGCCGTCTACTTTGATCTCGCGGGCGACTACGGGATCAACCCGATCGCCATCGCCTTCGTCGGCGCCGAGTATGACGACAACGACGAATACATCACGGCTCTGTATTACTACATCCTCGACGATCAGTCCGAGCTCTATCTCGGCATCATCACGCCTATGCTGTATGAGGGTGAGCCGGATCTGGATCTTTCGCTCTACGATTGGGGCACGGTCAACATCCTCACCATCGGTGACGATCCCACCGCGTTCTCCATGACCTACGCCTATTATCAGACGGGCGAAGACGCCGTGTTCATCGCCGACAACAACATGAAGGCGATCTTCTACGTCAACGGCCTCGACGAGTACTACGAGTTCGACGCCGCCTACGTCGGCACAGTCGCGGGCGCTTCCAGCGTCGCGGGCCTGTTCAACGGCGATTACGACTCGATTCCCGAGCTTTCCGTCAGCCAGATCGAGCGCATCAAAGCCAAAGAAGGCGAAGCCAAGACCGGCATCGCTCAGAAGGCCGACGTCTCGCTTGAGGCTGCCGTTGAGACCGCTGAGATCGAAACCCTCGGCGCGCCCAACAGGGCCGGCAAGAACGGCGAGGTCGTCACGCCCGAGCAGGCTTACACCTACACCGTCGATCTCACCGAAGACGTGGACGCCAACAACGGCCTCATCAAGGTGACCTACGATCCCTCCATCGTGACCTACGTCACCTACAAGTCGAACCTCGACTTCGAGTCCCTCGGCGTTGACGAGGAGAACGGCGTGATCCTGTTCGCGTTCGCGAGTTACGACGCCATCCCCGCCGGCGAGACCCTTGCCACGATCTACTTCGCTTCCGAAGAAGAAGACATCACGGTCTACGTCCACGACGAAGAGATCAACGAGGAGCTCGGCATCGTCGACCACGAATACGAAGGTCCCGAATGGGTGTGGGAAGGCAGCGATGAGGACGGCTACACCGCTGTCACCGCGATCTTCACCGCCACCGACGAGTTCGGCCTTGTCGAAGAGCTCGAAGCCGAGCTCACGGTCCTCACGCAGGAAGCCACCTGCACCGAGGACGGCGAAGCGATCTACATCGCCACCGTGATCTTCAAGGGTGTTGAATACACCATTGAGAAGCACGTCGTCCTGCCCGCTCTGGGCCACGACTTCCCCGAAGGCAGTGCCGACAACGTCTGCACGCGCTGCGGCGAAGGCCAGGATTGCCCGTACTGCGGCGAGCATCACGACCTGCACACGATCTCCGGCTGGTGGACCTCCCTGATCCATCACATCCTCTTCATCCTGAACCGCATCCTTCTGTGGTGGTCCCCCATCGCGAAATAAGGTTTCGGACCTGAGGATACCCCCCAATAATTGCTCCCCCTGCGGAATCTCCGCGGGGGGAGTTTTTTTGTCCCCGCCTGCGCCCGAAAACACGGCCAAAAACCGGGGCAGGGGAGCCCTTGTGCGATTTAAACAAAAAACCTTTGTCCGTTTGGATAATTTTATAAAGTTCATCAATAACATCATATTTATTAAACAATTTAATATACAGGATTTTGAAGTTGAATCGATAATTAACCGGAAAACACTTGAAATCCTTGTAAAATTATGCAAAAATGGCTTACATCCTTTGCGATCATCTATTTAAAAAGGGAGTGTAACAATGAATTCTCACACCAAGAAGTTTCTCTCGGTCCTTCTTACCGTGCTGATGCTCTTCACCGTCGCCCTGCCGGCGGTGTCCGCGGCGGGCGCCGCGGCTGCGTCATCCGGCAAGGGGCTGACCGTGACCCCCATCGATCCCTCCACGCTGAACGTGAAAAAGCTCGGCGAGGCCCCGGACGATGAGGCCCAGCCGGCGGAAGACCTGCCCTACGGCCTCAATGACACCGTCCGCGTGTCGATCTTCCTCGACGAGCCCGGCGCCATCGACGCCGGCTATGCCGCGCAGGGGATCGGCACAAACAAGGCCGCGATTTCCTACAGAGATTCTCTGAAAAGAAATCAGGCGTCCATCCAGTCGAAGATCGAAGCCGCCACCGGCGTCGCGCTCGACGTCAAATGGAACCTGACCCTGCTCACGAACGCGATTTCAGCTGAGGTGCGCTTTGGCGACCTTGATGCGATTCGGGCGATCCCCGGCGTCAAGAGCGTAGAGCTTGAACGTCAATACGATGTCCCCGCGCCCGTTGAGACGAATGATGCGGACGATCCGAACACCTCCGGCTCTTCCGTGACCGTCGGCGCGACGATCGCCTGGTCGTCCGGCTATACCGGCGCTGGATCCCGTGTCGCCATCATTGACACCGGTATCGATGCAAACCATCAGTCCTTCAATGCGGATGCGTTCAATTACGCGCTCACGCAGGCCGGTGCTACTTCTCAGAAGATGGGCACTGTGGATGCCACCACGTGGAGCCAGTTGAATGCTTCAAAGTTCATTTCCAGTTCGAACCGTACCAGAACCTTCGTATCGGATAAGATTCCTTATGCGGTCAACTATGTTGACCAGAATCTGACGATTGACCATAGCGGAGCGAACAGCGGACACGGTTCTCACGTTGCGGGTATTGCGGCGGCCAACCGTTATGTCAAATCCGGCGATTCCTATGTTGACGCTCCTTCCACTGTGAAGGCGGTCGGCATGGCGCCTGACGCGCAGATCTTCGTGATGAAGGTTTTCGGCACCAAAGGCGGCGCCTATGATTCGGACTATATGGTTGCCATCGAGGACTCCATCGTTCTCGGCGCCGATGCGACGAACCTTTCCCTCGGCTCCGGCAATCCCGGTTTTGCGTATTCAGAGACCTCTTCCTACCAGACCATTATGGATAATCTCTCTAATGGCAGCAAAAACGTGAAGACCGTCGTCAGCATTTCCGCGGGCAACTCCTATGCGTGGGATTCGTTCCTTGAGAACCATGACGGCATCTACGCGTCGGATATTTCTCTTCACACCGGCGGTTCTCCCGGAACCTTCGTCAACTCCTTCTGCGTTGCCGCTTCCGAGAACACGACTTCCACCGGTATGCCTCTTGTTTTCAACAACGGACGTCAGGTTGTTTACTCCGGCGGTTCCGCCGGTCCCGCGATGACGACCGTTGCCGGAACGTGGGATTACGTTTACATTGACGGCGTGGGTAATACCGCTGAGTATACCGCCGTCAACAGGACCATCAGCCTTTCCGGTAAGGTGGTCATCGTCAACCGCGGCGAGCTGTCCTTCTATGAAAAGGGCAACAATCTGAAAAGCTACAACCCCAAGGCGCTGGTCGTTGCGAATAATCAGGACGGTTCCATCAACATGAATCTGGATGGATATACCGGCTCCTTCCCGATGGTTTCCATTTCGCTGGCAGACGCGAATTGGGTGAAATCGAATTCCGTGTCTTCCGGAACCACCGGCGGCTATACTTATTACACCGGTTCCGTTGAAGTTACGAACGTGTCCCAGACGATTTCTCTGGGTGACTTTACCGAACTGACGGACTTCTCCTCCTTCGGCGTTCCGGGCTCTCTGACGATGAAGCCCGAGATTACCGCGCCCGGCGGAAACATTTATTCCGTCCACGGTACCGGTGACCCGGATGACGGCGGCGGCGGAACCGACAAATACGTTTCCTGGGGCGGTACCTCCATGGCGGCGCCGCACATCGCCGGCCTTTCGGCTGTCCTTGCCGAGTATATTCGTGAGAATAATCTCGTCGCGAAAACCGGCAAGACCCAGCGTCAGCTCGTGCAGTCTCTTCTGATGTCCACTGCTGTTCCGATGAAAGCCTCCGACGGCAGCTATCAGTCCATTCTCCGTCAGGGCTCCGGTCTTGCAAACGTGAACAACGCGGCGAATGCGACAGAATATATTTGGATGGGTGCCGACGCTACGATTTCCGCTGCGGACGGCAAGGTGAAGGCTGAGATCGGCCAGAACGCGTCCCGCGACGGTCTGTTCATTTACAGCTTTACGATCAACAATATCACCGATACGGCGAAGACCTACACGCTGTCCACCGATCTTTTCACGCAGAAGATCGAAAACGGCTATATGAGTTACGCTACGGAAGCGCTTTCCGCGAACGTTTCCTATTCAACCGGGAACAGCGTCACGGTTGCCGCGAACGGCAGCACAGAGGTCACGGTCACCATCGAGCTGACCGAGGCGCAGCGTGCGGCTCTGGATAACTCCGAGCGCAAGACCGTCTACGTGGAAGGCTTTACCAAGGTCACCGGAGATGCCGTGGAGCATTCAATCCCGATCCTCGGCGTTTACGGCTCCTGGACGGATTCGTCCATGTTCGACGCTTATAGTTACATTGATAATCTTTACGGATCCACCCGTACGTCCTACCATGGGCTTACCGACGTGAACTATCTGAACGTCCGCTATAACGGCGATTCTGCGGTGAAGTTCTCCGGCAACCCCTATACCGTGGAGCCTACCTTCCCGAAGGACAGACTGGCGATCGGCCCGGATACGGCGTTTACAGGCGCGAAGTATCACCTGATCCGTAACGCCGGCACCGTGATCGCTGCCGCTATCAAGGAAGACGGCACGGTGCTTTACTCCGGCAGCGCGAACTACGATGCGGGCAGTTCCTGGTACTATGTGAATCAGCAGACGTGGCAGGATACGGATGCCACAACCGCGACCTTCAACATCAAGGGATCCGCTCTGAATCTGACCAACGGCGACAAGGTCACCGCAGGCCTCTTCGCGATCCCCGAGTATTACGGCATTTATCTGGATCCCAATACGACCACCGGCAACGTGACTGCCGCGGGGCTCGGCACGCTGGTTCGTGATAAGCTTCTCGGCGACGGTGCTGTGATCGGCGGAACCTTCACCTACGACGATCAGGCGCCCGAGCTCCTGCCCGTGACCAAAAATGCGGACGGCACCATCACCGTTGAGGCGCAGGACGACCACTATATCGCCTATCTGGCTCTGATGGATGTCGGTGGCAATACGGTTTATGAGGGCATCGTGCCCGAGCAGACCGCCGAAGGTCAGTCGGTCTCCTACACCTTCAACGTTCCCTCCAACGTCGGCGCTGCCGTGACGATCTTCGTTGCGGACTACGCCGGCAACGAGGTCGCTGCCGTGGCGAGAGTCGCCGAAGGCCAGATCTACAAGACGATCAAGGTCTACAAGCTTGTATCTTCTTTGACTGCCGGCAAGAAATACATCATTTCCAACACGAATACCGCGACGAATTCCGCTATCGTTTTGGATTCTCCCGGTAATGGCTACTATGTCAGTGATGCGACTGTTAAGATTAATCCGGCTGACAATACTGTCAATGCGCCGTACATTGCTTCCGAAGACGCTGTATCGACCTTTATTTGGAGTGCAAGTTCCGGTTTCCGTTTTACGAACGTAGCGGATGGCGGATACCTGCAGTATGTCGGCTCTAATCAAAGACCTGCATCCTATACGACGAATACCTCTTGGTCGTATTCCAACAACAGATTGTCTACCAGACAGACTAGAACGTATTATTTGCAGTGGTATGCATCTTCTTCACAGTGGCAGACAAGGACTTCTACGGCAAATACATACATTTACGAAGAAACCGAGATCCAGGTCGAATACGATCCCGACGCTGTTGAGAAAGTGACCGTGACGCCTGCTACTGTGACACTGATCCCCGCGGCGGGCATTACGGACATCGATCTTGCGGTCAAGGTCCTGCCCATCACCGCGCTCGACAAGACCGTGACCTGGTCCTCCTCGAACGAGGGTATCGCGACCGTCGATCAGAACGGTCACGTGACTGCTGTGGGCATCGGTTCCTGCACGGTCCGCGCGACCTCCAATCAGGATGCTTCGATGTACGGTCAGTGCGAGGTCTCCGTCGTCGACGCCACGCCCATGAACGCTTCCGTCAAGGCGCAGATCACGCTGAACACCGGGATCGATGCCGACGTTGATATGGACGGCGATACCGACGCTGACGATGCCGATGCGATCCTTGGCAAGATTACCGGCGAATACATCGGCGCATTCGACGCGACGGCCGCTGATCTGGACGGCGACAACGCCATTTCCTCCCGCGACGCCTACGAACTGCTCTATCTGCTTGAGAACGGCGAAGGCGGCTCTGAGACGCAGTTTGCCTCCATCGATTTGAGCAATATGTCCACCACGAAGCTGGCGGATTCCGACGTCACCATCGTCGGCGGCGGACGCGGCGGCGACAAGCTCTTCGGTCTGGATGACAGCGGCTACTTCCACGAATTCGACGCGGAGACCTACGTCCGCGATGAAGATGCCACCTTCCAGATGAATATGGCCGTTGCGCCGTTGGATGCCGCGAACATTCCCACCTTCACGGTCACCAGCAGCGGCACGACCTACACCTTTGACTACGACTACGTCGGCGTCACCGAGAGCGGCTATGTCACCTTCCCGACTTCCGACGGCAACGTCAGCTATTTCGACTTCTCAGACGTTGCACACTTCGTTGCCATCACCTTCATCGGCTACTATGACGATTCCACCAACGGACGGATGTTCCTGTTCTATGCGATGGGCGCGGACGGCAATATGTACATTCTTGCGCCTTACGGCTCCGTTTCCTCCGGAGAACAAGGTCTGGGCGCGCAGTACGGCACCGTTGGTAAGATCAACACGCTGAACATCGGCTCCGATCTGTGGGCATACTCCATGACCAGCGCCCGTGATCCCGAGGGGAATTCCGATACCGCCGACGATTCCGTGTTCATTGCGGATAACACCACGAAGTCGATCTATTACATTGACTTTACCGATCAGAATGCGGAAGAATTCGACGCCGTTTACGTCGGCAGAGTGTCGAATGCAGCGAACATCTCTATGCTGCACGAGGATCTGTACGATGCCGTTGATTCTCTCTCCGCAGGGAAGATTTCCGCTCTGAGTGCGTTGCTCACCAATGAACTGCCCGCCGAAAAGATCAGCGTGAAGAGCTCCGTGCTTGAAAAGATCGAAGCTCCCGCTTCCGTCTCTCCCGAAAGAGCTGCGCAGCCTGACGCCGCCACCGCGGGCGAGACCGATGACGACCACAACGTGACCGTCACGCTGAGCGAGGCCGAAGCTACCAACAACGGTAAGATCATCGTCACCTACGACGCGGAGACCCTGACCTTTGTGGACGCTTCCTCCGATGCGGCGCACTTCAGCATCAACGCCGAGGACGGCGAGATCACCTTCGCCTACGCCTCCCTTGACGCCATCGCTGCCAACGCCGCGCTTGCCGAGCTGCACTTCACCGTCAACTCCTGCGCCGATACGTCCGTCAGCGCCGTGACTAACGAGCTCAACGAAGAGCTTGCGCTCGACGTGCTCACCTCTCCCGCGATCACCGGCCTCGGCCACGATTGGGGCGAGTGGGAAGAGACCACGCCCGCCAACTGCTCGAACGGCGGCGAAGAAACGCGCATCTGCGCTCGCTGCAACGAGACCGAGACCCGCGATACCGATCCCGATCCGAACACCCACACCGGCAACATCGATGTAGTGACCGAGAACGAGGCCGCAGGCAACTGCGTCACGCCCGCCACTTGGGAAGCCGTCGTGTACTGCGCGGACTGCGAAGCCGAGCTGAGCAGAACGCCCGTGACCGGCGAAGTCGACCCGAACACCCACACCGGCAACACCAATGAAGTGACCGAAAACGAGGTCGCCGGCAACTGCGTCACGCCCGCCACCTGGGAAGCCGTCGTGTACTGCGCGGACTGCGAAGCTGAGCTGAGCAGAACGCCCGTGACCGGTGAAGTCGACCCGAACACCCACACCGGCAACATCAATGAAGTGACCGAAAACTCCATTGGCGCGGACTGCGTCACGCCCGGCTACTACGAGGCCGTCGTCTATTGCGCGGACTGCGAAGCCGAGCTGAGCAGAACGCCTGTGACCGGCGAAGTCGATCCGAACACGCACACCGGCAACACCAATGAAGTGACCGAGAACGAGGTCGCAGGCAACTGCGTCACGCCCGCCACCTGGGAAGCCGTCGTGTACTGCG
>JAFZOL010000010.1 GCA_017550625.1 Clostridia bacterium | reverse complement strand
GACCCCTGCGCCTTGTCTTTCACAAAAATTGCATCCACTGCGGTGCGAAGCAGTTTTTCGCCGGCTATTTTTTGTTCGAACAATCTGAACGGCAGGGGATAATCCTGGCGGATATCCCCTGCCGGACAGGCAGTTCGGGCGGAAAAGAGCGGCGAAGAACCATGTAAAACCCTAAGTGAGGGCGCCTGAAGCTTCCGTTCTTTTTTTATGTCCGTTTCGCTTACCAGCGGTTCTCCACGTATTCGCAGAACGCGTACATGTCTTTGATCTCGAGCACCGTGCCGTCGTCGAGGGTGACTGTGCCGCTCCACAGGCCGTGCACCTGATGCGAATGCATACGCATCACGAGTACGTTGGTGTCGGAGTGGTGGTCGTAGAAGGGCTTCATCGTCAGGTCGAAGCGCCCGTCCTCCGAAATGAAGTGCCACGGCTCCATGTATTTGTCGGGCTTCGGGAAGGTCTCCACGTCCACGGCGCCGAACTTGTGCGCCTTGCCGTCGTAGAAAATGCAGGTCTCGGTGGCGTTCGACTCGTCGCCGATGCCCCAGGTGATCTCGAAGCCGAACAGGTGCTTGTTGCCGGCTTCGTCGGTGAGATAGGTCGAGCCGTTGCCCCAGTACCACACGAGCGAATAGGGGGTGTCCACGCGCCCCCAGTCGAGCACCGCGAAGGTGTCGTCCTTCGAGAACTCATACACGGCGTTGGCGGTCTTGAACACGCCCGACACGGGCATGCAGTTCTGCTTGGTCGTCATGAAATAGCGGTCCGGAAAGCCCTTGAACGGCAGCACGGTCGTGATGTTCTCGTGGTCGGGCAAAATATCCATCTCGAAGTCGCATTCCACGTCGCCCTTCTTGAAATACAGGGTGCGCTTCGTTTCGGTGGTCACGGTGCGGAAGATCGCCCCGCCCACGGTATAGTCCACGGTGTTCGGCACGTCGCCCTTGGGCGGCAGCACGTATTTGTCCTTGCCGCCGAGGAAGGCGCCCATGCCGGTCGACAGGATCTTGCCGTTTTTCAGGTCCACGAGCACCGCGCTGGCGTACCCACCGAGCGAGATGTTCGCCATGCTGATCTGCACCATGTATTTGCCGTTCGAGAGCTGATAGAAATCCCACTCCTTGCGGCGCATCTCTTTCTTTACGGCTTTGCGGTCATAGTCGAACACGTTGTGCCGCGCCCAGCCTGCGGCCAGAAGTTTGCCGTCGTCGCCCAGAAGGCGCGTCGGCTCGGTATACTCCTTCTGCAGGCTTTTCGTTTCCCATTCCTGCCAGCCTTTGTAAGTCTTTTCCATAAAACGACCCCATTTCCGATCATATTTTGTTAATTTTATAATAGCACGCGAAAAGAGCGCCGTCAAGGCTGGCGCGCCAAAAATTTAAATAAATATCATATAATTATCACAATTCGGTGCTATGATAAAATGTAACGGAATATGGTCTTCGATACCGTATGATCCGATTCAGGAGGGAGCGCGAATCTATGTATAATTCCCACGAGTTTCTCGTCCGCTACAGCGACAAGACCTTTGCCGAGGTCCCCTTCGGGGGCGCCGACAGCTTCTGCCTGTGCCAGAGCTTTTACATGCCTGTCTTCCACAAGACCTATGAAACGATCGGCAAAAAAGAGGTCCCGTATCCGGAGCTCGCGATGAAGGCCTTCGACCTGTTCGGCGGCAAATATAAAAAGGTCGGCATGGTGCTGTCCCCGCAGATCAGCGTGCGGCTCGTCCAGCTCGGGCGCAGCAAGCGCTATCACGACGTCGTTGTCACCGACAGCGCCGAGGTCTTCGAGACCAGCCCCGCCGTGCAGTTCGCGGCCATGACCCTCCGCCTGCCCGACGGCACCGCCGTGGTGCTCTTCCGCGGCACCGACGACTCGGTGATCGGCTGGAAAGAGGATCTCGATATCCTCGTCAAGCGCGGCATGCCCTCGCACCAGCTCGCGCTCGACTACCTCGAGAAGACCGCCGACGAAAACAGCGGCAAGATCATCATCTGCGGCCACTCCAAGGGCGGCAACCTCGCGCTCTGGGCGGCCCTCAACTGCCGCGACGCCACGCGCGCCAGGATCCGCTCGCTCTATAACCTCGAGGGCCCGGGCTTCCACAACTACGATCTCTACAACACGAAGGAATATCTCGACCTGCTGCCGGCTTACGAGCATCTGGTGCCCACAGCGTCCTTCGTCGGCATGATGCTCGCGCACGACAACGATTTCAAGGTCGTCAAAAATTCCGTGCCGATCGGCCCGATCCAGCACGACCTCTCTTACTGGCTCGTCGAGGGCAGCGAGCCCGCCTACGCCAAGGGCCTCACCCTGCAGGGCAAGCTCAACAACGCCTTCTTAAAGCGCGTCACCACCCTGATCCCCGAGCAGTATTACGATTCCATCGAAAAGGTCGCCAGCGGCCTCGTCAAGGGGCTCGGCCAGCTCTATCTCACGGGCTTCGCGCAGAACGTCGGCTCGTCCGTCAAGGGCGCCGTCGCGGCGTGGAAGTCGCTCGACCCCGACGTGCGGCAGGATTTCCGCACCGCCTTCAAGGGCGCGCCCTCGGCCGTGATCGGCGCGGTGAAGGACGTCGCCCGCGAAAACAAAGCGCCCGCCGAGGCGCCCGTTGAAGCGTCCGTTGAAGCGCCCGCTCCCGCCCCCGCGTTGGCGTAACGCCCGAAAGGAAAGATCCGTATGAAGTATGTAAAATTCGTCGCGCTCGCGCTCGCGCTCGTGATCGCTTCTGCCGCTCTCGGCTCCTGCGGCGGCGGGCTGAATCCCGACGCCACCATCGACCGCAACACCGCCGCGACCACCGCGCCGGTCGTGCCGTCCACCGCGGACCCCCTGTCGCAGGTGACCCTCGAAACCATCTCGAGTTACTATTACTCCACCGAGCCCTCCTCCTATACGAACCCCTACGAAACGGCCGCCACGCTGCCGCCCGCGTCCACGCTGCCGCCCGTCACGGTGTCGCAGCCCACGCCCGTGCCCACCACCGAAGTGACCACGGTCGGCAACGTGAAGTCCCCCGCCGAGTGGACGACCGAAGAGATCCTCGCCTACGTCACCTATTCCGTGAACCTCACGAAGGCTTACACCGGCCCCCTCACCGTGGACCACGAGCAGAAATTCACGTTTAACATCGAATCCATCTATCCCGATATCCCCGGCGTCAAATCCATCGCGCAGAACGTGATCGACACGATGCTCAAGGGCGACAGCGAGACCCTTTCGTTCAATAACGGCACCGCCGTGAACGGCGACGGCGAGACCGTGCCGATCCTGCTGCCCAAGCGTCAGGCGTTCAGCCTGCCCGCCGAGGGCGTGCTCACGGCGTCGGCTGTCCAGAGCGGCGACACGCTGGTGGTGAATCTCACCCTCATGCCCGAATCCGGCACGCTCACAAGCTACCCGCCCTATAACGCCGGCGCGATCGGCTATCTCAACGCCGACAAGCTCGATCTGTCGCGCTTCACCATCGAAAAGTTCGACGTGTTCTATTCCGGCTCCACGATCCGCTTCGTGATCGGCCAGAACGGCTACGTCCGTAGCGCCTATTACAACACCCCGGTCACGATCGACGCGTCCGGCAAGGTGAGCCTTGTGTCCGGCGGCTTCAAGTCCTCCGGCGCGAGCGAAGAGACGTGGAACCTGCTCTGGTAACCGATTCCAATAAGAATACAAAAAAAACGGGATCGCTCCCGTTTTTTTGTTTTATATGGCTTTGTTTACCGGGAACAGCCGCAGCGGTCGTTCACGACAGGGCCTCCCGTGCCGGGGCAGTTGTCGGCGGCCTCGGGCGGGAAGAACTCGTTTACCGGAAAGGCGATGCGCCTGAAGGCGTCGCAGGGGTCCTCGGTGTCGGCGTCGCATTCCTTGGTCGGCATGCAGAACTCGCACGCCGGGATCATGAGCTGCACGTCGCGCTCGAGGCGCACGATCGAAAACAGGCCGATCGTCACGCGCACGGCGGGGTGGTCGTCGCCGAGCACGAACTCCTCGTTGCCGAAGCGGCAGCGCACCGCTTCGGGGATGCGCGGGACCGGGCCGAGGGTGTCGCAGCATTCGCAGGGGCGGCAGATGCGCGCGTCGAGCGGGATGGGCGTGGCTACCTGGATCTTCGCGCGCGGGCTCGTGGCGGTCATCGGGTTCTGCGCGTCCACGGCGGGGGCGTATTCCGAAGAAAACACCTTCACGCTGCCGTCGGCGCCGTAGAGGATGCTCTTTTTGGCATACACGGAAAGCCCGTGCACGCTCACGGGCGGCGCTAAGGGAGCGGAATACGCGTCTAACACCACGTCGAAGAAAAACGTTGCGTCCACCGAATAATAGCCGGTAGAGAAGGGCACCTTTTCGATCTCCGAAAACACGTTGATCACGTCGCAGGAGCGGCAGCGCACGCTGACCGCGTTTTCAAGCACGCGCTGCGCGCCCGGGGTGAAATAGACGCGCAGATCCGAAAGGCAGTCTCTGTCCGCGCACGAATCATACACGCGCGAGGTGTCGATGCACACGGCTTCGGGGCGCATCGGCCTGCCGGGTTGGCTGCAGGGATCGGGCATAAAAAAACCTCCTGAAATGAATTGAAATCCGAAAACTTCAATACATCGTATGCAGGAGGCTCAAATCGGTTCCGGGAAAAGCTTTCCCGACGGACTTATAAATCGATTTTTACAAGCGCGCCGCCCAGCCGCATGCTCTCGTCGGCTTTAAATACGGTCAGGTGCCCCGCCACCGAGTTCTCGATCGCGGTGCACGACACCGACTGCTCGCCCGTTCTGAGATAGCGGATGAAATCCGCGGTCAGGTTGTCGTCGCCGCCGCCGTGGCCCTCGGCGTCCGCGCCCGAAAGGTCCACGGGCGCCTCCACGTAGCCCTCCGGCGTGTCTGAGGCGATGAGCGACTCCACGAGCACGTTGTCCTCGAACACGCCCGTCAGCTCGCCGAGCGTGCCCACCACCTTGAGCGTGCGGGTGCTCTTGGCGGAGCCGCCCACGAGGTTGAACGTGCCGGTCGCGCCGGACGAAAAGTTCACCATCACCGCCTGGTGGTCCACCACGTTGTTGTCGCACTTGTAGATGCAGCGGTTATAGGGGTTGCCGTTCAAAAAGGACTTCACGCGGTCCTCCATGGTCTGGTCGGGCTTGTGTTCAAGGTCCGCCCACGCGTAGCAGGTCCAGCGGTCGGGGTGCTCGAGATATATTTTTTTCGCCGAATAGCGACAGGTGTCCACCAGCGGGCAGTCCACGGTGCAGCGCGTGCCGGCGTTCGCGGGGGCGTTTTCGGGCTTGAACTGAAAAATGCTGCCCACCGACGACACGCTCACGGGCTTCACGGGCTGCATGAGCCACGCCATCACGTCGATATCGTGGCACGATTTCGCCAGCAGCATGGTGGTCTTCGACTTGTCGGAGTTGGCCCACTTGCCGCGGATATACGAGGTCGACAGATGGTGATAGCTCACGTGCTCGGCCATCTGCACGTTGATGATGTCGCCGAGCTCGCCCGACAGAATGCGCTTTTTCACCGCGATGTAAAACGGCGAATACCTGAGCACGTGGCAGATCATCACGCGGTTGCCGTTCTTCTCGATCACCGCCAGAAGGCGGCGCATCTCGTCCTCGCTCACGGCGAAGGGCTTTTCGAGCAGCATGTCGTAGCCCTTTTCGAGCAGCGGCACGGCGGTCGCGTAATGCTGATGATCCATGGTGCCGTTGATCACGGCGTCGGCAAAGCGCGGCACGGCGGCCAGCGCCTCGGCGCTCTCATAGCACCTGTCTTCGCCGAAGCCGTATTTCAGCCGGCACATCTCGCGGCGCTCGGCGTCCGGGTCCGCGATGCCCACGATCTTCAGGTCTTCGGGGTGTCTCAACGAATAGTCCGCGTAGGTCACGGCGCGGTGTCCGCCGCCCACGATGACGGCGGTGATGGGGTCTTTTGCCATATATCCTGCCTCTCAGTCAATAAGAGATCTTTTGTTTTATTCTTCGGGCGCGAGCGTCTGCGACTCCGCGACCCTGCTCTTTTCGGCCTCTTCCACGCAGCGCAGAAACGCGTGCGCGATGTTGCTGCCCGTGCGCCTGCCCGCCGAAACGGATTCCTCATAGTGCAGCGGCGCGAACACCGAGCCGAAGTCGTTGTCGGGGATGATATAGGCGATGCAGTCGTTGCACAGCCCGATCACCGAAAGCCGCCCCGTCACGGCGTCCTTGAGCGGCGGAATGTCCCACTTTTTGCCGGTGTAGCTCTCGCTTTCATCATACGCGCCGCCGACTAAGATCTCGGGCGCGAGCTCGCCCGGAATCAGCGCGAGCTTCAGCTGAGTCCCGAGCTCGGCGTAGCCCACCTCGGTGTTGAAATAGTAATCCCATTCCTTTTTCTTCGGCTTTTTCGCGTTCGAGGCCGTCACGCGCACCACGTTGTTCGACACGAGTTTCAGCTTCCCCAAAAGCGTCATCAGGGCGTTGTCCACGGGCACGAAGGTCTCGGTGAGCCTGACGTTCAAAAGCGGCTCGATTGGCTTATACGCCCCCTCGTCCGCGCCGAGCACGTAGTTCGCGATCGCGCGGCCGTACTGCTCGATGCCCTCTTCGCGGGTGGCGTTCTCCGCCGTGAACTTGCCGCGGTCGGTCGCCACCGCGAGCTCGTCGCTCTGGAAATAGGCGGCGCGGAACCCGTTCTTCTCGAGCTCGTCGCAGGTGAAAAACGGAAAGTCTGCGCTGATCTGCTTCTGCTTGCCGCCGTAGTTCGTCGGATGCGCGCTCAAAACCACGGCGATGAGCTTCTCCCTGGCCGGGGCGTCCGGCGAAAAGCGCAGCACGGTCATCACGTCGTCGAGCACGTAGGGCGGGCGCTTGTCACGGATGAATGCCGCGGCGTCGAGCAGGGCGAAATCGAGCCTGCCGGGCGTCATGTCGGCTACGGCCTCCGTGATCGTCTCGGCGGCGGTCTCGATGAGATAGTCCATCATCTCTTCGTTGCGCCCCGAAACGGCGTCCCCTGCGGTCTTCTGCTTCTTGACAGCCTTCGGGTTCTTCTTGAGCGCCTCGATGAGGTCGCCCCATACGCCCATGGTATCGACGCCGGAGTGGCAGTGCGTGGCGCTCACGTTGAGCGACAGAACGTTCTTTTCGGCGATCAGGTCCTTGAGCCGCGTGCGGATGCGCCGGATGTCGTGGTTCGAGATGCCCACGCAATCGATCACCGCGAACACGTGGATCCCGCGCCCGCTGCCGTCGTCGAGGGCGATCGCCCGCACGAACTGGTCGGTCAGGCGCCCGTCCGCTTTATTCGGCGGGAATGCGAGATACCCCGCGATATAAAGGTCGCCCGTCAGGGTGTCCGGCAGCACGCTTGCCTTCGCGAAGCCGACGCTCCACCCGGCGCCTTCGGCGGGGCGGGGCAGGAAATACCCGTCGCCCTCCAAAAAGCCCGTGTTGTCGTAGCGGTTGATGAAGGGGATCGTCTTGTCCGAAACGCGTCCGGCGGCGCCCCTGAGGATCGCCTGCACGGCCGAATCGCCCTTGTCGATCAGCTTCTGCTTCAGGTCCTTTTCTTCGGCGAAATTCTTCGCCCTGGTCTTTATCGCGTCAATGGGGTTTTTCATCTCGTTCCCTCCGTCCCGTTCACGGGTTCGAGCCGCACTTCCGCGGTCCCAAAGCCCGTTTCGGGTTCTTCGATATGCAGCCTGACTGCGCCGTCCTTCAAAAGGACCTTCGGCACGGTCAGTTCTATTTTTCCGAAATCCTTCGGCAGCTTCGCGGCTGTCTCAGCAGGAGTAAACCCGCCGAGCCTTACGCCGTTCGCCGTCACGGTGTGATCGGTGAAAAAGTGCTCCGGCAGCCGGTATACGGTCAGCGTGAGCCGGTAGTCAGCATCTGTCAGCCCCGTGAACGCCATGTCGAGCGTATAGTGATCGAACACGCGGGCAAGGCGCGTCGGCAGCGTGCCATTGTTCACGGTTTTGCGGTCGCCGAGGTAGTTGATATAATAGTCGCCGGGCTGCTCCGCCCCGAGGGGTTTTAGCCCGTGCAGGGCGAAACTGATGTAAACGCCGTCTTCGGGCGCGGCAGACTCGGCTCTTTCGGTTTGCAGCGCTTTCGCGGGGTCCTCGCCCGCGGCTCTCGCCGTCTCCCAGACATCGTGTAATCTATTCAGATCCGTGACCGGCAGATCGATCGTTTCCAGCGTCGCGCCGCGCTCCGGCCCGTACGCGTGATAATGCTCCACGTCGAGCTGCATGCCCACTTCGTCATACAGCAGCCCCGCCACGCGGTCGATCTCAAGCCTTACGGGGTCGTCACATTTATCGTCCGGTATCGGTCCGCCCGCGTACACGGCGGCCTCGGCGATCTCCCGCAAATACTTTTCCTGCAGGAATCTGAGGCACAGCGACAGAAAATACAGGCTGTTCGCGCGCCAGTTCGTTTCGTCGGGCGAGGCTTCCAGCGCCCACGCCGTGAAGCGGTTCTTCGGGTCGGCGGGGGAGCGGTGAAAGCTCTTCTCCGCGCTCAATATCCCGGCGGCAAGCCGCCCGGTATCGCGCCCGTACAGGTAGCACCGCGCGTAGTCCTCCACGATCGCCTCGGGCGTGAGGTCCGGGTCCCATTCAAGGGCGCACCACACGGCCTTGTTCACGTCGTCGTTCACGCCGTCGGAATAGGTCACGCTGCCGACCGTATAGGGCGAAACGGCCCCGTGCAGACGCTTATAGTCCACCGGCCGCGGGCAAACGGATTCCCGCCCGAGCCCGGTGTTATAGAGATACGGCACGTCCGTCAGCGGGTATTCGCAGCGCACCGTGTGGCAGATATCGGGGTAATAGCGGATCGGCAGATCGGGGTCAAGCCGCGCGCGCAGCACGTCGATGTCGAACGCGCGGTTCGGACCCTGAATGACGCCCGCGAAATGCGATTTGTTCGCGTTGACTTCTCTTAAAAAGACCTCGCCCCATTGCTTATCGTTGTGGGGGGCCTGCGCCGACACCCAGAGCTTCGCCGCCGGGTGGCTTTTGCGCAGGGCTTCGCCGATCTTGACCGCGCGTTTCACCATCGCGTCGGCGGGCAGGTCCCCCGGGTCCGCGCCCGGGATGAACACAGCGTCAAGACAGGGTAGGGAGGCGAACATCTCTTCGCGCGCTTTCAGCTCCGCTTCCTCCTCGCCGTCCCCGTTCGGGATCCACACGGATACGTCCATGTCGAGGGCACGGATCTCTTCGCTCAGCTTCGCCGCCATCGTCACGGCGTCATATTTCATCAGCTCGTTTTTCTCACCGAGGGGGATGAGCTCCACGGCGTTCATGCCGAAAAACGTCAGCTCCGTCATATATCGCACGTAATCGCCCACGTCCCATTTGTCGTAGGTGTTCGACAGCGGACGGTACCCGAGCTGATGCCCGCGGATCGGCTTGTCGGGCGAATGATGACCTGTGATGTCTTCGGTCAAAACAAGGTCGTTGCCCTGTACCTCGAGTTTTCTCAGAAACAGCCCGATCGCATACAGGAAGCCCCTGAGTCTCCCCGCCCGAAAGCACAGCCCCTCGCCGTTCTCCGTCACGGCAAAGGCCTCCTGCCCGGCGAGCAGCGGATCGTATTCCAGAAGGATCGTTTTCCCGTCCGGCGCCGCGCTCCCGAAGCCGGGGCAGCGCGCATTAAGCGCGTCGGTCAGCACGTCGACGGCGCGCGCCGGCACGTTGCCGTCTGCGGCGATGCGCAAAGAAAGCGCGCCGAAGGTCATGGGGCATCCTCCTTTTTTCTCCGCGTTCGGTCCCTAATAAACCATTCTTTATTCTAATATAAAACATTGCCGCCGTCAAGCCGAAAACGCACGAATTCACAAAAGGGTCAAAGTTTTTTTATCCGCTTCGCCCTTTTTCGGCGCCGGTTTTGTCACGGCAAACTGCCCAAAGCGGGGCGTTCACGCCTGTGCAACATTTACAAATAATGCGTTTTTTGTGAAAACCGTTGATTTTGGCCCTCGCATGATATATAATAATTCCGCATATAAATCATATGGAGGAAACTGCAATGAAAAAAGTTTTAGCCGTATTTCTCGCCGTTCTCATGGCGATTTCCGCCCTCAGCGTGACCGTTTTCGCAGGGGAGGCCGAAGAGCCCTCCACCGATGAGATCGTCACCCTGCCCGGCGGCGAAGAAGAGACCACCCGCGACATCGTGTCCAACGACGGCACCATGGTCGTGCCGATCAACTTCACCCAGCTCAAAGAATCCTTCGTGTTCAAGCTGGTCGAGAAGATCATCAACTTCTTCCTCAGCATGTTCGGCGGCGCGGATCTTGACGATATGCTGTCCGGCGGCGTGTCCGACGTCGGCACCTGGCTCGACGAGGCGCTCTCGAACATCGACGGCTCCCTGCCCCAGCCGTAAGGACCGAACCAAACAAAAAAACCGCCCGCGGGCGGTTTTTTTATTGCCTGTTTCGTTTACACATAATACTGCTCGAAGCTCGTCACCGTGAAGATATACACCTTAAAGCGGTTCTCGTCGCGCGCTTCCTTAAACGTGCCGCCGAGCTTCAACAGCTTATTGCCGCTCTTGAGCTCAAAGTTCACTTCGTCATAGTGCAGCTTTTCGCACACGTCGGGCGTCACGATCTCGATGCGGGCCGTGTCGTCCTCGTTCTTGCGGATCGCGAAATTGATCGCCGAAATGACTTCGCCGTTGGCCTTCAGCTCTTCGAACTGCTCGCGGGCGGGCTTTTTCTTTTTGTTCTTCTTTTTGAACAGCATATTGATCACCGCGCATTATTATACCCGAAACGCGCGGCCGTGTCAATACGCGTTATCGCCCTTTGCGGTGCAGATATTTCTCTTTCGTCGCCTGGCCGCCCCGCAGGTGGCGCTGCGCCTTGTTCACGTCCAGCACGTCGCGCACGTCCTGCCACAGGGCGAAGTCCACGTCCCTTAGCTTCACCGCCACGTCGGTGTGCACGGTGCTTTTCGAGATCCCGAACGCCTTCGCGGCCGCGCGGACCGTGGCCTTGTTCTCCACGATATAGGTCCCGAGCTCTCTGGCTCTTTCGGTGCCGAGTTTGAGCATGGTCAGTCTCCTCTCATTGTCGTCGCTGAAAATATATGAGAGGGCCGTTCGGTTTATGCTTCGCGCCCATACGGGCTCTTGCATATCTCGGTTTTTTCTGTTATACTGGTAAAAAAGGAGGGGTCGTTATGAAATACCGTCTGATCGGCGATATCCTGTTCGTGCGCGTCGACAGGGGAGAGGAGATCCTCACCGAGCTCAAAAACGCCTGCCTTTCGGCGGGGGTGAGGCTCGGCGCGGTGTCGGCCATCGGCGCCAGCGACGATTTCACCGTGGGGCTTTACGACGTGGACACGAAAAAATACGCCGAGCGCCGCTTCACTGGCCCGCACGAGATCGTGTCCCTGCTCGGCAACGTATGCGAAATGAGCGGCGAATACTACGCCCACCTGCACCTCTCGGCCGCGAACGCGAACCACGAGACCTTCGGCGGGCATTTGACAAGGGCGGTCGTCTCGGCCACCTGCGAGCTGACCGTGCGCGTCGCCGACGGGCGCGTCGACCGTTTTCGCGATCCCGAAAGTGGCCTCAACCTCTGGGATCTGTAACTTCATACGCAAAAAAGAGCCGGTTCCGAACCGGCTCTTTTTCATATTATCTTTTCGTTTACGCCGGGTCCTCAAGGTCCAGGCGCATGAGCACCACCGTCTGCCACCCGGCTCCGCGGGCGTGCATCCCCAGCGGATTGCGCCCGTATTCCGTAAAGCCGACGCTTTCGTATAGCGCCGTCGCCGCCTCGTTGCCGGCGATGACTTCCAGCTCCACCTGCCTGAAGCCCGCGCGCCGCGCGCACTCGAGCGCGGCGTTCGTCAGCGCGCGCCCGATCCCGAGCCCCCAATAAGCTTTCTCCACGCTCAGGCCGAACCCGGCGCGGTGACGGAGTTTCTCGAGGTTCCTGATGGGGTATAGCCCCGCCTGTCCCACGATCTTTCCGTCCACGACCGCCAAGATCTCGGCGGCGTTGACGCTCTCGGCGCGCGCCGCGAGAAACGCCCCCTCCGATTCGGGGGTGAACGTGCATTCGTCGGGGTAGGACGACAGCTGCTCCGTCTCCCCGTGGGTCTTCAGAAAGCAGGCGATCACGCCCTCGGCGTCCTCCGCCCGCGCCTCGCGCAGCAAACACGCCCGCCCGTCCTTCAGCCTGACCGTTTTCCGATATTCCATAATCAATCCCTCCCGGCTGCGATCTTTGCGTCGCCGTCATTATACCACGTCCTCCGCGGCATTTCCACCCTTTTTTCGGTGCCGTTTATCCGACGCGCGTTTTTTTCCCTCTTGCATTTTCCGATTTTGTATAGTATGGTATATATATAAACTTTCGGACGGAGGCGGTTTTATGTTCCAGAAGGTGATCGGCGCTCTCACCGCGGCAGTCGCGTTTCTCACTTCGGTGGTGCAGCTCATCTTTACGCCCAACGTGATCCGCATCGATTTCGATCACGTGGTCGGCGAAATAAGGCCCGTGCACAACATCGGCAGGATGCCGGAATACGAGCTCGACAGCGAAATGAACCGGGTTTTCGCCGAGGCGAACATGACGTCGTGCCGCACGCACGATATCAACTGCACCGATATCCACCGCATCTTCCCCGATTTTTCGAGGGACCCGGACGACGAGAGCGCCTACTCGTTCGAAGAATGCGACGCGGTGATGGCGGCGATCGCCGACGCCGGCATGGAGCCTTTCTTCCGTCTCGGCATCAGCTGGAGCGACCCGGTAAGGGATCGCGATCATCTCACGCCGCCCGCCGACTACGCCAAATGGTCGCAAATCTGCGAGCACATCATCCTGCACTATAACGAGGGCTGGGCGGACGGATTCCGTTACGGTATCCGGTATTGGGAGATCTGGAACGAGCCCGAAAACAGCGACGACATCGCGGATAACCACTTCTGGATCGGCTCCGACGAGGAATTCTTCCGCCTTTACGACGTCGCGGCGAAATATCTGAAAAACAGATTTCCCGAACTCAAGATCGGCGGCTACGGCTCCTGCGGGTTTTACGCGCTGACGAAAACGAACGCGATCAACACGGGCGCGACCCCGCGGAATCAGTATTTCATCACCTACTATCAGAATTTCCTCCGCTACATCCAGGCGCACGGTTCGCCGATGGATTTCTTCACGTGGCACAGCTATACCACCACCGGGAAGAACGCCTCGTACATCCGGTATGTAAAAGAAACGCTCGCGAAGGCGGGTTACGGCGACGCCGAGATCATTTGCGACGAATGGAACTACAATCCCATGGAAAACGACAGGATCGACCGCCGCTACGGCGCGAATCAGACGTCGATGCTGATCATGTTCCAGAATGAAGGCCTCGACATGGCGCATTATTATAACGGCGACGACGATGGAACTCTGTGGAGCGGACTGTTTGTAAACGGGCGTCAGCTTTCATCCGCCTATTACGGCTTCTGGGCGTTCGGGCAGCTCTATCAGCTCGGGCATCAGGCCGAGATCAAAAACCTGAAACTCAAAGACGATCTCTACGCCGTCGCCGCCACGGGCGAGGGCGGGCAGGCGCTGCTGATCGCGAACGTCTCCGAGAAAAAAGACCGGAAGCTCAAAATCGACGCGGGCGATTACGTCCCCGACAAATGCATGACCGTGAACGAGAATTGCGAATGGGTCGAGATCCCGCTGCCCGACAGGATCGAAAGCGGCTCGATGCTTTATATCACGTTCAGACACAAATAACCCGCATTCGGAACACGAAAGGAGCGAGCATATGAAAGTCATCGCGTTTTTTGAGGCGATATATTTCGCGGTCTACTGCTTTTTCGGCAGCTATCTCAACCTGCCCGACAAGCGCGTAAACGCCCTGATCGAGCAGAACGGCGGCTTCATCTACGGCGTGTGCCACCCGAACGAGGATTACGACCTGCTCGCCGAGGCGGGGCTTCAGTGGGTGCGCTTTGATATCCCTTATCCCTATGAGCGCGACGGCAGCCTCAGCCGCAATTATCTGGCGTTCAAGGAGCGCGCGCAGGGCTACACCGACCGCGGCTTCAAGGTGATGGCCGTCACGCCCTACCCGCGGGACTATATCAACATCGGCGGGTTCCACCCCGTTGAGAACGCCGAAAAAACGCAGGAGATCGCCGTGTTCCTTTATAATGACCTCAAGGATATCACGGCCGCGTTCCAGATCACGAACGAGATGGGGCTCGAGGGCTTCATGAGCCCGCTGACGCTCGAAGAGGCGGCAGTGTTCATCGGCGTACAGCTCGAGGCGCTCAACAGGGTGACTGAAAACTTTCCCATCGGCTACAACTCGGCCGACATCAGCAAGAACCTCCATAAGCTGATGAAGCCGTATCTGCAATACTGCGACTACGTGGGCCTCGACCTCTACACCGGCAATCAGGGCAAGGCGAAGGCCTCCGCCTACGCCGACAAGGTCAAGGAGCTCTACCGCCTCACGCGCAAGCCGATCATCATGACGGAGTTCGGCTACTGGAGCGAGGGCGGCCCGAAATCGCCCGAACAAAAGGCCGAGATCCTCGGCTGCTACGGCTACACCTCCGAAGCCGAGGCGATCGCGGACGGCGAAAATTTCATCGCGAAGCTGCCGCGGCAGTTCCAACAGCGTTTGCGCGACCTTTATCCGGACGACGAGGCGCACTGGGCTGAGCTCGTGTTCAGCAGGGAGTATCAGCATTTCTACGGCGAGACCGCCGCCGAAACACTCGAAGACATCCCGCACACGCCCGAGGGGCAGGCGCAGTATTACAGACGCGTCATCCCCGAGCTCCAAAAGCTCAAGTGCCTCGCCGGGCTGATCATCTATTGCTGCCAGGATATGCCCTACTGCTACGTCTGCGGCCACAGCTGGTGCCCGTTCGAGACGAAATGGGGCCTTCTGTATCCCGACGGCACGCCGAAGCCCGCCTATTACGCCGTGAAAGAGCTTGTCACGGGAATGTGAGCGCGATCAACAAAACGAAAAGCCCGCAGCGATGCGGGCTTTTTCATATGCAAAACAAGCTGCGGTTTCACGCTTTCCCGGTCAGCACGGTCCAGCCGTCGAGGCTGCCCTCGGTAACGCTGACCGTGATTTCTCCGTTTTTGGCCTCCACCGTGCCCAGCACGCCGGGCAGGCACAGAGGCAGCGTGATATCGTCCTCAATGGGCTTTATCTCCAGCACGCGCTTTGCGGCGTCGACCTTCAGGCCGAGGGCGGCGTTGAGCGTCGTCCAGCTCGAGAGCGGGCGCGTATAGTGGTGCCCGCACTCCCAGTGGTCCCAGATCGCGCCGAAGCGGGCCTGGTTGTCGTGGATCGCCCGCACGAGGGCGTCGGCGTCGGCACGCAGGCCGAGGCACAGGCACAGCGCCGCCGTCGCGTAGCCGATGCCCGTCCACACCGCCTCGGTCTGGCAGTTTTTGTGCGAATAGAGCGTCGTGCGCCGCCCCGCGGGGCAGGTGGCGTTGATGAGCCCGCCGTCCGGCGTGAAGTTGCGGTCAAGGATGAACCGCGTCACGTCTCTGACGCGTTCGTCGCCGAGGTTGCCCCCGACGCCCGACACGCGCAAAAACCATTCGCCGTCGAGCTGGTCGGTCATCAGGCTCTCGTCCCTGTCCGCGTCCGTCCGCCACAAATCGTAGTATTCGCCGTTCCACAGGCGCTTTTCGAGGGACGATAAGCCCTTTTCGAGCAGCGCCCGCCATTCTCCGGCGCGTTTCCCGTCGCCCATCCTGTCGGCAATGAGCGCCGCGGCCTTCAGCGCCGCGAGCCACAAAACGGAGATATAAACCGGCGTGCCGTCGAAATTCCACGCGTCGTAGGTGTTGCGCTTCGTGCCGCGGTCGGGCAGGCCGTCGCCGTCGCCGTCGAGCTCGCCGATCGAATCGATCGCCCGCCGGACGTGCGGCCACATCTCTTTGAGGTACTTTTCGTCGCCGGTGAACAGATAGTCGCGCAGCACCATCAGCACGAACTGGTTGTTCATGTCCACGCGCTCGAAGCCGCCGTTCACGTGGTCGAGGTCGGGCGAAAAGCAGTGGTGCACGCGCCCGTCCTCGCGCTGGAAGGCCGCGCCCATGCGCATCTGCCCGAGCTGCAGGTCCGGGAACAGCGCCAAGAGCCCGAACGACGCGTGATAGGTGATGTCGGTGGTGTGGAAGCCGCAGAAGCCCTGCCCCTCCCACAGGCCGAACTTGCCGTCCTTGAGGTACCACGAGCTTTTCACGATCGTTGCGAGGTGACCGCTCCAGCAGTCGGGATATACCTCGGGCAGGCTCGTGTTGTAGAGAAGCCGCGAAAACGCCAGCGCTTTATCAAATACCTCTGCGCCGTGCTCCCGCAAAAACGCGTTCGCCTCGTGGGCGCCGCCGAACAGGTTTTCATAATAATGCCCGAGCCGCCGCCCGTCCTTCGCGTAGTGGTTCGGGAAATACCAGGTCAAAATGAAGCGCACGGTCTTTTTCTCGCCCGGGGCGAGGCGCACCGTGCCGCACAGCGCCGCCGCACCGAACTGCTCCGGCACGTTGTTGAGGCGTCCCTGCCCGCCGAGGGCGGCAAGGAAAGAAATCTTCTCGTCCCTGTTTTCCGGGTACGCCGGCTTCGTGACGCGCACGCGCCGCAGCACGGACGCCGCGAACGGATAGGCTTCATATGCCCCGACCAGCGCGTCGAGTTCCTCGTCCGAAAGCGCTGCCGGGTCTTCTGGGATCGCGGGCGGCGGAGCGCCAACCTCGCTGTTCGGCAGGCGGCCCGTCTCGCGGAAGCCGAACAGCACCGATTCCTGGCTCACGCCGAGGTTGTCGTCGTCGAAGATATACTCCCGCATGAAGCGCCGGTATTCCCCGGCGATATAGCTTTTTTCGCCGTCGCCGCAAACGCCGAGACACGTTTCGCCGCAGTTCGGCGCGTCGGTCTTTTCGGCGGGGCGCACCGTTACGCTGACGGCTTTCTCATCCGCCGAGAGCTCGTTGACTGAGCCCCCGTCGTTGCAGAATTCGGGCACGAGGGTGCCGAGCAGACTCGCCGTCAACGGCTCGTCGGTCGGGTTTTCGATTTCGAAATCCATATAAAATCCGGGCGTGGCGGCGATGTCGGTGCGGTGCGGCACGAACGGCGCGACCGCCCGACCAGTCAGGCGGCAGGGGAGCGCCCCGTCCTCATAGCTCAGCTCGCACACCGGGAACCGCCCGTCGAACACGATCTTTTCCACCGGCTTGTTCCAGGGGAACAGACGGTAGGTGAAGTCGTCCGGGTCGGTCTTCATGCCGAGCTTGCGCACCACGGGGCGTTCGCCCTCCCGCCCGGCGCGCACCCAGAACGACAGCGCGCCCGTAAAGCGCTCGCCGTCCTCCTCCTTGTTCTCCCAGCAGATCTTCGTCATCCTCGGCGGGTTCGCGATCTGCCAGAAATGGAACTCGCCGTCGGGCATGAGCTCCACGCTCCCGGCGCCGATGCCGCCCAGCGCGATGCCGCTGGCGCTCGGCTTCGTCATGATGATCCTTGCCATTCGCAACGTCTCCTTCCTCAAACAGACGGATTCACCGTAAACTCTTTCGTATCGAACACATAATACGCGTTTTCGTGCTCGCACACGGCGGGCAGCGTCACGTAAAGGACGTCCCCGTAAATCGTGCGCGCCCCGGGGTGGTAATGCCCCTGAAACACGGCTTTCACGAGCCCGCTCTCGTTGATCCCCCGAAACAGGGCGTCGGCGTTCTTCGGGCGGTACCTTTCGGGCAGGGCGGGGTCGATGTTATGGTGCAGAAACACAGCGGCGGGCGTTTCGCTCTCGCCGAGGGACGCCAGAAACGCCCCTTCATCCGGCACGAAACAGTCCTTCCAGTCGCCGCCGGCGGGCGTATATCGCTCGCCGTTCCCGAAATAGCAGGCGTCGGCGAAGATTAGCTGCAGCCCGTCGATTGTGCGCCCCACGGGCTCACACCCGCCGAAGATCCGGTAATATTCCTCGCGCCCGAACGTGAACGCGTCGTGGTTCCCCATGAGGCAGACGGTTTCAATGCCCGAAGATGTGATCACGTCCCGCACTTCTTTGAGCCGCTTCACGTCTTCGTCGTGCGAACCGTTTTTGTCAATGAGGTCGCCGAGCGACACACAAAGGCCGCAGCCCTGCTTTGCGAAAAACGCGTAGGCCGCCTTGAGCTTTTCGAGCGACAGGCTGTTTCGCCGCGTCCCGCAGGTCAGCGCCTGCGACGAATAATGCGCGTCCGCAAACAGACCGATCTTCATAAACGTCCCACCGCCTTTCTCTTCCGCTTATGATTATAAACGAAAGATGCAAAATGGTCAAGACGGACTCTCGCGCGATGAAATAAAAAACGGCCTGAGGGCCGTAGGGAGATCAAAGATTGTCGCTTTGGTGAAATCGTTTGCTTCGCGCACGGTGAAAAAGATCCGTCATCCGGCGCAAAGAGATTTGAGAAATGAGAGAAAATGGTTTTTTAATGAAGACGGGCTGCGCCGTAATGAAGACAGCGCCTGAAGGCGCTTAATGAAGACGGCGCAGTAAACTGCGCCTAATGAAGCGAAGTCGCCCCTTCAAAGCATTAGCGCGTCAGCGCGTCTTCATTTCTTCATCAGCGAAGCGACTTCATTAGCCCCGCAAGGGGCGACTTCATTGAAAACCACGGTGATTTGTATTCAAATCACCGTGGTTTTCTGGTGCCGGCGACCGGGATCGAACCGGTACTCTGTTGCCAGAACGGGATTTTAAGTTTTTTTGAAATGTCTGTCCCTGACTGCTTTTAACGGAAGTTGACGGAACATGGTGGACACCGTTTCCGAACCGCGAAACAAGATAAATCTTACGAAATACGCCCAAAAAGTCCTATGCCTCAAACAATGTC
>JAFZOL010000009.1 GCA_017550625.1 Clostridia bacterium | reverse complement strand
GGGAATTCGGGCATAACGGCGTCTTCTTTTCCGTCGTTCTTCGCTCTGAGATAAGCGACAAGATCCTGGAAATACTTGACAAGAGTCATAATATAATTGAAGAAACCTTCCATGTGGTACACCTCCTTGCGCAATATGCGTTATTCGAGAAATAAGTCGCCTTATTTACCCTTTCCATCATACCGCAACCCCGGGATTTTGTAAAGGGACAGAAAAAGATTTGACAGATTATTCACACTTTGATACCGGTCATGCGCAGGCGACAATGGTCACAGAGCGTTACGCGCACGTCATGGACGACGACAGACGTTTGAACGCGGAAAGATTTGAAGAGGCGTTCTACGGAGGGAAAGCGACCGAGGCTGCGGGTGCAGGACAGACAGCGGAAGGCATTTCGGAAGAAGCGCTCGCGCTGGCAAAAGCAATCGGGAATTCTCCGGAGCTGATGGCGCTTCTGAAAGGTCTGATAAAAAAACAGTAAATCAGAAAAATAACACCGTCGGAACATGGCAATTCAGGCTATGTTCCGATTCTTTATATATCAAATCGCTGCATGAAAATAAACAAAATTACTTACTTTTAGTTAAAATAAAAAAGGGTGATCTTGCGTTGTTCGACGTTTTCCATTAGCAAGCCGATGATGAAATTAAGAGCCTTCAATTAGCAGATTGATTAGCAGAGGGGGTAAAAACGGAAGATTCCTGCTATTTTTATTAGCTGGCGAACGACGCAAAAATGGCGTTTTTTGGCAAAAACGACGTCGGTTCGATTTCGTCATGGTGTGCACCCACAAAGTTTGTGTTGCGCACAGAAAAATCAAAAAGCCCTTGAAAATCAAGGACTTTCTGGCACCCCCAGCGGGAATCGAACCCACAACTAGCCCTTAGGAGGGGCTTATTATATCCATTTAACTATGGAGGCGAATCAACTATTAACTTGAAGGAGGGGATTCCTCCCCGAAAGCCCCCTTATTCTATCAAATAATTCCCCGAATGTCAATCATTTTTTCCCTGAACGGCAAAGTGCTTCTTGCAAGGGGCGGCGGGATGTGATATGATAAACGGGTAAAGGCGCGTCCCGCGCCCGAAAAACAGCGATCGAGGAGGAGCGTTATGGTTTTAGGTATCATCAACGGCTGGGAAGAGGGGCATTTTCAGGCCGTCGCGAAGCTCGGGCTCCACGCGGTGGAGTTCTGCGTCAATCACAACTACGATTCCGCCGAGGTGCTCGCCCGCGCGGACGAGATTTTGGCGAATTCAAAGAAATACGGCGTACGCGTCGGCTCCATCGGCCGCTGGGGCATGGACCGTCTCAATGAAAACGGCGAAGTGATCCCCGAGGCCCTGCAGCACGACAAGAACCTCATCGACCTCGCGTCCAAGGTCGGCTGCCCGGTGTTCAACTGCGGCTGCAACGCCGTCGAGGGCAAGACCTTCTACGAAAACTGCCAACTCGCGATCGGTTATTTCTCGCAGCTTCTCGACTACGTGAAGGGCAAAAACGTAAAGATCGCGGTGTATAACTGCGACTGGTCGAACTTCGTTTACGACGAAAAGGCCTGGACCGTCGTGCTCGGCGCGCTGCCCGAGCTCGGCATCAAGTTCGATTCCTCGCACTCCATCAACCGCGGCGAGGACTATCTCAAGGTGCTGCGCGATTGGAAGGACCGCGTCTACCACGTCCACGTCAAGGGGAATCTGCGTATCGCGGGCGAGACCTACGACGACTCCCCGGCGGGGCTCGACACCACCAAATGGCCGGCGATCATGTCGCTGCTCTACATCGCCAACTACAACGGCATGCTGTCCATCGAGCCGCATTCCCACAACTGGCGCGACGCCAAGGGCCAGTGGGCGGTGCGCTACACCATCAACTTCATGCGCCCGTTTTTGATGCCCGACGACTTCGAAGCCGAAAACGACGTCTACATGCCGTGACCTGAACCGAGAAACGGGGGAACCTTGTTTATGAAACGAAAAGCGGCGGGGCTCATCGCGGTCCTGCTGACGGCGCTTCTCATATTCGCCGCGTGCGGCGGCGGGACGCAAAGCGAACTCCTTGAAGCGGGGCTCGCCGGGGTCGGTGCGCCCGCGGGCGACTTGGACCCGCGCTCCGTGGACCCGCCCGCGCCCACCTCCGCGCCCGAACCGACCGAAGCGCTTTCGTCCGCGCCCGCCGAACCCGTCACCGAGCCGCCCGTGACCGAACCCGTCACCGAAGCGCCGACCGAACCGCCCATCGAACCCGCAACGGCTGCCACGGCCCCCGACCTTGCCGACGAACCGTCTGCCGCCGCCGCCCCGCCCGCCGCCCCCGCTGCTGTCGGCGGCGCCACCGAGATCGTGCCGAACTTCGACTACCGCGGCGCGCTGGACGTCAGCGGCATCGCGGTCTACACCTTCACCATCGAGCAGCGCGGCATGGTCGGCTACCGGTTCGTCGTGCCCGAAAACGCTCTCGCGCCCGGCGACTGGCAGGTGCGCCTCTATCAGCTCTATTACCTCAACGGCGTCTCCGGCGAACAGGGCAGAAGGCTATTAAACCTCCTCGAGGCGGATAACGTCACCGCCGACCGCTCCTCGCCCCACATCGGCGTGCTGCCCGGCGACTACGTGATCGAGGTCACGCCCGGCGAGAATTTCTCCTCCGCGGGCTACACGCTCACGCTCAGCTACTCCGCGGGCGCCGCCTACGAGATCGAGTGCAACGACACCCCCTCGCGCTACACGGCCATTTACCCCGACGCCCCGCTCAAGGGCAGCGGCTCCGTTTACGGCAGCGCCGGTACGGACGTGGACTGGTATCTCGTCCGGCTCTGGTCGCCCGCCGCGATCACGCTGCTGTTCTCGCACGAAACGCGCGACCTCACCACGGTCCCCTTCGTGGTCACGCTCTATGATACCGACGGCCTTGCCCTCTACACGGGGCGCTCGGCCTTCACCGAAGCCGTGCTCACGTCCGGCACCTTAGGCCTCGCGGCGGGGGATTACCTCGTCAAGGTCGAGGCCCGCGTGCAGTCCGAGCTCGACTATACGCTGCTTTTGCGCCGCAGTCTGTCCGGCGTTTACGAGCAGGAGCCCAACGACGATATGTCCGCCGCCACGCCGCTCAGCTTCGGCGTCGACGTGCACGGCGCCGTGTCCGACAAGGCGGGCGTGGACCGCGACTGGTTCCGCCTCACGCCGTCCGAGCCGGGCTATATCCGTCTCACGCTCGGCCACCCCGGCTACGACGAGACCGACGACCGCGACGTCAGGCGCGTCACGCTCGTGAACGCGAAGGGCGAAGCGATCTGGTCCGGCGTCCTCTCGAACTGGGACGACGTCCTGCTCTCGCCCGAGATCGGCGTTTACGCGTCCGATTACTACGTGCTGGTGGACGACGAGAACCTCTACCACGTCGACGGCGAATACGTGCTCTCGTGCGTCTTCGTGCCCGACGCCTACCGCGAGCGCGAATATAACGGCGACTGGGACCGCGCCAACGAGATCGACCTCAATATGCCCGTCACCGGCACGCTCACCGACGTCGGCACCGCCTTCGACGAGGACTGGTACCGTTTCACGGTCATCGAGGCGAAAACGCTCCGGCTCAGGCTCTCGCATACCGCGGGCACGTACCCCGAGACCCTGTATGAGATCGACGTCTACGACAGCCACGGCAGGCCCGTGCTCTCGGGCAGCTGCGCCGACGACCTCGCTTCGCTCGAGCTCGACGCCGACTACACGCCCGGCGTCTACTTCGTGCGCGTCGCGGCGGGCCAGCGCAGCTCAAGCGAACCCTACCGGCTTTTCGTGGGCGATATCGCCCCGTAACAAAGGAGAATCATCATGAAGTTTTCCGTCACTTCCTACAGCTATTCCGCCCTCGTGAACGCGGGCAAGCGCCGCGAGATCGAGCTCATCGCCCTTGCCGACGAGATGGGCTTCGACGGGATCGAGTTCGCCGAGATCCACCCCGAGGACGGCGAAAACAAGCTGTCCTACGCCAACCGCTTGAGGCAGGAGGCCGCGCGCGTCGGCATCCCGATCGTCGCCTACTGCGTCGGCGCAGACCTTCTCAACGACACTGAAAACGAGATCGTCCGCCTGAGGGAAGAGGCCGAGGTCGCGGCTGCGCTCGGCGCGCCCGTCATGCGGCACGACGCCACGGGCGGCTATCGGCGCGAAACGCGCAGGCAGCGCGGCTTCAACGAAGCCCTTCCCGTCCTTGTGGAGGCGTGCGAGGCCGTCACCGACCACGCCCGCACCCTGGGCGTGCGCACGTGCGTCGAGAACCACGGCTTTTTCATGCAGGATTCCGCCCGCGTGATGGCGCTCGTCGGCGGCGTCGCGGACGATAACTTCGGCGCTCTCGTCGACATCGGCAACTTTTTGTGCGCCGACGAAGACCCCGCGAAGGCCGTCGGTCTCTTAGCGCCTTACGCCTTCCACGTCCACTGCAAGGATTTCCACGTAAAGCCCGGCACCGCGCTCGTGCCGGAGCGCGGCTTCTTCATGACGCGCGGCGGCAATTACCTGCGCGGTGCGATCGTGGGGCACGGCGACGTGCCCGTGCCGCAGTGCGTGCGCCTGCTTGAAAACGCCGGCTACGACGGCTATTACACCGTCGAGTTCGAGGGGATGGAAGACCCCGTTGTCGGCGTCGGCGCGGGGCTCGACTACTTAAAGCAGGTCGGGAGGCTCCTGCATGGCTGATCTTGTACCCGACGAAAAAACGGACGCCTATTTCATGCGCGAGGCGCTGAAAGAGGCGAGGCGCGCGTTCGACCTCGGCGAGGTGCCGGTCGGCGCGGTGATCGTGCGAAACGGCGAGGTGGTCTCCACCGGACATAACCGGCGCGAGACCGGCAAAAACGCCCTCTACCACGCCGAGATCGAGGCCATCGACGGGGCTTGCAAGGCGCTCGGCGGCTGGCGGCTGCCCGGGTGCACGCTTTACGTCACGCTCGAGCCCTGCCCCATGTGCGCGGGCGCGGTCATCAACAGCCGCGTCGAGCGGGTCGTCTACGGCGCCACCGATTTCCGTTTCGGCAGCGTCGAAAGCGTGCAGAATATCTTCTCGCTCCCGTATAACCATCAGCCCGCCGTCACCGCGGGGGTGCTGGGGGACGAGTGTACGGCGCTGCTGCGCGAATTCTTCAAACGGCTGCGCGAAAAGGGGCCCGGGGCGTGAAAAGCCGCCGAAAAAGCGTCCCAACGCCAGCAAAATGCAAAAAATTCCGCTTTTTGTCTTGACAATGCTATTGCGGATGTTGTAATATACGATTAAAAGGAGGTGTATTTATGAGAAAATTCATGGATAAACTTTGGGGTCAGCCCGGCCGCAAAATGAAGTTCTGGGCGAAGGTCATGTGGATCGTCAGCTCTATCTTCGGCATCATTCTCGGCATCGTTCTGGCCGTTCTGATGATGGGCAGCGTCGGCGAAATGATCACCGGTATGATCGGCATCGATCTTTCGGGGTTCGCTTTCGTTTTCGTGCTCCTTGGCTTCCTTGCCATCATCCCGAAGTATTTCTTCTGGTTCTTCTTGCTGTACGCGAGAGGCGAGACCCTCGATATGAGAACGAAGTCCAAAGAGGCGCTCGAGGAGATCGCGAGAAGACTTCCCGCTCCCGCGGAGGATACCGAGATCGAATAATCTCAAAAGAAATAAAAAAGAAAACCGCTTCGACCGAAACGGTTTCTTTTTTATGTTTATTCTTTTTACGATCCGAACATGATGAGCAGAAAACCGGCTGCCACGGCCGACCCGATCACGCCGGCAACGTTGGGCCCCATCGCGTGCATAAGAAGGAAGTTCGTGGGGTTATATTTACGCCCCTCGTTCTGCGCAACTCTCGCGGCCATCGGCACGGCGGACACGCCCGCGGCGCCGATCAGGGGATTGATCTTCCCCTTGGTGATGATGTAAAGCAGCTTGCCGATCAGCACGCCGCCCGCCGTACTGCAGATGAAGGCCGAAAGCCCCAACAGCACGATCAGGATCGTCTGCATCTGGATGAAATCCTTGCCGTTCGCGGTCGCGCCCACGCACAGGCCCAGCATGATGGTCACGATGTTCATCAGGGCGTTCTGCGCGGTATCGCTGAGGCGCTCCACCACGCCGCATTCCTTGAAGAGGTTGCCGAGCATCAGCATGCCGAGCAGCGGCACCACCGAGGGCAATATCAAGGCGATGAGCACCAGCACGACGATCGGGAATATGATCTTTTCGGTCTTCGAAACCTTTCTGAGCTGCGTCATTTTCACGGCGCGCTCTTTTTTCGTGGTCAGCAGCTTCATGATCGGCGGCTGGATGATCGGGATCATCGCCATGTAGCTGTACGCCGCCAGCGCGATCGGCGCCAGCAGGTGCGACGCTAATTTACTGGTCAAAAAGATCGCCGTGGGGCCGTCCGCGCCGCCGATGATGGCGATCGAGGCGGCCTCCGCCGGGGCGAAGCCGAGCAGTATCGCCACGATGAACGCGATGTATATGCCGAGCTGCGCCGCCGCGCCGAGGATCAGCGACACGGGGTTAGAAAGCAGCGGGCCGAAGTCCGTCATCGCGCCAACGCCCATGAAGATGAGGCAGGGGAACAGGCTCGATTTCACGCCGACGTATAAGATCCGCAGCACGCCGGACTCATACCAGTGCGCGCCCTCCACGGCCAGCGCCCCCGAAAGGTCGCCGAGCTGCCCGCCCGTGACGTCCTTCATCACGTCCGCGCCGGGCATGTTCGCGAGCAGGATGCCGAAGGCGATCGGCACCAGCAGCAGCGGCTCGAATTTCTTTTTGATCGCAAGGAACAGGAACAGAAAAGCCACGCCGATCATCACGCCGTTCTGCCACGAAAGGGCGGCGAAGCCCGAGCTCTCCCACAGTCCCTTGAGCACCTCGAGAATCAGGTTCATATCGGCCTCCGTCACAGCACCGCCAGCAGCTGGTCGGTCTCCACGCTCTGCCCCTTCGCGGCAAGGATCTGCTTCACGCTGCCGTCGGCCGGGGCCACGATCTCGTTTTCCATCTTCATCGCTTCAAGGATGAACAGCACCTGCCCCGCCTTCACGCTGTCGCCGATCGCACATTTCACCGAAAGGATCGTGCCGGGCATCGGCGAGATCACGCGCGCGCCGCCCACGGGTCCGGCGGCCGAAACGGCGGCGGGCGCGGGCGCCGGACTTGCCGCCGCCGG
>JAFZOL010000008.1 GCA_017550625.1 Clostridia bacterium | reverse complement strand
TCTCCCCCGCCCCGCGGGGGAGTCTGCCTCTGCCGCTGCGAAAAGGGATTTGCGGCTTCTTCCCCCGATTGGTCGGAACTGCCCGCTTGCCGGTAGTACGGCTGCCCACAGCCGTTTGTTCCCTACGGAGTGGGGTGGGTCGATTTGACGGAAAAAAAGGGATATGAATATAACCTGATTCAAATCGATCCCATCCCCGACGTGGGGAAGTCGCGGCGGCGCCCGCTTGCCTTTTATGATAAACGCGGTCGGCGGGGTCGTTGGTGTCGTGACTTTGATTCTTTATGAATGATAGAGTTATGAGAAGAAATCTGTTCGTCGCCCAAGCATATCCGAAACCGCTCGTCTATCCGTCGGGTTTCCCCGCGTCGGGGAGTCTCGCCGTTCGGCTCAACCCCCGCTCCGCAGGGAAAGAACGGCTGTGGGCAGCCGTACTACCGACAAGCGCCCCGTCGCCCAAGCGAATATATGGACCGCGAATATAACCGTCGGGCGGCAGAGGTCTGCCGCGCTACCGTTTAAATACTCCCGTGCACCCGTGGACCGTGCACCCGCGCGGCTTTGCCGCGCCCCTGGCCCCTGGCCCCTGGCCTCTTATCTTTCAACAATTAAAATCGCGTTATAGTCCTTCCTGATCAGCTTATCGTTCGGCCGGAAGAGGTCGGCGGGGACGGTGCGAAGAACGGGCAGTCCGTCTTCGCCGCGGGTATAGACCGCCGACGAGCCGCCGCCGTCGAGGTTTAATGCGCGCACCGCCCCGTGCGAAATCAGAAAGTCCGCGAGATCTTTGAGCGTGGCCCCGTTGGAGTGGGCGGGGATGCGCCCGTCCACCTCGAGCAGCAAAATCTGCCCGTCCGCCGTCACGCCCGCCGCCGTGCGCGGGTGGGGCGTATAGCCGAAGGGCTCGCCGGGCGCGAGATCGAAGGGCGCGCCGTCGTTGACGATGAGCTGCAGACCTGCCGCCGCGTGGCGCAGGTCTTTTATGATAGCGGGGTCCTTTTCGAGATCGGTGATCACGGGCGTGCCGTCGGTCTTCACACCGATGAAGGGACGTTTCGATTCGCCGTTTGCGACGACCTCGCCGTTCTTGACGCATAAGCCCGCGGGATGAAAGTCCCCGAAAATATCGAAAAAGTCCGCGTTCACGGCGGCGAGCACCCTGTGCCCGTTTTCTTCTGCGGCGGCGATCATATCCGGGATCGTGGCGCGCGCCTTGCGGCTGACGTTCCCGTCGCCGGGCGTGCCGACGTAAAGGGCGGTCTTTTCGGGGTCGGCTTGCAGCAGCATCGCGATCACCGGCGCGCCCGCCTTGTTCTCAATATGATAAGTCGTCAGCGTCAGCCCCGGGGCGAGAGTTTCGGTCTCTTCGGTCTTGACCGCCCAGCCCGACGAGGCGCTTTCGATGAGGTCTGTTTCGTCCGCCTCCGCGGCGGTCGAGAGATCGGCTTTTTTGCGCAGAGGGAAATGCACCCCGGCCAGCGCCGCGCCGAACGTCGCCTTGCCTTCGGGCTTTTCGGGCAGCAGAAAGACGTGCGTCTTTCGGTCGTAGGGCTCGTCGAGGTTGAATACGTCGGGATAGACCCTGCCGCCGAGGCGCAGAAAAGCGCGCGTGACCGGCAGCGAGACGCCGATCACGAGCTTATACACGGTTTCGGGCAGGTCCCCGGCGCGTTGGCGCACCTCCGGCGAGAGGCGCGCTTTTTTCGTCGGGATCAGGGTGAGGGACGTGAATTTCATATAGTTTTCCCTTGTTAATGGGCGTGCAGGAATTCGAGCGTCAGGCGCGCGGTCTCAGAAAGGCGCGATTCGATGAAGAGGTGGCCGCCGTCCTCGAGCGTGATATCGGTGCTGCCTTCGGGCAGGTAGCCTCTCAGCTTTTCGATCGCCGCCTTCTGGATCACGGCGTCGTTTTCGGCGTTGAGATAAAGCACGGGCTTAAGGCGTGAGAACGCCTCGTAGTCGGTTTTGGGCAGGGCGGCGAAGTTGCGCACCGCGCCCTCGCCCGTGCCCTCGATCTCATAGGGGTCGGTGATCTTCGAAACGTCGTAGCTCATCGCGAACGACAAATCGCCGGACGCCATGATGAGCAGCAGCCGCACGAGCGCCGACATGCGCGAGAACAGCGTCATCATTTTGCCGAGCAGCTTCACCGAGACCTCGTTGGTCATCAGCGACGCCCTGAGTCCCTCGTTCCCGTCGTTGCCCGAGGTGCCGTAGAGCAGCAGGTTTTTCACGGTCTCGGGGTGCTCGGTGGCGAGGGCGATGGCGACGTAGCCGCCCATCGAGTGCGCGCCGACGTACCATTCGCCGCCGCCGAGCTCATTAATAAGCCGGTACATGAGCTCCTCGCGCGGCAGGACGTTTGTGTCGGCGGTCTCGCGGCTCGAATAGCCGAAGTCGGGCAGGTCCACGGTCACGGCGGTGTAGCCGTCCGCCTGCAGGGCCTTCGCGAGCCCCTCGAAGCAATAAGACGAGAGCGCGAAGCCGTGGATGAGCAGCACGCGGCCCTTTTCGTTTGCCGCCTCGAACGTGCGGTAGTGCAGCGTATAGTCGCCGGTCGTGAAGAACCGGCTGTTCTCAAAGGGCTTCTCTTCCGTCGTATCCGCGGCGAGGGCCGCGGCGGCGAGCGAGAACAGCATGACCGCCGTCAGCAGCAGGGCAAGGGCTTTTTTTACGTGACGCATAAAACCGTCTCCTTGGGTCTTTTTTTCTTATTATACCACAAGAAAGCGGCGTTTGCAAACCGATTTTTCGGCCCCCGGGCAAAAAAAGACTTGACAAACGGCGGAATCGGGGTATAATGGGGGATAAATTGAGAACGTTTCTCAAATTGGAGATGAAAGGCTTTGGCGGAATACAAAACGCGGCAGAAGGAGCTTCTGCTTCAATATCTCGCCTCGCAGCGCGACCGGCCCCTGAGCGTGGAAGAGATCTTCGACGGGGTCTCGGACCTCAGTGACGCGCCGGGCAAGAGCACGGTTTACCGGCTCATCAACCGCCTGTGCGACGAGGGCGAGGTCAAGCGCTTCGAAGAGGGCAAGCGGTTTTATTACCAGCTCGCCGGGGGCGAGGCCTGCCACCATCACCTGCATCTCAAGTGCACGAACTGCGGCAGGCTGCTGCACATGGACCACGAACAGAGCGAGAAGCTCATCGAAGCGATCTATGGCGAACAGGGCTTCACCGTGAGCGAGATCGAGACCACGCTGTTCGGCGAGTGCGGCGAGTGCCGCAGAAAAAACACGGCCGGCTGAGCCGCGACGGAAAGGACGGAACCTTTATGACGAAAAAAATCACGGCGCTCGCGCTCGTGCTGCTGCTCGCGGCGGCGCTGTTCGCGGGCTGCGGCGGGGGAGAGGCCGAGCACATCGGCGGCGGCGTCGACGACGGCGTGCTGAAGATCGTGTGCACCACCTTCCCGCAGTATGACTGGACGCGGCAGATCCTCGGCGACAAGCTTGCCGACGCCGAAGTGACCTATCTGCAGGATTCCGGCGCGGACCTCCACTCCTATCAGGCGACCGCCTCGGATTTCGTGAAGATCCAGGAGGCGGACCTCTTCGTCTACGTCGGCGGCGAGTCGGACGACTGGGTCCCGAAGGCCCTCAGGGACGCCCCCTACGCCGAAACGCTGGACCTTTTGACCGCCCTCGGTGAAAACGCGAAGCTCGAAGAGGCCGTCGAAGGCGCGGAGGAAGAAGAGGAAGAGGAAGAAGAGGCCTACGACGAGCACGTGTGGCTGTCGCTCAAAAACGCCGTGATCCTCGTGAACGCCCTCGCCGAAAAGATCGCGGCCCTCGACCCCGAAAACGCCGAGGCTTACAAGGCGAACGCGGCTGCCTACGTGAAGGAGCTCGAGGCGCTCGACGCCGAATACGCCGCCGCGACCTCGAAGGCGAAGATCCACACCCTGCTGTTCGCCGACCGCTTCCCGTTCCGCTATCTCTGCGACGACTATAAGATCAAGGCCTTCGCCGCGTTCAACGGCTGCTCGGCCGAGACCGAGGTGAGCACCGAGACCATCGCCACCCTCGTGAAGGCGCTCGACGACAATAATCTTCCCGCCGTGGCGGTCACGGAGTCCTCGGACATGAAGATCGCGAAGACCCTGTTTGAAAACGCGACCGTGAACAAAACGCAGACGATCGTGGTCATGAACTCGCTGCAGAGCGTCACGGGCGACAAGGCCGAAAAGGGCGTCACCTATCTCGGCGTGATGCGCGAGAACCTCACTTCTCTCAAAGCCGCCCTCGGCATGGGAACCAACGAGAATGGAACAGTTGATATGTAAAAATTTAACGCTCGGCTACGACGGCAGGGCGGTGAGCAAAAACGTGAGCTTCACAGTGAACCGGGGGGATTACCTCTGCATCGTGGGCGAGAACGGCGCGGGCAAAAGCACGCTGGTCAAGGCGCTGTTGGGCCTCAACCCCCCGCTCTCGGGCACGATCGAATACCGTGTGAGCGAAAAAAAGCGCGCGATCGGCTATCTGCCGCAGCACTCCGACGTGCAGCGCGATTTCCCGGCCACGGTGCGCGAGATCGTGCTCTCGGGCAACGTGGGCAAGATGGGCCTCAGGCCCTTCTATACCAGGCAGGAAAAAGAAGACGCGCGCTTCCAGATGGAGCGCCTCGGCATCCTCGAACTGCAGGACCGCTGCTACCGCGACCTTTCGGGCGGGCAGAAGCAGCGCGTCCTGCTCGCGCGCGCTTTATGCGCCACCAAAGAGATGCTGCTGCTCGACGAACCCGTGGCGGGCCTCGACCCGCTCGTGACGAACGCGATGTATGAGCTCATAAGCCGCCTCAACCGCGAGGGCGTCACGATCATCATGGTGTCGCACGACATCGCCGCAGCGGTGCGCTACGCCACGCACATATTGCACCTCGGCGCAGAGCCGGTGTTCTTCGGCGAAAAGCGCGACTATATCGGCACCGAGATCGGCAAGACCTTTGCCGACGCCGCGGGAGGTGACCGCGCATGAACGACATGCTCCTTTCGATCATCGGCGGCGCGGAGGAAGAGGCCTTCTCGTTCAGCCGTCTCGGCGAGCAGTTCTTAAAGCTGTTCTCGAAATATCACTCCCTCGGCGACGTGTTCGACGCCATCGGGGGGTATCTCGGCAAATCCTTCGCCCAGAAGGCGCTGATCGTCGGCGTCCTCATTGCCCTTTGCGCCGCGATGCTGGGCGTGAGCCTCGTGCTCAAGCGCTTTTCGTTCATCGGCGACGGCCTGTCGCACGTGGCGTTCGGCGCGATGGCGGTGGCGTCCGTATTGGGCCTCACGCAGCAGAAGATGGTGCTCATTTTGCCCGTCACCGTGTTCACGGCCGTGCTGCTGCTCAAGACCGGCAAGAACAGAAAGGTGCGCGGCGACGCGTCGCTCGCCATGCTCTCGGTCGGGGCGCTCGGCGTCGGCTATATACTCATGAACGTGTTCAGCACCGGCAACGTGAGCTCCGACGTGTGCACGTCGCTGTTCGGCTCCACGGCGATCCTTTCGATCTCCGACTTTGAACTCTACCTCTGCATCGGCATGACGATCCTCGTGCTCGCGGTGTACATCCTGTTCTACCATAAGATCTTCGCCGTGACCTTCGACCCCGATTTCGCCTCCGCCACGGGCACGAAGTCGGAATTCTACAACCTCGTCACGGCCGTCGTCACCGCGATCGTGATCGTGCTGGCGATGAACCTCGTGGGCTCGCTGCTCATCTCGGCGCTCGTGGTGTTCCCGGTGCTCTCGGCCATGCGCCTGTGCCGCTCGTTCAAGGGCGTCGTGATCTGCTCGGCTGCGGTATCGGTCGGCAGCACGGCCTTCGGCATCTTCAGCGCCATGCTGATCTCCACCCCGGTCGGCTCCACCATCGTGGTGGCGCAGATCTTCGTGTTCCTCGTGTTTACTTTAATAGGGATTTTTACCAAGAAAGGTTGATCGATATGAAAAAGATTTTCGCCCTCCTTCTCGCTCTCACGCTCCTGCTTTGCGCCTCGTGCGCGGGCAACAAACCCGACGACGGCGTGTCCGGCGACCCCTCCGCGAGCAACGCCGACGTCAGCAAAAACGCCGAGCCTTCTTCGGAACAGGCCACGCGCGGCAGCGCCGATTCCGTCGCCACCGACGCGCAGGGCAACACGATCCCGGGCAACTATCCCACCGCGGCGTTCACCTCGATGCAGGAGTTCTTCACGCCCTCGGAATACGTGCTGTATTACGACATTTTCTATAACAAAAAGGCCGCGGAATACGCGGGCGAGACCGTGACCAAGAAGGGCACCTTCGCGATCTTGGACGACCAGTATTTCGGCGGCGGCACGCGGTATTACGTGTGGGGCTACAACGACCAGACCCGCTGCTGCGACTTCCAGTGGGAGTTCGTGCCGAACGACCCGTCGTCGCTCCCGCTGCCCGGCTCCGCGATCACCGTGACGGGCGTGACCGAGCAGAACGATTCCGCCCTCGACAAGTTCTGGATCAAGAACGCCGACGTGACGGTCGACTCGCAGTATACGATCTCGAACAATTACGACTACGATCTCACCACCATGAGCCCCACGCTCGCGCGCGTGCAGATCATCAATATGGTCAACGAGAAGAGCAAGGCGGCCTTCGACGGCAAGACCGTGCTCGTGTACGGGCGCATCCTCGACGACGCCACCGTGCAGCATCCCTATTACAACGGCGCGTGGGAGCTGCCCTTCGACGCCGACCGCTCAAGCGCCATCGGCACCTACGTCATCCTCGGCGGCACGCTGGGCGAGCAGGCTGACGGCGTGCACCTCACGGTGGATTCGTATACAGAACTGTAAATCTGACGATTTGAGACCCGCTCCGGCGGGTCTTTTTTTGTCCGTCCGCGGGGATTCGCGCAAAAGGCTTGACAACCGCCGCGCGGGTTTGGTACATTGAAAACAGAAACCGATCGAAAGAAGGGGTCGTATGGAAATCGCGCTGTACGTGTGTCTCGCGGCGCTGGGGATCTTGGTCCTCGCGCTCGTCGTGAAAACGCTTTTGATGAAGAAAAAGCTCCCGGGCACGCCGCCCGCCGTCAGCTGGACGCCGGAGGAGGAAAACGCTTACGCCGAAACGCTGTCGGCGCTCGTGAAGCTCCCCACCGTGTCGAGAAAACAGGGCGAGAGCTGGGAGGATTTCGCGGTCTACCACGAAAAGATCGCCGCGCTGTTCCCGCTCGTCGACAAAACCGCCGAAAACCACGACCGGGACGGCAACATTCTCCGCCGCATCCCGGGCGCGGACCCGAAGCGCGGCGCCCTGCTGCTGATGGGCCATCAGGACGTGGTGCCCGCCGAAGGGCAGACGGGCTGGACGAAGGACCCGTTCTCGGGCGAGATCGAAGACGGGGCGGTGTGGGGCCGCGGCAGCATGGACTGCAAGGGCACCTTCTGCGCCGAATGGCTCGCCGTGGAGGAGCTGCTCCGAGAGGGCTTTGTTTTCAAAGAGGACCTGTGGCTCTTCTCGTCGCGCAACGAAGAAAACGGCGGCGGCGGGGCTGAGCTCGTTGTGGAATATCTCAAAAACAAGGGCGTCCGCCTTTCGATGGTGCTCGACGAGGGCGGGGCCGTGGTCGGCGACCAGTTCCCGGGGCTCTGCGTGCCCATATCCGCCGTCGGCCTTGCCGAAAAGGGCTTCGTGAACCTCAAGTTCGTGGCGCGCAGCGCGGGCGGGCACTCGTCCACCCCGCCGAAAAACACGCCGATCGTGAGGCTCTCGCAGTTCGTTGCGAGCGTCGAAAAACACCCGCCGTTCAAGAAAAAGCTCGTTTCTCCGGTCAGCGACACGTTCGCCGCCCTGTCGCCCTATATGAACTTCCCGTTCCGGCTGCTGCTCGGCAATCTGTGGCTGTTCGGCCCCCTTGTCAAGCGCGTGATGCCGGCAGTTTCGCCGATGGCGGGCGCGTTTCTCGCCACCACGGCGGCGTTCACGCAGGCCGGCGGCTCCGCCGCGCCGAACGTGCTGCCGGATGAGGCCTACGTGATCTGCAACATGCGCCCCGCCCTCCATCAGGGGGCGAAGGAGAGCATCGAGCTCCTCAAAAAGCGCGCCGCGCGGTATGACGTGGACACCGAGGTGCTGTTCTGCAAGGAGCCCTCGCGCCTCATCCGCTTCGACACCGACGAGGCCGCGTTTTTGAGCCGCTGCGTCTCCGACTGCCTGCCCGACACGGTGGTCTCGCCCTATCTCATGACCGGCGGCACCGACTCGCGCCGCTTCGAGCCCGTGTGCGACAACGTGTTCCGCTTCACGCCCACGCGCCTGACGAAGAGCCAGCTCGCCGCCATGCACGCCGCGAACGAGAACCTATCGACTTCCGCCCTCGCCGAGGCCGCGAAGACCTATAAGGTCATCGTCACGCGCTGGTCCGGAAACGCCTGACGGGGCAGGGGAGAGAAGAAAACGAAGATGAAAAAAGGGAGCACGACGCGTCCGCGCCGGGCTCCCTTTGTGAAATGTTATAAATAAATACAAACAAATTTATCTAAAATGTCAATTTCTTTTTTTAGGGTACTTTTGCTATAATATACTGTGCATAAGTCTACAAGGGGCGAATGCGCCTTGTTGCAGTCCAGATTTCTTTTAGGAGGTCTCTTTATGAAAAAAACCGGGAAACGAGCACTGAGTATTTTCCTCTCGCTGCTCATGTGCCTGAGCGTGTTCGCGCTGGATTGGGCCGGGCTTGTCAGGCTGTCCACCGAGGCGGACGCGGCTTCGGCGGGCCAGTATGAATTCCGTATTGCCGTCAATTCAAGCAACGACACCGGCGGCTGGAAAAGTGAGTCTATGACCGTTTACGGAAAAGACACGAACGGTACGGGACAAGAGGTTCAAATGAAACAAGCCACCAACTGGAAAGTCGATTTTAAGGGGTGGCGGTATAATACGTTTGGTTTGCAGGGCAGCGGAGACAAAGAGAGTGATACCTGCCCCGGTTTTGTGATGAATCAGTTCCCCACGAAGGTCGTGTATTCGTTCACGATCGAATCCGCGTGGGCGGACCGGAATCTGGAGTTCAATCTTTATATTCAGGTCAAGAAGAGCAACGGTACCTGGGTCTCTCTGCCGGTTTCACAGACGCATACCTCGTCCGGGCAGGCCTCCGCGCAGAGCGACTGCTCGGGGACGAAGATTCATTATAAGATCAACAGCAGCTTTACGCTGAAGAACGGTTCCGGCACGGTCACGATGACGGTCAATTCGGACGGGTATCCGGCCGCGAGCTCTATCGTCGCGGGCACCGGCTTTGAAAACAAGACCGTCACGGCAGCCGCGACCGGCGGGTCCGCCGTGACGACGAGCGCGGCGGCGTCCGTGCGGGACCAGTACGGCGTTTCCTGGTATCAGGATCCCCAGTGGGAGATCTCTTCGAACAGCTGGGGCTCGAACAAGGTCAGCCTGACGAACGGCAGCGGCGGCGCCTCCACCGTGATCACGATCCAGCCGACCTATCAGAATTCAACGACGAAAACGGTGAGAGTAAAGGCGAAGCGCGGCAACGCCAGCAGCACGTTCGACATCACCGTAAAGCCGACGTATAAGATCACGTATGATTCGACCTACAACTACGGCGCGAACGATTTCAAGAACAGCGCGACCTCTCCGATCACGCAGGTCAATGGAAGCGATTCTTCGACCACGATTACGGTGAATTCAAGCTCGAATTTCGCTGCGAAGAAGAACAATTCGACCACGGCCGGCAAGGGCGAAGGACAGGAGAATACCGGGACGTGGACGTTCGTGGGATGGAACAAGAGTGCTTCCGCTACGAGCGGTACGAAGAGCGGCAACATCACCGGCATCGGCTATAACCAGACGCTTTACGCGATCTATTCCAAAAAAGTTACCGCGAACGTCTATTATTACGACGCCGACGGTGCGCGCCAGAACGCCCCCAGCGAGAAGACGGCGTACAACCGTACGACCAAGATCACCTTCGATCTGCCCGATCTCACCGGCACCACGTTTACTTCGAAGGGCACGACCTACACCTTCAAGGGATGGGTCAGAGACACCGCCGAGGCGAAGGCCGCCGATTTTACCGGCACCTCCGACGAGCGCTACGTCAAGAACGGCAGCTATAATTACTACGCGGTCTATCAGGGCAGCATCGCACTGACCTACGACGTCAACTCCATTCCCGAAAACCGCGTCAGCACCAGCGCGATCGCGAATCCCGATCCCGTTCCGCATTATCTCGTCGCCAATGCCGCCAACGCGGACCAGGCCCTCAGAGAAGCGAAATCCGTCACGATCGCGTCCGCAACGCCCGTGCGTGCGGGCATGGACAGCTTCCTCGGATGGAAGAAGCTGAACACCACCGGGATCGACCTTTCGTTCGATGCCCGCGACAGCGAAGACGCTTCGGGCCTCTGCGCGGCAGGCAGCTCGGTTGCGATCACCGAAAACACCACCATGCTCGCCGTTTACAAAGATAAGCGCGTCACGGTCAACTTCCTCAACCATCTGGGCAGCGCGATCAAGACCGAGCAGGTGCGGTTCGACCACACCGCCACCGCGCCCGAGAACCCGCCCTTCAGCACCACCGAGAATCCCGACCACACCGACGACCTGAACCACTACGTGTTCTCTTACTGGCGCTATGCCGACGAGAGCAGATATCAGGCCGCGGACGTCTTCCTTGCGGATTGCAACGTCTATGCCGTCTATGCCTCTCACCAGCACGTCTGGGATAAAGAGCGCGACCAGATCGCGAACTGCACCGCTTCTGCCATCTTCGACGCGACCTGCACCGTGTGCGGCTATCACATCTACGAAGTGATTCCGGCCAAGGGCCATGATTGGATGCTCGACGGCCGCGTCGAACCCACGTGCCTGAGATCCGGCAACGCCGGCAAGGCCGTGTGCCGCGCCTGCGGCGACGCGAGCTACGACCAGTATTTCGTGAAGGACGGCGAGCGCTACATCCTTGCCGATGAAAATACCGAGGGCGCCTTCAAGGCCGACGGTTCGGTCGTCCCGCCCGCGGGCCACAAGTGGATCAAGGAAGGCGAAGAAGACAAGATCTTCGTGAACGCCGGCACCTGCACCGTGGCAGGCTACAAGTATAAGAAGTGCTCCGTGTGCGAAGCCGAAGAGATCGTTGAACGCCTCGGCATGCAGCCGCACGGCTATAACCTCGGCCTTGAGACCGTGGAAGCCGTGCCCGCCACCTGCACCACCCCCGGCCACAACGAATACAGCGTCTGCAAAGACTGCGGCGCCTACACCGCCCAGCCCGTCGTGATCCCGGCCAAGGGCCACGCCCTTCGCCACTACGGCGCCGTGCCCGCCACCTGCAAGATGGAAGGCAACATCGAATACTGGGTCTGCTCGAACTGCGGCAAGTATTTCGAGGACGCCGCCGCGGCCGTTGAGATCGAGGACGACGACCCCGAAACCGTTGCCGAGCCGAAGACCGCCGCCGAAAAGGTGAAGCTCGCCAAGGTCCCGCACGACTATCAGGAGATCGAAGCCGCGGATCCCACCTGCACCGCCGCCGGACATACCGCCGGTATCGTGTGCACCGTGTGCGGCGACATCCCCGAAGGCTCCAGCGCCTCCGAAACGCTTCCGGCGCTCGGCCACATCTGGCAGAGAGAGGGCTTTGAGGGCTTCGACACCCTCACCGGCGAGCACCACGCTTCCGAAACGCCCTGCACCGAGCCCGGCTACACCACCTACACCTGCGTGTGCGGCGAGACGATCAACGTGGACGACGACCTTGCCGGCCACACGGGCGAGCACCTTGAAGCGCACGAGCCCACCTGTCAGGCCGAGGGCAACATCGAAGCCTGGCACTGCACCGTCTGCGGCAAATACTTCACCGACGAAGCTCTGACGAACGAGATCGACGCCTCCGAGGTCTTCCTCAGCAAGACCCCGCACGCGTGGGTCGACCAGGAGGGCAGCGTGGCCGTTGAACCCACCTGCCTTGAGCCCGGCGCCACCGCCGCCAAGGTCTGCGAGATCTGCGGCGAAACGAAGGACAGCGAAGAGATCCCCGCCACCGGTCACGTGCGGCAGGATTGGATCGAGACCGTTCCCGCCACCTGCACCGCGCCCGGACACGAGATCCTCGTCTGCCGCGCCTGCAGAGAGCAGCTCGACGAACGCGAGATCCCGGCGAAGGAACATACGATCGAAACCAAACCCGCCAAAGCGGCCACCTGCGTGGACGAAGGCAACAACGAAGGCGAAGTGTGCGTCGTGTGCGGCTTCATCCCCGAGGGCTCGACCTATAGTGTGATCGCCGCCACCGGCAACCACGATTATCAGCTTGTCAGCGAACAGGCCGCCACCTGCGGCCACGCCGGCAAGAAGTATGAGGCCTGCTCCGTCTGCGGCCTTGCGAGAGTCACCGAGACCGCGAAGCTCGACCATCCCGCCGATCAGATCGTGGGCGTCGTCGAAGCGCGTGAGCCCACCTGCTCCGCCATCGGCACCACCGCCGGCAAGAAGTGCGCCGTGTGCGGCACGATCATCGAGGCCCCGCAGGCCATCGCGAAGAAGGCCCACACGCCCGTATCGATCGCCGACGTGCCCGCCACCTGCACCGCGAAGGGCGTCACCGGCCGCGTGCAGTGCAGCGTTTGCGGCAAGATGATCAATAACGGCACCACCACCGACGTGCTCGGCCACACCTGGAGCGAATGGGTCCGCACCGATCCCTCCTGCACCGCCGCGGGCTCGAATATCCGCGAGTGCTCCGTCTGCCACGAATACGACATTCGCACGATCGCGGCGCTCGGCCACCAGACTGTCACCGACGCTGCCGTGCCCGCCACCTGCACCGAGACCGGCCTTTCCGAAGGCAGCCACTGCTCGCGCTGCGGCACGGTGTTCGTGGAGCAGGCTGAAACCGACGCGCTCGGCCACGAATACGAAGCGGCCGTCACCGAGCCCACCTGCACGAAGGAAGGCTACACCACCCACACCTGCATCCGCTGCCCCGACAGCTACACCGATACCTCCACCGAGGCGCTCGGCCACGTTTGGGTCCGGGATGCGGACAGATGCATTGCCGCCACCTGCACGTCGACCGGCTCCGAAGCCTACGTCTGCGAGCGCTGCGGCGACAGAAAACGTGAAACCGTCAACAAGACCGACCACGTGTTCGCTTCCTCTTACACCGCCGCCACCTGCACCGAGGCCGGCTACGTCACCTACACCTGCGAGATGTGCGGTTACAGTTACACGCAGCCCGGTGAAGACCCGCTCGGCCACGACTACGTGAACGGCGTGTGCACGCGCTGCGGCGCGGCTGAGCCCGAGAATCCCTCCGATCCCGGCACCACCCCGTCCGGCAACGAGGGCCAGGAGCTCTGCGAGAAGTGCGGCCTGAACCATAACGGCAGAACCGGCCTGTGGAAGCAGGACGGCATCATCTGCAAGATCGTGGCGTTCTTCCGCAACATCTTCAAGATGTTCAGCAGATAACCGAAACATCAATCCGGAAGGCGGCTCGAAAGAGCCGCCTTTTTCCGCCCCCCCCCTCCGGCCTCCGGCGGGGGATTTTTCTATATATTATATACATATTATAATTGTCCTCCGGCGCGCTTTTTCCGGGTGCGCCGCCGGGGCGGGGGAGCGGGCGGTTTTTTTGCCTTCCCCCAAGATATTGTGGGTGCAAAACCGGCCCTATACAAGTTTACAAAACCGCACGATTTTCGTTGTTCAATTTGCATATACACCCCCTTCTTTTTTTGTATTGTTTCACTTTTTTCTTTTATTGACTTTGGCTTTTTTCTTGTAGTATAATAGGGATGATATAGTATACCCGAAGTGCCCCCAAAAATCGGAAACGAGGGGGGGGTACGGGGGGAGTTGTATTATGTTGAAAAACATCAGAAGGAGTGTTTCTATGGAAACGAGAGCGAAGTTACCTTCGAAAGTTCTCAGTATTTTCCTGTCGGTCGTCATGGCTTTCAGCTGTGTCTACGCCGCGCTGCCCGTGTTCGTTCCCAAGGCGTTCGCGGAAGGCGGATCCGGCGCAGAGGCCGCCGACTGGAACGCGCTTGCGAATGCGTTCCGCACCGCCGAAAACGCGGGGTATATGAGCACCAACGACTGGAGCTCGATCATCTCCGCCGAAGGCACCGTCACCGTGACGGACGAAACGCGCAACGGCTACGCCTATAACGTGGTCCGCGCGCTGGCCGGCGTACTGGAGGCTGAAGGAAAGGGCAAAAACAACGTGCAGCTGCGCGGCTACATCGCCTCTCAGCTGACGGCTGTCGCGTCCTACACCCTCAACGAGTTCCAGACGGCGTTTCTGACCGCCCTGCTGCCCGCTGACGGAAACTACGGCGCCTATACGCCCGAAACCCTGTGGAACGGTTCCGCCGACGACGCCGAAGCGTTCGGAGCCCTGACCATGACCCTCGTCGCGACCAGAAGCGAAGAGGCCGCCGTGCTGTCTGACGTGGAGAACCTTTCCGTCGTGCCCGAAACGGCCGAGACCAAAGTCACTGTGACGATCACGGGGTCGCCCGTGCTCACGGAATCGGATAACGGCAGCGAAACGGGCATGTATTACGCGAACAGCGAGATCACGGTTGAAAAAGAGACGCCCGCCCTGAGCGACGCGCTCACGAACCACCTGACCAAGCTGAAGGCGTATATCGACTACGTCAGCACCGCCGCGTTCACCGAGGGCTATGAAGAGTTCTACGCCTACGGCACCAACGGCAGCATCGACGCGCTGATCGCCCGCTCCACCGAATCGCTGCAGACGCTGGTCGACGAGTATCTGACCTCCGGCCTGTGGGCGGACGTCATCACGACCGATCCCACGGTGGATATGAGCTATATCGAGGAGTTCCTCGGCAGCGAGAACCTCGAGAAGCAGCACGCCTACGTGGCCGCCGCGAACGACGCCCTCGCCGTCGTCGCTTACAGAGACTACGTGCTGTGGATCATGCAGGCGATCCCGGTGGCGGGCTACCGCAACCGCGACGACTACACGGCCACCGATATCGGCTCGCTCGAGGCGGTCAGGGCCGCCACGGTCGCTCTGAAGGGGAACATGGCCGGCGCTTCCGCCGACATCCTCGCCGCCCTGAACCGCGTTTACGGCTACACCGGCGAAGAGTTCGACGCGCACATCGCCACGCTTGACGCTCTCATCTATAAATACTACCTGCAGGAGATCGCCACCGCGACCGAGGTCCTGCTCAACAACAACCACAACACGGTCTACACGTTCTCGAACGAGGCGTCCCGCTTCTTCCAGGCCGTCGCGGCGGACGAACTGCTCGCCACGACCTATAAGAAGACTTCGGATACGCACGTCGACCAGACCAAGACCTATTACAAGAAGGACGTCGCCTCGGTCAGCTACGTGCCCACCGAGGACACTGCGCCCGTCGCGGGCAAGACCTATTACGTCCTGAACGCGGATACGAACGAGTATACGGCCGTCGCTTCGCCCTCGGCCGAAAACATCGCGACCTATTACGAGAAGGTCGTGACGTATAACTACGTCCAGACGACGGATAAGGTCATTGCCTCGGGCAAGACCTATTACGTCGCCGACGGCGGTTCTTACGTCGCGGTTGCTTCGCCCACGGTCGAAGATCTTGCTTCGTATTACGAGGTCAAGATGGTCACGGTCTCAACGCCCTCCGGCGCCGAGCTCGGCGACTATTACGAGATCAGCCGCGTTTACGGCGGTCTCAAGGGCATCGGCGACAACGATTACGTCTCCGCCGACTACGACTTCTCGGATGAGGAGTGCCCGATCACCGACGACGACCTGCTTGACCTGATCACGTTCTTCACGCAGGCCACGAACTACATCGCCGAGGCGAGGAACGCCGGCGTGGACATCTCGCTCTACATGACGCAGGCCCAGGTCAACGCCATCGACGAGACCGTGACCGCCCTGAACGCCGAGCGCACTTCGAGAGGCCGCGTGACCGACCAGTTCCTTGAGGATTACCTCACGCTGGTCGAAAAGATGACCGGCTACGGCGCGTCCGGCAAGTCCGCCGCCACCGTGATGGCCGACATCGGCAACAGCTCCGCCCCCGGCACCTTCGAGTATCTCTATAACCAGCTCAAGACCAGATATTCCTGGTTCGCGAACGACATCCGCGGCAAAAAGGCGAGGGCTTTCATCGACAGCCTCTACGTCGAGTTGTTTGACCGCGCCGCCGCGTCGATCCGGCGCATCGTTGACGACTACGAGCTCAACGGCAGCGTCGTGGATATCCGCAACGTTTATGCGATCCGCACCGACGCGTCGCACATCAGCACCGAGCTCATCAACTTCCTGAACGGCACCGTGGCAACGGGCATCCTGACCGCGGCCGGCAAGAATATGAGCTTACTGAACACGGCCTCCGTGGCCGCCTCCGACAGCAGGACCGCCGCGTGGATCATCTCGCAGGCGAACAGCTGGTCCACGAGCAATCTTTATAACACCGTGTTCGACAACCAGACCAACTACCTGCGCAAGGAAGGCGGCAATACTTATAAATACATCACCCGCAAGGGCGTGGACGCCGACTTCGCGCGTTCCACCGCACCGAAGGATTATTTCACCGCCTACACCGGCACGGCTCCGAACGTGCAGGGCAACAAGGCGAGCATCGAGTCGACCATCACCAAGCTCGACACGTTCCTGAGCGGCCAGCAGATGACCCAACTGCTCGGCGCGGACGACCGCGGCCTCGGCATCACCACGCTCAACGAATACATCAAGCTCGTGCTCGTTGAGAACCTGTTCACCGACGAGATCGTGAACAAGCTGCTCGCCGCCCTCTTCCCGATGCTGACCGACCTGTTCGAGAAGACCATCCCGAAGGTCCTTGAAGAAAAGGTCAACAACAACGGCGCCGGCCTGAATCTGAGCACCCTTCCGCAGGACTACGTGGAAGGCACGCTGAAGATCTGGTACAACGGCGGCGTGAGCCAGGAGGGCCACGGCACCGTGACCTTCGCGAACATGCTCAACCAGCTCGAGGTCAAGATCTACCCGCAGTATTTCGGCCCGTATCTGACGAGCAAGGGCTACACCGCCGCCGGCAACGCGATCCAGACCGCGAACGCGGGCTGGACGAAGTTCAGGGCCAGCTCCGCCACCGACGCCGACGGCAACTGGGTCGATCCCGTCGTGTTCGACTTCGATTGGGGCATCGACTCCATCACCGGTACCGACGTGTCCGCCGTGGCGGCCGCGCGCTTCGCCCGGTTCAAGACCGTGCTCGGCGATATCTTCGGCGCGGCCCTGCCGCTGCTGCGCGCCCTGTTCACCTCCGCCGACTTCTATCAGTCGAGCGTCCACGATTTCGCCGCTGTCCGCGCGCATCTGACCGGCTCCGGCAAGTGGTACCTGTCCGAGTTCTTCTGGTTCGGCATGACGCACGACATCGAAGGCTACGACCTCGATATCCAGCTGCGCGTCAGAGCGCTCGACCTCTACCGCACCCTGTGGATCCCGATCATGGAGGCGCTGGGCATCAACGGAGACCTGATGTCTTACAGCTTCCCGGCGCTGTCGTCGTCCTGCACGGGCGCGCAGCTCGTCGGCGCGCTGTTCGACCCGCTCTACGCCCTGATCGGCCAGGTGGCGGACCACCCGGTCGAATCGGTCGCGAAGCTCTTACCGAACCTCAGCTACCACCTGATGGCGGGCAGCGTGAACGGCCTTCTCGACCGCCACGTCGTGCTGTACGTGAAAGGTAACGACCTGACTTTCGACGGCACCGACATCACCACCACGATCATCCAGTGGGCCGGCAACGCGTTCAGCCAGTCCATCGCCGGCGCCATCGAGGTCAACGAGGCCATCAGCCTCAGCGACTTCCTGGTCCTCGAAGACATCCTCGGCTTCTCCCTGACGGACATCAACTCCGTGCTGCAGGGCGTCGTGGGCATGATCAAAGAGGGCGCCACCCTCAGCCTGCCCGGCATCAACACCGGCAAGCTGGCCACGATGTACAACTCCATCTCGAAGACCTACGCATCCTCCGCTTATACCGTTTCCTATAACGCGGACGACAAGGTGGAATCCTTCACCTCCAAGAACGGCAAGCGCACCTATGTCACCGCGAACACCGCAGTCGTGTTCTTCTCGGTATTCGACTACCTGTTCCGCGCGGTGCAGCAGCCCGGCGTGCTGGCCGAGATCCTCGGTTTCGTTGCCGAGCTCTCCGGCAGCGAAATAAGCCTGCCCGAGATCGTGTTCACGCTGCTCGGCGGCATCGAGAGCTCGCAGCAGGCGTTCGCCGCCCTCATTGAGCTTTTGAACGAGCCCGAATACGACCTCGCCGAATTCGACTGGTTCCAGTCCAACGACGAAGACCGTCAATATACCTTCTCCGATACCGCTCCTCTTGCCTATACGCAGTATAACAACGACTGGACGGTCGAAAAAGCGCAGTATCTCTACGACAACGTCGACAACATCGTCAACGCGGTCATGAACATGATCGATTCCTCGGTCCTCGAAGGCTTCGGCAGCGACGCCAACGTCTGGCTGCAGGCGTTCATCAACCAGATGTTCGACAACGAGGGCATCATGAACGTCATCGAGATCGTCACGGCGATCGGCAACGCCCTCGCCGCCGTGCCCGGCGTGTCCAAGATCCTGCGTCAGCAGATCAAGGGCGAGGCGGGCACCGCCGACGCCGACATTGACCTCAACCTCCTCGACTGGTATAACAAGTTCGGTTACATCTACGAGGACTATCAGGTCGAGCCCGACGAGTCCGGCCATCAGTTCCTGGCCTACAACGCGATCGAAAAGCAGACCTACCTCTACGAGCTGACCGTGAAAGAGGGGACTGCGGACATCAACATGAACACGCAGACCGCCAACGTCAGCCTCGGCGCCAGCTCCGGCTATTCGGTCAGCGCCCTGCGAGCCTATCCCGTGGCGCCCGGCCAGACCATCAAATGGCAGAAGGACGGCGACGTGCTGAAGAAGATCAGCATCGTTCCGTATAACCAGGCTTACATCCAGGGCCTGTTCCCGAACCTGAAAGCCACCGAGGCGGGCACGTCCGAAAACGGCGACATCCTCTACACCTGGGAGATCAGGAAGACCGCCGCCAACGCCGCGTATCTGCCCGGCGACGAGGCGATCGGCACGTGGATCCCGCTCGTGGACCTCGACGCGAACAACCTGCCCAGCGATCCCGACGAGATCAACCGTCCGCGCTACGTGTTCACGGCGATCTTCTGTGAACTCATCGGCCCGCTCGCCCCGCTGTTCTCGTTCATTCTGTCCGGCACCGACCTGCATCTGTTCGGCACCACTTCGAGCAACTCCCTGACCATCCAGGGCTATCCCGCCTACGACTACGCGATCCTGCCCATGATGGAGGCCCTCGGCGTCCACGACATGATGACCGGCGCCGCGTATAAGAACAAGGTCGAGACCGAAGGCTCCGACTCCGCGTTCAACGAGCTCGTGAAGGAGCTGTTCGACACGCTGACCTACCTGCTCACCGACGAACGCCTGAAGGACGATCAGGGCAACCTGCTCTACTTCAAGGTCGACTCTAACGGCGACTTCATCTACGAGGGCGGCCAGCTTGTTCCCTCCACCGAAGAAGAAGGCGGCAAGGTCTTCGGCAAGGGCGCCTTCCAGAAGGTCATCGACGTGCTGCCGCACCTGTTCTACTTCATCCAGTCCGACGGCATCACCACGATCCTGAAGAACCTGCCGATGTTCGTCTGGCAGCTGCTCGACACCCTTCGCCCGATTGTCAACCTCAACCTTGACGAGATCATCCACGTGGTGCTCTGCCGCGCGCTCGGCTTCGTCTACGACGAGAACGACGCGAACTACGCGATCAAGAGCCCGATCACAAGCGTGCTGCTCGACCTCATCGGCATGAAGCCCGCCACCTATTCCGATCAGGCGGCGCAGAGAGACGCGCACAAGGTGCAGAATATCTTCGATTTCTCGCTAAAGCGCCTGAGCCTTGAGGACGTCTACACGCTGGTCGAAGCCCTCACCGGCCTCGATCTCAGCCCGCTGACCTACGCCCTCGAGGGCATGAGCTATCAGAACGTGATCCAGCTCGCCTACGTGTCCTCGACCACCACGGGCAAGCCGTGGAAGCACACGGCGTACCTGCCGGTCGAGCGCTACAACCCGAGCGCGACGAACCCGCAGCATAACCTCTATGAATCCTACACGCTGAACTTCGAAGGCCGCGATACCATCACGGTCACGATCTCCGCGCTGCTCGACCTTCTCAGATACGAGGAGGATACCGACGGCGACGGCATTCTGAACTATAAGAACGCAGAGGCGCTCGACGCCCTGCTCGGCACCGCCAGAGAGCGTCTTCCCGGCGCGCAGGCGCTCATCGGCGACGAGGCGGACGCCTCTGGCCTCATCGAAGCGATCGTGAAGGTCTTCAAGGACGTTCCGTATTCCGACCACGTCAAGCGCCCGAACTGGGACTACGTGTTCGAAAACAGGACCGTTCCCACCAAGCCCAACGGCGACACCTTCGTCTGGACCGACCTTGACGCCACCGGCGAGACCCAGGCGAACAGCCAGAACATTTATAACGAATTCACCAGCAAGGTCCAGGTCGCTGACTTCCACAAGCTGCACTACGGTTATATGTATAACCTGCAGTACCTGACCTCGTGGCAGCCCGAGCACGCGCAGGCGACCGTGGAGATGCTCGAAGGCCTGCTCGACTACGTCGTGGGCCTCGTGCCGCTCGAGTCGCTCGGCCTTGAGGGCGAGATCACCAACTTCTCCGACCTCGTGACCGCCCTGCTCGACCAGAAGCTGTTCACGAACGACACCCTGCAGACCCTCGTCGGCTTCCTCGGCAAGCTCTACGACGTGGTGCCCGCCGAGATCATCGACATCGTCGACCACCTGATCGGCATCAACCTCAACAAGTGGATCGAAGACGGCATCCTCGCCCTCGGTGAGGACGGCAAATACGTCGCGAACCCCGCATACGCGTGGTTCGTCGAGGGCGGCACAGGCTACGTTGACACGAAGAGCGAGTTCCTTGACGCCCTCAAGACCCTCATCGAGCCCGCCGCGAACCTGCTGGCCGTGATCTTCCTGAGCCGCGACTACCGCCTGTTCAAGCATTACGATTTCACCGATCCCGACGGCGGCATCGAAAACGGCAACTACGGCGACGCCGTGGTGCTCAACGCCGCGAACGCCTACGCTGTCGGCCTCGTGCCGATCCTCGAGGCCTTCGGCGTCGATCTCACCGGCTACGAGCCCGATTCGTACTACCATCCCGAGCTCACGGGCGACGCGCGCTACGACTCCGCGAAATTCGTGGACGATATGCTCACGATCTTCGACGACCTGTTCGACGATATCCTTGCGAACCCCGTAACGTGGCTGCTCAACAACCTGCCGAACATCATCTACTTCGTCAACGCCGACGGCCTTTCGGTCTCCGTTGAGAATATCTTCGGCTCCATCAACCAGGTCCTCGTGGCGCTCAACACCGTGATCGACCTCGACTTCGACCTGACCAACATCATGGGCTCCGGCCTCGATCTGACCAAGCTGACCCTCGAGGGCGTGTTCGGCCTGATCTACAAGCTGACCTGCGATTATAAGGATAACGGCGACCTGTTGCCCGGCCTGCGCCTGAGCAACGAGCTCGCGACCTACATCAAGAACCTCTACATCGGCGAAGTGAAGCCCTTCGTGTCCGCGAACGGCTACCAGAGCTACAAGATGCAGTACACCTCTGAAGAAGAGAAGAAGGACATGGTCACCGTGCTCCTTGCCCTCGTGCTTCAGTACGCGACCGACACCGGCAGCTTCATCGATACCGACAACCACGGCAACCTCGTGGAGTTCAACAACGCCGAAACGCTCGACAGGCTCCTCTTCAAGGGCCAAGAGAACGAAGGCCTCGTGGGCCAGATCCTCGACGCCCTTCGCAACCCGAAGACCCTGACGCGCATCGAGATGAACTGGGATTACTTCCAGGAGGGCTACGATCTCGCCGCCCACACCGACGACGAGACCATGGTCGTGGAAGTCCCGGCCTACGCGTTCCAGTACCTCAACTACACCACGCTCTGGACCTATGACAAGGCCAAGGGCGCCGAGGATTCGTTCGGCGACCTGGTGTTCCAGGTGCTCAAGATGCTCGTGCCCGAGACCATCGATCCCGAGAGCGACACCGCCGAACTCATGACGCGCATCCGCGACGCCGAGACCCTCGGCGACATCCTCACGGTTGACGCGATCTATTCCGGCGAGCTGCTGCAGAAGATCCTCGATGTGGTCCACAAACTCCTCTACGGTGAGGATTCCGTCCTCAACGAGACTCTCATCAAGCTCATCGGCGTGGTGCTCGGCGGCGACCTGACCCAGTGGGACGGCCGTTACGCCTTCGTGAACGAGGGCACCGCCGAGGGCACCGAGGCCGGCATGGGCTATTACATGGACGGCGAAGTCAAGAAGTATATTGTCAACGACAAGACTTCGTTCGTCGCCGGTATCACCAAGCTCCTCGAGCCCGCCACCGGCCTGCTCGGCTGGCTGCTCTTCGGCCAGGATTACACCTTCTTCTCCTCCAACACCGTTGAAGGCGAAGTGCTGCTCACCATCCGCGGCTCCAACGGCTACCGCGACGGCCTCGCGCTGCTGCTCGAAGCCCTCGGCGTCGAAGGCCTCGGATACGTGCGCGACTATCAGGTCACGGATCCCGTCAACGGCAGAGTGAGCGTCGATACCTCCGCGTTCGTCCATGACCTCGCGCTCGGCATCGCGAACCGCGCCGAAGCGATCTGCGCCGATCCCGTCAACGAGATCGTGTCGCTGATCCCCGAACTCATCTACTTCATCAACGCCGGCGGTCTTCAGGCCTGCGTCACCGGCCTGCTCTCCGGCCCGCTCGGGCTCGTGAACAGCGTGGCGGCGCTTTCCGACGTCGTGAAGGACGCCCTGGGCGTCGATCTTCCCGACGAGACCGAAGGCGAGATCACCGAAAACGACTACGCCATCGTCAACCAGCTGCTCACGACCGTGCTCAAGGGCGCGATCACGACCGACAAGCTCGACGACGAGGGCCATCCGGTCCTTGACGAGAACGACGAGCCGGTCAAGGTCTCGAAGCTGCCCGACGACTGGACCTTCACGCTCGACGGCGTGAACCTCAAGTTCGCGCTCGAGCTCGTGGAATACATCACCGGCCTCGAGCTGACCGCCCCGCTCGGCGAGAACCTCGACAAGTTCTTCATGGGCGAGATCGTGTCCTACGCCTCCAAGAGCGAAGCCGTCGCCTACAAGGCGCGCTTCAGCCGCGAGAACGTGGACGAGACCGACTATAAGCACTTCGCGGACTTCATCACGATCCTGCTTTCCGGCGTGATCGACATCCTCGAATATCAGGTCGGCAACGAATACGTCAACGCGATCGTCATCGGCGACATGATCGACGGCGTCGACACCGCCCTCATCGTGTCCATCGTTGGGCTTCTCAAGTCCGGCTTCGAGTCGAACATCCTGCCCATCGACTGGCTGTATTTCGACGACGCCACCAGCCTCTACACGCTTGATTCCGACGGCAACGTCGTGCTCAAGCCCGAAGGCCAGCGTCCCACGATCACCGAGGGCTCCCTCACCAAGCCCGACGCCACGATCAGCTATCTGACCTACGCGTCCGACTGGACCGAGGAGACCGCGAACTACGTCACCGACAACCTTAAGACCATCGTGCTCGGCGTGCTCGGCATGCTCAACAAAGACGGCTCGATGGATAACATCGTCGGCATCGTGAACGGCAGCCTCGCCATCGAGGACCTTTACACCGCCGACAACCTCAACGCGATCCTGAAGCCAATCAAGAAGCTGATCGCCGGCGATCCCAACGATCCCAACAGCAACGGCCTGCCGGACATCGTGCTTCAGCTTCTCAACATCGTGCTCGACATCGACCTGTCGGCCTACAACGACATGGCCGAATACACCACGATCACCGGCACCAAGGAGCAGAAGAGACAGGCGTTCGTCGCCGGCCTCAACGAGGTGCTCCAGCCCATCGCCCCGATCCTCGACTGGCTGCTCTTCGGCAGAGATCTCACCTACTTCGACAAGAAGACCGGCAATGAGATCAGCCCGCTGATCAGCATCAACGGCGCCGACGGCTACGTCGAAGCCATCGTCCCGCTGCTTGAGGCCCTCGGCGTGAGAATGCCGGCCTGCACCGAAGAGACCACTTCGGCCGACATCCTGTATCCGTTGATCAACAACGTGCTCGCCCGCGTCGAATCCATCGCGGCCGACCCGATCAACGAGGTGCTCGACCTGCTGCCGAACCTCATCTACTTCATCAACACCAACGCCCTCGCGACCATCGTGAACAACCTGCTCGCGCCGGTCTTCGCGCTGGTGAACCAGCTCAGCCCGATCCTCTTCAAGGATGAGAACGATGAGCCCCTCCAGCCCGTTCCCACCGAAGAGATCAACATCAACGACATGGTCGAAAAGATCCTCGGCCTTGTCAACGAGAATCTCGACGTCGAGATCCCGGCGGCCGTCAGCGTGATCCTTGACAACGTCAACTTCACGAAGCTCGACCTGCTCGCGATCTTCGAGCTCGTCGAGGCGGTGCTCGCGAGCGAAGCCGTGATGGAAGACAAGGCTGTTGAGCTGCGTCTCATCGACGTGCTCACCGGCGAACACGGCGCCAAGATCGAGAAGTTCTACACGCATCTCGTCTACGCCGAGTCCTCCACCGGCAGACCCGCCTTCAAGATGGTCGGCTCCGCCGATATGGTCACGATCCTCGTCAACTACCTGCTCGAGGTCCTGCTGTATGAAAACGGCGACTTCTCGAACGCCGACGCGATCGACACGCTCGCCGGCACCGACATGGTCACCAAGATCGTGAACCTGATCAAGGGCATCTCCAACGCCCCCGAGATCGAGATCGCGACGCCTGTCTGGAACTACTTCGACGAAAACGTCGAGCTCGGCGAGATCACCATCCCGGCTCGCGAGTTCGTCTACCTCGACTACTCCAACTCCTGGACCTTCGAAAAGGCCGTCGCCATTGACGGGCAGCTGGGCGGCTTGCTGACCGACGTGCTCACGATGGCCGGCATCGAGAACGTGTCCGACTTCATCAACGGCCTGCTGCCGCTCGACACGTATCTGAGCGCCGACGGCCTGAACACCATCCTCGGGCTCCTGAGACAGTACCTGTACGGTGAGGACGCGATCATCGACGAAGTCCTGCTTAACGTCGTCGGCCACGTCATCGGCGCCGAAGGCATCTCGGCCTGGAAGGGCGACTACATCTTCGAGTCCGAAGCCGCCGCCGGCTACGCCGTGGTGGAAGACGAGACCTATGGCCTCAGCTACTACACCGACGAAGCCGCGATCAAGCACTACATCGTCACGAACCGCACCGAGTTCGCCTCCGGTCTCCAGCTCCTGCTCGAGCCCGCCAACAAGCTGCTCGGCTGGCTGCTGCTCGGCAACGACATCGCCTTCTTCGTGAAGAATGAAGACGGCAACGTCGACAACTACGAAGACCTCGCGCGCCAGAACAACGAGCTCATCCGCATCGCGGGCACCGAGGGCTATTCTACCGGTCTCGTGCTGCTGCTCGAAGCGCTCGGCTGCCAGGGCCTCAGAAAGGCGAGCGAGTATAACGGCAACGCCTCGGCCCTGCTCAAGGATATCATCGTCTCCGTCCTCAACAGACTCGACGCCATCCTTGCGAACCCGATCGACGAGCTGCTCGCGCTCATCCCCGAACTGCTCTACTTCATCAACGCGCACGGCCTGCAGACCGTCGTCCAGAACTTCGCGGGCTCCGTGCTCAACGTGCTCGAGAAGGTCAACGAATCCGGCCTGCTCGGCAACACCGAGATCGACGTTGAAGCGATGCTCAGCGACCTCATCAAGGGCCTGCTCGGCGACAACGTCGACGAAGACTGGACCTTCACGTGGGACGACGTGGACCTCAGCTGGGTCATCGGCCTTGTCGAGGCGGTCACCGACCTTGAGATCGAAGACGCCGTGGGCTACGCCTTCAAGTATTTCGTGATCGGCGTCGTGGAGCGCTACGATTCCGCCACCGAGTATTTCGTGAACGAAGACACCGGCCTCACCGAGACCTACAAGGTCCGCTTCGCGACCGAAGACGAGCATACGGCGAACTCCCGCGCCAGAATGCGCGCCGACATGATCACCATCCTGCTCTCGCTCGTGATCGACGTTCTTGAATACGGCGACAACGCCGCCGTGATCGAGGCCATGATCAACGCGGAAGAAGAAGTGATCCCGCCCGGCACCATCGCGGCCGTGCTCGACATCCTGCAGAACGCCCAGCTCGGCGACATGAAGGAGATCGAGTGGTTCTACTACTTCGGCGACGAGACGTTCGACTTCGACGCGTATCTTGAAGCCTACCAGACCGCGCTTGATAACGAAGAAGAGCCGCCCGAGATCCCGATGCCCGAGCGCACGATCCATTACATTGATTACTCGTCCGACTGGACCGAGGAATCCGCGGACTACGTCGCCACGCACATCGAAGACATCCTTGCCGAGGTCTTCGGGCTGCTCGGCATGGAAGAGACCACCGTTGCCGGCCTGATCGCCAGCGCCTTCTCGATCGAAGACCTTTACACGGCTGAAAACCTCAACAAGATCGTTGACGCCGTGAAGAGCCTCACCTCGAGCCTCGCGCCCGCCCTCATCAAGGTGGCAGGCCTCATCCTCGGCGGCGACTTCTCCGCCTACAACACGATGCACTTCGCGGACGAAGCGATCACCGGCAGAGCATCCTTCCTTGAAGGCCTCACCCAGGTGCTCGAGCCCGTCTACGGCCTGCTCAACTGGCTGCTGTTCGGCGAAGGCTTCGACTACTTCTACGATAACGATTACTATCACGGCGGCGCCGACGAGCGCGACCTCATCAATCTCAAGGGCGCCGAGGGCTACGCTTACGGTCTCGTGCCGATCCTCGAGGCGCTGGGCGTGCAGAACCTCCCCGACGTGACCGAAGAGACCAAGCTTGAGGCCGGCAGCACCTTCCTGTACGACGTCCTCAACGCCGTTCTCACCAGAGTGGAGCAGATCCTCGACGATCCGGTCAACCAGATCTTCGCCATCCTGCCCAACATCCTCTACTTCATCAACGCCAACGGTCTGTCCGTGTCCGTCTTCAACCTGCTCAACGCGGTGCTCGGCCTGCTCGATCCCGTGAACGAGGCGCTTGAGGAGCTCGGCGGCATCGATATCGGTGAGAACCATATCGACCACGTCGACGTCAACGACCTCGTCAACGAGCTGCTGCACAGCCACGAAGAAGGCGAAGAGCCCATCGTGCCGGAAGACTATAATATCAACATCGAAAAGCTCGACCTGATCGCCGTCGTTGAACTGATCGAAGCGATCACCGGCCTCAAGATCGCCGAAGTGGTCACCGCCCAGAAGATCGACCTGTTCTATCTCGGCCAGCTCGAATACTTCAGATCCTCCAACGGCAAGTCCGCGTTCCGCATGGTCTACAGCGAGGACGAGGGCAGAGCCGAAATGATCACGATCGCGGTCAACTTCATCGTTGAAGTCCTGCTGTATGAGAAGGACGGCGAACGCGTGAACATCGAGGTCCTGAAGGAGATGCTCGATCTCGGCGAAGACACCGAGGCGCTCATCGACTACGTGGTCGACGTGCTCACCGGCAAGGTCGAGGTCAACGCGAACTACACCACCCCGAACTGGAACTACTTCGACACCACCGCGGAGCTTTCCGACACCATCAAGGTGCCCGAACGCAGCTTCATCTACCTCGCGTATAAGAACGACTGGACCATGGCCCGCGCCAACGGCCTCGACAACGTCCTCGCCGACCTTGTCGACAACATCCTCGCGATCGTCAACGGCGACGCCGACTACACGGTGGCCGACCTGATCGCCGAGAACGTGGACCTTGACGAGCTCGTTTACAACGCGAAGAACCTGAACTCCATCATGGAGCTCATCCGCAAGTACCTCTACGGCGACGACGCCTTCATCGGCAGCCACATCCTTGAATTCGCGGGCCTTGTGCTCGGCGGCGAGCTCAGCGTCTGGGATTCCACCTGGACCTTCGAGGCCGCCGAAGAGGGTGCGGAATACGTTGAAGAGCCCGAGACCGGCCTCAGATACAGCATCAAGGACAACGCGAAGGTCTATGCCATCGCCGGCGCCGACGACTTCGTCAACGCCCTGCTCATGGTGCTCAAGCCCGCTGAGAGACTCCTGAGCTGGCTGCTGCTCGGCAGAAGCTACGAGTTCTTCGTGGACGCCCAGACCGGCGAACAGCGTCTCATCAAGGTGCCCGGCACCAACGCCTACGGCAAGGGCCTCGTGTACCTGCTCGAAGCGCTCGGCGTGAAGGGCCTCAAGAAGGGCGCCGACTACGCCGACATGCACGAGCTGCTCGACGTGGTGCTCCACGGCATCGTGAACCGCGTGAACGAGATCCTCGCGGATCCGATCAACGAGGTGCTCGATCTCATCCCCGAACTCATCTACTTCATCAACGCCAACGGCCTCGGCGTGGTCATCAACAACACGACCACCGTCCTGTTCAACATCGTTGACGCGATCGGCATCGACAAGTTCAGCGAAGACATCCCCGAAGGCACCACGGTCAAGGCCTACATCGAAGGCTTCGTCCGGGATATGATCAGAGACGCGCTTGAGAACGACGAGATCACCTTCTCGTTCGACGGCGTGAACCTCGCCTGGCTCGTGGATCTTGTGGAAGCCCTCACCGACTTCGAGATCAGACCCGTCATCGGCGAGACCTACGCCCTTGAGAAGTTCGCCCTCGGCACCGCTACCAAGTACGATACCAAGGCGGACCTCGAACCCGGCCAGAGCGCTTATAAGATGTTCTACACGCCTTACGAGCGCGGCGCCGAGAGAGCCGACCTCATCACCATCGCGATCTCGCTCGCGATCGACATGCTCAAGTATGAGCCCAACCGTCAGGCCCTTGCCGACATCCTGAACGGCAAGACCGGCGACGTGACGATCACGGCCGAAACCATCGAGGCGGTGCTCGACCTGCTCAGCGACAGCGCCCTGAACGTCGAACCCGACGTCGACTGGTTCTACTTCGATCCCGCGTATACTTACACGCCCGAAAGCAACCTGACGCTTCTCACCCCGTCCATCAACTACCTGTCCTACTGGTCCAACTGGGACGAGGAATTCGCCAACTACCTTGACGACCATCTCGGCACCCTGATCGCGGCCGTGCTCAACATGATCCCGGCCACCGAGGGCAAGACCGTTTCCGGCCTCCTCAAGGAAGCGCTCATGACCGCCCTTGACAGGGAAGGCGAGGAATTCGACGTCAACGAAGTCCTTTACACCGCCGACCTGCTCAACACGATCAAGGATGCGATCGCCGAGCTGACCGGCAAGCTGGACGACGTGATCAACGACGCCGTTGACGGCGAGCTCCAGAACAACCGCATCAAAGAGGCGATCGACGTCCTGCTCGACGTTGATATCTCGGCCTGGGATACCATGACCTTCGGTTCCGAGATCCACGACCGCGCCTCCTTCGCCAACGGCCTCGCCCAGATCGTGGCGCCCATCGCCCCGATCCTCGACTGGCTGCTGTTCGGCGACGACCTCGCGCTGTTCAACAAGGGCCACATCGACGACGCGGTGATCGCCGACATCATCGTTGTGAACGGCTACGACGGCTACGCCTACGGTCTCATCCCGCTGCTTGAAGCCCTCGGCGTCCAGCCCGACCACGTGACCATCCCCGAAGAGGGCGGCACCGATCCGAACTACTGCACCACCGCTCTGCTGCCCGGCATCATCGAGGCCGTGCTCGAGAGAGCCGAACAGATCCTCGACGATCCGGTCAACCAGATCCTGGCGCTGATCCCGAACGTCCTCTACTTCATCAACGCCAACGGCCTTGCTTCCGCCGTGAACCACCTGCTCGGCGCGCCGCTCGCCCTCGTTGACGGCGTCAACGGTGTCATTGAGGCGCTTGGCATCACGCTGAACCTCGGCGGCAGCGAATACACCTCCATCGACGTGGACCAGCTCGTCAACGGCCTGCTGCCCGCCGAATGGAACGTCACGATCGACACCAAGGAGCTCAGACTCCACGATCTCATCAAGATCGTCGAGGCGATCTCCGGCCTTGAGCTCGACGAGTTCATCGAAGAGAACAAGATCGAAGAGTTCTATCTCGGCCAGATCACCGCGTTCGAGTCCGCCAACGGCAAGACCGCCTTCCGTATGGAATATTCCGACGGCAACCAGGGCAAGGACAGAGCGGATATGATCACGGTGCTCGTGAACTACCTGCTTGAAGCCGCGCTCTACGGCGACAACACCGCCAAGCTCGAAGGGTGGCTCGGCATCGAAGAGGGCACCATCAACGCCTTCATCGACGCGCTCGCGCACCTCGGCGCCGGTTCGTTCAACTACGACTGGAACTACTTCGGCGGCGAAGAGACCAGAGTGGGCGACGAGCTCGTGGGCATCACGACGCCCGAGACGCCGTTCATGAACTACATCACTTACCGCAGCGACTGGACGCAGACCACCGCCAACTCGCTCGTTGACAACCTTGACGACATCATCAACGCGGTGCTCAAGATGGTCAACGCGGACGACGAGACCAAGCAGACGGTCGCCGGCATCCTGAACCAGAGCTTCAACCTCTACACCGCCGAGAACCTGAACAAGATCCTCGAGCTCATCCAGAACCTCTACGAATACGTGGACGACGGCCTGCTCGAGACGATCGACGCCCTGCTCAAGACCGACCTCACTTACTGGGATGGTCTTGCCTACACCGACGCGCAGATCACCGATTCCGGCTCGTTCGGCTCCGCTGTGATCGAGATCCTCACGCCCGTCTACAGCGTGCTCGACTGGCTGTTCTTCGGCAAGGCTCTCACCCTGTTCGTCAAGGATAAGCAGAACCACGAGAACCTGATCGTCGTTCAGGGCTCTGACGCCTACGGCAACGGCCTCGCGCCGATCCTTGAGGCCCTCGGCGTGGAAACGCCCGCCGTGACCGCCGACAGCACCGCCGCCGAGATCGTTCCCGAGCTGGTGCGCGCGATCCTCGCGAGAGTTGACGCCATCCTCGCCGATCCGGTGGACGAAGCGATCGCCCTGCTGCCCGAACTCATCTACTTCATCAACGCCAACGGCCTGTCCGACGCGGTTTACAACATGTTCGGCGGCATCATCAACGCCGCGAACAAGGTCTTCGAGATGGGTCTCATCGACTCGCTCGGCGACTACGCCAGCGTCGAAGAACTGGTCTTCGACAAGTTCGCGATCGACACGAAGAAGCTCGACCTCGTCGGCATCTTCACCTTCCTCGAGAACTACGAGACCGAAGACGGCCTGCTGCTCAAGGGTCTGAAGATCCTCGAAGCCTTCCCGACGGAGGGCGACAAGTCCGTCATCGAGAACTTCTATCTCGGCGCGCCCGGCACGCCGCTCACGGTCTACACCTCCGCGAACGGCAACACCGCGTTCAAGATGGAGCTGAATGAAAACAGGGGCGACATGCTCACCATCCTGCTCAGCTTCGTGCTCGACGTGCTTCTGTATGAAGAAAACGAAGAGCCCATCGTCGCGCTGCTCGCGAACTTCGGCGTGGATCTCACGGTTGAAGACTTCCACAACCTGAAGGCGATCCTTGTCTCCGGCGTCAAGCTCGGCGACGACGCGATCCGCAACATCAACTGGGGCTACTTCGCGGCCATGACGCCCGAAGAGCTGCAGGCGGCCATCGAAGGCATCCTGAGCCTGAAGGTCGACGACCTCAAGCCGCAGCCCGTGCGCACGATCCATTATCTCGAGTATGACAACAACTGGAGCTACGAGCTGAGAGATTATCTCAACGAGAACCTCGAAAGCATCGTCGACGCGGCGGTCAACATGATCACTCAGGGCCAGAACGTCAGCCTTCAGGAGCTGCTCGAGACCAACGTCAAGGTCTTCTCCGACGACACCGCGAACGCCCTCATGGGCTACATCGCGAACGCCCTGTCGAAGGTCGACGACGTGCTGATCGACAACGTCGGCGCGCTGGTCGGCGCTGAGAACCTCTCCGCGCTGAAGACCAAGAAGGCCTCCGGCATCACCAACAAGGAACAGTTCGTCGACTTCTTCGTCGAGACCCTGTCCCCGCTGTCCACGGTCCTCGACTTCCTGCTCTTCGGCAAGGACTTCGAGCTCTTCACGCACCTGACCGACACCGAGGTCCAGCGGATCGAAGACGAATCCACCGTGGTCGAAGCGGCCGGCGATCCCGCCATGATCCGCATCAAGGGCGGCGAAGGCTACAAGAACGGCCTTGCCCCGATCCTCGGCGCGCTCGGCGTGGATACCGACATCAGCGAAGAGAAGACCGAGGTCGCCCTCAGAGAGGTCCTCACGAACCTCTGCGACAGGATCGACCAGATCCTCTACGGCGGCGACACGATCAACGAAGCGCTGCTGCTGCTCCTGAACGTCATCTACTTCGTCGACGCCGACGGTCTCTCGGTCTCCGTCCACAACCTGCTCGCTCCCATCGACGCCCTGCTCGCCGCGGTCGGCGCGGTGATCGGCAAGCCCGGCATGAGCGTGAACAGCCTCATCACGGCGGTCGATCTCGAGAACCTCAACTTCGACTTCGTGTTCGAACTCGTCTACAACAAGCTCGGCCTCGTGCTCAGCGATGAAGACGGCGAACCGATCGGCGCGTATCTCAAGAACTTCTACTTCGGCGCGCTGGAGCCCTACACCACCTACGGCGGCGTGCCCGGCTTCAGAATGGTCTACACCGAAGAAGAGAACCGCATCGACATGGTCACGATCGTCGTCACGCTCCTGCTCGACGTGATCACCTACAAGAAGGACGGCGAATACGGCAACAGAGAAGCCCTCGTCAACCTGATCATGCAGGCCGGCATGGATGAGCAGAAGGCCAACAACGTGTTTGATACCATCATCGCGCTGCTGACCGACAGCGCCGTGACGATCAACATGTACGACTACAACTGGCGCTTCACGCAGTACGCGGATACCGACACGATCCTGTCCCCGGCGAGCGGCCTGACCGCGGAATCCATCTTCGGCGACTCGATCTACGGCCCGCTGTACACCAGAGAGATGGGCGCCTACATGCAGAAGTACTTCTCGCTGCTGATCGACACCTACATCACCCTGCTCGGCGTCGACAACGGCAGAGGCGGCACCTACAGGAACCTCAAGCAGATCCTCAACGACCTGCTCGGCAACACGATCTACAAGACCTCCACCTTGCAGTCTGTGGCGGACGCGATCTCCGGCGCGATGGGCAGCCTCGTCCAGACGCTGAAGGAAGCCGGCCTCTACACGCACGTGAAAGAAGTGCTCGCCCGCAGCCTCGGCATCGACCTTGAAGACCTTGTGAACATCACGGTCAACCCGATCCAGGACGGCAACAAGACCCAGTTCATCAACGAGCTCTGCCGCATCCTGCGGCCGGTCTCGCCGATCCTGAGATGGCTGCTCACCGGCGAAGACATCGCGTTCTTCAACAACCGCGAAGGCGACGATTACCTGATCCTCCACGGCGCTGAAGGCTATCAGTACGCGATCATCCCGATCCTCCAGGCCCTCCATGTGAAAGACAGCGAGATCCTGAACCAGACGCAGTACGCCGCCCTTTCCGACGACGACCTGCTCAAGGTCATCATCACGCCGATCCTCAACAGAGTGGACTACATCCTTGAAGATCCGATGACCAGAGTCTTCGACGAGCTCACCGGCGTTGTGTACTTCCTGTACTGCGACGGCCTCGACACCGCGTTCAAGAACCTTCTGAACCCGATCTACAACCTGCTCACCGCGATCGATCCGCTGATCGCCGACGTGCCGCAGCTTCATGACAACGACGGCAGCGTCAGCCTCTACAAGCTCATCGGCATCGACGGCCTGAAGGTGGCCGACCTCAACTCGCTGCTCAACAAGCTGATCGACAGCATCAACGAGGATGCGCCTCTCGACCTGACCGGCGTCATCGGCGACGCGGCCAACGAGCTGCTGCTCGGCAAGGTCAAGACGCTGACCCAGATCAGAGTTCCCACCGCGGGCAACCCGAAGGACTACACCATGGTGTACGCGCCCGAGGGCAGCGGCGACGAAGTCGACATGGTCACGCTGGTGCTCAGACTCTTCCTGCGCTTCATCTCCGAACCGCAGAACGTCAAGGCGATCGAGGCTCTGCTCAAGGGCAAGCTCAACGAAGACGGCTACAAGTTCCTGTGCGCGCTGCTCGAGAACTTCGGCCAGATGGCCTCCACGCACGACGGCATGGATAAGATCATGTACACCGTGTACTACATCTTCTACGCCGCTCTGAATGCGGGCGTCGCCACCAACAACGGCCTTGCGGAGTTCAACGGCGACTACTCGTTCCTGAACCAGCTGTTCGCGACCTCGAACCTCGGCTTCATGAACCAGCTCGAGAAGTCCTTCGGCGATCTGCTCAACAAGTGGACGCCCGACGTGGTGGACGAGGACGAAGTGGTGCCCAACGGCTTCATCCGCTTCTTCAAATCCATCGGCGACTTCTTCAGAAGGATCATCGCCTGGTTCCAGAGCCTGTTCAAATAAGATAAGGCTTTGAAGGCTGAACCGAACCCAACCCCGGACCCCCTCGCAAGAGGGGGTCCTCTTTTGTCTTGAGGGGCCGGAGGCGGGGCGCGGCGGGGCCGCGCGGGTGCACGGGTGCACGGGTGCATGGGTGCACGGGAGAAAGAATGCAAAATGCAAAATACAAAATACAAAATTGAGGGGCCGGAGGCGGGGCGCTGCAGGGCCGCGCGGGCAAAAAGGGGCTGTTCGGGGGCCGAAAATGACAACAAAGCGGCTAATTTTTTCGCAAAAGCGCCCTTTTCGGCGCGGGCGTGGTATGCTGAAACCGGCGCCGGGGAGCGTGAAACGTATGCGCTCCGGGGAAGCGGCGCCCCAAAACCGTGTCGTGCCGGACCGTCCGGACCGGACGGCGACCGGCGGAAAGGAAGAGAATATGACGACCGCAAGCAAAATCACAATGGCCCGGATCGCCCTGATCCCGGTGTTCATGGCGCTGTTTCTGTTCAGCGCCGCCAACCCGCCCCTCAGATGGGCGGCTCTCGCCGTCTTCGTCGTCGCGTCGCTGACCGACTTCGTGGACGGGCGTCTGGCGCGCAAATACGGCCAGGTCACGGACCTCGGCAAATTCCTCGACCCGCTTGCCGACAAGCTGCTGGTGCTCTCCGCCATGGCGATCTTCACCGAGTGGGGGCTGTTCCCGGCGTGGGCGCTGATGATCGTGCTCACGCGCGAATTTGCCGTCACCGGTCTGCGCCTCGTCGCGGCAGGCAAGGGCGTCGTGATCGCCGCCGGCTTCTCGGGCAAGTTCAAGACCTTTACCACGATGGCCGCGCTCTGCGTCTGGATCGTGTTCCACGGCATTCCCGTCCTCGACTGGACCGTCATTGCCGTGATCGTGCTGCCCACGCTCTGGTCCGGCGCCGAATACTTCGTCAAAAACCGCGCCGCGCTCGCGCCGCAAAACGCGCAGGCCGCGGACGTGCATACGCGCGGAAAAAGCGCCTGAAAGGCGTCCGCGCGGCGGAGCTGTGCTTCCACGCTCCGCCTCGCTTTCTTTTTTTCACAAACGGGTAAAAAAATCGTTACAAATCGTTAATAAAGCTTTTCTTTTTGAAAGAAGTGTGATATGATGGCGGTGTTTTATCGGTCTTTTTACCGAGAAGGAGAAGAGAATGGATACGTTTTTCACCCCGGAACGGTTCCGGGTCCTCCTGTTCGCGCTCAGCTTCGCCGGCGTTTTCGTCGGCGCCGCCCTGCACGACAGGCTCGCGAAACGCAAAGCCCCCGAAGGGCTCACCGATTTTCAGGCCTTTCTGTTCGGCACCGGCTTCGTATACGCCCTGCTCACGCTTGGGCTGACCGTCGTGTTCCTCGTCGACTATTATACGGGCACGACGCTGCAGGGCTTTCTGAGTACGCCTGACCCCAACGACCTGCTCACGAAGGTCTTCAGCGTCTCGAAGGCGAACGAAGGCCAAAAGGCGCTGCTGCCCACGAACTTCGCCATCCTCACCATCGTGGCGGGCGCGTTCCTCGGCGGCGTGGCGCTGCTCGTGTGGCGCAAAATTTCCGCGAAGCGCCGCGGCGTGACCGGCAACGGCCTGCTCGAGGGCTATGCCTTCCCGAAAAAGACCTTTTTCGGCTATTTTGCGGACGAGGTGAAAACGCTCAGAAGCCAGGTCTATCTGCCCGAATACCTCCTGTGGTGGGTCCTGCGCGGCAGCCTCGTGTATTTCCTGATCCGCAGCATCAAAGAGAATGACTCCGCCCTTGTGCTCATTTTCTCGGCGAACCTCGGGTCCACGTTCGCGATTCCGCTCGCGCGGCTCCTGTTCTTCCCGAAGCTCTTCTTCGGCAACATCAGCTACCGTGTGCAGAGCCTTCTCGACGTGTTCATCTTCTTCGGCAACTTCCTCGGCCACGGCCTTCGCTTCAACGGCAACGTCACGGACTACGACAAGCTTCTGCACTTCGTGTCCGGCGGGCTCGTGGTGTTCGTGGGCTGCGCGCTTATCAACGGCACGCGCCGCGGCAAACAGGTCCCGAAGCTCTCGAAAACGCTGGCGTCGTTCGGCTTCTCGTGCCTCGTGGCGCTGCTGTGGGAGATCTTCGAGTTCCTGTCCGATACCTTCCTCTCCGATTCCTCGAACCAGAACTGGTGGTACGAGCGCGACCCCGAGCGGGTGTTCTTCAAAATCTTCGGCATGGGCAATCCCGTGCCCGAGGAGCACGCGGTGCTCGACACGGGCATCGACGTCCTCTTCGCGGTCGTGGGTTCGGTGATCTGCGCCGCGATCCTCTACGGCGCGCTCACGCTCATCGAGCGGCGCAAGGCGAAAAAGGCCGCGGCACGGGAGGAAAGGGAAGAGGAACCCGAAACCGAGACCGTAAACGCATAAACAGATCCCGGACATCCGTCCGGGTCTTTTTTTGTCTTTTTTCGGAAAAATGAAATTTCCCCTTGCAAAATGTTGTTTTTTTCTGTATAATGCAATTAGAATGCGGGTAAATGTTACTCTTTTTACCCGATTTTGAAGAAAAACGAAAAAAACGAAAAAGCAAGGTCCCTTTTTCTGCGCCCCGCGGGGACGCAAAAATGCCGTAACAGTCTTCACTTGCGGCAGCGGCGCACGTCTTTTTTCCAGTGAGGAGGAACTTTTTTGAGCGGAGATTTACATTGCCATACCCGTTTGACCGACGGCTCCATGGGCATCGAGGATATCATTGCGCTCGCGAAGAACCGCGGTGTGGATACGATCGCGATCACCGACCGCGACTGTCAGGCAGGCACCATCCGGGCAAGGATCATCGGCGAAAGAAACGGCATCCGGGTCATCCCGGGCGTCGAGCTTTCGGCTGTCGACGACGGCCGGGTCGTGAGCATCCTGTGCTACATGCCCGATTTTTCCGACCGCCTCGAGCGGCTGTGCCACCGCAACGCCACCGCCACCAAGCGCGCCGCCCAGAAAATGATGATCCGCGCCTCCAAGCGTTTTCCGATCACGGCGGACGTGATCAAGCGCTGCGCCTCGGGCTCCACCAACCTCTTCGTGCCGCACATCATGCACGCGCTGATGGAATGCGGCGCCACCACGGGCCTTTACACCGAGCTCTATGAAGAGCTGTTCACGCCCGAAAGCGAAAATAACATCATCGAGCTGCCGGACTACGCTTCGGTGTGGGAGGTGCTCGCCGATATCCGCGACGCCGGCGGCATTTCGGTGCTCGCGCACCCCGCCGCCTACAAGAATGCCGACGAATTGCTCGATAAACTCGTCGAGGCGGGCATAAACGGCATCGAAGTGTGGCATCCTACGGCTGACAAGGCCGCCACCGACAAGCTCTACGCCTACGGCAAGAAGCATAAGCTCCTGATGGTCGGCGGGTCGGAGTTCCGCGGCATGTACAACCGCGAGGCGCTCACCATCGGCTCTTATTCCACGCCGAAAACGCAGCTCACCGAGTTCCTCGGCTACAAGGCCAAAATAAAGCGCCAGCAAAAGCGCGCCGAGGCCGAAGAAGCCGCGAAGCAGGAGGCCGAAGAGGCCGCGAAGGCCGAAGCCGAAAAAGAAGAAGGAAAAGAATAAACATTATATACAGAGGACGCGGCATGACGGAACGCTTTGACGACAGCGACATGAAGATCGTGGGCCGGCGCGAACCCCGCGCCGAGGCCGGCGAAACGCTGAAGTTCATGGAATATACGTCGCGGGAGCATTTCAACGGCAACTTCCGCAAAGCAAGGGCGCTGGGGGCGAACATCGTCAGCGCCTTTTCTTACACTGCCGCCCCGGAGGAGCTCGTGGCGTTCATCAAAGAGCACGGCGTCGAGCCCACCCCCGCCCTCATCAGGCAGGTGCGCTTTCTGTCGGTGTTCTCGGCGCAATACGCGATCGAGAATTACCTGCCCTCGCAGCTGCTGTCAAGCGTGGCGATCGGCGAGCTCTACGACACCCTGCGCCTCTATTCATCCGACTTCTACGAGGACCTCGCGAAGTCCGGCGCCTTTTCCTTTTATAATATGACGCTCTCGTCGATGACCGACCTGTCCGAGGCCGTTGGCAGGCAGTTTGCCGCCCTGAACGGCAGGCCCGACGACCCCGCCCTCGCGTCTCTCGGCAGGGAGCTGCACGAGCTCAACCTCAAGGTCTTCCGCAAGGCGATCAACGGATACGCGTTTGTTTGAAAAGAGGCCAGAGGCCAGAGGCCGGAGGCCAGGGCGCGCGGCAGAGCCGCGCGACAAAATGTAAAATACAAAATACTGAAAACATAATTGCGGACGGGGCGCCCCGTCCGGTTTTCTTTGCAACACGTCGCTCGATTTGAACAAGAACTCTTCCGTTGATTCCCTGTGCGCCCTGTGCGCCCTTTTCCCTTAAAATATTTTAAATATAATATTCCCCTGGCCTCTGGCCCCTGGCCCCCGGCCTCCGGCCCCTGGCCCCTCATTTTGTACCCGTCAATCCCGCCCTATACAACATATCGGCGGCAAAAAATCCGCAGAAAAAAGTGCTTGACAAATTGAATCCTGTGTGGTATTGTGTGTATACCTCTTTTTGCAGGGTTCTTTTTTTGCGCCCTGATTTCGGTGCAAATACGCTGCGCCGAAAGGCAAATGAGGGAGGTACATTAATAATGGAGGTGCCGTTATGAGAGTCAAAATCACTCTGGCCTGCACGGAATGCAAGCAGCGCAACTACAACACGATGAAGAACAAAAAGAACACGCCCGACAGACTTGAGATGAACAAGTACTGCAGATTCTGCAGAAAGCATACGCTCCACAGGGAATCCAAGTAAGGCGCGTACGCATTTCTGACGAAAGGAAGGAAACCAATGGCAGATACCGAAAAGAAGGCCCTGACCGCCGCCGAGAAGGAAGCGGAAAAGGCAGCCAAAAAGGCAAAGCAGGAACGCATCAAAGCGTCCAAGCCGAAAAAAGAGGGCAACGCCGCCTCCCGCGCAGGAAAAGCCATCAAGAAGTTCTGGAAGGATTTCACCGGTACGGTCAAAAAGATCGTCTGGCCCGGCCCCAAGCAGGTCGTGAAGTCCACGCTGGTCGTGCTCGTGTCCGTTCTGGTCGTCGGCCTCGTGATCTACGGGTTTGACAGCGGCCTCAAGGCCCTGTTCAACGCCACGAACAGTATCGTGAAAGAAGCCGCCGCCGATCAGGGCAACGCTGAAAGCGAAAGCGAGCCCGAATCTGAGGGCGAAAGCGAATCCGAAAGCGAATCCGAAAGCGAATCCGAAAGCGAGAGCGAGTCTGAGTCCGAAAGCGAATCCGAAAGCGAATCCGAGTCCGAAAGCGAATCGGAAACCGAGTCCGGCGCTGAGGAATAAGGCGTAACGCCCAAAAAAGGGAAGGACACACAGATATGATTGAAGATTATAAATGGTACGTCGTGCACACGTACTCCGGTTACGAGAACAAAGTGGCGGATAACATCCGCAAGGTCGTCGAGAACCGCGGGCTGCATGACCAGATCGTAGACGTGCGCGTCCCGACCGAAACGGTCGTTGAGATCAAAGACGAAAAGCGCCGCGAGATCGAGCGCAAGCTGTTTCCGGGCTACGTGCTCGTGAAGCTCGCGATCTCGTATAACGAAAAGGCGCAGGAAAACCGTATGACGGACGAGATCTGGTATATCATCCGCAACACCCGCGGTGTGACCGGGTTCGTCGGTCCCGACGGCAGGCCGATCCCCCTCACGGAGGAAGAGGTCTACAAGCTCGGCGTTGAGAAGCGCAGCGTGAGCGTGAATTACGAGGTCGGCGACCTTGTGACCATCATTCACGGCTCGTTCGACGGCTTCTCGGGCATCGTTGACAAGATCGACGTTGAAAACGATACCGTGCGCGTGATCATTTCGATGATGGGGCGCGACACGCCGCTCGAACTGGGGCTCGATCAGGTCGAGTCAGCAGTCGATTAATCATGGTAACGTGACCGCAGCGCGGTCTGTTATGCCGGTTACCCCGGCGTGGGAGGGGACAAATCTCATCTATCCCCGCCACTACCACATTTTTTTGGAGGTGCAGTTATGGCACAGAAAGTTACTGGCTTTATCAAGCTTCAGATCCCCGCAGGAAAGGCAACGCCCTCTCCCCCCGTCGGCCCCGCTCTGGGTCAGCACGGCGTGAACATCATGGCGTTCACCAAGGAATTCAACGAGCGCACCAAGAACGACATGGGTCTCGTGATCCCGGTCGTCATCACCGTGTACGCCGACCGTTCCTTTACCTTCATCACCAAGACCCCGCCCGCGGCCGTTCTCATCAAGAAGGCCTGCGGCATTGAAACTGCTTCGGGCACGCCGAACAGAAACAAGGTCGCCTCGATCACCAAAGAGCAGGTCAGAAAGATCGCCGAGCAGAAAATGCCCGACCTCAACGCCGGCAGCGTTGAAGCCGCTATGAGCATGATCGCCGGCACCGCCCGTTCCATGGGCGTGACCGTTGTAGACTGAGCGGGAGGTAATTGAAGATGAAACACGGAAAGAAATATGTAGACAGCGCCAAGCTCGTGGACCGCTCGAAGCTCTACGAGTCCACCGACGCGCTCGATCTTGTCATCAAGACCGCCAAGGCCAAGTTCGATGAGACCGTTGAAGTGCACGTTCGCCTGGGCGTCGACTCCCGTCACGCCGACCAGCAGGTCAGAGGCGCCGTGGTGCTTCCCAACGGCACCGGCAAAAAGGTCAGAGTGGCCGTTTTCGCCAAGGGCGCGGACGCGGACGCCGCGACCGCCGCGGGCGCCGAGATCGTCGGTGCCGAGGATCTCGTTGCGAAGATCCAGGGCGAAGGCTTCCTTGATTTCGACGTGGCGATCGCCGCTCCCAACATGATGGGTCTGGTGGGCCGTCTCGGTAAGATCCTCGGCCCGAGAGGCTTGATGCCCTCGCCCAAGGCCGGCACCGTGACTCCCGACGTGGCCAAGGCCGTTAACGACGCCAAGGCCGGTAAGATCGAATACCGTCTTGATAAGACCAACATCATCCACTGCCCCATCGGCAAGGCTTCGTTCGGCGTCGATAAGCTCTATGAGAACTACGCCACCCTCCTTGACGCCATCATCAAGGCCAAGCCCGCCGCCGCCAAGGGCCAGTATATCCGCTCCTGCACCGTCGCCTCCACCATGGGCGTCGGCGTGAAGATCAACCCCAACAAGGTTCTCAAGACCGCGGAATAAGTTCGGTCCCGCACGGGAGAATAAAAACTTCTCCCGTGAAAAAAAGTACTTGACAGGGCGAAAGCTCTGTGGTATAGTAACAAAGTGCTGTTCTAAAGACAGCAGGTGCAACCGCGTAAGGACTCTGTCCGCCTGCCGAGGAATGGAGCTTAAATCTCAGTGATTTTATGCCCTCTTCCTCTGCCGGAAGAGGGCTTTGCGTTTGCCCGAACAAGTCGTAGATAAGGCAGGTGAAACAATTTGCCAAGCGCAAAGGTATTAGAAGAAAAGAAGGTCAAGGTCGCCGCTCTGAAAGAACGCATCGACGCCGCTGTTGCGGGCGTGGTCGTGGACTATAAGGGCATCACGGTGGAGGACGACACCAAGCTTCGTAAGGAACTCAGAGAAGCGGGCGTGCACTACTCCGTGGCCAAGAACACCCTGATCCGTCTCGCGATCGACGGCACCGCCCTCGCCGCGATGGACGATCAGCTCAACGGCACCACCGCGATTGCGACCAGCAGCGAGGATTACGTGGCAGCCGCCCGTATCCTTTCGAAGTTCGCCGAGAAGCACGATAACTTCAAGGTGAAGACCGGCTTCATCGACGGCGAGGTCATCAGCCTCGATAAGCTGGACGAGCTCGCGAAGCTGCCGTCCAAGGAAGAACTCCTTACCAAGGTCGCGTACGTGTTCGCAGCGCCCATGGCGTCCCTTGCCAGAGCCATCCAGGCACTCGTTGATAAGAAGAACGAAGGCGCAGATGAAGCTCCCGCCGAGGAGGCCGCCGCCCCCGCCGAGGCTCCCGCTGAAGAAGCGGCCCCCGCTGAGGCTCCCGCTGAGGAGCCCGCCGCTCCCGCTGAGGAAGCAGCAGCCGAATAATCCGGCACAATTTTTCAAAAATTAATTGGAGGAAATTTATCATGGCATCCGAAAAGATTACCGCTATCGTTGATGAAGTTGCTGCTCTCTCCGTGCTGGAGCTTGCAGAGCTTGTGAAAGAAGTCGAAGAGAGATTCGGCGTCAGCGCTGCCGCTGCCGTCGTGGCTGCCGGCCCCGCCGCCGCTGCCGCTGCTCCCGTCGAAGAGAAGACCGAGTTTGACGTCGTTCTTGCCGGCTTTGACGCCGCTGCCAAGATCAAGGTCATCAAGGTCGTCCGTGAGATCACCGGCCAGGGCCTCGCTGAGGCGAAGGCCACCGTCGAAGGCGCTCCCAAGACCCTCAAGGAAGCCCTCGGCAAGGACGAGGCTGAAGAGCTCAAGAAAAAGCTCGAAGAGGCCGGCGCCAAGGTCGAACTCAAATAAGATCGGTATTGACAAAAAAACGACCGTCGCAAGACGGCCGTTTTTTTGTCAGGGGCCAGAGGCCAGAGGCCGGGGGCCAGGGGGCGCGGCACAGCCGCGCACATTCTTCCCGGTAGCGCGGCAGACCTCTGCCGCTGCGCAAAGGGATTTTCGGCATTTCGTTTTGCACGGACGGCGAGCCCGTCCGTAATTCTGTGTTTTCATTCTTGGCCAGTCGAAAACATAGTCGCCTGCCTTCGCTTGGAGCGCTCGGCACTCTCGTTGTTTTCTCCGGACTGCGGTTCGCCTTCATCCGACACCGTCGGCGGCGAATCCTCGTCCCCCTGGCCTCTGGCCCCTCAATTTTGTCGCAAAATCGTCAAACGAACTCCTTAACATTCATGTCATAGTGCCCGGTATCCCGGAACCCCACTTCGGTGCGCTGGCGTTCGCCCCACTTATAGGCGATGTCCTCGAACGAGTCGGTCTCAATCTTCGCGCGCCAGAAGCCGTCCTTCGAGCCCTTGATGCACCAGTCAGACGACCACATCCCGTGGCCCGTGGCCTTATAGGTCCACAGCGTCCAGCCGAATTTGGTCTTCTGCATCGTGGTAAAGCAGTTTTTCCACGTGGTCTGCTTGTGGGGGTAATATTCGCCCATGAACAGCGGCACGTCGAAATAATACATGCGCGTGAGATACACGAACAAATTGAACACGAAGTTCGAGTTCTGATAGAAATGCACCTGATACACCACGTTCTTCCAGCCCTTCACCCATTTGTGCGGCAGGGCGGCGGCCGTCCAGATGCACTCGAGCGTGATGACGTGGTCCGGGTCGGCGGCGCGTACGGTGTCGTAGAGCTCGGTGTAGATGCCCTCGTTATTGATCCTGCGCTCCACCTCGCCCGCGTCCACGTCGCACATGGGTTCGTTTAATAGGTCGTACATCGCCACGGCGGGGTTGCCCCTGAAGCGCTCGGCGATCGCGGTCCAGAGCTCTTTCGTGAGCGCGCGGTAGAACTCGCCCTGCTCGTCTTCGGTGAACAGGCCGCAGGAATTGCCCTTGCCCGAATGCGGGGCGTCGCTCTGGAAGCCGGGCGCGCCGTGCATGTCGAGGATCACGTAGAGCCCGCGTTTGCCGGCCTCTTCCACGACCCAGTCGAGGCGGCGGAAATCCCAGTTCCCGTTTTCGTCGAGGATCTTCGTGCCGGCGTCGTCGTAATAGAAGTTGCGGTACCAGAACGGCACGCGCACGCAGTTGAAGCCCATGGCGGCGATCTCGTCGAGGTCGTATTCGGTGATGAAGTTATCGTAATAGATATCCATCAGCTCATAGGCCTTTTCGACGCCGAAGCGGTTTGTGAGCTTTTCGAGCACGTCGTAGTGGTCGGTGGCCTCCTCATAGGGGTTGAGCCAGTCCTCCCACACGAGCCACGCGCCGAGGTTCAGCCCGTGCAGCGTCACCACTTCGCCGCGGCGGTTGACAAGGTTTCTGCCGGACGCTGTAAGATAGTCGTCGTCCGTGAGCGCCCTGCCGGGGTTCGCGGCGAACGCGAAGCCGACCGAACAGAAGAGCGTCGCGGCCGTGAGCACGAGCGACAGGATAATACGGATACGTTTATGCATCATGATCCCTCCGATCAAAATAGAGCCTGATGTCTTTGAGCCGCGCGCCGGGGTCGGCGTCGGTCAGCCGGATGAACAGCTCGCTGCCGTCGCCGAGCAGGAGAACGGGGAAGCGGACGATCCGCTTGTGCCCGACGGTGTGGCCGTGCGCCAGCAGAAACTCCTTTTCCCCGAGGCGGAAAAACACCGAAAACGCGTTGATTTTTTCGCCCGCGGTCAGGTCCTCTTCCAACACCAAAGTGTTGGCGGGCGAGGGCTCGTCAAGCGTGAGCAGCACGCCGTCCTCATGGACCTCCGTTTTCACGGGCAGAGGAGAGGCGAAGCGTTCTCTGAGCCGTTCGCCGAAGGCGGCAAGCGTTGCGGCGTCGCGTTCGGGCAGCAGCCCCCGGTCGTCGGGCCCGACGTTCAAAAGCAGGTTGCACCCGCGCCCGACGGATAAGTCGTACAGCCCCTCGATCTCGTCGATACTGCGTAAAGTGTCGGCGTCGTTGCGGCTCCAGAACCAGTTATTCGGGCGGATCTTGCAGTCGCACTCATACGGCAGAAAGCGCGGGTTCTCGCCGCGCACGGCGTTTTCGGCGGGCAGCAGGGTCGCGTAGCGCCGGTCCTCGGGCGCGACGCCCTGTTCGTTGCCGATCCAGCCGACGTCGGGGTCCCAGAGGTTGAAGAGCAATATCTCCGGCTGCAGGCTGCGTATCGTGTCGACGATGCGCCGGCTGTCGAACCGGTGCCCGCCCGCGCCGCAGCCGTCGAACCACAGGTAGTCGATCTTGCCGTAGCGCGTCAGAAGTTCGGTGATCTGCGCGATGAAGTATTCGTCGTATTCTTCGGGCGCGCGTTTGACGCTGCCGAACTCGGCGGGGGAGTAGTAAAGCCCCGTTTTGAGCCCCATTTCTCTGCACGCGTCGGTGAATTCTTTTACGACGTCGCCTTTGCCGCCTTTCCACTTCGCGGCACGAACGCCGTAGTCGGTCGTCTCGGTCTGCCATAAGGCGAAGCCGTCGTGGTGCTTGGCGGTGAGGATGCAGTAGTTCGCGCCCGCCCTTTTCGCCGTGTCCGCCCATTGGCGGCAGTCGAGGTTCGCGGGGTCGAAGGCCGCGGGGTCCATATACACTTCGTCCCAGTCGGCGCGGCCCTCGTGGAACGTGCGGACGCCGAAATGGAAAAAGAGCCCGAACTCCCAGTCCAGAAACTCCAGTTGACAGGCACAGGGTTTTAAGTCGGACATAGGATCGGCTCCTTTCGGTTTTCTGTCTTCATTTTAGCACGGCGGGCGAAAAAAAACAATTCCCATTCCCATTTTCTTTGCCGTTTTTTATAGACAAAAAGCGCATAACGTGGTATACTTGTTTCCCGTAAAGCGAAATGGACGGGAGGCGCCGATATGAAAAAACCGGGCTTTGACCATCAGAAGTATCTCGAGCTGCAGACCAAAAACATCCGCGACCGCATCGCGCTGTTCGGCGGCAAGCTGTATCTGGAATTCGGCGGCAAGCTGTTCGACGACTATCACGCCTCGCGCGTGCTGCCGGGCTTTCAGCCGGACGCGAAGATGCACATGCTCTATGAAATGAAGGACGACGCCGAGATCGTGATCGTGGTGTCCGCCGACGCGATCGAAAAGAACAAGCGCCGGGGGGACCTCGGCATCACCTACGACGCCGACACCCTGCGCCTCATCGACGAGTTCCGCGAGTTCGGGCTGTATGTCGGCAGCGTTTGCATCACGCATTTTTCCGACCAGCCCGGCGCCGTGCAGTTCCAGAAGCGCCTCGAAACGCTCGGCATGCGCGTCTACCGCCACTACGTCATCCCCGATTACCCCGCCAACGTGCCGCTCATCGTGTCCGACGACGGCTACGGCAAAAACGACTACATCGAGACCACGCGCCCGCTGGTGGTCGTCACCGCCCCGGGCCCGGGCTCCGGCAAGATGGCGACCTGCCTGTCGCAGCTCTATCACGAATATAAGCGCGGCAACAAGGCCGGCTACGCGAAGTTCGAGACCTTTCCGATCTGGAACCTGCCCCTCAAACACCCCGTCAACATGGCGTATGAGGCAGCCACCGCCGACCTCAACGACGTGAACATGATCGACCCCTTCCATCTCGAGGCCTACGGCGTGACCACGGTCAACTATAACCGCGACGTCGAGGTGTTCCCGGTGCTCGGCGCGATCATGACCAAGATCATGGGCGAGTCGATCTATAAATCTCCCACCGACATGGGCGTGAACATGATCGGCTATTGCATCGCGGACGACGACGTGGTGTGCGCCGCCGCGAAGCAGGAGGTCATCCGCCGCTATTACGAGGCCGCGTGCAACGTCAAGCTCGGCCACGGCGACCAGCAGGTGGTGCACCGCATCGAGCTCATCATGAACTCCATGAACCTTTCGGCCGACGACCGCCGCGTGGTGCAGGCAGCGCTCGACAAAGCCGCCGCCACCGGCGACACCGCCGCCGCGATCGAGACCGAGGACGGCGCTCTGCTCACGGGCAAGACCGGCGACCTGCTCGGCGCCACCAGCGCCATGCTGATCAACGCCCTCAAGCACCTCGCCCGCATCCCGGACGAGATCCCGCTGTTGTCCCCCGCGGTGATCGAGCCGATCCAGAAGCTCAAAACCGAGGCGCTCGGCAACCGCAACCCGCGCCTGCACGCCGACGAGGTGCTCATCGCCCTGTCGATCTGCGCCGCCACGAACCCCATGGCCAAGCGCGCGATCGAGCAGCTGCCCAAGCTCCGCGGGCTCGAAGCGCATTCGTCGGTCATCCTCAACACCTCCGACGCCAACACCTTCAAACGCCTCGGCGTGCACATGACCATGGAGCCGGTCACGTTCTCGAATAAGCTGTATCATAAATAAGGGCCGAGGGCGCACAGGGCGCACAGGGAAAAAGCCGCCTTCGGCGGCGGGTGCACGGCCCACGGGTGCACGGGAACGCGGCAGAGCCGCGTAGAATAAATACAAAGCATAAAATACAAAAATACGGACGGGGCGTCGCCCCGTCCGGTTTTTCTTCCCGGCGGCTTCATAAAAGCTCCGGCTTTCTCTTTGTTCTTTGTTTCAACGGTAGCGCGGCAGACCTCTGCCGCCCGATGGATAAAATAATGGTATATCTTTTGGTTGGGCGACGGGGCACTTTGGATATGTCCGCCGTCCAAGAGAAACAACAGCCGCAAATCCATTCTCTCAGCGGCAGAGGTCTGCCGCGCTACCGGGAAGAGACCGCGCGGTATCGCCGCGCTACCGGGGAATCAAAAAAGCAACGAAGCCGGAGGTGCGGTTGAACCCCCGGCTTCATCACGTCATTTTGTGTTTTGCATTCCATACCGCGCGGCGGATCCGCGCCCCCTGTGCGCCCTCGGCCCTGTGCGCCCTCGGCCCTGTGCGCCCTGTGCGCCCGCCGCGCTTTGCGCGGCTTATCTGTTCCCCTGCATCGGATCCTCATTCCCGTACACGGACGACAGGTCGTAGGCCGGGATGCGCATCTCGTAATAGAAGTATACGTCGTCGACGCGCGCGCGTTGGGCCTCCATCTGCTCCTCGCTGCCGGAGATATACTGCTGCCGCCAGAAATCGAGATTGTTGAGCCGGAACCAGAACCGCCATACCGGCACCCTGTATTCCATGTCGCCGGTGCTGCTGTAAAAGAGCTCGCACGTCACGAGCGTCGGCGAAACGCCGAAATCGGCGAAATACTGCGCCTTGGCGAGCTCCAGCGCCCTGTCGTACGGCACGGCAGGGAAGTCCGCGCACTTTTCGTCGTCCGCGTCTTCGTTCCCGAGGTCGAAGTCCGCCTGAGCTGTCAGCGAGAGCGGATCGTTTTTCTCGATCAGCGCATGCAGGCTGACGCTGCGGCTCAAATAGTTCTCCATCGCGGCGGCGGGGTCGTCGTTTTCGGCATAGAGCTTATAACTGACCAGCTTGTCGAGGCCCTCGAGGCCGAGGCTTTCCTCCGTCACGGCGGCGGTCACGGTCCCCTCGCCGCAGATAAGGCGGCAGAGCGCCGAAAGATAGGGGTCCTTCGCCGCGGTGGCGCGGGCGGCTTCGGCGGACCCGAACAGCGCGTCCTGCGCTTCGTAGTCCCCGGCGTAAGCCTCGCCGATATACCGCAGGGTTATGTGCCCGGGCTTCGCGAGCACCAGATAAGAGCCGTCGGGATTCGCGGCAAGAAAATATTCCTCGGGGTGGGCTCCGTTTTCTTCCTCGCCGTTCGTCACCTCGTGCACCTCCGTCCGGCAGCCCGCAGGCAGGGCCTCCTGCCCGTTCCTGAAACGGAAGAACGAGGCGTTTTCCGCCGGGTCGGTCTCCCGCAGGTCGTCGAGCGTGATCCCAAGTTCGCCGAGAAAGCGCGCAAGCGTCTCTTTCGCTGCGGCGCGGTAAGCGTCCGTGATCGCGGCCTTCGGCGCGCCGGACGGATACAGCGCGTGCATTTCCGAGACCCGGTACATCGTCGGCTGATACTCGGGGCACGCGGCGGCGTCCGGGGCGGTGCGCATCTCGTTCGGCAGGCCGTTTGCTTCTTTGTCGGGCACATAGAAATTCCAAACGCGGTAATACGCGCCCTGCGCGTAGGCGGAAAGCCCGGCGTTCAAACGCTCGATCTCGGCGATGAGCACGCCGTCCCCCACCACCGGGTCCCCGGCGGGTTCGGTCGTTCCGGGCGGCAGCGTCTCCGAAGGCGCGTCGGTCTGCTCCCCGGACGGCGAAGGCTCGGTCGGCAGGACGGGGTCCTTGTTCGGCAGGTTCTTCACGAGGGCGTACGCGCCGACTATGAGCAGCACGGCCGCCGCCGCCGCGAGGCGCCCGAACACGGCGCGTTTTGCGTGCTTCGTCTCTTCCCCTTTAAGCGAAGCAAGGCACGTCTCTTTGATTTTTGCAAGGTCCGGCGCCGTGTCTTTGAGCGCCTCTTTGATCAGCTCCGATTCGCTGACCGTCATTTTCTCTTCCATTTCACTCACTCCTTTGTTCCCCGTAGATTTCCCGAAGCTCCGCGAGCGTGCGGTACAAACTCGTTTTTACGTCCGAGAGCGTCAGCCCCAGCCGCTCGGCGATCTCGGCAAGCGGCAGGTCGAGCGTGTAGCGCAGCGCGAAAATTTTGCGGATCTTTTCGGGCTTTTTTTGCAGCGTCTCGTTTATCTCCCGCACGAACAGCGCGCGCTCGGCGGCGTCGGCGGGGGTGACGCTTATTTCATCCGGCAGGTCGGGCGCGTCGTCGGCGTCGAGGCTCGCGACCACCTGCAGGCGGTTTTTTTCGCGGTAATACGCCCACAGCTTTTTGTTCGCCGTGTCAATCACGAACGCCTCGGGGTTCTTGATGTGCTTTTCGCCCTTGGTCTTCAAAACGTTCAGCACCTCGAGGTAGGTCTCCTGCACGAGATCGGCGGCGTCCTCGGGCGCGTGGCATTTCGATAAGATATGGGCGCAGCATTTTCGGCACGTGTCGTCGTAGATGCGTTCAAAGGCCTTGTCAACCGTCATCGGCGTCCCTCCCTTCCGTCTATATAGCGTCGGAAACGTAGAAAAAAGTTGCAGAAAAATTCAGGGGCCGGAGGCCAGAGGCCAGAGATCAGGGGTCGGGGAAAAATGCAAAATACAAAATACAAAATGCAAAATGAGTGAAAGAGGCCGCAGGCGTAGATTTCGACCTGCGGCTTTTTTTGTGTTGATATTTCGGCAGCGCACTAGCATAACCGGTCCGTCCCCCGGATGTCACGCGAGGCGACGCCCCGTCCGGTTGTTGTAGCACGGCACCTCAGTGCCGTTCGGAGAACATCATTCTTTCAGAAAAAGGTTGATATTCTTCGGCAATCTCCGGCTGCCGCAAGAAGCAAGTTGTGAAACAACATCGGGCTTCAAGTTTCCGATGCGCCGAACGGCACTGAGGTGCCGTGCTACGAGTACGCCCCGGCTCAGAACCACTTTTTCTTTTTGGCGATCAGCAGCAGCGTGCCGCTCACGGCGAGCGAGAGCAGAATGACGTACACGTAGCCGAACTTCCACTGGAACTCCGGCATGTGCACGAAGTTCATGCCGTACCAGCCCACGATGATCGTGAGCGGAAAGAAGATCGTCGAAAGCACCGTGAAGAACTTCATGGCGTTGTTGAGCTTTAAGTCCATCGAGCCCTGATAGGCGTCCTGCAGGTGCATGGCGGCGTTATAGAGCGAGTCGGCGTCTTCCCGGAGCCTGCGGATGCGCGAAGACACGTTTGCCACGTATTTGAGGTCGTCCGACTCGAACACGTCGTTGTCGTTCTCTTCGAGCGCCTGGGTGATGTCTAAAAGCTGCTCGTAATAGTTGTGGATGACGAGCAGCACTTTTTTGAGCTCGAGGATGTCGATCGAAAAATCCTTGTCGGTGTCGGCGTTCACCACGTCCGACTCGAGCTCCGAGATCTCAAGGCCCTTGCGCTCAAGAAACTGCACGTCGCCCGAAATCAGGGCGTCGAGGAAGGCGCACACCACCTTTTCGGGCGTCACGGCGGCGGGGGCGTAGCGGCTCACCGCGGCGTCGAATTTCGCGCGCGTGGAGCCGTCGTGGTCCTCCACGTCCACCACGAGAAAGAGGTTCCGCTTGAAATAGAGCGCCACGCAGTCCGGCGGGGCGCTGCCCTCGGCCGCGTACTGGGTGATCCGAAGCTCCGTGAACGTGTAGTCGTCATACACCTCTACGCCGGAGCGGAACAGGGTGTTCGCCCGCGAGCAGGCCTCCACCGTGGCGGGACCGAAGCTGAGGGCGGGCGCGATGTCCCGCAGCTCCGCCGCGGTCACGAAGCCGGCGGTGAAGCGCGCGGGGGTATAATCCGAAAAGGCGATCTCATTCTTTTCGCCGCTGAACTGATAAAACATAGTCTCTCCTTCAGATCTCGCTGCCGTCGTATTCGCTGCCCACGTGCGGGAACGCCACGGCCACGCGCCCGGTCGGCGTATCGAAGAACACTCTGGTCTCGTCGCCGTCGCAGCAGCGCTTTCTGCCGTAGATGAGTTTCAGCATGCGGTAATTCTCTTTGCACCCGCGTGTGAGGTTATACTGTCCCTGCGGGATCAGCACGGTCTCGGCGCTCGTATTCTGATAGATGCGCCTTACCCTGTTGATGCAGTGGTGCGACGCCTGCAGATAGGTGCACGTTAGCTTCGGGTAGCGCGTCATCAGCACGTCCGCCACCGAATCGCCGACGTCGCCGAGCAGCAACAAACTCTTGCCCGCTTCGTAGGTGAAGCGCACCACGGCGCAGGTCTCGTTGGTGCCGTTATAAAGCCCGCCGTGTTCGTCGTAGCCGCCGGGCAGGAGCGAGTCTTCATGCGTATGCAGCACTTCGGTCTCCACGCCGTCGAGCGTGAACGTCATGCCCGCGTGCAGCTGTAAAAACTTCACGTCCGGCGAATGCTCTTTGATCCTGCGGCGGCAGTCGCCGACGTAGGGGCTCAGGCCATGCAGCCGGTGCGAGGGGAAGTTGAACATCACGCGTTTAAGTTCCAGTTCGTCCCCGAGCACGCGCAGCAGCTTCAAAAAGAAATCGATGTGGTCGTTGTGGGGGTGCGAGCAGTACCACGCCGCCACGGTCAGCTTCCTCGTGCCGGTCAAGAGGCGCAGCTTTTCGGCGCAGTCCGCCACGGCCGCGTCGGTGGCCTGCTCCATCTCGCCGCCGTCGATGAGAATGAGTTCTCCCGACCGCGTGCGGATCGCGTAAAGCATGCCGCAGTCGCACGAATAGCCCTTGATCATCTTCGCGTAGTGCAGCGAATACTGCATCAGGGCGGTGTTGTTGAAGCGGTCCGCCTTTTGTTTGTCCGCCTCGAAATCGGGCAGGCGGAGGCTCGCGTTGTCCAGGATCACGCGGATGCGCCCCTCGGCGCGGATGAAATACGCGTAAACGAGGTTTTCGTCCTTATAAAACTCGCGGTAAAGCCCTTCTTCGGCGTCGCGCTCGAAGCAGCAAATAAAGCCCGCGTTCGTCAGCGTGCCGCAGTAAGACAAAAAGTCGATCTCCTGCACGCCGTTGACGATGCGCATATAGCCGGTGTCGGGCGTGTCGCCTTCGGCGTCGTCCTGCAGGCCGGCGCCCACCGGGAACACGTCACGCACGTAGTCGCCGAACGGACAGGGCGGGATCAGGGCGTCAAATCGGGTCGGGGTCATAAGAACATCTCCTTTCGCCCTTTGTCGGTCTTATTTTATCATATCTGTTTGCCTTTCGCAAGAGAGAATCGTTTTTTCGCGCCCGCGGCGGCGGCAAAATGCCACTTGACAAAGAGAAAACCCTATGATATTATAGTTACCAATCTGTGAAAGGAAACGACCTATGGAAACCGACCCGGACCCCGGTCCCGCGTTTGATCCCGCAAACCCAATCGAGTAAATCCCGCATAGCTTGCGCCGGATGGCGGCAGGCTGTGTTTTTTTGCGTATAACGTCAATTTTTGAAGGAGTTCTGTTTTTGAAATGAAAGATAAAGTCTGGCTCATATTGCTGGTCCAGCTGCTGCTGATCGCGCTCAACGCCGTGTTCGCCGCGGCGGAGATCGCCGTGATCTCGATGAACGACGTGCGCCTTTCGGCCCTCACCGCGAACGGCAACAAGCGCGCCAAAAGGCTCTCAAAGCTCGTGTCATCGCCCGCGAAATTCCTCGCGACCATTCAGGTGGCGATCACCCTGTCGGGCTTTCTGGGCTCGGCGTTCGCGGCCGATAACTTTGCCGACCGGCTCGTCGCGCTGATCAAAAAGACGGGCCTCGGCATCGGCGACGACGCCCTGCGCACCCTGTGCGTGATCTTCATCACGCTCGTGCTCTCATTCCTGACCCTCGTGTTCGGCGAGCTGGTGCCCAAGCGCATCGCCATGAAAAAGGCCGAGCCGCTGGCGCTCGGCGTGTCGGGGCTTCTGGGCTTCATCTCGAAGCTCTTCGCGCCGATCGTGTGGCTGCTGTCCGTGTCCACCAACGGCGTGCTGCGCCTCATCGGCATCGACCCCAACGACACCGACGAGACCGTGACGGAGGAAGAGATCCGCATGATGATCGACGCGGGCAGCGAGAAGGGCACGATCGACGAGGACGAAAAGGAGCTCTTGCAGAACGTGTTCGAGTTCGACGACCTCACCGCCGGCGAGATCGCCACCCACCGCACCGACGTGGCGATCCTCTGGATCGAGGAGCCCGAGGACTGGGAGCAGACCATCATCGACTCGCGCCACACCTTCTTCCCGGTCTGCCACGAAACGGCGGACGAGATCATCGGCATCGTCAACGCCAAGGATTTCTTCGCCCTGCGCGGCGACAGAACGCGTTTGTCCAGCATCATCCGCAAGCCCTATCTCGTGCCCGAATCGGTGAAGGCGGACGTGCTGTTCTCGAACCTCAAAAAGCGGCACGAGCAGCTCGCCGTTGTGCTTGACGAGCACGGCGGCATGGAGGGCGTGGTCACGCTCACCGACATTCTCGAGTGCATCGTGGGCGACTTCGACGAGGATACTCTCGCCGAAAACAACGGCCAGCCCGATATCGTGCAAAAGGACGACAACGTGTGGATGGTGTCGGGCGGCACGCCGATCGACGACGTGAACGAGGAGCTGGGGCTGCAGCTCGACGACGAGGACTACGATACCTTCGGCGGCTACGTGCTGAGCATCCTCGGCGCGATCCCTGCCGACAACTCCACCTTCACGGTGGAGGACGAGAACCTCTCAATCCGCGTGCTCGAGGTCATGGACCACCGCATCGAGATGACCGAGGTCACGAAGAAAGAGGCCGAAACGCCCGAAGAAGACTGAAAGGGACGGTGACTATGGACCGCGCAGCGTTTACCGCGTTTTTCCTGTCGCTCGGCTACGGGGAATTCCTGTGCGAATTGAGCCTGCCGGTCGCCGAAGCCCTCGACGCCCTGCCCGAAGAAACGCGTGAGACGGCTTTGAGGTCGCCGCGGGAGCGTGCGGGCGTCATCAACGCCGAAAAATCGCGCCTCGGCGCGCCCCTTGAGATCGCGCTCGCGGCGGGGGAGGTCTGGGCGAAGTTCGCCCGCCTCGAAAAACGGCGGGCGGGGGAGATTCTCCCGTCTCAGGATGAGCCCGACGAGCCGGAGCTGCCGGTTGTGCCGGAAACACCGTCCGACGCGCCCGAAGAAGAGCGTGAGGCGCCTTCCGCAGACCCCGATATCCCTTACCCGACCGACGAGTCGGTCGCGGCGTTCCTCATAAAACTGCGCGCCGATCCCGCGTGGGCGGCCGCGGACGAAAAACGGCGGCTGCTGTTTGAAGAGGAGCATCCGCGCAACAACGACTCCGACGTCGTGCTCAAAAAGCTCGATTTCGTGTCGGCGGCCTATCCCACGCGCATTTATAACAAGCTGGCGCTCGCGCTTTCGACGGCGAACCGCGCGTCGGAGATCGACGGCTGGATCGCGAACGGCGTGGACCTCGCGGTGGAGGCGCTGGCGGGCCACGGCCCGCTCAAGGGCTACGAGCCCGCGTCGCGCTACTGCTGGTGCCACAGGCCGGACCTTCATCCGCTGATGACAAGAAACGCCCTGCGCGCGATGAAATATTACCGCGACACCTACCGCAAAGGCCATTTCGTAGAGGCGGACGTGCAAAGCTACCTGTCGTATCTCAACACGCTCGACCACGTGATCGGCGCCTACGGCATCCGCGCGTTCGGGCGCATCTCGGTGTCGGTGTTTCTCGACGCCGTGGGCGGGATCCTCAAAGAAAAAGAAAAAAACAAGAGCTGATCGGAAAGATCAGCTCTTTTCTTATCCCTGTTCCTTCTCCGCGCCGTTTTCCGGCGCGGGTCCCGTTTCTTCCGGCGGCTTTGCCGCTTCCGCGAGGCGTTTTTCGGCGATGGCGCGCCCGCGCGTGACGCACTCGGGCTCGGTTTCAAAGTCGCGGGCGTAATCCTCGGCGGCGTCGGGCGACGCCTCAAAGGCGCGGGCGAAAAAGTTGACCGCCGCGCCGTAGCACGGGCGGAACGTAAGGTCCGCCTCGAGCACGCGGTCCGCCACGGCCGGGGAGAAGCGCCCCCCGGCGGTGAAGAACCTGCCCAAAAGCCGCAGCGACAGGGCCTCTGCATAGGGGTCGGGGCGGCGGCGCCAGCGGTCGATCGCCTCCAACAGCACCGGGCGGTTCACCGCCAGCACGCCGGGGGAGAGGATCGAGAGCACCTCTTCGTTCATGATGTACGGCAAAAACGCCTCCACGCCCGAGAGCGCCGGGCGGAAGCGCTTTTTTTTGTTCAAAAGGTAGGCGTGCAGGATGTCCTCCTCCGCCCATTTGTGCGGCAGGTCCTCCAAAAAGAAATGCGTGTCGGTGCGCGCCGAGAGCTGCACCGCGAGGCGCCTTAATTCCTTCGGGCGCACGCCGAGCACCGCCTCCTCGCCGAGCTGACGCTTGCGCGCCTTGGCGAAGGCGGGGTCTCTGAGCGCCTGCAGCTGCGAGCGGACGTTCAAAATCACGCGCTCGCGGTCCGTCTCGCGGTAGGGGTGGCCGGCGTCCATGTCGAACACGCGGATGAAGGGGTCGAGCGACGGGGCGAGCTCCGAAAAGCGCAGCAGCAGCTGCGCGGCGGCCTCGGCGTCCGAGAGCGATACGTGGTGCGTGAGCGTGATGCCGTGCTTCGCGGCCAGAAAATCGAGCGAATAGCGCTCCGAATCGGGGTAAAACTGCTTCGCGAGCTCCAGCGTGCATAGGTAATTCACCTGCGGCGCCCAGTCGATGTGATAGCGCCTGAGCACCGTCGAGAGCACGTGCAGGTCGCCCGAGGCGGCGTGCGCGCACAGCACGGTGTTCTCGAAAAACGGGCGCAGCGTGTCCCAGAGCGCGGCGAAGGTCGGCGCGCCCTGCACGGTTTCGGCGCTGATGCCCGTGAGCGTGACCGTGAACGGATCGAAGGGGCACTGCGGGTCGACCAGCGAGTAAAACGTCTGCGTCAGCCTGCCGTTTTCGATCACGGTCAGCCCGACCGAGGATACGGCGTTATAATGGGAGTTCGGCATCTCGAAATCGAATACCGTCACGCGGGGTGGGAGCATAGTTACCTCCGGGAGTCAGTCGCCTGCGGCGGGGAATAAAGCGCGCTTTGCGCGCGGGTGCACGGTCCACGGGTGCACGGGTGCACGGGTGCACGGGAGCGCGGGAGCGCGGCATCGCACGGCCCCCGGCCCCGGCCTCTTAATGTTGTATTTGGGAGTTTGTATTTTGTATTTTGTAT
>JAFZOL010000007.1 GCA_017550625.1 Clostridia bacterium | reverse complement strand
TTCATCCCGCAGCAGGCCGTGCACCGTGAACGGCGGCTGCGCGACGTCAAAAAACACGGTTTCCGTTTCATCCGGCGCAGTCACAACAAAGTTTTCGTCAAGCGCTTCGATCCGCATGATAATCCTTCCTCCGTCTTAAAATCAAGAATGCCTGATCAGTCTCACCTGTCAACCAGCCCTCTGGGATCAGCACTTCTGATAAAACTGATGATTTAATAATTATTAAAATATTATACCATATTATACCATAAAACTCCAGATGATGCAAGGTTTAAGCGTAATCAAATAATTACCTGACGACTTTTTTCTGCTTTTTTGGTTCGAATCTCTCCGGGCCCTCCCTTTTACGATTTCTCTGCAGCGTAAAGAAACCTAAAAAGTACACCAGCGATTTTGACCTTTTTCGGAGCCTGAACGTAAAAAATCGGGCTCCGAAGCAGCTGATTGACCGCTTCGAAGCCCGATTTTACCGTATTTTGCCTATATTTTCGCCTTATATTTCCAAGATGACATGAAAAACCTCTTTTGCCATGGTAGACAAAAGAGGTTTTTACTATGTGCGTTAGCTCCCAAAAGTGCACTTTTTGAAGTATTAACTCCTAAAAGTACACCGGATATCAGAACGATAAACCGGAATTTATGAGCGTGCAAGGTCTTTCAAGAAGACGCGCTGACGCGCTAATGAAGTCAGCGCCGTCGGCGCTTAATGAAGACGGCACGGCAAGCCGCGCCTAATGAAGCGAAGTCGCCCCGAAGATCATTCGCTCCGCAGGAGCGTCTTCATTTCTTCATTAGCGAAGCGACTTCATTAGCCCCGCAAGGGGCGACTTCATTGAAAATCACGGTGATTTGTATCCAAATCACCGTGATTTTCTGGTGGGAGAGAGTGGATTCGAACCACTGAAGTCGTCGACAACAGATTTACAGTCTGCCCCCTTTGGCCGCTCGGGAACTCTCCCATATTCATTTTGTGGAGCTGGTGGACGGACTCGAACCCCCGACCTGCTGATTACAAATCAGCTGCTCTACCAACTGAGCTACACCAGCAAATCGCCGTCTTCCAACAACGCAAGAGACAATATATCACACTTTTTTGCGTTCGTCAAGAGCTTTTTTTGATTTTTCGTAAAAATATAAAAGGGACAAAAACAGCTTCGCGCGGAGGCGGACGAGGCAAAGGGACGCGGCGGGAAAAGAGGCGGCGGGAAGGCGGACGAGCCGGGCGCTGCACGGGTCCGGTTGGGCGGAGAGGCGAGGCCAGCGGTCCGGGGAGCCGGTCCGGCGGCGCGGTGGTGGCGAGGTGCAGAGTCGGCGGCGCGGGTAGGCAGGGATGGTCGCGCGGAGCGGACAACAGGGCGGATTGGATCATTGAGGAGAGGAGCAAAAACGCCGCACCGCGGGAATCGCGGGGCGGCAGATTATACGGTTGACGCAGCGATCTTTCTTTGGTTTGTGGCGCGTTCTTTGTAGGTGGCAGCGCCGAGGTCGCGCGGGGTTTTATTTTTTCTCTTTGGGTGTATCATTCGCGAGGAGGAGGGCGGAGACGAGGGCGGTGAGTGGGATCGACAGGATCATGCCCACCGAGGCGGCGACGCCGGAGATGAGCTCCACGGCGACCCACGCGGACGTATAGAGCTGATAGGGCTGCAAGCCCAGCGACCAGAGGTAGACGATCAGCGTGAAACCCGCGCCGAGGAAGGCCAAAATCAGCGTGTTCGTCATCGTGCCCACCATATCGCGCCCGATGTTCATGCCGGAGCGGAACAGCGCCTTCACGCCAAGGGCGGGGTTCGCGGCATGGACCTCCTCGAGCGCCGACGAGACGCTCATCGCGACGTCCATGACCGCGCCGAGGGCGGAGATGATCACGCCCGCGACGAGCAGGCCCCTGAGCCCGACCGGGGTGCCGGTCTGCCGGAGCTGCAGCAGCGGCTCCACGTCGGTGATGCGCAGGCCGTCCACGCGCGCGAGGGTCTGGGCGAGAAGGCCGAAGCCGAGGGCGAAGGCGGTGCCCGCCACGGCGCCGAGCATGGCGCACACGGTCTTGCGGCGGACGCCGCCGAGAAGGGTGAAGCTGATAACGGCGATGAACACGGCCGCGCCGAACGTCGTGGGCAGGGTGGGCCAGCCCTTCAGGAGCAGCGGGATGAGCAGCGTGAACAGTGTGAGCACCGTCACCGCGAGGCCGAGCAGCGATTTGAGGCCGGTTTTGCCGCCGACGAGGGCCGTGACAGCGAAGAACAGCAGCACCACCGCGATCAGGGCGGGGATGCGGTCGTATTCGTAAACGGTGGCGCGCACACTGCCGTCGCCGTAGCTCGAAATGATGAGCGCCACGCCGTCGCCGACGTCCACGGGCACGGAGTTGAGCGGCCCCACGTAGTGATACACGTCGGTGAGCGTGCGCCCCTTATACTGGCCGGTGCGCACCTCCACGGTGAGGGTCTGCTGGCCGCGGTACGCGCCGTCGGCCACGTCGTCGACCCACGTGTCGTTTTCGGTGACCTCGAGCACCACGCCCTTTTCGTATTCGGCGTAATCGCCGGTCTTCGCGGTGTCGCGCGGCGCGGCGGAGAGCACGGCCTTTTTGGACGGGAAATACAGCACCACGGCGTCGCCGTTTTGCGGCAGGCGGTCAAGGCGGGCAAGGCTCCCCTGCCCGTCGACGGCCCAGAACTCCATTTTGAAGCTCGTTGCGCCCTCGACGTAGGCGTAGGCCGTGAAGCCGCCGATGCAGCAGATGCCAAGCGAGCTGCCGTCAATCGCGGCATTTACGTTCAGCAGCGTGACCGTGCCGTCGGCGTTTTCGATAATATTCCATTTGCCGTTTTCGGACTTGCCGTCTTCAAACCAGAGCACGTCCTCGCGCTCGCCGCAGACGAGGGTCTTGCCGCCGCGCGTGAACGAAAACGCGCCGTCTGCTTCGTTCACCGTGAGCACCGCCATGTCGTCGGTCAAAACGGGGGACGCCGCGAGATCCGCCGAAGACGCCGATAGCGCGTCTTCGGTTTTTTCTTCCCTCAGCGCCATGCGCGCGCCGAAGAAGACCCCGGCGGCGACGAGGATCGCGAGGATGCCGAATTTTTCTTTTTTGAGCCAGTTCAGAAGCCGCTTCGCGGCGGGCTGTTTTTCGGGGGCGGGGGCTTTGGGTCTCATGGCGCTCACTCCGTTTTCAGGGCGGATTTTTCTGAAAAAAGTATAGCATCAACCGCGCCGAAAGTCAAGCAGCGGCGGCGCGCCGGGAGAGAAGGCGGCGTCGTTTTAATCGGAAAGATAATATCCATAAAAAACATACACTTATTTTATTGAAAAAGCGTATAGCAATCGCATAAAAAAAAGTTTATAATATTTGTGTCTGTACTTTTACCAAGAATACAGGTAAATGAAACGAAAGGAAGCATGCAACATGAACAGGAGACGTTTGAACAAGGTTCTCGCGATCATGCTGTCGGTCCTGATGGCCCTCACGACCTTCTCCGTCGCCGCAATGGCGGAGGAGACGGAGACTCTGACGTGGACCAAAGTGGACCTGGCGGACATCACCGACGAGGACACCGTAGCCATCACCATGACGAAGGGTGAGACCACGTGGGTCCTGCCCGCGGCCGCCACCTCTTCGGCGCCCGCCGCAATCGTGGCGACCGTTGACGGCGACACGCTGACCACGAACGCCGCGGACTACGGCTGGACGTTCACAGAAACCACCGGCGGGTATCATATCACCAACGCCGGCGGCAAATACCTCTATGTCATCAACAACAACAACGGCGTGCGCGTCGGTGATACGGCTGCAGTCTGGTCTGTGGATGAAGAATCCGGTTATCTGTCCGCCGCCGACACCGGCTCGAATACGCGCTATCTCGGCGTGTACTTGTCCACCCCCGACTGGCGCTGCTACAAGAACCCCGCCACCAACATCAACGACCAGACCCTCGGCTTCTGGAAGCTGGAGGGCGAACCCGTCGTTCCCCCGGAGCCCACGCTCGGTACGATCGCCGAGGCGCTCGCGGGCGCGGATAACACGCGCTTCATGGTGAAGGGCGTTGTGACCCTGGTCGACGGCAAGAACGTGTACATCCAGGATGAGACCGGCGGCATCTGCCTTTACTTCGGCGAAGCGCCCACCGATCTCGCCCTCGGCGACACCGTGATCGGCACCGGCGCGCGCACGACCTACAAAGGCCTGCCCGAGCTCACCGGCGCGGTATATGAGAAATCCGAAGGCCTGACGCTCGCCGCGAAGGAAACGACGATCGGCGACCTGGGTACTGCGGATATCTGCACTTACGTTCAGATCAAGGGCCTCACGGTCACCGCGGTATCCGGGACCACCCTCACGGTTCAGGACGCCGAGGCAAAGAGCATCCAGATCTACAATGCCGTTCTCGGCGAGACCGCTCCCGTTGCGGGCGACGTGATCGACTTCAAGGGCGCTGTGGGCATTTTCAACAGCACCCTGCAGCTCAGGAACACCGTCGCGAGCGAGATCACGGTCAGGACCTACGACAAGATCTCCGACGCCCTCGCGGGTGCGGAGAATACTGAGTTCACCGTGAAGGGCGTCGTGACCCTGGTCGACGGCAAGAACATTTACGTTCAGGACGCGACCGGCGGCATCTGCCTCTACTTCGGCACCGCCCCGACCGACATCGCCCTCGGCGACACCGTGATCGGCACCGGCACGCGCGCGACCTTCAAAGGCCTGCCCGAGCTGACCGGCGCGACCTATGAAAAATCCACCGGCCTGACGCTTGAAGCGAAAGAGACGACGATCGGCGAACTGACCACCGACGACGTG
>JAFZOL010000002.1 GCA_017550625.1 Clostridia bacterium | reverse complement strand
TTATTTGTGAAATACTGCGTTGCAGGGGACGGATAACCGTCAGGTTTATCCGTCCCCTGCGCCTTGTCTTTCGCAAAAATTGCATCCCCTGCGGTGCGAAGCAGTTTTATCGCCAGCTATTTCTCGTCCGAGCAATCTGAACGGCAGGGGATAATCCTGGCGGATATCCCCTGCCGGGCGGGCAGTTCGGGCGGGAAAGAGCGGCGAAAAACCTGTATTATCCCTTATCTGCACCGCCCAATGAAGGAATGATTTCTTTCAGCGGGCGTCTTTGCTTCATTAGGGAGCGAAGCGACCGTCTTCATTCGTGAGCGAAGCGAACAACTTCATCAGTCGGCGAAGCCGACGACTTCATTTCCCCTGCAGAACAGAAAAAGCAGGCTGATTTGAAATCAGTCTGCTTTTTTATATATGCATATACTGCCGTGTTTATTTTTTCGGCGTGTCCGAAAGCCCCGCGGCCTTGATGATCCGCCCGAAGCGGTGGTTCACGCCCGACACCGTGAGCGTGCCGCCGAGCATCTCCACGAGCTCCTTCGTGGTGCTCTCGGGGTTCTCCATGCGCATTTCGGCAAGGGTGCGAAGCTCTTCGGGCAGCTCCTTGAGGCGGCCGGTCTTTTGCAGAATCTCGATCGCCTGCCGCTGCTTGCCGGCGGCGGCCACCGAGCGCGCGGTGTTGGCATTCTCAAAATTGACGCGCCTGTTCACGGTGTTGCGCACGTCCTTATACATCTTCGCGCCCATCAGCAGCAGCGAATTTTCGGTCGCGCCCATCAGGGTCAGCAGCTCCTCGATGGCCTCGCTCTTTTTGAGATACACCACGTTCACGCCGCCGCGCAAAGTGCGTCTGGCCTCGATCCCGGCCTTTTGCAGCAGGGCGATGAGCTCCTCCGCGAGGTGAGCCGAGGGGCACGAGAACTCGAGGTGGTACTCTACGTCGGGGTTCGTTACGGTCCCGGCGGACAGAAACGCCCCGCGCAGAAACGCCGACACGCAGCAGTCGCGCTCGATTTTGCCGATGCACAGCTGCTTTTTCGCGTTGCGGGCGGCCGAAAGCTCGCCCATCACCGCGTCGGTCACGTTGCGGTCGTCCACCTGCACCTTATAGTTCCCGCTTTCGCTGCGGCTTATGTCCGGCTTCACGCCCGAAAACAGCGCCACGGCGTCGGCGTAGCGGTTCGCCGCGCCCTCGTGCTCCGTGAGGAGCGACAAACTCACGCCCGAGCACGCGCGCCCGAACAGCAACAGCGCGCGCGCCTGCTGCGTTTCACAGCAGGCGGCGTTTTCGATCTGCGACAGTTCGGTTTTTACGTCGTATGAAAAAGACATGCTACCAGATCTCCACTTCGGTCCTGAGATAGGTATGTTTCTTCTCGAGCACCGTCTCGCGCACGTTCGCGATCACGCGCATCACGTCGTCGAACGAGGCGCTGCCTTTATTGATCACAAAGCCCGCGTGCTTCATCGATACCTCCGCGTCGCCCACCGAAAAGCCCTTGAGGCCGCACTCGTCGATCAAAGCGGCGGCGTAGCCGGTTTTCGGGCGCTTGAACGTGGACCCCGCCGAGGGGTAGGTGAGGGGCTGCGACGCCTTACGTTTGCCCATGAGCTCGTTCATGCGCGCGCGGATCGTTTCTTCGTCGCCCTTTTCGAGGCGGAACGTGCCGCCGAGGATCACAAGCCCGTTCGTCATGAACGGTGTGTGGCGGTACGAGATGTCAAGCCCCGCCGCGGCGAGCGTCTCGATGCTGCCGGTTTTCGGGTCGAGCACGCGCGCGCTCACGAGCACGTTTTTGATTTCGCCGCCGTAGGCGCCTGCGTTCATATAGATCGCGCCGCCCACGCTCCCCGGGATGCCGTAGGCAAACTCGAGGCCGGTGAGCGACCGTTCGAGCGCGAACGTGCAAAGCCGCTTGAGGCTCACGCCCGCGGCGCAATAAATTTCCCCGTCGCCCGTTTCAGAAAGCTCCGTAAGGCCCCCCGAGAGCGCGATCACGAGCCCCCGCACGCCTTCGTCGCGAACCAAGAGGTTCGTGCCGTTGCCTAAAATCCTGCAGGGGATATCGTTTTCATTCGCGAAACGCACGGCCTTTGCGAGAGCTTCTTCGGTACGGGGCGTGAAAAACGCCTCGGCGTTCCCGCCGATCTTAAACGACGTATGCCCCGCCAGCGGCTCTTCATAAAGCAGCGTGCCGTCGAGGGAAGAGAGAAAGTCGAACTTCTCCATGCTCATTCGTCCAGCATCGCGGCGCCGATCACGCCGGCGTCGTTGCCGAGCGTGGCGGCGCGGAGCTCGGTCTGCTTCTTTGCGTGGATGGAATACCGCTCGCTCGCCAGAATCTTGCGCACGGGCGCGAGCAGGTTTTCTTTTTCGTTGCCGATGCCGCCGCCCACGGCGATGATCTCGGGCTGGAAGATGTTCACCACGTTCGAGATGCCGCACGCGAGGTAGGCGACGTAGGTGTCCACGACCTTTTTCGCGGGCTCGTCGCCCTTGCGCGCCGCGTCGAAGGCGGTGCGCCCGGTGACCTTCAGAATGTCGTCGTCCACGAGGTCCCACATCACGGAATCGGGGTTCTCGCGCATCGCGTCCTTCGTCTGCGAGATGAGGGCGGTGGCGGAGGAATATTTCTCCCAGCAGCCGCGTCTGCCGCAGTTGCAGGGCAGGCCGCCGTAGACGATCACGGTGTGGCCCATCTCGCCGGCGGCGTAGTTGAGGCCGGTCACGAGCTTGCCGTTGGCGATGATGCCCGAGCCCACGCCCGTGCCGAGGGTGATCATCACGAAGTCCTTCGCGCCCTTGCCGCACCCGGCGAGCGCCTCGCCCAGCGCCGCGCAGTTCGCGTCGTTGTCGAAATACACGTTTTCGATCCCCGTGCGCTCGCGCAGCATGCGGTAGGCGGGCACGTTGTCGAAGCCGAGGTTGTTCGCGAACTCGATGAGCCCGAGCTCCTTGTTGACGCTCCCCGGCGTGCCAACGCCGATGCTCCGGACCTGCTCCTTCGTGACGCCGGCCTTCTCCATCGCCTCTCTGACGCACAGCGCCATGTCGTCGAAAATGCCTTCGGCGGCTCTGGGGGCGTTGGTGGGGCGGTTGGCCTTTGCCACGATCTCAAGGTTTTCGTTGACCACGCCGGCCACGATGTTCGTGCCGCCGAGATCGATTCCGATTCTGTACATGGTAGGTCTCCTTCTCTTTTATTTGCCGCCTGCGGCGGCGGGTGCACGGGTGCATGGGTGCACGGGTGCACGGGAATGTTTTATCCGGTAGCGCGGCAGACCTCTGCCGCAAAAGAACAAGTTAGGAATCAGGAGCGAGGGGGAAAGAAAGAGTGAGGGGTGAGGGGTGAGAAGTGAGGAGTGTCGGAAGGGCTTCGCCCTTACCCATTAAAAAACCTGGCGCATCCCCGCGCGCTCTGCGCGCTCCCGTGGACCGTGCACCCGTGCACCCGCGCACCCGCGCGGCTTTGCCGCGCTATTACAGCCATTCTTCGATAATATTGATCTCGGGCTCCTCGATCTCTTCGGGGCCCATGCCGAGGCTCATCATGAGCTCCTTGGCGGCCGAATAGCCCATGCGCTTCTGGCGGTTGTTCTTCGCCGCGGTCTCGATGATGATGGCGAGGTTGCGCCCGGGCTTCACGGGCACCGTGGTGACCGGTATGTTGATGCCGAGCACCGACATATAGTCGTCCTCGAGCCCCAGGCGGTCGTACACGCGGTTCTCGTTCCACTGCTCGAGCTTGATGATCATGTTGATCTTTTCGGTCAGCTTCACCGCGCCGATGCCGAAGAGGTTGCGCGCGTTGATGATGCCCACGCCTCTCAGCTCTATGAAATGCCTGATGTTCTCGGGCGCGCTGCCCACGAGGGATTTCGACGACACCTTGCGGATCTCCACCGCGTCGTCGGCGATGAGCCGGTGGCCGCGGTTGATGAGCTCGAGCGCCGTTTCGCTCTTGCCGACCCCGGAGTCGCCCACGATCAGAATGCCCTCGCCGTACACCTCCACCAGCACGCCGTGGCGCGTGATGCGCTCGGCGAGCTCCACGCCGAGATAGGCGATGAGGGCGGCCGAGGCGGCGGAGGTGGATTCGTTGGTCCTCAAGAGCGGAACCTCATAGGTTTCGGCAAGCGGCAGCATCTCGGCGGTGGGCTCAAGGCCGCGCGTCACGATGGTGCAAACGGGCTTCGTCTCGAAAAAGCGCCTGAGGCTCTCTTCGCGCTCGTCCGCCGTCAAAGAGTTGAGATAACCGAATTCCGCCAGCCCCAAAAACTGGATGCGCTTGGGGTCGAAAAACGCGTCGTGCCCGGCGAGCAGCAGCCCCGGGCGGTTAATATCCTTCGACGTCACGAACAGATCCTTCGGGTCCGTCGGCGTATACAGGGTCTCCAGCGCATTTTCACGGATCACCTTTTCAAGCGACACCGAATAGGTCTTTGCCACCGCGCTCACGCTCCTTCCCATACAGATTCAGTATACAACAACCGGGCGTGATTTGCAAGTGTTTTTCGGGACTATTCCATCCATCTTCGAAGCTTCATAAGCACGCGTTTTTCGGCGCGCGACACCTGCACCTGCGTCATGCCGAGGGCCTTTCCGGCTTCGCTCTGCGTCAGGTTCTTGAGGTACCTGAGATTGATCAGCTCCCGCTCTCCGTCCGTTAAGCGCCCCAGCGCCGTATGAAGGTCGAGGCGCGCGATCACCCCGTCCTCGTGCGAGGGCACGGGCAGGTCCGATTCGTCGTTTTCGTCGGTCGTGAGGGACTTTACGGGCAGCATGGCCGCGAGCAGGGCGGCGGCCTCGCAGGGGTCGTCGCCCGTTTTCGCCGCGATCTCGCCCACGGTCGGCTCGCGCCCGAGCTCGTCGCCGAGCGCTTTTGCCGTTTTGATGAGCGCCGCCGCCTTCTCCTTCGCGCCGCGGCCGAGCTTCACGCCGCCGCCCTCGCGAAAGAGCCTTCGCATCTCGCCCAAAATCGACGGCACGGCGTAGGTCGAAAAGCAAAAGCCGCGCGCGGGCTCGAAGCCCGCCGCGGCCTTCACGAGCCCCACGCTGCCCGCGCCCACGAGCTCTTCGTAATCGATCCCGCGCCCCAAAAAGCGCCTCGCGCACGCGTGCACGAGCCCCACGTTTTCTTCGGCAAGCGCCTTCTGCGCTTCGGTGAGCGTCATGCCTTGCCCTTGATGTACTTGTCGAGCGTCACGGCCGTGCCGCGCCCCGGGACCGAGCGCACGGTCACGCGGTCGCAGAAGCTCTCCATCACCGTAAACCCGAGGCCGCTGCGCTCGCCGCCCGCTGTGGTGAAAAGGGGCTCGCGGGCCTTTTCCACGTCCTCGATCCCCACGCCTTTATCGCGCACCTTCACGCGGAGGAGCCCGCCTTCGTACAGCGTCATATCCAGCGTCACCGCGCCGTTCGTTTCCCGGTAGCCGTGCACGATTGCGTTCGTCACCGCCTCGCTCACGGCGGTGCGAAGGTCCGAAAGCTCCTCCACCGTGGGGTCGGCGAGGGCCGCGAAGGCCGCGGCCGCGGCGCGCGCGAAGCCCTCGTTGACCGATCTTGCCGGGAACTGTAGCTTGCAGGAATTGAGTTTGTTCATACCGTGATCTCCTTTCTCTCTTCAAAGCGTATGAGCCTGCCGAGCCCCGCCATCTTCACGATCCGTTCGTCGCGACGCGTGAGGCCCCGCACCGTGACCGCCGCCCCGAGGGCGGCCGCCTTCCGGTATCGCCCCATGATGAGCCCCACGCCGGATGAATCCATGAACGTCACGCCCGAAAAATCGAGCCGCAGCAAACGCGGTTTTTCCTGTGTCAGCGCCGCGTCGGCCTGCTCGCGGGCGGCCTTTGCCGTGTGGTGGTCGATCTCGCCGGTCAGATACACCGTGAGAACGCCGTCTTCTTTCGTGATCCGCATCGAAACACTCCTTTTTTCAAAAATAAAAAGACCTGTCTGTGTCAGACAGGCCTATTATATCGCCTATTATCCGTAAAGTTTGTCTTAATCGGTCGGCGTTTCGATCTCGGGGGCTTTCAGAAGCCCCACGCGCCGCAGCACGTAGCCGTAGCTCCAGCTTTCGTCCTCGGTGCGCCACGCCCCGGGGCCGTACCAGCGGGCGCTCTCGTCCACGTTGTGCACGTCGCCGAAGGTGTTCTGGCGCGACAGCCACACCGTGAGCGAGACGTCGTGCACGCCGTCCGAAAGGCCGTCGAGGGCCAGTTCATACGGCGGATAAATGATGCGCCCGCGCCGTTCGCCGTCGACTTCGACCGTGATGAGCGCCCCGGCGTAGTCGGATGCCCTGAGCGTCATGCGCCCGTTTTTCGCCACGACCTTGAACCGGTAGGTCACCGTGCTGCCGTAGAACGGGAAGCCCTGCGTCGTGAGATCGCCGAAGCCCACGTTCTCCGGGAAGGGGATGAGGCAGGCGTCCTCGCCCGTGAGGCGCACGCCGAAGCGGCCGAGAAGATACATCGCCTCCGCCCCGCGCGACTTGCCGAAGGGGAGCGTCACCTCAAGGATGTTCGTGCCGCGCTTGACGCCCGGCAGCGCCACCTTGCCGATCGAAATATCCACGAAATTGCCCTTCACGTCCGGCGCAACCGCGTCGCCGTTCAAAACGATCTCGGCGTCGGCGGCATCCTCGAGCGCGAGGCACGCGTCGGCCTCGATCTCGCTGTCGAACGCGAACATCAGGTGCAGCTTATGGTCCGCGGGCTGTTCGCCGTAGACCCACGGCTGCACGATGTGCCCGCCGCGCTCGTCCCAGCCGAGTTGTTCGCGGCAGATGTTGTCGAGCCGCAAAATCTCTTCTTTTTTCAGGGAATACGGCGCGTCGTCGAGGGCGTAGAACGCCTCGTCAAGCAGCAGCACGTTCTCCTCGCCGATCGTAAAGCCCGCGGGGCGGCGGATCTCCACGCGGTCGGTGCGGCGGTCTACTTCCGTATTTGCTTCCGCGGCGCTCCTGCCGGGCGTCAGGCGCAGCAGCAGCGAGTCGTAGGGGAAGAACTTCAGGTCAATGCGCGTGTCGCCGTTTATATATTCCGCGGGCAGGTTTTTTACGCTGCCGTCGGACGTATCCCAGAGCTCGGGGACGAACTCGCCTTTGAGGCGGATGCGCAGGTCGCGCGCGCCGTCCACGTCCTTGTTGCGCGGCTCGTTCGCGTGGGCGATGAAGAGCCATCGCCCGTCGCCGTCGTCGCGCATCGTATACAATAGGTCGTCGGCGGGCCTGCCGCGTTTGTCGCCGAGGGATATCTCGCGCACGCACTCGAGGGCGTCGAGCACCGCCCCGCGCGAGAACGGGATGGGCTTGATGCCCGCGAAGAGCCTCGCGGGCTCGTCGGAGGGAGAAGCGTCCACGAGGGTGGGGTAGGCGTCGAGCACCACGAGTTTGCCGCCCGCTTCGGCGAAAGCGGCGAGCCTTTCGAGGGTCGTATGGCGGATGGTCTCGAGCGCCGGCACGATCACCGCGTCGTAGGCCATCTCGCCGACTCTCAGCGGATTGCCCCCGCGCCCGCAGAGCGTGGGCAGCAGGCTCTCGCTCACGTAGTCGAAGTCGACCCCGCCCGTGAGCAGCCAGGTCGTCAGGTCCTTGAAGCGGGCGTCGAGGTCCTCGCGCACGCGTTTGGTCTTGTCGTCGGGCCCGAAATGGAGCCAAAAGCTCTCCACGGGGTGGATCATCGCCACCTTCACCCTTGCCTTGCCGCGCGTGAGGGCGGCGTTGACGCGGGCGAAATGGTCCTCCACCGCCGAATATTCCTTATACCAGGCGGACTGATACGAGATCGAGGCGGGGTAGTCGCGCTTGGCCTCGCCCTGCATCGAATACCACGACAGGTGCGGCACCCTGAGTGTCACGCCGAGGCAGGCCTGCCAGTCGCCCTGATGCTTATAGAGCCTGAAATCGGCGTCCCAGCCGGTCACGCCGTAGAGCTCGCTCAGCACCCCCTCGCGCCCGAACTGCCGCCGGGCGGATTCGGCCTGCTTCGCGGTCGTGAACTCGTGCGAATTGCACAGCATATCGATGCCCGGGATGCCGAAGCTGCGGTACGAGCGCATCGCCTCGCCGAGGGCCGCGGTCTGGCTTCTCAGTGACGGCTCTTCCATCATGTGGCCGGTCAGGGCGATTCCGTTTTGCTCGCACCAGCCGCCTACCACGTCGGCGAAGCTCGAGGCGAAGAGCTCGGCGATGAAATCGTGATAGCGCCACCGCGCGAGGCTCGGTTTGCCGTCCGCGCGCTCCCAGAAGAGCTCGGGCAGGGTCTCGAACACGTCCGCGCCGTATGCCTTTTGATATTTTTCCGGCACCGCGTCGGTCCAGGGGATCAGCACGTCCACGTCGCCGTCGGGCAGGCTGTTGCCGAGCACCGTTTTGCGCGTGAACTGCGGCTCGTCGGTGAAGATCGACGGCACCGCGTTTCCGAAGGCGTAGCCGACCTTCTCTTTATACTTCTCGTGGGTCACCTCCACGAAGCGGCGTATCGCGTCGGGGTTCAGCGTGTCCGCGTAGGTCTTGTCGTTATACCACGCCGAGGGGTGGTGGATCTCGAGGATCGCGTACCATTTCTGCCCCGCGGCTTCGTCGTTTTCGCCGATCCTGCGGTAACCGCGCAGCGCCCCCGTTTCGTCCAGCGCCACGTCGTAGCAGGCGAGAAGCGTGCCCTTGTTGGTGCGCCCGCCCTCGCTGCACGAGTCGCCGGTCACGGTCTCTTCGCCGTAAAGCGCGTTCGTGAATAACAGGCACCTCGCGCGGTAGCGCTCGTCCGCCGTCACAAGGCCGCCCGCCGCGCCCGAGGGCCAGCGGTCCTCGTCGTAGAGATAGGCGTACATATTCTCTTTTTCGGCCTTTTTCACGCACGCGTCCACGAGGTCCATGAACTCGTTTCCGAGATAGGGCGTTTTGAGGCCCGTGCGCACGTGCATGTGGTAGCCGCCGAGCCCCATCTCGCGGAACACGTCGATCTGGCGCGTGAGCTCCTCCTCGGTCAGGCGGTCGTTCCACGCCCAGAAGGGCGCGCCGCGGTATTCCGAGGGCGGGTTTTTGAACGTCTCGCGGCTGAGCGCAGCGCAATGAGAATGTTTATAAAGCATAGGCTCCCTCCGTTCCCGTATTTTACATTTCAATTGTAGCATACCTGCGCCGACGTTACAACGGTTTTTTTGTAAATTTCAGACGACTTGACAACGCCCGCCCGAGGCAATATAATAAAACTGAAATAAGTGATGGGAGGAGTCACTATGGAAGGTCTGTTCTCATTTATCACCAAGCGCTCTTTGAGCTCGTTCACCGATCTGTTCGCCGTGTTCGGCAATCTTGCGAAGGCGTTCGCGGCCTTCGACTTCAAAAAGGTCGCGGCCCTGTTCACGGCGCTGGGGCAGCTCTTCGGCGCGGCGTTTTTCGACACGCCCGTCACGCCCTATAAGGACGAAATCGACATGTCCCGCTTCGAGCTCGTGTGGGCGGACGAATTCGACCGCGGCTTCGACACCTCAATCTGGCAGGGGCATTACGTCTACGGCGAAAACGACACGCAGTTAAGGGACACCGCTTGGTGGAACCGCGAGCAGGTCAGCTTCACCGACGACGGCTGCCTTTCGATCAACGTCTCGTACCGCGAGGACGGCCCCAAGGGCCCCGGCTATTACTCCTACGGCATGGAAACGAACCCGAACAAGAACTATTCGGGCGACCATACGGGCTACGAGCAGCTCTACGGCTATTTCGAGGTCCGCTGCATCCTGCCGAAGGGCGCGGGGCTCAACCCCGCCTTCTGGCTGCTCACCGACGGCATGTGGGCCGACGACACCGACGGCGGCGTCACGGGCGCCGAGATCGACGTGTTCGAAACGAACACGGACTACGACGCTTCGTCCAAAGATTTCGGCTCCGTCTACCACACCGTCCACGTGGACGCCTACGGCGATGCGCACCGCAAAGAGATCCAGGGCTCGTTCTACGCAAACGACCCGTATAACACCTTCAACACCTACGGCGTGGAGTGGAACGAGAACGAATATATCTTCTACGTCAACGGCGTCGAGACCGCGCGCACGTCCTTCGGCGGCGTGTGCAAAGTGCCGCTCTATCTCATCCTCTCGGTCGGCGTGGACGAAAAGGCGGCAGGCAACGAATATCTGCCCGCCTCGTTCATCGTGGACTACGTGCGCTGCTATCAGTATAAATAACCGTCCGTTTTCGCGAAAAACCGCCCGACCCGGCGGTTTTCCTTGCTTTCGGCACGGAAATATGCTGCAATTCCGATGAACCGCATTCCGAAGAAAAGCCCGGCTGAGCGCGTTCATCTTTTCCGCCCGCCCCGCATAGTATCAGACAAAACGGTATGCGGGGTGCAAAGTGATGGTGCGTTTGGCCGGCAGAAAAAAGGTATTCCTGTTCGCGGCGCTGCTCATCTGGCTCGCTGCCGTGGTCGCGGTTCTGTATCTCCTCGCTTCGTCCCCCGTGTCGGCGGGGCAAACGGTGCGCCCCGTTTACAGCGTCGCGCGGGAGGATAAGCGCATCGCCCTCACCTTCGACGCGGCGTGGGACGATTCCACCACCGACGGCGTGCTCGCCGTTCTTAATGACCGGCAGGTGAAGGCCACCTTCTTTTTCGTGGGTTCCTACGCCCGCAGATATCCGACCGACGTCGTAAAAATCCACAACGCCGGGCACGAGGTCGCGAACCACTCGATGACGCACCTCGACCCCGTAACGGCGGACGATGAAACCCTTTACCGTGAGATCTCCGAGTGCAGCGATGTGCTTTTTTCCCTCACCGGCGTCGCCCCCGCCCTCTACCGCGCCCCCTCGGGCTCGTGGGACGCGCGCACCGTTCTGGCGGCGAAGGATCTCGGCCTCACGGCCGTGCAATGGTCCGTCGACCCCGTGGACTGGAAGGACCCGCCGCCCGAAACCGTCGTGCGCCGCGTGCTGGCAAAAGCCGCGCCCGGCGGCATTATCCTTCTGCACCTCGGCAAAGAAAACACCCTTGAAGCCCTCCCTGCGCTCATCGACGCCCTCAAAGCCGAGGGCTACACCTTCGTTACCGTGTCGTCGCTGCTGCTCGACGGCGATACCTACGTGGACCCCGACGGCGTCCAGCGTCCCGTAACGTCGGGGGAAAAATAAACAGGAAGTTCAGAAAAAACGGAGCGATCGCTATGACCAATTTCGATTTTCTGCAGCGCGATAAGCAGTTCGCCGGCTTTTCGTCCATCGCCGTGAAGGCGGAGCACCTATTACACATCGACGTCGAATCCTGCGTGCTCGCGTGCCGCCGCGCGATGGAGTTCGCCGTCAAGTGGATGTACACGGTCGACGACGCCCTTCACGCGCCCGATTCCGACACGCTGGTGAACCTGATGGGCGACGCGGATTTCCGCGCGCTCGTGGACGGCGACGTCTACCGCCGCATGGACTATATCCGCAAGCTCGGCAACTCCGCCGCGCACACCTGCGGGCGGCGGCTCACGCCCGCCGAGGGCGCCTTGTGCCTCGAAAACCTTTATTATTTCATGGATTTCGTGGCCTGCTGCTACGCTACCGACTACCGCGAAACGCCCTTTAACCCCAAGCTTCTCGAGCTCACCACGAGCGAGGCACTCTCGTTCGTCACCGAGCACGAAGAGGACCTGCACGCCCTTCTCACGCGCAACCCGAAGCTGCGCGAGGAGCTCACGGCGCGCCGCGTGACGCAGCAGACCGCCTACGTGCCGAAGCCGATCGAAGACGCGGGCGGGGACGTACGGCGGTTGTATCTCGACGTGGCGCTCGAAGACGCCGGCTGGCGCGAAGGGGACGATCTGTTGTCCGGCGTGCGTCTGCCGGGCGGCCTTGCCGCCGATAAGGTCCTCTACGGCGACGACGGAAGACCCCTCGCGTTCGTGCAGTTCATCGAAGCGTCCGAAACGCCTCAGGACGCTCTCGGACAAACCGAAGACGTCGCGCTCGCCCTCGAAAAGCAGGGCGGCCGCCGCCCCGCTGTGTTTCTGACCGACGGCTTCGGCGTGTGGCTCCAAACGCCCTTCGGCGAGCCCCTGCGGCAGATCGCCGCCCTCTATTCGCGCCCCGACCTCGAAAAGCTGTTCACGCTGAAATCGGCGCCCGCGAAGGAAGTCAGTCCCTCGCGCACGATCGCCGACCGCTATTACCAGATCGCCGCGGTCGAGCGCGTGCTCTCCGCCTTCGCCGCCGGTTCGCGCCGCGTGCTCGTCGCCATGGCGGCGGGCGCGGGCAAGACGCGCACCGTCGTTTCGGTGTGCGACGCCCTGTTCCGGCAGGGCCGCACGGCAAATGTGCTGTATCTCGCCGAGCGGCAGTTCCTCGTCACGCAGGCGCTGCGCGCGTTCGAGCCGTATCTCGCCGACAGGGGTATTTCCGACCTCGGCGAAAGCCGGGCTGACCACCGCGCCGGCGTCGTTTTCTCGACCTACGACGTGCTGAAAGAGCGCATCGACGAAACGCGCGTCGGCGGCAAACGCGTGTTCACGCCCGGCCATTTCGACCTCGTGATCTGCGACGAGGCCTCGCGCTCGGTAAGCGAGGGCTGCCGCGACGTCCTCAACTATTTCGACGCGCCCCTGCTCTCGATGACCGCCGAGCCGCCCGAAGAGCTCGACGACCTCACGCTCACGGTCTTCGCGCCCGAAACCCGCGCGCCCGTCTACGTCTACGAGCACGCGAAGGCGGTCGCCGACGGGTATCTCGCCGACTACGTGACCGTCGACACGAAGCTCCGGTTCGACGTCTCCGGCGGCGCCGACGCCCTTTCGGCGTGGCTCGACCGCGAGGACTTGATCGCAGCCGCGCTGGACGCCCTCTACGAAAAGGGCCTGAAGGTCGACGGCGGAAAGACGCTCGGCAAGACCATCTTATTCGCGCGCGACCGGCAGCACGCCGCCGCGATCGAAGAGGTGTTTCAAAAGCGCTTTCCGGACCGCGCGGGCGACATGAAACGCATCGACGGCTCGTCGCGCCTCGACCAGAGCGCCCTCGACGCCTTCGCCGACCCCGCCCGCCAGCCGCGCATCGCCCTGTCGGCGGGCCTGCTCGACATCGGCGTGGACGTGCCGGGCGTGTTGAACCTCGTGTTCTTCCGGCGCGTCGAGAGCCCCGCGCGCCTCAGGCAAATGATCGGGCGCGGCACGCGCCTTTGCAAGGGCCTCATCGACGGCGCGGATAAGACGCGCTTCTACGTATTCGACTTCTGCTCAAACTTCGAATACTTCCGCCTTGCCGGGCATGCCCCGGCCTCCCCGGCGGGGCTTTCGGGCGGGGTGTTCGCCCTCAGAATGGAGCTCGCGTCGCTCCTCGGCGCGCAAAACGACGAAAAACTCGCTTCTTACCGCAAGAGCCTCGTGTCGTCGCTCGCCGAAACGGCAGCGTCGCTGCCCGCCGACGACTTCGCCGTGCGCCAGCACCTCAGGGAGGTACTCCGCTTCTCAAAACCCGAGGGCTACGACGGCCTTTCTTACGACGAAGCCGTCGTCTCCGCGAAGGAGCTCTCGCTCCTCTTCGACGGGCCCGAAGAGGGTGACGACGAACGCACGCTGCGCTTCGACGCCCTGCTTTACGACCTGCAGCGCCGCCGCCTCGCGAACAAGCCCCTTTCGGACGCGGCCGAGGACCTCGCCGCCCTCGCGAAGACCCTGCACGGTCTTGGCGAAAAACCGGAGCTCGAAAAGGTGCGCGGCGTGCTCGAAAAGCTCGCTTACACAAACTTCGCCGAAAAAGCCGGAGTCGTGGAGCTCGAGGCCATCCGCCGCGCGCTCAGGGCGCTCGTCCCCCTCGTCCCGGCCGACGCTTTCCGTTTCCGCGCCGACCCGTTCAAAGCCCTTTGATAAAAACAACAAAAAAGGGGAGCCTCACGCGCCGTGAGGCTCCCCTTGGTTATTGTCGATCAAATCAGAACGAGACCGTTACGTCGACCAGTCTGCCGAGCACGCGGTGCTCGAGGTACAATAGCGACAGGCCGGTCTTCGCGTTGTAATACACGTAGCTGAAGGTCGTGCGCAGCAGGTCGTTGGTCTGTTCGTTCAGCGTGAAGCCCGCTTCGGTCAGCGCGGCCTCGTAGGTCGCCCGCACGTTGTCGGCACTGCCGGCCTTCGCGGTCAGGGCGGAGCCGTCGTAAACGAGGTCGGGGTATTCCGCCAGCGCCGTCTCGTATTCAAACGACGAGGGCGCCACGCCGAACAGCGCGCCGAGGTCGGGGGTGCCCGCCATGCCGGGGTGCTCCGCCGGGGCGTCGGGCGTCACGGTCACGTGCAGCACGCACGACACCGAGGCGTCTTCCTTGAAGCTGACGGTCACTGCGGCGTCGTCGGTCTCACCGAGGGCGATGACGCGCACGAAGCCGTAGGTGTAATAGCCGTCGCTCGTCTGGCTGACGCGCACGCTCACCTTGTCGGACGGGCACGAGGCCGTCAGCGTCGCATCGCCGCGGGCGTCGATATAGAAGATGTACGAGGCCACGCCGCCAACGCGCATCGAAACGTTGTTGTCGCCGAAGAGCTTCGTCATGCCGCGGCGGGTCTCTTCCTGCTTGCTGAACTCGTCGACCGTCATCGGATGGCTGCGGTCGAGCGCCTCGAGATACGACACCGGGATCGCGAAATTCAGGTTCTGGCCCTGCTCGTCGGTCAGGGTGTTCACGCCGATCACGCGGCCGTATTCGTCGATCAGCGGGCCGCCGGAGTTGCCGCCCGAGATCGGCGCCGAGGTCTGGATATACACCACGTCGGGATTATAGTCCTCGATCATGCGGTGGTCGTTTGCGATCACGCCGTTGGCGAAGGTGCCGGTATAGCCGTTCGACGAGCCGAGCGTATACACCGTGTCGCCGGTCTCGTAGTCGGAATAATCGAGCACGGCGGGGGTCAGGGTGCCCTCCACGCGGATGACCGCGAGGTCGATGTGGCGGTCGAAGGCTACCACGCCGGTCACGGGATACTCTTTGCCGTCGTAGTCCTTCACGGTGATGCTCAAAGCGTCCTCTATCACGTGGTAGTTCGTCACGATCTCGCCGTCGGCGGTGATGGCGAAGCCCGAGCCGATCGCGGTGTATTCGGCGGTCACGGTGGTGATCTCAAAGGTGAAGGTGCAGCCCTTGCGGTACACCTCTTTCGACGTCAGGCGCGTGAGGGGCTCTTCGTCCCCGTCTTCGAGCTCCGGCAGGGTCTCAAGGCCCACGGCCGCGCGCAGGATGATGCGGGCGTCGCTTGCGGTCAGCTTGCCGTCGCCGTCAACGTCGGCGGCCTTGAAGCGCGGACCGCCCGGGATATAGGTTTCAAGGCCGACCGCCATGCGCAGGGCGAGGCGGGCGTCGGCGGCGTCCACAACGCCGCTCGAGTCAATATCGCCGGCCTTTGAGGCGGCGAACACGCCCGGTGTGAACAGCAGGGCCGTCATCACCAGAGCGAGCAGTACGGATAAGGTTTTCTTCATAAAGGTTTACCCCTTTCTTTGGTACTTTTATCCTATCACATCCGCGACCGAAAGTCAACCGACAAGTCGCACCGAAAACCATTCGAAAAGATTCTTTCAAAACCCCGAAACCGCGCTTTACAAACGCCGGCGGGCGTGGTATAGTGGGAGCGTTGATATTATGCGTCGGGACCTCTTTCCCGAAAGGACTGTATATGCTCTATCTGATTCTCGCGATCCTCTTCGCCGCGGCGCTGTCGATCGTGCTCAAGGTGTTCGGCGAAGGCAAAGGCAACCGCTTCGGCATCATCCTCGGCAATTATCTCACGTGCGTGGCGTTCGCCCTCGCGTTTCTGCCCCAAAAAAACGCGGTGACCGCCTTCCCGCGTATCCCTCTCGTCTGCGGCGTCGTCGCGGGCCTGTTTTACGTCGGCGGCATCGTGTCGATGCAGTCGAGCGTGGTGAAAAACGGGGCGTCGGTCACGGCGGCCTTCGCCAAGCTCGGCCTCGTGGTGGCCGTGGGGCTCAGCCTTTTCTTCGGCGAAAAGCCCGGCGTGTTCCAGATCGCGGGCATCCTCATCGCCCTCGCCGCCGTGGTGCTCATGAACACCGAGAGCAAGAAAACGCGAGAGGAAAAGGGCGAAAAACGCCGCTTCTCACCGCTTCTCATCGCGGTGCTGCTCACGGGCGGCGGCAGCGAAGGCATGTCGAAGGTGTTCGATGAGATCGGCACGGAAGATGAAAAGCCCCTGTTCCTGTTTTACCTGTTCGCGACTGCAGCCGTGCTCGCAACTGTGCTGCTCGTGATCGAATACCGCCGCACCAGAAAAAAGCTCTACTTCCGCGAGCTCGCGGCCGGCGTGGCGGTGGGCGCGCCGAACTATCTGTCGTCCTACATGCTCCTAAAAAGCCTGTCCGTGCTGCCGGGCGTGGTGGCGTATCCGGTGTCCTCGGGCGGGGCGATCCTCGTGGTCACGGCGGTCAGCGTGGCGCTCCTGGGCGAGCGCCCCACCAAACGGCAGGCCGTCGGCCTCGGGCTCATTCTCCTGTCGCTCGTGCTGCTCAATCTCCCCGCGTGACCCGCTTTTTGACGAAAACAAAAAAGAAATCCCGTTTTCGGATTGACTTTTTTCACAGGGATGTTATAATAAACAAAAAAGAATGAGGAGCTACATAATATGTTTTGTAAGAATTGCGGCGCCGAAATGCAGCCGAACCAGGCTGTCTGTCTCTCGTGCGGGTGCCAGAACGGCATGGGCACCACCTATTGCGCCAACTGCGGCGGCCAGCTGAATCCCGGCGCGGCCGTGTGCATGCGCTGCGGCGTTGCCGCGAACTACGGCCAGCAGGTCTACCGCGGCCCCCAGCAGCAGACCTACCAGAACGGTCCGCAGCAGGCCTACGGCTATAATCCCGGCCAGCAGCAGGGCTATCAGGGCGGCCCCCAGCAGCAGGTGTATCCGAACGGCTACAACGGCTACAACGGCAACGTGCAGCGCGGCTATACCGACCCCGCGGCGAAGGACGCGTGGGTGCCCGCGGGCAAGGATAAGACCACCGCGATTTTGCTGTGCTTCTTCCTCGGCGGCTTCGGGATCCACAATTTCTATCTCGGTGAAAACAAAAAAGGTATCCTCAGGCTGGTGCTCACTTTGTTCTGTTGGCTGATCGTTCCGGCCATCGGCGTGAGCGTGCTGGTGATCATCGACTTCATCAAGATGCTGATCGGCTCCTACACCTTCGACCCCGAGGGACTTATCTGACGCTTTTCCCCGCATTCTTTCGGCCCCGGACCGCGTGTCCGGGGCTTTTTCACGCCTTTTTCTTTTTTGGGGATTGATTCCCGCGCTTTCAGGTGCTATAATACCCCTTGCGGCGTTTCTTTGACGCCAGCCGGCGGAGTTCGGCCTCTAAATCCTCCGCTTTATAAATCAAAACCAAGGAGAACAACAATATGAAAGACAGACTCAAAAGAAGTTGGGCGGATACCCGGCTGCTTTTCGGCAGCGTGCCCGCGGTGCTCGTCACCTTGTTCACCGTGTCGGTCGTGGTGATGAATATCCTCGCCGGCAAAACGATTTTGCAGTCTGAGCTCATTGCGCTCGACGGCGGGTTCCTGATATCCTGGCTGTCTTTTTTATGCATGGACGTCGCCACCAAGGCGTTCGGCCCGAAGGCCGCCACGAAGCTGTCGGTGTTCGCCATGCTCGTGAACCTGTTCGTGTGCGCCCTATTCGCCGCCGTGTGCGCGATCCCCACCCCGTGGGAGGATTTCTCGGCGTTCAACCAGACCCTCGGCGGCACGTGGTTCGTGCTCCTGAGCAGCTGCACGGCGTTTTTCGTGTCCGCCGTGATCAACAACTTCTTAAACTGGGCGATCGCCGGCCGCTTCCGCAAAAAGCCCGACGGCAGGCTCGCTTACGCCGTATCGAGCTTCGTTTCGACCTTCATCGGCCAGTTCGCCGATAACCTCGTGTTCGCGGTGATGCTGTTCATGGTGTTCGCGCCGGCGTTCTGGGGCTTTTCGTGGACCTTCACGCAGTGCGTGGGCTGCTCGCTGCTCGGCGCGGCGCTCGAGCTCGTGATGGAGGTCGTGTTCTCGCCGCTCGGCTACCGCATCCTGCGCGCGTGGGAGCGCGACGGCGTCGGCGAAGCTTACAGAAAAAGGGGGACTGTCCAATGAACATCGTGATCACGGGGGCCGCCGGCGGCATCGGCGCGGCGGTGGCGAAACGCTTTCTGGAGCTCGGGCACACCGTGGTGGGGCTCGACCGCCTGCCCGCTGCGCTTTCGCACCCGGGCTATACGCATTATACCCTCGATCTGCTTACCGACCCGCTGCCGCCGATCGAACCGGTCCACGTCCTCTTCAACAACGCGGGCGAGCAGAACGGCCCCGACGATATCGGCAACAATCTCGAGACCGCGATCCGCGTCACCGAGGAATATATGAAGTCTCCCGCCCTCGTGAGCATCCTGTTCAACGCCTCCGCGTCTGCCGTCACGGGGCAGGAGTTCCCGGTCTACGCCGCCGCGAAGGCGGGGCTTCTCGGCTATATGAAAAACGCCGCGATCCGCCTCGCGCCCCGGGGCGTCACCTGCAACGCGATCTCGCCCGGCGGCGTGCTCACGCCCCTCAACGACCCCGTGACGAAGGACCCCGCCCTCTGGCAGAAAATCATGGACGTCACGCCCCTCAAAAAGTGGATGACGCCCGATGAGGTCGCCGACTGGGTCATCTTCCTGACCCTTCACAACCGTTCGATGTCCGGCCAGAACCTGCTGATCGACAACGGCGAACGGGACCTCAACCCCACCTTCGTCTGGCCAGATTGACGAATTTTCGCAAAAAAAGACCCGCTCGTGAGCGGGTCTTGTGCTTCAATCATTCGTTTCCGCTCTGTTTGAGCGTCCGTTTTTTCTCTTTGTGCGGGAAATACCGGTCGGTGAGCTTCGCCGCCACGCCCGCAAGCGGGATCAGGGCGATGAGGTTCGGCAGCGCCATCAGGCCGTTCAGGGTGTCGCTGATCTCCCACATCAGCTTCCCGCTGCCGGTCGCGCCGATCACGCACACGCCGATGAAGATCACCTTATACACCATGCGCACGATGCGGTTGTTGCGGCTGAGGTACCCGAAGCACGCGTCGCCGTAATAGCTCCAGCCGAGGATCGTCGACAGCGCGAAGAACACGAGGCTTATCTCGATCAGCGTGCCGCCGAGCTTTCCGGGCAAGATCTCGTTGAACGCCGCCACCGCCGCCGCGCCTTTCGAGGGGAAGCTCTCGACGCCCCCGGGCGTTTGCAGAATGCCCGACAAAATGACCGCGAGGGCCGTGATCGTGCAGATCACCACGGTGTCTACGAACACCTCGAACACGCCCCACATGGCCTGCTCGGCGGGCTCCTTCGTCGAGGACGCCGCATGCGCGATGGGCGCGGACCCGAGGCCCGCCTCGTTCGAGAACACGCCGCGCGAAACGCCCTGCCGCATCGCCTGCAAGATCGCGTAGCCGAACACGCCGCCGCCGACCGCTTTGAGCGAGAACGCCTCGCGGAAGATGAGGCCGAACACGCCGGGCACGGCGGGGAGCTTCATGATGATGAGCAGAAGCCCCGCGAGGATGTAGAACACGCCCATGAACGGCACGAGATAAGAGGTCACGGTGCCGATGCGCTTCACGCCGCCGAGCACCACCACCGCCACGAGCGCGGCGAGCAGGATTCCGGTCACGAGCGGGTCCATGCCGAACAGGCCGTTCACCGCCCCCGCGATCTCGCTACTCTGGGCGATGTTGCCGATGCCGAAGCTCGCGAGGCCCCCGAGCACCGCGAACACGGCGGCGAGCCACTTCCAGCGTCTGCCGAGGCCCTCGGTGATGTAATACATCGGGCCGCCGTGGTATTCGCCGCGCTCGTCGGTCTGCCGGTAGTTCACGGCAAGGGCGATCTCGGCGTATTTCGTGCACATGCCGAAAAAGGCCGACACCCACATCCAGAACACGGCGCCCGGGCCGCCCGCGAACAGAGCGCCGGTCACGCCGGCGATGTTGCCGGTGCCCACCGTCCCCGCGAGGGCGGTGCTCACGGCCTGAAAGGGACTCAGGTTCTTGCCGTCGTCGCGCTTCTGTTTCCGGAACAGCGAGCCCAAGGTGTTTTTTATGATGAACCCGAATTTCCGGACCTGGATGAAACGGGTCCGGAAGCTCAGATAAATGCCCGTTCCCACGAGCAGAACGAGCATCACCGGCCCCCACGCGAAGGCGTTGACCGCGTTGTTGACGGACGCGACGGTCTCAACGAGTTTCTCCATAACGTGCCTCCAAGCGTACGTCAGATCTCAATTCCATCATACCGCAATTCGCGAAAAAGTCAATCTTTCTTTTCGCTTTTCGTGTCCCCGCCGCGAAAAAAAGCGTTTTCGCGGATATCCGGTTGCAAACCGCGGTTTTCCGTGATATAATCATATGGTAAACTATATGAAAGCGGGTCGATATTATGTTTTCTCTCAAACCCCTGCTCACGATCTTATCCCTGCCCCTCGTGTTCATCATGCTCGTCACGGGCACGTCCACGGTCACGAAGAGCAAGCAGGAAGAACGCGAAAAAGACCTCGAGGCCGAAATCCAGGAAGAGTTCGTGCCGGTGTTCCGGTTCGCGATCGCCTCGGACGTGCACATCTCCACGTCTGACGACACCACCGCCAAGCGCCTTGCAAAGCTCTTTCAGACCGCCTACGCCTACGCGGACGCGCACGAGACCTATAACTGCCTCGATGCCGTGCTTCTCGCGGGCGACAACTGCGACAGCGGCCGCGACGAGGAATACGCGATCCTCAACCGCGTGATCAAAGAGAACATCCGCGAGGGCACGCAGATGGTCACCGTGATGGGCAACCACGAGTTCGGCACCACCGGCCACGAGGGGTACGTGCGCAACATGGGCGAGGATCTCGACAAGCACGTGGTGATCAAGGGCTTCCACATCATCGGCCTCTCGCCCGACCCGAAGGATACGTGGCACACCCCCACGCAGATCAACTGGCTCAGCGCCGAGCTCAGAAAGGCCGCCGCCGACGACCCCGACAAGCCGATCTTCACGATGCAGCACGGCCACATCTGGAACACGGTCTACGTCAGCCGCAGCTGGTACACGCAGATGTCGCTGCCGCTGCACATGGTCTACGCCCGCTATCCGCAGGTCGTGAACTTCTCGGGCCATTCGCACGGGCCCATCAACAACCCGCTCGATATCTGGCAGACCGGCTACACCACGGTGGGCACCGGCACGCTCAACTATTTTGAGATGGAAAACGACATCGGCGACGAAACGGTGCCCGAGGGCTCGCGCAACGCCGCCCAGTATTTCATCGTGGAGGTGGACGCGAACAACCGCGTGCGCCTGCTGCCCTTTAACCTCCTCACGAACGACTTCATGAAGACGCCGTCCACCACCGACGACCCCGACAAGCAGCTCGTGTATCTGATCCACGACCCCGCCGACACCTCCACCTTCGCCTACACCGCCGCGCGCAAAAAGACCGCTACCACCCCGTATTTCGAGGCGGGCGACGCGATCACGGTGAACGAGGTGACGTCCGATTCCGTCACGCTGACCTTCCCGCAGGCCGAGGACGATATCTGCGTCTACGGCTACCGCATCACGCTGAAAAACGGCCTCTTTGACAAGGTCGAAAAGGAGATCTACTCCGAATACTATTTCGAGCCCATGCCCGAGACCCTCACCGTGAAGATCGACGGCCTCAAGTCCGGCGCGACCTACAACGTCACCGTCACGCCGCTCAACGTCTGGCTCGGCAAGGGCGAGCCCATCGCCTGCGACGTCACCACGAAATGACGGCTCATTGGAATTGAATCATAAAAAAACGGACCCGCGCGGTCCGTTTTTTTTGTCATCCCATTCACACGATCCGCCAGCGGATCTGTTTGATCACCGCGGGCCCGTCTTTTTCGTCCTTCGCGTAGAACACAGTCAAAAGCGTGCCGTCGGCAAGCTCGACCGTGGCGGGGTAGCCGAGGTCCGCGTCCGGGCCTTCGTCCCAGAGAACGAGATCGGTCTGCCACGTTTCGCCGAAGTCGGCGCTCAGCATCACGCGCACGCCGTAGGGCGCGAGGCGGTAGCCGTAGGCGCTGACGACGATGCCCGAAGAGTGGACCATCAGATGCGGCGGGGAACCGCCGTGATCGGATAAAAGCTGCTTCGGCGCGCTCCACGTTTTCCCGCCGTCAACAGAACGGGTCTCAAACACCGTGAACAGGCCGCTCTCGGCGCGGAAATGGCACATAAGCGTGCCGTCCGGCAGTTCGACGCAGCTCGGCTCGCAGGCGTAAACAAGCTTGCCGTCCCGGTATACGGGCGGCACCGCTCCCACGAATCCCATCGTCCCGTCCGTCTGGACGCGCCACGCCTCCGCGCGGTTGTTTTCTTCGTTTATTTTGTCCTCGGCGAAGGTCCTGCCCACCCACAAAAGCGTGCCGTCCCGAAGCTCTGTCGGCCCGTGCGGGGACGTGACGGGGCTTTTATGCAGCTGCCCGAAGGTCTCGCCGCCGTCAAAGCTCAGGCGGAAGGTGCTGCCGAGAAAGCGCGCTTCGTCCTCGTCCGTGATTTCGTCCACCCTCGCCATGAATTCGGCGTTGCCGGGGTTCCAGCCGCGCTGGTCGGCGCGGGTGTTGTTGAACGAGGTTACGATCACGCCGGTCTCGCCGAAGGGAACTACGCCCGCGTCGCGGTCGTCGAGCGGCGTGTCGATGACCGCCCGGGGCGGGGAATAGGTCTTCCCCTCGTCCTCGCTCGTCATCATCACCGCCCGCCCGAACGGGCACACGTGCGCCCGCCGGAAGCCCGAGCACGTCACGGCCAGCTTGCCGTTTTGCAGGCGCGCCACCGTCGGCCACCCGAAATAGTTAAAGACCCCGCCGGGGTTTGACAGGATCGTCCTCGCTCCTTCAACGACCTCGATCCGCATGGGCGTGCTCCTTTCTCATTTATAGCGGTACGCCCGCACGTAGTCGATCACGAAGTCGGTGGTCTCGCTGTCGGGCGTGATGGGGCCGCCGGTCCAGTCCGCGGCGGGGGAGCCGTCCCTGCCGCCAACCTCCACCGAGAGGATGAGATATTCGGGCGTCTGCGACGCGCCGCCGAAATCCGAATGCCCGGTTTTCAGGCCGTTGATGTAAAAGGTGTAGCCGTCCTCGTTCCACGCCACGCCGTAGGTGTTGAAGTCCTCATAGGGGTCGCTGAAGCGGAGATACGGTTTACACACGTTCTGCGACTGATGCGCTTCGCCGTAGCCGTCGATGTGTACGTTCGTCGACACGCGGTTTGGGCGTTTGCTCTCATAAAACGCCGATTCGAACACGTCGATCTCCGCGCCGTCAACGCCGCTGTTCTCAACGTCGCCCGCGCCCGCCGACATGCTGTCGGCGAGCAGCCAGAACGCCGCCCACATCCCGACGCCCTTGGGCAATATGCAGCGGACCTCGAAATAGCCGTAGGTCGGCTCGAACAGGCCGTTGGTGTCGAGCCCGCAGGTGTACCAGCCGGGCAGGCCGTTGCCGTTGTAGCCGTCGGGATAATACTCGGTACGGATATGCAGGCACCCGTCTTTCACGGTTGCCATATCGGTATGCCAGTAGCCGCCGCGCCGGATCTTCGCTTCATCGCCGCCGCAGCCGTGGCCCTCCCATTTCGTCAAGTCGAGCGTGTCGCCGTCGAATTCGTCGGCCCACACGAGCTCGAGCTCCTTTTCGTGCGGCACGCGCGGGTTTTTCACCGCCGAGATCTCCCAAGCGAGGCCTCCGCCCACGGTGACGACCGCCGCCGCGAGCACGACCGCGAGGGCGATCCGGAGCTTCTTTTTCACGCTGCCCCCTCCTTATCGTTTATTCCTGCCCGAGAAACACGTCCCTGACCGCCTCAAGGTACCCGTAGCCGTATACGTCGTCCGGCTCGAGGTAGCTCATCTCGGTCCACTCGTTCCACGAGTTGACCGTCACGAGGGGCACGCCGTTATAGCGGTCGGCGTAGTCCTTCGCCATTTCGAGCCCCTTTTTGAAGTTTTCGGGCGTGTTGTTCTTCATGATCGGCAGCGTGAGGAACCGGTGCCGCGGGTTATTGTCCCAGCCGACGGACATGTGCGGATAATAGGGGACCTTATAATCCCTGCGGATGCGGTCCCACTCCTTTTGCACGTCGGGCAGGATCTCAAGATAATCGCGGTTGCAGTCGACGAAATGCGCGAACTGGTAGTGCGTGACCGAGTCGAAGCCGAGCATGTCCACGAGGTCCTTCGTGGACCCTTCGCGCGCGGCGTCCACACCGCTCACGTTCACCGCGTGCTCGGCGTAGATCGCGGCCTGCAGATGCAGCCCCGGAAAGCCCGCCGCCTTCGTCAGCTCCCTGAAATGCTCAAGCGCGGCGCGCGTGTTCTCAACGCCGCCGAGCCCGCGCACGAGATTCGACATCTCATAGATCATGAACACGGGGCAGCCGCCGATCTTATAGTAATTCGGGCGTTTGAAATACAAGTCGATCACGCGGCGGCACACGCGGTCGAATTCCTCCCGCGGCTGGGTGCCGAGCCAGATGACTTCGTCGAGGCCAGACTGGCGCTTGTCCCACGTGTAACCGGCGTCGTGGTTCGCCCACATGAGATAAAAGCGCATATCCGCGTTGTTCGGCGCGCCCAGAAACCCCTCGTCGAGGCACTGCTCCAGAAACGGGCGCCGGTCGTACCAGTACCAGTCGTAGATGAACACGTTCACCCCGTGGCGCGTCGCTTCTTTGATTTGAAATTCCATCACCTTGGGGTCGGCCTCGTCCACAGTGCCCCAAAGGGGTTTTCGCGGCAAAATCTGGTCCTCGGTGCGTTTTTCGGCGCTCAGCACGGACTGCCACTCGCCGATGCCCTGCTCCCAGAACTGCCGGGCGCGCTTCTCTTTGCCGGTATAGGACGGCCAGATATAAGCCGCCACGTCGTAAGTCTTCATATGATCTCCTTTTACCGCAGTTCTTTCTGCAGTTCCTTCGATTTTTCGAGCAGGCGCGTCAAGATCGCGTCGCGCTCGCCGTCGGGCGCCACGAGGCTCTGGTGATGGGCCTCCATCACGCAGTCTCCGAGATAGCCGATCTCCCGGAGCGTCGAAGTGAACAGAGCCCAGTCGATCGTGCCGTCGCCCGGGAAGAGGTGCTGGTCCCCGCTGCCGTCGTTATCCTGAATGTGCAGCGACATAGGCACCACGGAGCAATCCTTCAGCACGTCCGGGGCGTAGCCGCAGCACCAGGCGTGGCCCACGTCGAAGCACCAGCCGAACCGGTCGGACCCCACCTTTTTCACGAGGTCCGCGATGATGCGCGGGTCGGACGACGCGCCCCACAAAATGTTTTCGGACAGCAGCGTCACGCCGTATTCCTCGGCCATGGGCAGCCATTTTTCGATCGCGCGTCTGTTGATCTCAATGAAGCGGAGCTTCGTTTTGATGACGTTGCCGCTGCCGTCGCGCCAGACCGGGTGCACCACGAGATACTTCGCGCCGAGGGCGGCGGTGACCTCGATGGACCGCCCGATGTATTCGGAATCTGCCTCACCCGGGGCGTGCGCGTGGGTATAAACGGCCCCCGCGGCGTCCGCCTCGGCGCGAAGCTCGTTCGCCCAAGCGAGATAGTTATCGCCGATGAAGGGCGAGCCCTCGAACATCCAGTAGTCGAGGCCCATGTCGATGCCCTCATAGCCGAGGTTCGTCAGCCGCCGCGCGGCGAGGGCGGCGTCGTAGCCGTCCTCGAACACGTCGGTCGTGGTCACGATGCGCGGTTTCATCGGGATCACAACGCTGCCCTCAAAGGACTTATATTCCTTCGTGACGCCGAGCTCTTCCACCCATGCGCGGGTCTCGAAGGTCTTGAGATTGCCGTTGGTGTTCTCATACACCCACGTGGGCGTGGGCCACAGGCAGGTTTCGGGCGACACGGCCTCATAGAAATTGCGGTCCACGCCGTCCTGGCCGTGGTGCGCCATCTTGCAGTAATCGCAGTCGAGCGCGCCGGTATCGCCGTATTTCTCAACAACGTAGTTCCCGGCGTTCGGCCCCGCGTCGCCGTTGAACATCACGCTCGTGCCGGCGAGATCCATGCGCATGATGGTCGAAGCCTCGTTGCAGTTTTTCCATGCGGGGTTGAAGGTATAGAACACCTTGAATTCTGCCGACCCCACGCTGAACACGTCGCCCTCGGCAAGGCTTGCCGCTCTATCGGCGAACGTCGGCTTCAGGCGGTTATACTCCGACACGACGGTGAACGCCCACTCGTCGACCCCCTCGTAAAACGCGGGGTCGTCCGGGAAGTTGGCGTACACTCTGCCGAACGTGACCTCGTGTGCGCGGTTTTGGGCGATTTCGAGAAACACTTCGCAGTGGTCGTCGTGCGGATGCGACAAAAACCACGCGTCGATATGCGGCTTCTTCTGCCCGGTCACGGCCTTGAGATACTCGATGAAGTATTCGGTCTCGGTCTTATGGCCGCCGTCGATCACGATCACCTTGCCGTCGTCGGTCGTGATGATGAAGCTGTCGCCGATCGTATCCGTCACCGATTTGAGCATATGGATGGCGTTCTGGTTCATCGTGTTCCTCACCTGTTCCTTCTTTACGTTGAAAACGGCCTTGATCCGTTCAAAGATCGCCTTGATCTTCTCCACGATCCGGTTAAAAAACGAAGCGATCCCGTTTTCGGACGAGGTCTCGCTCTGCGCCGCGCCCTGGCCGGACGCTGCGAACACGGGCGCCGCCGCCGTGAACAGCAGGGCAATTACGAGCAGGATGCACAGAACGGCTTTTTTCTTCATGTCGGTCACTCCTTTTTATTTGTTCCCGTTAAGCGTTGCGCTGTTGACGGGGAAGGTGAAATACGTATTCGGATAGGGCTCGTTTTCGAGCGTGAAATGCCACCACTCTTCGTCGAGCGGCTTGAAGCCGTGCCCGAGCATCGCCTCGCGCAGCAGCATGCGGTTCGAATACTGCTCGTCGGTGATGTCGCGGTAATCGGGGTGGCTTATTTCGCCGAAGAAGTCGAACACGCCGCCCATGTCGAGCTCCTTGCCCGTTTGCATGTCCACGAGCGTGAGGTCCAACGTGCTGCCGCGGCTGTGGCCGGAGTGCTCGGCGATATACCCCTGCGGGAACAGCACGTCCTTCTCGAGATCGGGATAGAAATACGCCTTCATACGTACGTCCGAAGCGTCCTTCGCCCAGTTCACAAAATTCGTCACGGCTTTCTGCGGGCGGTAGGCGTCGTAGATCTTCAGGCGGTAGCCCTTCGATATCACCTCTTCGCTCACTTCCCTGAGCGCGGCGGCGGCCTCTTTCGTTAACAGCGCCAGCGGCTCCTCATAGCCGTCGATGCGGTCGCCCACGAAATTATAGGTCGAAAAATAGCGGATCTCTAAAATGACGTCGGGCACGGCGTCGGTGACCGATACGAAATCCGAGGCGTCGTCCGAAAAGACACGGCCGTCGGCGTCGGGCTCCGGTGTGTCTTCGGTCCGGCCGTTTCCGCAGCCGATGAGGCAAAAGCACAGCGGCAGCGCGAGCAGGAACAAAAATACGGTCCTGAGTTTTTTCACGGGAATTCTTCCTTTCTTTTCGTCAATATCACTTGCCGCGCGTCACGCGCCGAGCTTTTCTCTGAGCGTTGCGATCTGGGCGTCCGTCATGCCGGCGTTCTTAAGCAGAGTTTCCGCGGCCCCGGCGAGGTCGGCGGTTCTCAGGTCCGCCTTTTCGTCGCCGAGGACGCTGCGGATCATCGGATCGAGCACGTTCTCAAGGATCACGGTATAGCGCGCCTCGTCGCGATCTTTCGTGATGCCGTAATAGTTGTCGTAGGTGATCATGTAATCCTCGGCGATCTCGTCGTAGCCCGCCCCGCACAGCGCCTCGAGCAGCATGCACACGAAGCCCGTGCGGTCCTTGCCCTCGGTGCAGTGCACGAGATACGGCCCCTCGTGCCCGATCATCTCAATGAGCCCGTCCGCGACCTTTTTGCGGAAGTCCGCCGAGCCGAAGTTCATGTTGAGCGCGAGCGGGATCACGCCGCCGTTTTCATAGAGCGAACGGAAATAGGGGGAGTTATAGTCCTCCTTCGCGAGGTACCCCGCGATCTTCTCGTCGTTGTCCGAGAGGTTCAGCACGCACCCCACGCCGGCGGCCTTAATGAGCGCGTCCACGTAGGGCGCGCGGCTGTGCTGGTTGTCGCAGGGCGATGCGGAACGGAAGAGTTTATTCTCGCCGATCCCCGTTGCCTTTACGCTTCTGAAATTCGCGAAGACCTCGTCGCTCGCAAAAAGCTCGCGGTCGTCCTTATAATGGATGTCGCGCGCGTTCTGGATCGCGGCGAACGCCCCGGCTTCGGCGAGCGAAATGTCGGCGGTGTCGCCCTCCCCGAGCCCCGCGACGGTCCAAAGGTCGTCGCCGTTGTTGATGCAGGCCTTGATATAGGGGTAGCCCGGATACGCCACGAGCAGCGGTTCGCCGGTCTGCGTGTAATAGCCGTTATAATAGGGGACGTTCTCGAGCTTGTAGCCGTTCGAGAAGGTCACGGTCACGCCGTCGCCGTAAGAAAAGCCGAGGGCGTTGAAGTCGTCGATCGAGAGATCAATGTAAACGCCGCCGAATTCGAGCTCGTGCGTGATCGCGCGCCCCGTGACGCTGAGGTCCTTTTCTTCTTCCGCGCCGCAGCCCGCGATCGCGCCCGCAAGCAGGCAGAGGGCGAGCAGCAGGCATACGGCCTTTATGGTCTTCGTTTTCATAGGTTTTCTCCCTTCGTTTCCCGGCGCCGCTCCGCACGCGGGCATATTGGGGTATCGCCATACTGTTACTATACTATATCACGCGCGATTTATCAAGTACATCCCGCGGATTCGTTCTTGCTTTTTCGCCCTCTTTGCGGTATGATGGAATAGAACGGGAGGAAAAGCGCCTTGGATATCAAAGAGATCGTTGTCGGCAACGTGTGCAGTTTGTGCGCGATGGTCACGGATTCGATCAGCGGCACGCGCAAAAAGCACCGCCAGATCCTCGCGGTGCAGATCGTCAGCCAGTTTTTCTACGCCGCGGGGTCGATCATCCTCAAGGGTTACAGCAGCACCGCCCAGAACGTCGCCGCCGTGGGGCGCAACCTCGCCGCGATGTTCGAGATCAAGAACAAGACCGTCAAATATATCGTCGAGTGGTCGCTTATCGCCCTCGGCGTGGTGCTGGGCGTGTGGTTCAACAACCGCGGCCTGCTCGGGTACCTGCCGATCGTGGCGAACCTTGAGTATTCGGTCGCCGTGTTCCGGTTCAGGGACCGCGAACGGGCGCTCAAATACGCATTCATCGCCAATATGGTGATGTACGCCGCGTTCAGCGCCGTGATCATGAATTACGTGGGCGCGGCCGCCAACGTCGTCGTCGCCGTGACCACGGCAATTTCGCTCTGGAAAACAAGAAAGAAAGACGCACCCGAAGAAACGGAAAACCTGGAAATTTCGGAGGATAAAGCATGAACGTGTTCGTGGAATTCGCGCTCTGGTTTTTACTGGCCGAGGCGCTCGTCACGCTGGCGGGGCTGCCGCTCAGAAAAAAACAGCTCAAAGCCGCGTTTCGCATCGCCCTGATCGCGGGCAAGGCGCTTTTGGCGGTGCTGTTCGCGTTTCTCACCATGGCGGGGCCCGTGCAGCTGCGCGCCGTCCAGCCGCTGATGACGGCCCTCTACGCTGCCCTCCTGATGGACGCCCTCGCCGACGCCGTGTGCTCGGCCGTCGCGGCGATCCGCAAAAAAGAGCGGCGCTTCGTCGCCGTCAGGGTCGCCGGGCTCGTCCTCGGCGCGCTGTTCGTCGTTTACGGCGCGGTCAACATGGAGACCGTCAAGCCCGAATATCATACTTATACCTCAAATAAATTGCAGAGTGAGCATACCGTCGTGTTCATCGCCGACCTGCACGTCGGCAGCGCGCAGCCCTTCTCCGTGACCGAAAAAACGGTCGCCGAGGTCCGCGCTTTGCACCCCGACGCCACCATCCTCGGCGGCGACATCGTGGACGACTACACCACGAAAGAGGAGATGGAGGCGGCGTTCCGCCTCTTCGCCGACTTTGAGACGCCCGTCTATTACGTCTACGGCAACCACGACCGGCAGGGCCACGCCGAATACGCGGGCGGGCGCAAGTTCACGCCGGAGGAGCTCGAAAAAGCGCTCGAAGACAACGGCATCGTCCTGCTGCGCGATTCCTACGTCGAAGTAGCGCCCGACCTACTGATCCTCGGCAGAGAGGACCTCAGTGAGGGCGACGGCAGGGCGGATATCGCGGCGCTTACGAATCCCGCGCCGGAGAAATACCTGATCGTGGCGGACCACCAGCCGAACGCGTTCAAAGACAATCTCACGGCGGGCGCGGACCTGCAGCTCTCGGGCCACACGCACGCGGGCCAGCTCTTCCCGCTTGGCCTCCTTTACCCCCTGATCGGCTACTGCCGCGGCGACTATGCCGAGGGAAACGCCGTGATGAACGTGAGCCCCGGGGCCTGCGGCTGGCGCTTCCCCATGCGCACCGAGGCCGGCTGTTATTACGAAGTGATCACGCTGCGCCCCGCGGCATAACGCCCGGCGCACAGCAATACAAAAAAGAAGGAGAAGACGCGATGTATCACGAAAACCTTCAGAACAGAGTCTTCAATAAGCTGGGTGCCGCGCTGAAGCTCTACGAGAACCTCGTTTACGTCAAGGTCGGCGAGCTTTCAAACACCGAGGCGTATTTCACCGAAGAGCACCTGCGCGCGGTCCCTGAAACGGGCTTCGTCCCGATCGCTCCCGGCGAGAGCTGGGGGCACGAGTGGCAGAACATGTGGCTCAAGGGTGGGTTCACCGTCCCCGCCGAGCTCGACGGGCAGCCGCTCTGGGCGGTGTCCGGCTGCGGCGGCAACGAGCAGCTTTTCTTTCTGAACGGCGTGCCGAAGGGGCTCATTAACAGCAAGAACCGCGATTTCATCGGCGGCTCGCACGCCTGCCAGTGGCTCGGCAACGCCAAGGCGGGTGAAACGCTGCGCCTTGCCTTCGAGTGCTACGCCGGGCACTACGACCCCAACACCGACCCCTACGACGACTATTTCCGTCCCGACCCCACGCAGAGCTTCACGCACGTTTTCAACGGCGTCGAGATCTGCACCCGGCGCGACGATATCTACACGCTGCTCTTCGACCTCAGGGAACTCCTGAACGCCGCGCGGAACCTCCCCGCTGACCGCTTCGTGTCCGGCAAGGCCAAGCGCGCGCTCATGAAGGTGGCGGACGTCCTGCCCATCTTCCCGAAGGATACCTCGCCCGAGGCCGTCGACGCGGGCGTCGCCGCCGCGCTCAGGATCACCCGCCCCTTCTTCACGGGCGGCAATTCGCGCGTGTTCGGCAGGGTAGGGATCACCGGCCACTCGCATATGGATACCGCGTGGCTCTGGCCCGTGGCCGAAACCGTGCGCAAATGCGCGCGCACCTATTCCAACGCCCTGCGCCTCATGGAGCAGTACCCGACCTACACCTTCATCCAGTCGTCGGCCCTGCACAGTGCGTGGATGAAGGAATACTATCCCGACGTCTTCGCAGAGATGAAGCGCCGCGTCGCCGAGGGGCGCTACGAGCCGAACGGCGGGGTGTGGGTCGAGTGCGACTGCAACATCACCTCGGGCGAGCTGATGGCGCGCCAGTTTTTGAAGGGGCAGCAGTTCACGCGCGAAAACTTCGGCTACACGGCGGACTGCTTCTGGCTGCCCGATACCTTCGGCTATAACGCGAACATCCCGCAGATCATGCGCGAAAGCGAGGTCAGATATTTCTACACCACCAAGATCGGCTGGAACGAGCTCAACCGCTTTCCGTTCGAGAGCTTCATCTGGAAGGGCGTGGACGGCAGCGAGGTGCTCACGCACTTCAACCGCACCCACTGCTGGACCGACGTCAACGACTGCTCCGCCGCCGTGCGCGACCTGCAGCAAAAGGACGTCACCGACCTGCGCTTCGTCGCCTACGGCTTCGGCGACGGCGGCGGCGGACCCACCCCCGGCATGATCGAAACGTCGCTTCGCGCTTCCGCCATGGAGGGCATGCCCGAGGTCGTGCCGATGTCGGCGAGCGCCTTCATGAAAGAGCTCGAGGCGCAAAAGGAGGACCTGCCCGTCTATCACGACGAGCTCTATCTCGAGCTGCACCGCGGCACCCTCACGCAGATGCACGACGTGAAGCGCAAGAACCGCAAGGCCGAATACGCCCTGCGCGACTTCGAGTATTTCAACGTCCTCTCGGGCGAAAAGCCGCACGAAAAGGGCGACGAATGGCTGAAGACCCTGCTCAAGAACCAGTTCCACGACATCCTGCCCGGCACCTCGATCAAGCCCGTCTACGACGTCTATCACAAGGAGCTCGACGCCCTGCTCAAGAATTATAAGGACGAGACCGCCCGTTACGCCGCCCTGCTCACCGACGGGACCGAGGGCGTCACGCTGTTCAACACTCTGTCGTTCGACCGCGCCGACGCCGCAGTGATCGAAGCCGAAGGCTTCGCGAAGGACTGGCCCTCCCAGCGCTACACGGACGTCTGCGGCAGAAACGTGCTCGCCGTCGGTAACGTGTCCGTGCCGGGCTTCGGCAGCGTGCCGCTCGCCCTCGCCGACGCGCCCGTCGCCGCCGATAGTCCCTTCGTTTACGACGGGACCACGCTCAAAACCCCCTTCGCCGAACTGACCTTCGACGAAAACGGCTATATTTCGTCGTTTATCGATCTCGCTTCGGGCCGCGAGCTCCGCAAACCCGGCGGCAGGCCGCTGAACGTCCTGCTCTTCGGCGAGGACGTGCCCCTCTTCTACGACAACTGGGACGTGGACAAGGACGTGGTCGATAAGCTCGCGCCCGTTTCCGGTTTCAAGAGCCGCACGCTCGTCACCGACGGCGCGGTCGAAATAAGGCTGCGCAGCGTCTTCGAGCTCGAAAACGGCACCGTCGTCACGCAGGACCTCGTCTGCTACGCCGACAGCCCGCGCGTGGACTTCCATACCCTTATCCATTGGAGCAGCCCGCACCGCCTTCTGAAGGCCGGCTTCGACCTCGACGTTTCGGCCCTGCGCGCCAAAAGCGAGATCCAGTTTGGGTGCGTCGAGCGCCCCACCACACAGAACGACAGCCTGCAGCTCGCGAAGTTCGAGGTCTGCAACCGCAACTTCACCGACCTCAGCGAGCCCGGCTTCGGTGTGGCGCTGCTCAACGACTGCAAATACGGCATCACCGTGGCGGGCTGCGATCTGCGCCTGTCGCTGCACCGCGGCGGCACGCACCCCGACTATACCGGCGACCGCGGCGACCACGAGCTGACCTATTCGCTCTTGCCGCACGAGGGCGCGTTCTCGGCCGAAACGGTCACGCGCCCGGCGTATGAGCTCAACGTCCCGCACGTCGTATCCCCCGGCAAAGCCGAACGCCCGCCCTTCCTCACGGTCGACGCGCCCAACGTGATCGCCGAGGCCCTGAAACCCGCCGAGGACGGGTCCGACGCCTTTGTTCTCCGTCTTTACGAGTGCGAGGGCACGAAAACGCAAACGAAAGTCCGCTTCGGCACGCCCGTCGGATCGGCGGTTCTCACGAACCTTCTCGAGGACGAGGGCGAAGCCCTCGCGCTCAACGGCGGGGCCGTAAGCCTTACGTTCCGTCCGTTCGAGATCAAAACGGTCAAATGCCGCAGAGGCTGAAATGATAAACCACGATAATCCACGATAACGGGAGGTGAGCGCAGTGGTAACCCTGATCAAAATTTTCGTCAAGATCGTCAAGATCTCGATCGCCGTGTTCAAACTCAGCGGCGCGGCGGACGCCTGGGTAGAAAGAATGGAAGAGCGTTACGGCATCGGCGACTGAACCCCATAAAAAAAGAGCCCTGTGGGCTCTTTTTTTCATGCGCTCTTATCTTCCGATCTCGTAGACGTGCTCGCCCGCGAGGTTGTTCTCATTGTCGTAGCACAGGGCCTTCACCTTGCCGCCGCCGAACGTGAGCATCGTCGCGATGAAGCCGTCGTCGTTGGTCTTGCCGCCGTCGATCATCACCGGGAAGGGCGAAGCCTGCCGCCGGTAGGCGAAATTCAGGCGGTGCTTGTGCCCTGCCACGAACAGGTCGGTTTTCAGGGCCGTGAGCGTGGGCACCCAGTTGAAGCCGTAGCGGTTGTCCACGTTCGGCATGTGGCCCACCGCGATCCGGTAGGCGGCGTCCTCGTCCGGTGACAGGGTCTTCAGCCATTCGGTCTCGCCGGCGATATAGGTCGTCGAGTCCACGAGGCCGCTGTAGGTCCAGTCGTCGTCATCCTTGTCTTCGCCGGTGTCGAGGCACAAAAACGAGATCGGCCCGTAGCTGCAGGTGAAATACTGCCCGCGCGTGGAGATCTTGAAGATATCCACCGCCTCGGGGCCGTAGGTGCCGCGGTTCTCGTGGTTGCCGCGCGTGTAGATCACCGGGATCTGCCCGCCCGAAAAGCGGTGCGCGTACGACAGGATTTGCTTGAATTTCAGCACCGACGTCATATAGCTCACGAGGTCGCCGTTGAGGATCAACAGGTCCGGCTCGGCTGTGAAATTGTCAACGGCCTTCTGCGCCACGTACGGGTCCTCGTGGATGTCCGAGAGCACAAGGACGTTTATTTCCTCCTGCCCCGCGTAGCCTTTGAACTCGACCGGGCCCGAGGTGACCGTGCGGCCCTTCACGGCGACGTAGGCGCGCCGCGTGCCGATCTGCTGCGACGAATAGGTGTAGGCGTTATGGTCGAGGTGCGCTTTCGGCACGCGCACGCTGTGCACCGTGTCGGTCGTACGCACTGCGGAGTTCTGCAGGTCCCTGACCTCGTATTCGGTCCCCTCGTAGGTGTAATTCACCCAGCCCGTGCCGGGCAGCGACGTGGACCAGATGATCGTATACATCTCGTCGCCGCTCTCGAACACCACGGCCTCGCTGTCGATGAAAAACACGGCGCTGGTCACGGGCAGGGCGAACGCCGCCTGCAGCACCATGATGGCGGAAACGATCACGTTGATCGCCATATTGAGCGCGTACATATGAAAACCACCTTTCAAAAACGGGATATTTACGTTTTTTGCGCGTTGGTTATGATTTTATCGAGCCGTTTTCCGCCCGAGAGCCACAAAAACAGCCCCGCCGCCACCGCGAACGACACGCCCCACGAGATGGGGTACGAGAGATACAAAAACGGCAGCGTGCGCCGCATCGGCAGAAAGAAGAACACCCAGACGAGCCTTATTCCGCACGCGCCGAACAGCGACACGAGCATGATCTGGAACGATTTCCCGAGCCCGCGCACCGCCCCGCTCGTCACGTCCAACAGCGAGCAGAACGCGTAAAACGGCATGATGAGCGCCATTCGTTCGGCGCCGACCGCCGCCACGGCGGGATCGGTCGTGAAGATCCGCACGATGTACCCGCGCAGCAGGAATCCCAGCGTCGTCAGCACGGCGGCAGCGATCGCAGCTCCGCCGAGGGACAGGAGCCAGATCTTTCTCACGTTCTCTTTCTTCTTCGCGCCCACGTTCTGCGAGATGAAGGTCATCGCGGCCTGCGTGAAGCCGTTGGTCGCGGTGAAAATGTAGGCGTCGAAGTTCGAGCCCGCCGAAATGCCCGCCATCGCGTCCGAGCCGAAGGTGTTCACGTTCGACTGGATGATCACGTTCGACACCGAAAACAGGGCGTTCTGCAGCCCCGCCGGCACGCCGATGCGCAAGATCTGTTTGAGCTCGCCCGGGTAAAAACGGATCTTTTTCACCGTCAGGCGCGTGTCGTCGTCGGTCTTCGTCAGACGCCGCACCGCGAGCACGGCGGTGAGATACTGCGACGCGATCGTGGCCACCGCCACGCCCGCCACGCCCCAGCCGAGCACGATGATCGTGAACAGATTGAGAAGTATATTCACCGCGCCGGACGCCGCGAGGTACCGCAGCGGCCGCTCGGTGTCGCCGGTGGCGCGGATGATCGCCGCCCCGAAGTTGAACGCCATCGAGCCCGGCGCGCCGAGAAAATAGATGCGCACGTACAAGGTCGACAGCTTGATCGTGTCTTCCGGCGCCTGCATCCACCTGAGCAGCGTGGGGGAGAACAGCACCCCGAGCACGCTGATGGCGACGCCGCTCAAAACGCTCAGCCCCATAGCCGTGTGCACGGCGCGGGACGTCCCCTCGGCGTTTTTCGCGCCGAGCATACGCGCGGTCAGCACGCCCGCGCCCATCGAAAGCCCCGTGAAGAGGTTCACGATCAGGCTGATCATCGAGCCCGTCGAGCCCACGGCGGCCAGCGCCGTTTTGCCCGCGAACTGGCCAACCACGGCCGTGTCGGCGGTGTTATACACGATCTGCAAAAGCCCCGTCAGGGTGACGGGGACCGCGAAGAATACGATTTTTCTGAAAAAGGGCCCCTCGGTCATCGAGGCCCCGCCAAGTCGGTTCATTTGTCTTTTGTTTTCCGCGCGGCGCTACGTTTGCACGGTTTTATGAAAGCGTGAATTGTTCCCGAAAACGCCGCCGTGCTATGATTATTTCGTGAAATATCTCAAAAGGATCGGCGGGATGTAATCCCCGATGAAATGCTCGCGCGAGAAGTATTCCTCGCAATAGGCGGGGTCGCTCAGGATGATCGTGATCACGAACACGAGATACCCCGAAACGAAAAAGTTCACGGCGTAAACGAGCTCCGGAGATTCTTTCAGCGCGGGGTCGTTCTGCTTCATGATCTTCCAGATGAGGGCGTTCAGCGAATCCTTGAACGCGAGCACCGACGAGTTCTGCCCGTAGTAAAGGCTCAGGTTCTTGAGAAAGCCGCGGTGCTCCAGAAGCCAGCGGTAGCGGGCGCGGAAATAGTTCTCGAGCGTGTCGAGCGACACCTCGGTGTCTTCCTCCTCCATCTCCGGGATCGCCTGCACCTTGAGGATGACGTCGTATTTGTCGCAGAAATAGTTATAAAAGCTGCGTTTGCTCACGCCCGTCTCCCGGCAGATCTCGGTCACGGTGATCTGTTCGATGGGTTTCTTTTCGAGCAGGGCTATAAAGCCGTCCCGGATCCTGTTTTCGATATCGCTCATACCAAGGCTTCTTTCATCAATAATACTTCACTGTCTATTATCGTAAAACCGCGCCGCCCTTGTCAACCGGAAACGCGAAAAAATGCACGGTTGTGCAAATTTGTGCAGAACGGAGAGGGACGCGCTTATAAATCATAACAACGGAGGGATCTTCATGCAGACGCTGCTTGCGTTCATCCTGAGCATCGGCCTGATGTTCAACACCATGTTCGGGCTTTTGTCCGAAAAATACAAGGTCTACGAGAATATCCGCTACGGCGACGCCGAGCGCGACCTTGTGACGATCTACGTGCCGTACTCCGCCGCCGGGCGCGAGTATAACGGCGTGATCCTCTATATCCACGGCGGCTCCTGGACCGGCGGCGAGAAAGAGGATATGGCGCCGCTTTGCGAAAAGCTCGCGGGCAAGGGCTACATCACCGCCACCATGAGCTATTCGCTCTGCTCCGACGATACCTTCGGCGATATCACGGTCTACACGATGCTCGACGAGATCGGCATGTGCATCGAGGCGCTCAAGGCCTTCTCGGACGAAAAGGGCCTCAACATCACCAAGGTCGCGCCCTCCGGCTACTCCGCGGGCGGGCACATCTCGATGCTGTACAGCTACACGCGCGCCGACTCCTGCCCGCTGGAGCTCTCGTTCACCGCCAACCGCGTGGGCCCCGCCGACATGACCACGGCGGCGTGGGGCGACACGGCCTACCGCCTCACGCAGCAGCTCACGGGCGTTAAGATCACCGATGAGATGCGCCGTAACGGCGAGGCGGACCGCCTTTGCCGCGACATCTCGCCCGTCAGTTACGTGAACAAAAACACGGTCCCGTCGCTCTTCGCGTACGCCGGCAACGACCTGTTGGTGCCCAAGGGCAACCGCGAGGCGATGGTGAACGTCTTCACCGAGACCTTCGGCGAGAACAGCGACCACTATAAATACGTGTTCTATCCGCTTTCGGGCCACGGCCTGCTTCTGGACCCCGTGAGCGAGGAATGCTATTACAATTCGCTTTACGACTTCTGCGAAACGTATTTCGGATACTGAGAAAATGCGGAATGTGAAGTGTGGAATGTGAAATGAAGGACGGGGGCGTCGCCCCCGTACCCCCATTTTAAAATGCCGGCCGCAGGCCCCGAAACGTTTCGCGCGCAAGCGAAACACATCATGCCGCATAGCGGCGCATCATTTGCGAAGCAAGCATCACGTCGCGAAGCGACACATCACTTTTCAAAAACCGGCCGGTCTTTTCGACCGGCCGTCTTTTATTCTTTCTTCTTCCGTCCCTGCGTCAGGGCGTTGTGCGTGTAGCCGTTTTCGGCCTCGAAGTCCTCGCGCCACAGGCGGTACATCCTGTCGTACACCTCCTGCCCGATTTCGGGGTTGCCGCGCGAAAACACAGGCAGAAGCATGTCGCCCGCAGTCTTCGGGTCGGTGCAGGCCGTGTCGTTGCGCCACTTTTCGCGCTCCTCTTTGTTCCGGAGGTTCGGGATCTCCACGGGCGCGCCGCCGCCGAGCACCGAGCGGTAGGCGAACAGCCCCGGCAGGAACATGTCAAGGGCCTCGTACACGTCTATAACGTCCGCGTCTTCGTCGCCGAGGATCTTTTTCACGAAATTGTTCATCGTGTGATAGTCCGACCCGCCGTGGCCGTACTGGGCGCCCGTTTCGTCATTCTGCCGTTCGGCGGGCTTGTAGCTCTCGATCTTTTGGGGACCGTATTCGCCCGAATACTTGTCCAGGTTCACGAAAATGCGGTCCACGCCCTCGCCCGTGTCCTCGCGGGCGGATTCCGCGCGCCCCAGCGACCCGTACACGCTGTACCACACCGAGTTTTTATAGAGCCCGCCGTGGATGCTCTTGATGATGCCGCCGTTTTCGAGCGTGACCATCTCGATGCCGAATAAGCCCGCCTTGGAGCCGATGCGCCGCCTGCGCTCGGCCATCGGGCTCTCGAACCCGACCACCGACACGGGCCTGAGGCCCGTGATGTGGATCAGCGGCCCGAGTGAGTGGGTGCAGTAGAACGTGGCGTACATGTTGTTGCGCCAGTGGTCTTCCTCACCGTAGGTGATGCTCGGCCAGATGGGCTCGCAGTTGTGCACGTATTCGCCCTCGCCGTATTCGAACTCGCCGAGCTTGCCCGTGCGGTAGAGCCTGCGCATCTCGTAGGGCGCGGGCATATAGCAGTAGTTTTCGCCGTAGGCGTACACCTTGCCGGTCTGTTCCACGGTCTCGATGAGCTCCACGGCCTCCTTCATCGTCTGCACGGGCAGCACCTCCGAAAACACGTGCTTGCCCGCCTTCATCGCCTTGATGGCGAACGGCGCGTGCTCGTTGGCGTAGTTCGCCAGCACCACGGCGTCCATATCGTGCTTGATGAAGTCCTCGAAGTTCGTGTAATAGGTGATGTTCGGGTCGTTGAGAACTTCCTTCTGGCGCTCGAGGCCCTCTTCCCACTTGTCGCAGATCGCCACCACCTCGGCGTTGTCCGCGTATTCGCAAAAGCTGATCATGCTGGTGCCGCGGTAGGCGCCCATCACGCCGATCCTCACTTTTTTCATCGTCAATCCCTCCGTTTATCTCAAATACGTTTCCGCCGCGCGGAAAAAAAGTTCCATCATCCGTTTCATCGCCGCGGGATGATCGCATTCGTGCCCCGCGCCCGGGAAGGGTACGAATTCATGCTCCGCGCCCGCCGCTTCGAGACTTGCCTCCAGCGCCTTCGCGCCGCGGAACGGCACCACGGCGTCCCGGTCGCCGTGGCCGAAAAACGTCGGCACGGCCCCGGTTACATAATTGACCGGCGAATACTTTGCGAGCGCCGCCCTCGCGTCTTCGAGCCCGTCGGGCGCGATCGTTTGCTTTACTCCAAACCCGAGCACCATCCTGAAATACCCGCCGTCCACGATGCGCGGCAGGTCGGGCGTTTCGTCCACGTAAAACCCGTCCGCGAGGTCCGCCGGGCCGCAGAGCTCCGTGACGCACACGGGCCGCACGGGCGCGCTCTGTTTTCTCGTATAGGCGTAGAGCAGCGACAAATGCCCGCCCGCCGAAATGCCGGTGAGCAGCACGCGGTCGAAGTCGACGTCGACCGCCTGCCCCGTTTTTTTGATCGCCGCGAGCGCCGCCGAAATATCGTCGAGCTGCTCGTCAAAGCCGACGTCCTTCGAAACGTAGCGGTAGTTGAGCGCCGCCGCCGCGAGGTTATATTTTTCGCACGCCTCGACGATCGCGGGGCGGTAGGGGGCCTTGTCGCCTTCGATCCACCCGCCGCCGTGCACGCACAGCACGAGGCCCGTTTTGCCCTTCGCCCCCGCCGGGACCGCGAGGTCATAGGTCTGCCGCACAGTCTCGTTTTCGGTATAATACCGGTCGAAGAGCAGGATGTCCTTTTGCGTTTCGTCCATATCCGCGCCCCCTTTTCTTCATTATACCGCAGCCGAACGCCGTTTGCAATTCCAAAACGCGAAAAAACCGCCCGATCCTCCGGGCATCCCGAAAAACCGCCCTTTGCGGACGGTTTTCGCGAAGCGCCCGTTTTTTATAAGTCGGCGCCGCGGTTTTTTCCATCGCCTGCCCGCACAGTCCCGTTTTCGGGACCGAAACGCCTTGCATTTTCCCCGGGGGATGTGCTATACTCGAATCAGGAACCCGCAGGTCCGCCCGCCCGGGCGGGCCCCCTGCAAAACACGCCCCAATTTCGCGTCGGCGTACGCGGATGGAGATATCACGGCGGAACGTAAGCGCAGACCCGTTTTTTTACGGCGCCGGCCGCGAGTCGCGGTCGGTACGCGGCATCCCCGCAGGATTCGCTTCGCTCAATCGCGTTCGCTTCGCTGTATTGCAGCCCGCTTCACGGGCTCAGAGATACAGCTCGCAACGGCGATATGCTTTTTCAGTTACGTTCCGCGCCCGGAAGGAGGGGAGAACGCCTTATGATCATATATCGGGAGTTTTCCTCTCTTTCCCGGGATCTCGGTTTTTCCGGCAGAACGCTTTACGGCGTCAGCCATGCCGTGACGAAGCACTACCGCCCCGTGCGGATCCCGAAGCGCGGCGGCGGCACGCGGGAGCTCCATATCCCCGACCCGCTTCTCAAGGCGATCCAGACCCGCATCGCCGAAACGCTGCTGCCGCTTGAAGAGATCTCGCCCTGCGCCTCGGCTTACCGCCCGGGCGGCAGCACGAAGCGCAACGCCCTGCCGCACGTGGGCAGGCAAACGGTGCTCAAGCTCGATATCAGCGGGTTCTTCGACCACATCACCTATCCCTTGGTGAAGAAAAAAGCGTTTCCGGCGTCGCGGTATTCCGAGAGCAACCGCGTGCTGCTCGCGATGCTGTGCGTGTATAAGGATTCGCTCCCGCAGGGCGCGCCCACGTCCCCCGCGATCTCGAACATCGTGATGAAGGATTTCGACGACGCCGTTTGGCGTTACTGCGCCGCCCGCGAAATCGCCTATACCCGCTATTGCGACGACATGACCTTTTCGGGCGATTTCGACCCCGCGCCCCTCATCGCGTTCGTGAAGGCGCGGCTCAAAAAGATGGGCCTCTTCCTGAACGAGAAAAAAACCGCCGTCCTGCGGCAGGGCAGGCGGCAGCAGGTCACCGGCGTCATCGTGAACGAGCGCCCCGGCGTCCCGGCGGAGTATAAACGCGCGATCCGGCAGGAGGTCCATTACTGCGAAAAATACGGCGCGGCGGACCACCTCTCGTTCCGGGGCGACCCGACGCCGCCCGCCGACTATCTTATGAGCCTTATGGGACGCGTCAACTACGTCCTTTCGATCGAACCGCAAAACGAAGAGATGCGCGGATATAAAACGCTTGTCGCCGCGTGGCTCAAAGAGGCCGCGCAGCCGAAAAAAACACCGGAGGAACAGCCATGAAAAAGAAAGCAAGCCTGCCCTATGTGGAGCCCGCGGCGTATTTCCCGAAGGAGATCCGCGAAAAATACTTCCCCGACACGAAAAAAACCGCGCCGAAGAAAAAGAAGGCCCCCTCCCCGGAACAGTCCGACGCCTCCGACGCCCCCGGCGCGTCCGAAGACAACGGGTGACCCTATGAAAATCGCCGCAATAACGTTCCGGCTGTACGCGCCGTGGGTGCACAGCCTGAAAGAAAAGCGCATGCTCGTCAAGAGCCTGATCGCGAAGCTCCAAAACAAGTTCCACGTCTCCGCCGCCGAGATCGGCGAGCAGGATACGCATCAGACCGCGCTGATCGGCGTGGCTGCCGTCGTGCCCGACAACGCCTTCGCCGACCGCCTGACGGACGAGATCACCCGCTTCGTCGAAGCGTCCACCGAGGCGCAGCTCGTCGAGACCGTGCGGGAGCTCCGCTGATATCCTCAGAATAAGACGAAGGTGATGTACTTGCAAGGCATAAAAGGAAACGATAACTTCAACGGTGTGTTCGACTTTTTTGAGTGGTCGGCTCCGTATTACCTTACGCCCGAAGAAGTCGTCGAAGCGCTCGACTCTTTGGAGCTCACGGGAAAAAAGATCGCGGGCGTCCATGTGATCGGTTTCGTGAGAGAAGTCGGCGGCATTCAAAGCGGCGCCGTTTATTGGAAGATCAGAGAGGCGGGAATCGATCCCGGCGAAAAATGGTGGGAAACGTATCCGCACCTTGACGATGTTATGGTCCCGTGGAAGGTCGAGGCGTGCGAGCCGGTCCAGTTCGTTTTTGACGACGGAACGACGCTTGAGATCCTGCCCATAGGGGGCGGCGGCGCCAGGATCGGCGTAAACACCGTTCCGGCGGGTTTGACAGAGGGGCTGAACCATCCGAATTTCGACGCAAACTGCTTCTTTGCCGAGGCAATAGGCAAAGAATTCAGAAGTATTGAAATGAAGGTCGAGAAGAAAACGAAACGGTACATCAACAGTTATTCTCTGGAAAACGGGTGTTGCTCCGAGGAGTGCCGCAGCAAATACAGAATCGTTTTTGATTTGGAATACCCTTATCACATCGAGTTGGTACGGAAATGGGAGAGTTATTATGCGATCGAGATGTACGGCTACGGATGGAAGAACGATCTGGTGCCGTACGCGAGGGTCAAAGCGTCCCAAAAAAAGGTTGAACAAATTTTTATTGCCAACGGCATGGGAGGCGGCGGAACGTTCTGGATCAATCCGATCTGCGGCGACCCGGACGAAGATAAGAAGCAGTTCTCTATCGTCAGCTACGGGATGTCTGTCGATGAATCCTATGTGGCGGAATATTTGAGCGAGTTTTTATTCCGGCATTTCGATCCTTCCATACAAGATGACGAATGGGACGCCAGCGTGAACGGGCAGCGGGTGTTTGACTGGTACGGCGGCAATCTGTATTCGTTCGACAGTATGCGGCTGATCCTGAAAGAAATAGCGGAAGCCGTTTCAAGGCTCGAAAACGAAGACGGCGATACGGTGGCGGTTGATTTCTACAAACGTTTTTCCAAAAGGATGGAAGCGATGATGCGTCTCCCCGGCAGAGATACGGTTTCTTTCGCCGGGCCGTAAAAAATCTTCGACCGCCGTTCCGGATGGGAAGTCGCAAGGCTGTGAATATGAAACGCACGGCGCCGAGTCCGAATGACCGCCCTCGCAAATACTGATGTCGGATGTCAGGATGAATGAGCCTGCGGAAAATGGGTAAGGGCGAAGCCCTTCCATCATCCCACATCTCACATCCCACATCCCACATCATTTTGTATTTTGTATTTTGCATTTTGCATTTCCCATAAAAACGTGATTTGCTGTAAGCAACAAACAAACAGGGAGGGATCGGCACGTGAACGTATTCCCGGCTTGGTTTCTGAACGGCCTCATCGCGTTCGTGAACGCGATCTTACGGGTGTTCCACTCGAAAAGCGCCGAAAAGGGGAGCCGCACGATCGACCCGGACGCCTTCGAGCTGACGTTTTCGGACGACTTCGACGGCGACGCCCCCGACCCCGCCAAATGGGGCGCGCACGAGCGCTTCGGCATGCGCAAGGGCGGCTACTGGAGCGCCGCGCAGGCGCGCGTCGAAAACGGCGAGCTCGTGATCCGCACGCAGTACCGTCCCGACGGCGAGTTCGGCCCCGGGTGGTATACCTGCGGTCTGAGCACGCAGCACAAATTCGAGCAGGCTTACGGCTATTTCGAGTGCCGCTGCGTCCTGCCCAAGGGCAGGGGGCTGTGGTCGGCGTTCTGGATGACCAACGACAGCGTCCACGACACGTCAAAAAACGCCCTGCTCGGCGCCGAACTCGATATCATGGAGTCGCCGTTCTGGCGTCTCGGCGGCAAAAAGAGCTGGCGCGTGACGCAGAACATCCATTTCAGCGGCTACGACCTCAAGACCCGCTACAAAAACATCGGCGTCTTCCGGCTCGGCAACGACCCCTACGAGAACTTCAACACCTACGGCCTTAAGTGGACGCCGGAGGAATACGTCTTTTACATTAACCGGCGCGAGGTGGCCCGCACGGCCTACGGCGGCGTTTCGACGAAGCCCGAATACCTGATCCTCTCGTGCGAGGTGGACGGCGGCAGCGGCAAGCCCACGTTCGGCTGGTCGGGCAATATCGAAAAGAACGACAAATCTTCGTTCGCCGCCGACTTCCGCGTCGATTACGTGCGCGCCTACAAGCTGCCCTGACGCCGGTTTCCGGCGTAATAATTCTGCGTCCTTTTCGGTTCCGTCCGCCTTTTTGGGCGGTGCAGATAAGGGATAATACAGGTTTTTCGCCGCTCTTTCCCGCCCGAACTGCCCGCCCGGCAGGGGATATCCGCCAGGATTATCCCCTGCCGAACAGAATTGTTCGGACGATAAATAGCCGGCGACAAAACTGCTTCGCACCGCAGAGGATGCAATTTTTGCGAAAGACAAGAAGCAGGGGACGGATAAACCTGACGGTTATCCGTCCCCTGCAACGCAGTATTTCACAAACAAGTGCGCCGCTGCGGCTATATTATCCCTTATCTGCACCGCCCTTTGCGGACGGTTTTTTCTTTTCCGCTGCCACACGGTCGCGTTTCGCTATCCATCCATAAACGCTCTTGACGATGTGCCGCCGTGCCGATATAATAGAAGCATACGGACGGCGCGGATGCGTCCCCGCCGATCCGAAAAACGGAAGAAAGCGAGTCCTGCGCGATGAAAACGACACGGGAAGTATATGACAGGGCCGACGCCCTCGTGCGGCAGCTCACCCTCGAAGAAAAGCTCGGCCTCATTGTGGAGACCGCCGATGCGGTGGAGCGGCTCGGCATTCCGAAATACTATCACGGCAACGAGGCCCTGCACGGCGTGGTGCGGCCCGGCAAATTCACCGTGTTCCCGCAGGCGATCGCCTTCGGCGCGATGTTCGACGATACCTTTCTCGAAACGATCGCCGACGCGATCTCGACCGAGGCGCGCGCGAAATACTTTCACGGCGAGCGCGAAGAAAACGGAGGCAAGCCCTACGAGGGGCTCTATAACGGCCTTCTGACCTTCTGGAGCCCCGACCTCAACCTCGCCCGCGACCCGCGCTGGGGCAGAACGGCCGAGACCTACGGCGAGGACCCGTATCTCGCCGGCAAAAACGGCGCGGCCTTCGTGCGCGGCATCCAGGGGAAGGACCCCGTCTATCTCAAAGCGGTGGCCACCCCGAAGCATTTCACCGCCAACAACGAAGAGCACAACCGTATGTCCTGCAACGCGGTCATGAGCGAAAAGACCTTCAGGGAATACCATTTGGAGCCCTTCCGCATCGCGGTGCAGGAGGGCCATCCCGAGGCGGTCATGGCGGCGTATAACGCGATTAACGGCGTGCCCTGCCACGAAAACCGCCGCCTATTGACGGACATTTTGCGGGATGAATGGGGCTTCGATGGCTACGTCACCTCCGACTGCGGGGGCGTGAGCAGCCTGTGGGACGCCCACCACACCGAGCCGGATGAGGTCTCGGCCGCCGCCGCGGCGCTCGGCGCCGGCGTCGATCACGAGTGCAGCGACCATTTCTTCAAGCTCTACCTCAAAGAAGCGCTCGAAAAGGGCATGGTCACGCCCGAACGCGTCGACGAGGCCGTCCGCCGCGTGCTGATCGCCCGCATCAAGGCCGGGCAGCTCGACCCGCCCGAGAAACTGCCGTGGTACGGCGTGCCGTTTTCCGTTGTCGGCTGCGAAGAACACGGTCGCCTTGCTTATGAAGCCGCCGTGAAAAGCGCGGTGCTCTTAAAAAACAACGGAATACTGCCCCTCAAACCCCAAGGCCTCACCGTGGCCGTGTGCGGCAACAACGCCGACAAGGCTCAGTTCGGAGATTACAGCGGGGTGCCGGTGCATCCGCCCGTCACGCCGCTCGAAGGCATCCGGGCGTATGAAGGCGTGAACGTCCTGTTCGCGCCGTGGAAGTATACTTCGACCGGCGAAGACTTCAGGCCCGTGCCCGCCGACTATTTCTCGCACGACGGCGCGCCGGGCGCGGAGGGCAGCTATTACGACAACGTATCTTTCGCCGGTCTGCCGAAAAAACGGACAGACCCCGCGATCCGGTTCGAATGGGACGCGCAGATGCCCGATCCCCTCGTCACGCCGGGGCGTTTTTCGGCGATCTGGCGCGGCGAGATCGAGGCCCCCTATACCGGCGTTTACCGGTTTTCCGTGCGCGCCGAGGGCGGCTCCAGATGCGCCCCGCCCGAGCTGACGCTCGACAACGGGACCTATGAGAGCGGCGACGAAGTCCGCCTTGCCCGCGGGCAGCGCGTCCCGTTTTTGCTGCGCTTCGTGAACGAGACCGATAAGCCCGCCTGCGCGCTCCTTTGGCAGATCACGCCGGACGAAAGTGCCGACGACGTGTTCGCCGCCGAGACCGCGATCGCCGCCGAGGCCGACGCTGTGATCGCCGTGGTCGGCCTCGGGCTCGAATACGAGCGCGAGGGCTGCGACAAGCCCGATCTCTCGCTGCCCGCCGAGCAGCTCGCGCTGCTCAAAAAGCTCAAAGCGGTCAACGAAAACCTCGTCGTCGTGCTCGAAAACGGCAGCGCCGTCGCGATCCCCCGGGTCGCCGAAAACGCCGCCGCTGTGCTTGAAATGTGGTACCCCGGCGAGCGGGGCGGCACGGCGATCGCGGACCTTATTTTCGGCAAGGTCTCGCCCTCCGGCAGGCTGCCGCTCATGTTCCCCGTTAAAACGGAGGACCTGCCGCCCTTCGACGACTACGAGATGACGCACGGCAGGACCTATATGTACCGCAAGATAAAGCCCCTTTTCGACTTCGGCTTCGGGCTTTCGTACACAGAGTTCGCCTATTCCGGCCTGCGGCGCACGGCCGACGGCGTGGCCGTCACGGTAAAAAACGCCGGCTCTATGGACGCGGACGAGGTCGCCGAGCTTTACATCGATTCCGCCGGCCTGCCGGACCAGCCCCGTCTGCGGCTGAAGGGCTTTTGCCGGTTCCACTTAAAAGCGGGGGAGGAGCGGGAGATCCGCTTCGCCCTCGACGACGAGAGCTTCTCCCTGTTCGGTGCCGACGGCGTGCGCCGCGTGTACCCCGGCGCCTACCGCGTTTACGTCGGCGGGCGTCAGCCGGACGAAGATTCGCCCTATCTGCTCATCGAACACGCCGGAAAGGAGGCGCTATATGGTCACGGTTCGCAAGGCTGAGCTGTCCGACGCCGAAAGGCTCTCTGAGATCTACCGCTATTACGTCGAAAACACCGCGATCACCTTTGATTACGACGCCCCGACCGCGGATGAATTCCGCGCCCGGATGGAACAAACGACGGCGCGCTATCCCTATCTGGTAATTGAGCGCGACGGCGCCGTCGAGGGCTACGCCTACGCCGGGCCCTTCGTCGGCAGGGCGGCCTACGGGCGCTCGTGCGAGACTACGGTCTATCTCGACCGCCGCGCCGTGAGGCAGGGCCTTGGGCGCGCGCTCTTTGGGGCGCTCGAAGAGGAGCTTCGCGCGCGGGGCTTTCTCAATCTCTACGCCTGCATCGGCTACCCCGAAACGGACGACGAATACCTGACGAAGAACAGCGCGCTGTTCCACGCGCGCCTCGGCTACCAAAAGGTCGGCGAGTTCCACAAATGCGGCTTCAAGTTCGGCCGCTGGTACGACATGATCTGGATGGAAAAGCTCATCGGCCCGCACGAAAACGCGCCGTCCCCCGCTGAAAAATAAAAATCGCCGTCTGAGGCTATCAACCTCAGACGGCTTTTTTCTATGTTGTTATGTATCACGCGGCTCTCAGCCCCGCGAACGTGCGTTTCAGGAGTTCTGCGAACAGCCGGAACAGCTTTGCGATCAGACTCAGCGGCGCGGCGTCCGCCCGGCTCTCGCCGGATGAAAGCGTGACGTTGAGGTCCCCGGGGGCGCTGTAATCGTCCGCGAAGCCGCCCGCCAGCGTTTCAAGGAGCGCCAGCGCGACCGTTTCGGCGAGCTGAAGCGTCCATTTCGCGGGCTTCGCCGACGACAGCGCAGCCGCGCCCTCCGCTTTGACGCCGAGTGCCGCGGCGAGGGCTTTGAGCGAGCTCTCGTCGCCCTCACGCTTCATCGCGGTCAGCACCGCGCCCTCGAGGCATTTGAGCAGCAGAGCGGCGTCCTGTTCGTTGCCCGCGGCGTCCTCGTCGCCGTGATAGAAGCCGTACATGATCTTCGCCGCGACCTCATAGGGCTTTGTATAATTGCTCTCCGGCACTTCGATATGATAGGGGGCGAGCGCCGCCTCGATGCTCGCGCCGGACCCCGTATCGTAGATATCCTGCCCCACGGCAGCCCCGAGACGCGACGTGAGCTGCTCCGCCGCCGCGTAAGCCGCTGTGCCCTCCTTGAGCTTGAACCAGCGCACGAGACGGTTGGGCGAGCCCACGTTGCGGTTGAGCCACTTGCACACGCCTTCGGTGAAATACGTTTTCGCGTAGCCCGCGAAGTCTTCGGCGAGCTTTTCTTTCTGCGCGTCGGTCAGATAATCCGGCAGCAGGGAAGCGTCGATCTCTGTGACGAACCGGGTCTCGATCGCAACCGAATCCTTCTCCACCGTCAGCACGCGGTAGGCGTTCGGCGACGAGATGAGCGCCCCGGTCTGGATGTCGTATATCGTGTTTCCGAGACCCGACACCGTGCTCGAAATATCGTTGGCGTGCACGTGGCCCGTGAGCACCGTTTTTACGCCCTTGTCCGCGAGGACCTCGGCGAAAAAGCGCCAGTTGTCGATCATCGGCTGCAGCTCGTAGTGCGGCAGCAGGCTGTGGTGCATCATCACGACCGGCGTTTTGCCGTCGCGCGCCGCCCGCTCCGTTTGCTCGTATAACCAGCGGAAAACCGACAGATTTAATTTCCCGTCGTCCTCGCCGTACACGCACGAATCCACGGCGATCAGCCGCACGGTTTCGCTGAGGTCCGCGGCGTACGACGCGGAGCCCTCGTGGCGCGAAATCGCCTCGTTATAGCCGAACTCGTTGTAGATCTCGCGGAATTCCTCCATCGAGATCCTGTCTTCGCTGCTCTCGGCGGCGCAGTCGTGGTTGCCCACGGTCACGAAGATCCGTTTGCCGGTCTCTTTTTCCGTTTTTCTCAGATATTCGGCGAACGCCTCGTGGCTCGCGCGCCTGCCGCAGGTCAGATCCCCGGCGATCAGCAGACATTCGGCGTCGGATGCGGCGAACGCCCGCAGCAGCTCGTTTACGATCGCCTCGGACTCATAGTCCATCTGCCCCTGCGTGGAGGCGTAGCCGAACGTCTCCGGGTCGAGCATGTATTCGGTGTATTCGTCCCCCGGCGCGCCGAGGTCCGCCCGGCACCTGAAATGCGTGTCGGACGCCACCATCAGCCTGAGCGGCTGTTCCGCGCCCGCCGCGAACGGGACCGACGCGAAGATGAGGCACGCCGCCATGAGGCAGGCGAGCGTTTTTGCCGTCGTTCGTTTCATCGCAGCACCCCTTTTCCGTTTTCGTTCCGCTTAGTCCGAAATGTCGACGTCTGGCGCGATGATCAACGACCACCCCGGGAAGGCTTCGAGCACCTCGCCCCTGATCGTCTCGATCAGGGCCGCGCCGTCGGCCTTGAAATCCAGCACCGCGTCGAAGCGCATGTCCTTCGTCTCTTCGTCCATATAAAACCCGTGGACCTGCAGCACGCCCTCGTGGCGCAAAACGATCTCGCGCACCGTATCGCGCGCGCGGGCGGCGTCGTTGTCGCCGGTGTTATACGAATACACGCCCACGGCCGCCAGCACGATGCCGGTCTCGCGGTACACGCGCGCCTGTATGCGGCGCGTCAGGCGGTCGATGTCGGCGGCGGTCACGGTATCCGGCACCTCGACGTGCACCGAGGCGTAGTTCCTGCCGGGGCCGTAGTTGTTGATGAGCAGGTCGTAGGCGCCGCGCACGCCCTCTTCTTCCGAAATGAGCTTTTTGATCTGTTGGGCGAGCTCCGGGTCGGTCCGCTTGCCGAGGATGTCGTTCACGGTCTCAAGCATCATTTCGATGCCCGCTTTGATGATAAAGCCCGAAATCACCACGCCGACGTACGGCTCGAGTGACACCTTCGCCGTCATGCGCACCACCGCGCACGCGAGCACCGACAGCGACAGCACGGCGTCGAACAGGGCGTCCTTGCCCGAAGCGACGAGCGAGGCGGAATCCGCCTTTTTGCCCTGGCCGCTGACGTATCTGCCGAGCACGATCTTCACCACGACGGCCACGCCGATGAGCACCAGCGATAAGGTCGAATAGTCCGCCTCCTCCGGCGTGATGATCTTTTTCACCGACTCGATGAGCGACGTGACGCCTGCGTACAGCACCAGCGCCGATACGATCATGGCGCTGAGATACTCGATCCTGCCGTAGCCGAGCGGATGCTTCTTGTCGGGCCGTTTGCCCGCGAGCTTCGCGCCGAGGATCGTGACCACGCTCGAAAGGGCGTCCGAGAGGTTGTTCACGGCGTCGAGCACCACGGCGATGGAGTTCGCGAGTAACCCCACCGCGGCCTTGCCGCCCGCCAGCAGCACGTTCGTCACGATGCCGATAAGGCTCGTGCGCACGATCACGCGGTTCCTTGTTTTTTCATCCATGTCCGTTTCCTCTCCCGTCCGCTCACTTCTGATATTTCTTCATATGCGCCTTGATGGCGGCAAAGGTCTCGTCGCTGATGCAGTGCTCGATGCGGCACGCGTCCTCGGCGGCGGTCTTTTCGCTGACGCCGAGGTTGACGAACAGCCCCGTGAGCACCAGATGGCGCTCGTAGACGCGCGAGGCCTCGCGTTCGCCCTTCTCGGTCAGGGCGATATAGCCCTTCGCGTCCATCGTGATATAGCCGTCTTTTTTCAATAGCCCCACGGCGCGGCTGACCGAGGGCTTCGAGAACCCCATGTATTCTCCCACGTCCACGCTGCGCACGGACGGGGACTTCTGCGCGAGGATATAGATCGTTTCGAGATACATCTCGCCCGATTCATGCAGTGCCATACGAACGCCTCCCATTCTTCGGTTAGCAAAAGCATACCATAAACGCCGCCGGAAATCAAGCGAAAAAAGTTGAAAACCCTCTTGACAAATTAGCGATGGCTAACTATAATGGGAATCAGTTAGGGGCTGCTAACCGTTCCGCTCCCGTTCCCGGCCGCAAAGGCGCCGGTTTTTTTACGGGGCGCAAGTTAGCAATTGCTAATCAGTAACGGACAGGGGGAAACGGCATGATACCTCTTTGCATGGCCGACAGGGGCTCAACGCAGATCATCAAAAAGATCGGCGGCAATCCCGAGGTCAAACAGCATCTCGAAACGCTCGGCTTCAACGTCGGGGGCGAAGTATGCGTCGTGAGCGCGCTCGCGGGCAACCTGATCGTAAAGGTCAAAGAAAGCCGCGTGGCGGTGGACGAGGCGCTCGCGAGAAAAATAATGGTATAAATTAAGTTTGATATAGGAGGGAACAACAGTGAAAACACTCAGAGACGCCGAGATCGGCGAAACCGTCACGGTGGTCAGGCTTCACGGCGAGGGCGCGGTGAAGCGCCGCATCATGGATATGGGCATCACCAGGCGCACGCCCGTTTACGTGCGCAAGGTCGCGCCGCTCGGCGACCCCATCGAGGTCACGGTGCGGGGCTACGAGCTCTCGATCCGCAAGGCGGACGCCGAAATGATCGAAGTGGAATAACAGGCACCGATGGGGGAGGACCCCGCTCTTTTTTCAGTCAACGGTTAGCAAGCGCTAACATGTCAAAGCCCTTTTCGGGCAGAAAGGATATGAAATCATGAATATACGCATTGCCCTTGCAGGCAACCCGAACAGCGGCAAAACCACGCTGTTCAACGCTCTCACCGGCTCGAACCAGTTCGTCGGCAACTGGCCGGGCGTGACGGTGGAGAAAAAAGAAGGCAAGCTCAAAAAGCACGACGACGTGACGATCACCGACCTTCCGGGCATCTATTCGCTGTCGCCCTACACCCTCGAAGAGGTCGTGGCGCGCAACTATCTGATCGGGGAGCGCCCCGACGCGATCCTCAACATCATCGACGGCACCAACCTCGAGCGCAACCTCTATCTCACCACGCAGCTCACCGAGCTCGGCATCCCGGTGGTGCTTGCCATCAACATGATGGACGTGGTGAAGAAAAACGGCGACAAGATCGACGCCGAGACCCTCGGCAAACAGCTCGGCTGCAGGGCGGTCGAGATCTCCGCTTTGAAGGGCACGGGCGTCATGGAGGCGGCCGAGGCCGCGATCGAGGCGGCCGGCGGCGCGAAAACCGTGCCGATGCACACGTTCTCGGGCCCCGTTGAGCACGCGCTGGCGCACATCGAAGAGGCCGCGGTGCACGACCTGCCCGAAGAGCAGCAGCGCTGGTACGCCATCAAGGTGTTCGAGCGCGACGATAAGGTACTTGAACAGCTTCATATCCCCGCCGAAACGCTTTCGCATATCGAAAAGGATATCGCCGCTGCCGAAGAGGAGCTGGACGACGACGCCGAGAGCATCATCACCAACGAGCGCTACATCTACATCGCCGAAGTCATCAAATCCTGCTACAAAAAGAAAAACGCGGGCGGCCTGACCGCCTCCGACAAGATCGACAGGGTGGTCACGAACCGCTGGCTCGGCCTGCCCATCTTCGCCGCCGTGATGTTCCTCGTCTACTGGATCGCCATGGTGGCCGTGGGCGCGCCCGCCACCGACTGGGCCAACGACGGTCTGTTCGGCGACGGCTGGCACCTGTTCGGCATCGGCTCCGGCGCGTATGAAGAGGCGGACGAAGCCTATTCCGACGCCCTCAACGCGGCGCGCGCGTTCGTTGAGATCGACTCCGAGGCGGAGGACTTCGACGCCGACGCCGCTCTGGCGGACCTGAACGCCTTTACCCCCGCCGAAAAGACCGCCACCGTGGACGTGGAAGACGAAGAAACGCTTGAGGTCAGCACCCTGACCGCCTACTATGACGCCATCCCCGACGACGCGGACGAAGAAGAGACCGTCGGCGTGACCTTTATTGAGGCGAAGGAATACTTCACCGAAAAGGGGTTTGAGGCGCCCGATCCCGCCGGTTACGGCGTATGGGTTCCCGGCGTGCCGGCACTTGTGGAAAAAGGACTTGACGCTGTAAACGCGGCAGACTGGCTGAAAGGATTGATCCTCAACGGCATCGTGGCGGGCGTGGGCGCCGTGCTTGGCTTCGTGCCGCAGATGCTGGTGCTGTTCCTGATGCTGGCGTTTTTGGAGGCCTGCGGCTACATGGCGCGCATCGCCTTCGTGCTTGACCGCATCTTCCGCAAGTTCGGGCTTTCGGGCAAGTCCTTCATCCCCATTCTCATCGGCGTGGGCTGCGGCGTGCCCGGCATCATGGCGAGCCGCACGATCGAAAACGAGCGCGACCGCCGCATGACCATCATGACCACCACGTTCATCCCCTGCGGCGCCAAGGTGCCCTTCATCGCCATGATCGCGGGCGCGATCTTCGGCGGCTCGCCGTGGATCTCCACCTCGGCCTATTTCATCGGCATGGCGGCCATCGTGGTCTCCGGCATCATGCTCAAAAAGACGAATCCGTTCGCGGGCGAGCCCGCCCCCTTCGTTATGGAGCTGCCCGCCTACCACTGGCCCACGCTCGGCAACGTGCTCCGTTCCATGTGGGAGCGCGGCTGGAGCTTCATCAAGAAGGCCGGTACAATCATCCTGCTGTCCACGATCCTCGTGTGGTTCCTCAGCCGCTTCGGCGTGGCGGACGGTACCT
>JAFZOL010000080.1 GCA_017550625.1 Clostridia bacterium | reverse complement strand
GCACCGCAGAGGATGCAATTTTTGCGAAAGACAAGACGCAGGGGACGGATAAACCTGACGGTTATCCGTCCCCTGCAACGCAGTATTTCACAAACAAGTGCGCCGCTGCGGCTATATTATCCCTTATCTGCACCGCCCTTTTGGTGGTGGTTTTTCGGTAGTTTGTTGAAACGGGGCAAAAACAAAAAACCTTGATCCGAATCGTGGATCAAGGTTTCTTTGGAGCTGCTAACCAGAATTGAACTGGTGACCTCATCCTTACCAAGGATGCGCTCTACCGCCTGAGCCATAGCAGCATTCGTCGTTACCGAACAAATGATATTATACACACGCGGGGGGTACTTGTCAAGCACTTTTTTTTGCTTTTTTTGAAGTAGGGGATGGGGCAGTGTCCGAACGAGGGGCAGCGGCGTAAGAAGCCTGTATTTCCGCCGTTTACATTTCTGTTTTGTTGTGGTATAATGCGGATGATAAGATTCTAAATGAGGGAGGTGCGGCTGTGATGGAACCGAACGGTGTGAAAGATACCGGGACTGTGCCGGAGGCGGCGGGGGAGAAGGCCCTTATGTTTGAACAGATCCAAACAGAACGGCTGCTGATCCGTGCTGCGGAAGAAGCGGACGCCGAGGCGTTGCAGAGCATCCAGAACACCGATTTCGTTCTGCGCTATAACGGAATGGAGCGCTGGACGCTTGAACAGACGCGGAGCTTCCTTGAAAAGAAGCGGGGACGGGCGCTCGTTATTTGCGACCGCGGCGGGTGTGTGATCGGCGAGATCGGCATTGAAGAGGATTCCCTTCGTTATGACGTTGGTTCCGCGGAGCTCAATTACTACATTTCCGAAGAATTTGCCGGGCAGGGGCTCATGCGTGAGGCGCTGGACGCGGTGCTCGGTTTTCTGTTCGACGCGTGCGGCGTGACGCTCGTGACGGCGCGCTCGTTCGTGCCGAATACCGCGTCCCGCAGGCTGTTAGAGAAGCTCGGCTTCCGGCTCGAGGGCGTGCTGCGTCGGTGCGTGCGCGGCTACGGCGGGGTCGTTTTCGACGACGCGCTCTATTCGATCACAAAAGAGGAGTTTGAGGCAAACCATGGTCGTGCATAACATCCCGCCTGTTTTCGACAGGCACAGCGAAGTGCTCATCCTCGGCAGCTTTCCGTCGGTCAAATCGCGCGAGGCGGCGTTTTTTTACGGGCATCCACAGAACCGCTTCTGGCGCGTAATCGCCGCCGTTTACGGCGATGAGCCATGCGACACGCCCGAAACGAAGACCGCGTTTCTGCTGCGCCATCACGTGGCGCTGTGGGATGTGATCGGGCGCTGCGAGATCACAGGAAGCAGCGACGCGTCGATCAAAAACGCCGTGCCGAACGATATCTCGATGATCCTGTCCGCCGCGCCGGTCAGGAGAATCTTCGTCAACGGTCAGACCGCCGCGAAATACTACCGCAAATATTTGCTGCCGCAAACGGACAGGGAAGCGATCACGCTGCCATCCACCTCGCCCGCAAACGCGGCGAAAAGTCTGGACGAGCTCATAGAAATCTGGCGCGCGGCAATACTGAAATAAACTTTTGACAAATCTGTTTTCTGTTTGTTATACTATCTCCTGACAGAGCTGATGGGCGATCTGACTCCACTGTTATTGTGGCGCTACCGCCGGATGCAGGCTCTGTTTTTTTATAAATCGATTTATTTTTTGCCCGGAGCGGCAATAGAAATTAAGGATAATAATAGAAACAGATTTTTGATTAAAGATAAAGAACGTCGACAAAAAAGACTTGATTTTTTTAAAAAAAGAGATACAATAGAATTAGCACTCGAAGAAAAAGAGTGCTAAAATATCGTTAAAAGTATTTCAGATATGGAGGTACCCCTATGAAACTCAGACCTTTGGGCGACAGAGTCGTCCTGCAGTTCACCGCTGCCGAAGAAACCAGCAAGGGCGGCATCATTCTCGCCTCTTCCGCGCAGGAAAAGCCCCAGATCGCCGAAATCATCGAAGTCGGCCCCGGCGGCGTGATCGACGGCAAAGAAGTGAAAATGGAAGTCAAGGTCGGCGATAAGGTCATTCTCAACAAGTATGCCGGCACCGAGGTCAAGCTCGGGCAGGAAGAATACGTCATCGCCAAGCAGAGCGACATTCTCGCCATCGTAGAGTAATCAGTTCAAAGGAGGAAACAGATCATGGCAAAGCAGGTTTTATACGGAGAAGACGCCAGAAAGGCGCTCGGCGCGGGCATCGACAAGCTCGCCAATACCGTCAAGATCACCCTCGGCCCGAAGGGCAGAAACGTGGTGCTTGACAAGAAATACGGCGCGCCGCTTATCACCAACGACGGCGTGACCATCGCCAAAGAGATCGAGCTTGAAGATCCCTTCGAGAACATGGGCGCGCAGCTCGTGAAAGAGGTCGCCACCAAGACCAACGACGTTGCCGGCGACGGCACCACCACCGCCACGCTGCTCGCGCAGGCGCTCGTGACCGAAGGCATGAAAAACGTGGCTGCCGGCGCGAACCCGATGGTCGTGAAAAAGGGCATCCAGAAGGCCGTCGACGCCGCCGTTGAGGGGCTGAAGGCCAACGCGAAGCCCGTGTCCAGCTCCGCCGACATCGCCCGCATCGCCACCGTGTCTTCGTCCGACGAAACGGTCGGCACGCTGATCGCCGAGGCGATGGAGAAGGTGAGCGCGGACGGCGTGATCACCGTGGAAGAGAGCAAGACCGCCGAGACCAAGTGCGACGTTGTCGAAGGCATGCAGTTTGACCGCGGCTATATCTCGCCCTATATGGTCACCGATACCGACAAGATGGAAGCCGTCGTGGACGACGCTTACATTCTGATCACCGACAAGAAGATCTCGAACATCCAGGAGATCCTGCCCCTGCTCGAGCAGATCCTGCAGGCCGGCAAGAAGCTCATCATCATCGCCGAGGACGTTGAGGGCGAAGCCCTTGCCACCATCCTCGTCAACAAGCTGCGCGGCACCTTCACCTGCATCTGTGTCAAGGCGCCCGGCTTCGGCGACAGAAGAAAAGAAATGCTGCAAGATATCGCCATCCTTACCGGCGGCGAAGTCATTACCTCCGACCTCGGGCTGGAGCTCAAGGATACGCAGGTCCATCAGCTCGGCCGCGCGCGCCAGGTCAAGGTGACGAAAGAGAACACCATCATCGTGGATGGCGCCGGCGAGACCGCCGAGATCAAGGCTCGCGTTGCGCAGATCAGAAAGCAGATCGAAGAGACCACCTCCGATTTCGACCGTGAGAAGCTGCAGGAGCGTCTTGCGAAGCTCTCCGGAGGCGTTGCCGTGATCCACGTGGGCGCGGCCACCGAGGTCGAGATGAAAGAAAAGAAGCTGCGTATCGAAGACGCGCTCGCCGCGACCAAGGCCGCCGTGGAAGAGGGCTACGTCGCGGGCGGCGGCATCGCGCTGCTCAACGTGATCCCGAACGTCAAGGCGCTGCTTGAGAATACCGAAAACGCAGACGAGAAGACCGGTATCCGTATCGTGCTCAAGGCGATGGAATCTCCCATCCGCCAGATCGCCGAGAACGCCGGCCTTGAGGGCAGCGTGATCATCGACGCCATCAACCGCGCGGGCAAGGACGGCTACGGCTTCAACTTCGCCACCGAGGAATACGTCGATATGTCCGAGGCGGGCATCCTCGATCCCACCAAGGTGACCCGCAGCGCGCTGCAGAACGCCGCGTCCATCGCCGCGATGGTGCTCACCACCGAGAGCCTTGTCACCGACAAGCCCGATCCCGCAGCCGAAGCCGCCGCGAACGCCGCGGCCATGGCCGGCGCGCAGGGCGGCATGTATTAATTCCAACCAGCCGATAAAACGACACCGGGTCCCCACGGGGACCCGGTATTTTGAGATTGGGTAAGAAAAACGGCCGGAAAAACCGACCGTTGTTTCATTATTCGATCGTCTCGTAGCTGAAATCGGACTGCGCGTCGTCCTCCGGCGAGGCGCGGTCCGGCGCTTCAACAGACTGCTTTCCGCCGAGCTTGTCCCCGATGGCGTTGACCGCGTCCACGAAGGCGGGGCCGACGACCGGGATCTTTTTGACCTGCTCCACGGACGTGGGAATGTGCGTGAGCACGAGGTCGAGCGCGGGGTTCGAAAGCTGTCCGCCCGCCGCGGACTCAAAGGTTACGGTGCGGGTCGTGAACGCTGCGGGGTCATTCTCGTTGAGCTCAAAGATCCGCACGCCGCGGTCCGTGCCGGGACCGTAGACGTGGAAGCCCGCGCCCTGCGTATAGATGAGCTTGATGCCGTCCTTTTCGGCGACGAACGAGTTGTTGTGGTCGTGCCCCACGGCGAGGAACAGCACGTTGCCGTTTTGTTTCAGCGCCTCGAACTCGCCGCCGTTCACGTCCGGCACGGCGGGGGATTCGCCCATAAAACCGCCGGCGTCCTTCACGCTCTGCGGAAGCACGTAATATTCGCCCGCGTGCGTGCGGAAGGCCTCCACCGCGCCGGGCGCCTTTTTCGGCACTTTTTCGAGCACGTCGTAGAATTCCGGCACCGGGATGTGCTGGAACACGCACACCGGCATGTCGCCTTCGCAGGTCTCGCGGAAATAGTCGAGCCGCGCTTTCGGTACGGGTACGTAGGCGCCGTCGGCCTCCTGCGCGCCGGAATCGAACACGAACAGCTTGCAGGCGACCTTGCCGTCTTCGCCGTAAACCGGCAGAACGAAGGTGCCGGGGTCGTCGTCACTGCGGCGCTGCCCGGCGATATACCCTGGGATCCCGGCGTAGATCTCAGCCTGTTCGGCGTTCGAAAGCCCCACCTGACAGTCGTGGTTACCGAAGGTGACGGCAAAGGGGATGTCGGCCTTCACAAAGGGCTTCGTGAGCTTGCCGACGGTGCGCGCCACGTTGTCGCGCACGCTGCCGAGCCGGTAGGTCGGGTCCATACCGTGGATCTGGTCGCCCGTGAAGATCACGAGGTCGGGCTTTTCGAGCAGCGCAGCCATCGTGAGCAGCAGCACCGTGTCGCGGCTCACGAACGATAATTCCTGCGTGTCGGCCACCTGCATGATTTTGAACGTCCCGTTATGAAAGGAAAGCTTCGGTTCCATAGTCCACCTCAAACAGAACAAAGCCCTTGCCGGGCTTTGTCCTGTGTTTTATTCCTTGGTTTTGAGCTGCAGTCCCAATAGGTCGAGCTGCGCGTCGTCCACGGCGGACGGGCACTGCGTCATAGCCTCGGTCGCGTCCTTGAGCTTCGGATAGGCGATCACGTCTCTCAGGCTCTCGGCGCCGATCATCTGCATCACGAGGCGGTCAAGACCGATGCCCATGCCGCCGTGCGGGGGCGGCCCGAAGCGGAAGGCGTCGAGCAAATAGCCGAACTTCGCCTTGGCCTCTTCGTCCGAAAGACCGAGAAGCGTGAAGATACGGCTCTGCAGCTCGGGGTCGGTGATGCGAATGGAGCCCGACGAAAGCTCGATGCCGTTGAGCACGAGGTCGTAGGCCTTCGCGCGCACAGCGCCCTTGTCGGTCTCGAGGTAGTCGAGACACTCGTCCATCGGCGAAGTGAAGGGATGGTGCATCGCGACCCAGGATTTGGTCTCCTCGTCCCAGTCGAAGAACGGGAATTCCACGATCCACAGCATGTTATACTGGTTCTTCGGGATGATGTCGAGGCGCTTCGCGACCTCGTTTCTCAGCGTGCCGAGCACGGTCAGCGCGAGGCTCTTCTTGGCGTCCGCCACGATCAGCGCCACGTCGCCCTCTTCGAGCGCGCCGGCTTTTTCGAGCACAGCCTGCATGGTCTCTTCGGACAGGAACTTGCCGAAGGACGACGACACGCCGTCGGCGGTCCTGCGCACCCAGGCGAGGCCCTTCGCGCCGATGCCTCTGGCATGCTCGGTGAGCTTGTCGATCTCTTTTCTCGTGAGCACGTGCGCCGCGTTCTTCGCGGTGATACCGCGTACGGTCCCGCCTGCCTCGATCGCGCCGTCAAACACGCCGAAGCCGCACCCGCGCACCACGTCGGTCAGGTCATAGAGCTCCATGCCGAAGCGGGTGTCGGGTTTATCGGAGCCGTAGCGCTCCATCGCGTCGTTATATTTGAGGCGCGGCAGCTTTTCGGGCAGCTCCACGCCGATGGCCTCTTTGAAGAGCTTATGCATGAAGCCTTCGATGAGCCCCAGCACATCGTCGACGTCCACGAACGACATCTCAAGGTCGATCTGCGTGAACTCGGGCTGACGGTCGGCTCTCAGATCTTCGTCGCGGAAGCAGCGGGCGATCTGCATATAGCGGTCGAAGCCCGCCACCATCGAGAGCTGCTTGTAAAGCTGCGGGCTCTGCGGCAGCGCGTAGAACGTGCCGTTATGTAAACGGGACGGCACGAGGAAGTCGCGCGCGCCTTCGGGCGTGGACTTCATGAGGATCGGGGTCTCGATCTCGATGAAGCCGTTGTCGTAGAAATAGTCGCGCGTGATCTTCGCGATCTTGTTGCGCAGCAGCAGGTTCTTCTGCAGATCGGGGCGTCTTAAATCCAGATAGCGGTATTTGAGGCGCGTGGTCTCGGCGGTCTGGCAGTTTTCGATGATCTCGAAAGGCGGGGTCTCGCTCTTCGAGAGGATGCGCAGATCCGACACGAGCACCTCGATGTCGCCGGTGGCGATCTTGTCGGTTTTCGCGCTTCTTTCACGCACAACGCCCTTCGCCGCGAGCACGTATTCGCTGCGCACGCTCGCCGCTTTTTTGAACACGGCTTCGTCGGTGGTCTCGTCAAAGGCGAGCTGGATGATGCCGGTGCGGTCCCTGAGATCTATAAACAGCAGGCTGCCGAGGTTTCTCGCTCTCTGCACCCAGCCGAACAGCGTGATCTCTCTGCCGGCGTCCGCGGCGGTAAACGTGCCGCAGTAACCGGTTCGTTTCAGATCCGAAAACAGTTCCATATTATTTCTTTCCTCCATCCAAGAGTGTTAAAGTTGCCTGTTTGAAATCGTCGTCGTCGCCGATGTGGCCGAAATAGACGTCCATCGTCATATTGGCGATCTGCTCGGGCAGATCCGTGAGGTCCACGTTCTTGACTTCGCCGTTGTCCATATTCTTGACCGTGCCGCGCTTGGTGCCGATCTCATCCTCGCCGAGGATCATCGTGAACAGCGCGCCGACCTTATTCGCGAATTTCATCTGCGCCTTCACGCTTCTGCCCGAAACGTCGGTCAGGGCCCTGAGCCCGAACCTGCGCAGTTCTTCGGTCATGCGCATGGCTTCAAACGCGCAGTCGGCATTCGCCGGGGCAATATAGATGTCCACACGCTCCGGCTGCGGGAAGGCAATGCCCTGTGCTTCCATCAGCAGTTTCAGGCGCTCGATGCCGAGACCGAAGCCGCACGCGGGAGTGGGGGAGCCGCCGAGCTCTTCCACGAGCCCGTCGTAGCGGCCGCCGCCGCACACTGTGCCCTGCGCGCCGATCGCGCCGGACACGAACTCGAACACGGTGCGGGTGTAATAATCGAGCCCGCGCACGATCGTGGGGTTGACCGTGAAGGGGATGTCCATCGTTCTGAGATACCGCTGCACGCTTTTGAAGTGCGCGTCGCACTCTTCACACAGATAATCGAGCACCTGCGGCGCGCCCTTCGCGATCTCGCCGCACTCGGGGTTTTTGCAGTCGAGGATGCGCATGGGGTTGCGCGCGAGCCGGTCGCGGCAGGTCTCGCAGAGGTTGTCGATATTCTCGGTGAAATACGCCCGAAGCGCCGCCTGATAATCCTTTCTGCACGTTTTGCAGCCGATGGAATTGAGCTCCAAACGGATATCTTCAAGCCCGAAAATATCGAAGAAATGCGCCGCGAGCGCGATGATCTCGGCATCCTGAGCCGGACCTTCTGCGCCGAACGCCTCCACGCCGAGCTGGTGGAACTCCCTGAGCCTGCCGGCCTGCGGCTTTTCGTAGCGGTAGCAGGAGGTCAGATAATAATACTTCTGCGGCATGGGCTCGTTAAACAGACCGTGCTCCAGAAAGGCGCGCACGGTCCCGGCTGTCCCTTCGGGGCGCAGCGTAACGCTGCGGTGGCCGTTATCCTCGAAGGTATACATTTCTTTCTGCACGACGTCGGTCGTTTCACCTACGCCGCGCTGGAAAAGCTCCGTGTGCTCAAACACGGGAGTGCGGATCTCCTGAAAGCCGTAAAGAGCGGCGGTATCCGCGAGGGTCTTCTCTATAAAACGCAATTTATAGCTCTCAGAGGGCAGCAGGTCCGCCGTCCCTCTGGGGGCTTTCGTCAGCAATGCCATATTAAGTCACCTTTGTAATGCGTTATTTGACCAGTTCTCTCCAGTCAAGGTCGCCGCGCTCAAGGCCGCGGACGAGCGACTCCGCGGTGGCGATGTTCGTTGCCGCGGGGATATTGTGCACGTCGCACAGACGCAGCAGATCGTGGGCGTTGGGATCCATGGGCTTGGGATTCAAAGGATCGCGGAACATGAGCAGCAGGTCGATCTCGTTGCAGGAGATGAGCGCTCCGATCTGCTCGGCGCCGCCCTGGCTGCCGCCGAGATACTTGGTGACGGGCAGGCCGGTGGCGTCCTCAATGAGCTTGCCGGTGGTGCCTGTCGCGCAGATGGAATGGTGGCTGAGAATGCCGCAGTAGGCGATGCAAAACTGCGTCATGAGTTCTTTTTTCGAGTCGTGTGCGATAAGAGCGATATTCATACCGTCAGTCCCCTTCCTTTTATAACTACCCGTGCCGAAAGACCGGGAAAAACACGATTCTGTTAAAAAGTATTCCTATTATAACGAAATTTTATCACATTTATTATAGATATTTCAAGTCTTATTTTATGAACGAAAGCCGGAACGGGATATTTTTTCCTTCGAGCCGGAGCGATACGCGCGATACGGCGAGCCCCGCGGGGGAGGCGGCGTCCGGCAGCGCGCCCCCGACGAGCCCTTCGTCCTCCGGGACAACGCCGAGCAGCTGCAACAGCGTTTCGTTCATCACGTCGTCGATCGTCATAAGGCGGCCTTTTTTCGCGTCTTTGACGGAATACCGGTTGATGAGCAGCTTCAGGTCGGAGATCCCTTTGTCGCTGAGCGTTCCGGCGGCTTTCGCCGCGCCGCGCACGCTGAGCGTCTCAGCCGTGGCAATGACGATCGCGGAATCCGCCGCGGCAGCCGCACGGGCAAGCCCGCCGCCAACGCCGGACGGCGCGTCGAAAAGCATGTAATCGTAGGTTACGTCCGCGTCCTTCAGGATCTCTTTGACAGCGCTTACGTCGGTCTCTTCGGCGTTCGTGGGCGCAGGCAGCAGAGTAAGCCTTTCGGTGACCGGAACCGCCGCTTCGCTCAGCTCGCAGCGCTCCGCAAACACGTCCGCCCAGCTGAACAGCACCTCGGTCTTGCCGAAAATGAGGCTCAGCGCGTTTAGCCCGGGATCACAGTCGACGAGCAGCACCCTGTTCTGCAGGGCGAGCGCTTTCGCGAGCGCGGAGCTCAACGTCGATTTGCCGACGCCGCCCTTGCCCGAGGCGATCACGATTCGTTTTGCCATGGCGGCTCCTTTCTCAGCGCAGCACGTTTTCGGGATTGATGGTCTGGATCGAATTGAGCGTGCCGAAGTAATAGTTGAAGATATCCGCAGCCACCTGCGCGGTCGAGGAGCCGGAGCCGGCGTTTTCCACGACGACGGTGATGGCGATTTCCGGGTCGTCGTAAGGCCCGAACGCGATCAGAAAGCCGTCGGTGCCCTCCACGCGGCGCCCGTCGATGATGCGCACTTTTTCGGCGGTGCCGGTCTTGCACGCGACGTCGTATTTCAGGTGTCCGAGCTGCTCGCGGCACGACGTGACGTTCGCCACGAGATACATGCCCTCTTTCACGGCGTCGAGCGTTTCGGCGCTGATATCGGTCTGCACGGCGATCTGCGGCGTGCGCTCGTAAAGGATCTGCGAATAGTCCGAAGACAGCACCTTGCTCACGAGGTAAGGCACGTAGCGCGTGCCGCCGTTCGCGATCGTGGCGCAGTAGTTCGTGAGCTGCAGGGGAGAGAAGGCGTTATCCGACTGGCCGATGGCAGCCAGCAGCGTTTCACCGGATTTCCAGCCTTCGCCGCGGCTCGCGCGCTCGTCATAACCGGCAAGAATGCCGGCGGTCTCGTTGATCTCCACGCCCGTGCGTTCGCCGAGGCCCAGAAGTTTTGCCCAGGAATTGAGCCTCTGGATGCCCACGCGGTTCGCCACCTCAAAGAAGAACACGTTGCACGAATAGGCGAGGGCGTACTGCACGTTGACCGCGCCGTGCGCCGTTTTGTTGAAGCAGACGAAGGTCTGGTCGATGAATTCATACACGCCGGTGCACAGGACGTACGATTCGGGCGAGATCACGCCCTCTTCGAGCCCCGCGATGGCGGTGGCGGGCTTCATGGTGGAGCCCGGGGAATAGCCGCTCTGGAACGCGCGGTTCCACAGGGGATTGCCGGTGTCCTTCGAGAGCTCGGCGTAGTCTTCGTAATAAGTCGAAAGCGAGAAATCCGGGAAAGACGCTGCCGCGAGGATCTCGCCGGTCTTCACGTTTTCAACGACCACGGCGCCCGCGAGCGGCAGGCCTCCGAGGATCGCCTTGTCGTAGGTCTCTTCGATGATCCTCGTTTTCAGCGAGGAGGCGGCGAGCTCCTGCATGGGGTTGTCGATCGTTAAGATCGCCACGCCGCCCGTACGCGGCATGACGGTGTATTCCTCATCCTTCGTGCCGTCGGCATGCACGGTCACAGTTTTCACGCCGTTCTGGCCGCGCAGATAGGGCTCCATCGCCTTTTCGATGCCGTTTTTGCCGATCCTGTCCGACAGGGCGTAGGCGGAGGACCGGATCTCGAGCAGTTTTTCTTCGTCGTCGCCCGCTTCGGCGATGGCGGCCTGTGTTTTCGCATTTTCGGCGTTATACTCGTCGGCGCTGATGGCGCCCACGATGCCGATGAGGTGTGCGGCGAGCTTGCCGTCGCCGATATATTTGCGCGACGACGTGACGCCCGCCTCCACGCCGCGGTAGAATGCGCCGTTCTCTTTGATATATGCCACGCTCTGGATCGAGGGGCCCACGGCGAAGGTGTAGGGCACGGTGGGCGAGAAGCCGAGCCGGCTCATATTGTAGCGCACCGACATCACCTTGATCGCGTCCGTTGGCGAAAGGTCCTGCAGCGCGAACGTCTCAGCCATGGCGTCGTATACGTTCTGCGCGGTCGCGTAGGGGTTCAGATCGAGGAAATACGAAGATTTCATCCAGTTGACGTCGGATTCGCGGTCCTCTGCGAAAGCAGGCTTTCCGCCGGAAAGCGTCATCGGCAGGTTGTCGATCCACGTTTCGCCCCTGCTCTCAAGATACTTGATAAGCGACAGAATGATCTCGTTGCCCTCTTTGACGTCGGACGGAAAGTCGAGGGCATTGAGCGACAGGGTGTTGATCTGCTCGTTATACACGATCGTGTTGCCGCTGCGGTCGAGGATCTCGCCGCGGTCCGCGGGCACGGTGATATTGTAGACCCTGTCGTTGACGGGGGCGGTCTTCTCGGCCTGCGCCGCGGCCTTCTGCCGCAAAAAGACAGTCAGCACGAAGCCCGCGCACACGAGTGCGAAGGCAAGGAACACGAACAGGATTCTGATGTGGAGCTTTTTGTTTCTCTCTCTCATTCGGATGCGCGGAGCTTCGACTCAACGAAGCGTATGGGATAATAGAAAACGGGGGTCAAAACCGTCGCGATCAACATCACGGGGAAAACGACGCGCAGCGTCGATTCGGGCGTGCCGCCGACACGGAAATAGTTGAAAACGAGAAATACGCCGCACACGATGGTGGAAAAGAACAGCGTCATCAGCACGGCGCTCATAAGCGTATCGCGCACCTTATAGCGCGCCAGCAGCGAAATGAGCCCCGCCATTACGGCAAAGGTGAGGGCGAACACGCCGTCGTGGACCGACGACACGAGGTCGAGGATCGCGCCGGCGAGCGCGCCGAACAACAGGCTCGTCAGCTCTTTCTCGCGCACCGCGATCGACACGGTGAGCGGGATGAGCGGGAGCACGGGATATTTAAGTTCCGCGAGGAACACGTTCTGGAACACGCCCAGCAGCACGGTCACGGCGATCAGCAGGATGATGCGGATCGGCGGCAGGAATTCTTTGTTTTTCATGGCCGCTTTACCCGTTCTTTCCGTCGAAGTCGGTGATCACGAATACGTCGGTCAGCGCGGAGAAATCGACGTCGGGCGTCACGAGCGCGTAGGCGGAGATGTCGCTTTCGGAGTTGACCACGCGCGTGACTTTGCCGATATAGAGATCACGCGGATACACGCCGCCGATGCCGGACGAGCACACGATGCCGCCCGAGACCACGGGCGTGGTGCGCGCAAGGCCCGAGATGCGCACGTTCCCCTCGGCCGCGGTCGCGGCGTCGGACTCGGTGTAGCAGTCTTCGCGCGTGCGGATCTCATAGGCGGCGACGCTGACGTCGGGATGGAAGATCGTGTAAACGACGGCGGTTTTCGGTGTGAGTTCGCGCACAGCGCCCAAGAGATTCTTGCCGTAGATCACGGGGTCGCCGAGCGACAGGCCGTCGTCGCTGCCCACGTTGAGCGTGAACGAAAGGAACACGTCGGTCGAGTCGCGCATCAGAATGCCCGCCGGCACGAACGAATAGTCGGGGTGTTCCGCTTTGATATCGAGAAACGCCTCATAGGCCGAAAGCCTGTGCTTCGTCCGCTCGTAGTCGACCAGCTCTTCCTTGAGGCTTTCTTTCTCTTCCTGCAGCTTCGAGATCTCTTCCTGATAGCTTTCGGCGCCGCGGAAATCCGCCTGCATGGATGCAAAGCTCTCCTTGAGCGCCTCGGCCGCCATGTTCAGGGGCTTCAGAATGATGCTCATGCCTTTCGAAAGCGGCGCCGCGCCGTCGGGGTCAATGCCCGCGACGAAAACGCCCAGCAGCAGCGCGGCCAGGATCACGACGCAGATCTTGAATTTGAAGCTTTTGAAAAAACGGCTCATAGCTTAGTTTTCGGGCTTTCTTCTGAGGTTCAGGGTATCGCGGTTCAGGCAGATGGCCGTGCCGGTCACCACACAGTCTGTCGGTTCCTCGGCCACGTGGGCGGGCATGCCGGTCTTCTGCGTGAGCAGCTTGTCGATGCCGCGCAGCAGCGCGCCACCGCCGGTGAGCACGATGCCGGTATCCATGATGTCGGCGGCAAGCTCGGGCGGCGTTTTTTCAAGCGTGGCGCGCACGGTCTCCACGATCTGGTTGATCGCGTCCGTCAGCGCGAGGCGCACGTCCTCGCTCGTCACTTCGATATTCTTCGGCAGGCCGTCGATCAGGCCGCGCCCGCGGATCTCGAGCGCGCCTTCGCCGTCATATGGGGCGGCGGAGCCGATGCTGATCTTGAGTTCCTCGGCGGTGCGTTCGCCGATCAGCACGTTATAGGTTTTTCTGATATACTGTACGATCGCGTCGTCGAACACGTCGCCCGCCACGCGGATGGAGCGGGACGACACGATGTCGCCGAGCGAGATCACGGCCACCTCGGTGGTGCCGCCGCCGATATCCACCACCATGCTGCCCTTGGGCTCGGTGACGGAAATGCCCGCGCCGATCGCGGCGGCCATGGGCTCCTCGATCAGACTCACGTAGCGTGCGCCCGCGGCTACAGCCGCGTCGTGCACGGCCTTGCGCTCCACTTCGGTCACGCCGGAGGGAATGCAGATCATGACGCGCGCACGTGCGAGGGGAGAGGACGCCATCGCCTTTTTGATGAATTGCCTGAGCATGGCGGCGGTGGTGCCGAAATCGGCGATCACGCCGTCTTTGATCGGGCGCACTGCCACGATGGAGCCCGGCGTTCTGCCGATCATCTCTTTGGCTTCGTTCCCGACCGCCACGACGCGCTTTTCGCCCGACCCGACCGCAACGGCGACGACCGAGGGCTCCCGGATCAGGATCCCTTTGTTTCGCACGCAGATCAGGGTGTTCGAGGTGCCGAGATCGATGCCGATATCCTGTGAAAACAACACTTTAATGTCATCCTTTATTATTTAAAATTATACACAATAAGTATATCACGCACCCCGCTGTCGCGTCAAGCATTTTTTTGACGCGTTGTGTCGGCGCGGAGGAGATGTTCACGTGGTATCCGTTACCCGTTTTCGCGGTAAACGGTACCGCCGCGCGTAACGGAACTGTAACTTGACCGGGGCAATCGGGTCTGTTATAGTATATCCATCAAAGGAGATCCTCCTAAATCGCCCGCTCCCCGGCTCCGCCCCGATTCGGCGCCCGGGGAGGGGGTTCGGAGAAAGGAAAGGAGAATGAATCATGGAGCTGAAAACCATCATCGGCGCGCTGTTCCTTCTTATGACCGTAGGGTTCGCGGCGCTGGCCGTGCACGCGTTCCGCGCTGAAAAAAAGAAGACCGGTTCCACATGGATCGTCGCGGCGGTCGTCGCGCTTCTGCTGCTCGTCACGGTGCCCATGAGCATCCACACGATCGACACCGGCGAAGTCGCCGTCGTTAAGGTCCTCGGCGAGGCGAAATACGTGCGCTACGCCGGCACGCACTTTGATTTCTGGCTGACCAACACCTATCAGGTCTACGATTCCAAGGTGCAGAACGTGGATATCACCACCAACACCTATTCGTCCGACGCCCAGACCATGGACGTGCAGATGACGCTGCAGTATCAGATCATGAGCGACAAGGTCGTGGATATCGCGAAGCAGTACGGCTCGCTCGAGCTGCTCGAGAACCGCATCCGCTCGATCTCGATCGAAAAGACCAAGGCCGTGCTCTCGTCCCACAAGGCGATGAACATCATCGCGGACCGCGCCGCCATGTCGCCCGCCGTTGAAAAGGCGATCAAGGACGCGATCGACGAGGATTTCTTCGTGGACGTCACCGCCGTGGTGCTCACGAACATCGACTTCTCCGACGCGTTTGAAAACGCAGTTGAAGAGAAGATGATCGCCGAGCAGAAGCAGCTCAAGGCCGCTTACGAGAATCAGACCAAGGTCGAAAAGAGCGAGGCGGACGCCAAGGCAAGGCTGATCGACGCCGAAGCCGAAGCGAAGGCGCTGCTCATCCAGGCCGAGGCCGAGGCGGAAGCCAACCGCCTGCTCGAAGAGTCGCTAACCGACAAGATCCTCCGCCAGCGCTATATCGAGAAATGGGACGGCGTGCTGCCGAAGACCGTTGCAGGCGACGACGCGTCCATCCTGATCCCCGCCGATTCCGGCGAATAAATTCCTGAAAGCAGCGCCCGCGCTTAGCGATCCTGTGCGCGCGCATCGCGCCCCGGAACAGTTTTTCCGGCGGTGCGGCTGAATAAAACCCCTTCTGCCGCGATTGAGCAGAAGGGGCTTTGTCATGTCTGAACGTGACTCTTTATTATGTTTTTATCGGATCTGTTCGGGCGGAATGAGGGCGGGATCGTACATCACGCGGGAGTGGTTCTCGAGCAGCAGCTCTTTTTTCAGTACTTCGCCGGTCGCTTTGTCCCGGATGAGACGATAGACCTTGGAGTTGCGGAAATACGCGTCCCCCTCGCGGCTGAAATGATGGTCTTCTTCAACCAGTTCATAGCTGTGGGGATCTTCCGCCGCGGACCTCAGCTCGCCGTGGAGCTCTTCGTCGTCCGTCCATACGAGCAGCTGCACGTCGTGGTCTCCGGTGTTCTTGAAACGGTAGTCGATGTAGTTATATGACACCGAAGTGCCGGTGCCGAAGGGGACCCTTCGCCGCTCGTCGGGAAACAGGGCGTCGGAATGGTGGTGGAGCTCGGTGACTTCAAGCGCCGAATGCAGCACCATATAATGGATGAGATTGCCCATCTGGCACAATCCGCCGCCGATGCCGGAGCCGACCTTGCCGTGCTCGATATAGAGCCCCTCAAGATAGCCGTTCTTTTTGCTCGGCTTGCCGATCGTGAGCCAGAACGAAAAGGTCTCGCCGGGACGGATCACGAGCCCGTTGAGCTTCTCGCAGGCAAGGCGCAGGTTCGTACGCTTGTTCTCCTGCATCCTGAGATCCACGCCCGCGAGCCGGCGCACGATCACGGACGAATGCGACGTCAGCAGGCAAGGGAGGGGCATTTCGCTTTTCGTGCGGGCGATCGGCTCGTTTGAGAACCTGTCGCGCAGGCTTCGTTTGAGGGTCTCTTTTTTGACCGACAGCTTATAGGCGAGCGGACCGCGCTCGCAGAACAGTTTCTCAGCCATGATCCTGAGTCTCCTTTATAAGAAAGCGCCCCGCGTGGCGCTTTCATGTTGTGTTGGGCAGATCACATGAGGTTTTCGCGGATGAACGCTTCGCATTCCTTCTGGTTCATGATCTTCGGAACGGGATACAGCGGGTTGCCCTCTTTGAGCGCGCGCTTCGCGATCAGCGGCACGTCCTCGTCTTTGATGAAGTCGAACTTCTCGGGGATGTTCATCGCCTTGTTCATCTCGCGCACCTTCGCCTTGAACAGCAGCGCTTTTTCGTGCGTGTCAAGGCCGTTCGTGTTGAGGCCGGCGACGTCGGCGAGTTTGGCAAGGCTCTTTTCGGCGGATTTGCCGTAGAACTCAAGCATATGCGGCAGGATCACGGCGTTGGCAAGCCCGTGGGGCGTGCCGTACATGCCGCCGAGATTGTGCGCGACCGAGTGCACGTAGCCGACGTAGGCGCGCGTGAACGCGAGGCCTGCGTAGTAAGAGGCGATCAGCATATTGCCTCTGGCTTCGAGGTTTTTGCCGTCCTCATAGGCGGTATACAGGTTCTCGAAAATGAGCTTCGTGGCCTTTTCGGCAGCCTCTTTCGTGCCCTTCGTGTTCGAATGGCCGATATAGGCCTCCACGGCGTGGGTCAGCGCGTCCATACCGGTGGTGGAGGTGATGTGCTTCGGCAGACCGACCGTCAGCTCGGGATCCAGCACGGCCACGATCGGGCGCAGACGCGGATCGTTGATGGCGTTTTTCTCGTGCGTTTCGGGGTTCGAGACCACGGCGGCGATGGTGGTCTCGCTGCCGGTACCGGCGGTGGTGGGCACGGCGAAGAGCGGCGGGATCTTTTTAATGACCTTCAGCTGCCCGCGCATCTGCGGCACGGTCTTTTTCGGGCGCGCCACTCTGGCGCCGCAGGCCTTCGCGCAGTCCATGGGGGAGCCGCCGCCGAAGGCGACGATGCCGTTGCAGTTCGCGGCGTGATACATCTTAAGCGCCTGCTCGATGTTGCCGATGGTGGGGTTCGGCTGTACGCCGTCATACACCGTGTAGTTGATGCCCTCCGCCTTGAGCGCCTCGAAGAGGCCGTCGAGCAGATGAAGGCCCATCAGCCCCTTGTCGGTGACGACGAGCACGCAGGTCACGCCCTTTTCTTTGATCTTTGCGGGCAGGTCTTTTACGCTGCCGGGCCCTTTGATGAGCTCGGGCTCTGTCCAGTTCAGAAAGTTGACGGCAAGCTTCATGCCTTTCTGGAACGCGCGGCAATACGCGTTATAGAGCACTGACATGGTTGATACACTCCTTTTTGATAGTATGTGGATTGTCACAAATATAAGTATACGCCTTTCTCCTGCGTTTTGCAAGGGAAAAGCGTATTCTTCCAGGTTCAGTTTTTGATTTTCTGCAAACGGACCATGTTCCAGCTCATGGGCGAGAGCGGGATATCGAGTTGACCGTTATCGGTCTTGGGGCAGGCCTTTTTCACCGGCGCCACGGCCTCGTGATCCTTCGTGTTGATCGCTTCGGGGTCGGCGTTCTCGAGGGCGATATGTTCGACCGGCGCAAAGCCCTCAAAGGCGATCAGCTTCGTCTGCAGGGTGATATCGTCCTTCAGGTCGCGGTTGACGGCGAAGATCGTAAGCGTTTCCCCGTCCTCCGAGAGCACAGCCGACGTGTCGACGTGCGGAACGTCCGTGTACCAGCGGGTGTCGTATTTCGAGCCCTCGAAAAGCCCCTGCAGCGAACGGCCGCGGCCGTATTTCGACGCGTAATAGAACGGATAATATATGGTCTGCTTCCACGCCTTGCCGCCGTTTTCGGTCATGATCGGCGCGATCACGTTCACGAGCTGCGCGAGGCACGCCACCTTCACGCGGTCAGCGTGGCGCAAGATCGCGTTGAGCATCTCGCCCACGACCAGCGCGTCCGCGAAGTTGTAGATATCTTCGAGGATATGCGGCGCCTCGCACCATTTTTCAAATTCCGCCCCGTGGGAATGATACCACACGTTCCACTCGTCGAACGAGATATCGATCCGCTTTTTGGCGTGGCGTTTGCCCTGCACGTAGTCGAGGGCGGACACGACGCTTTTGATGAACTGCTCGGTCTCGACGCCCTTGGCGAGAAAATTCTCGAGATAGTCGTCGGAATTGCCGTGGTACTGGTGCATGGACACGTAGTCCACGTTATCGTAGGCGATGTCGAGGGCGGTAGTCTCCCATTCGCCGAAGGTCTTCATGCCGTAAGACGACGAGCCGCACAGCACGGTCTCGATCGAGGGATCCGTCCATTTCATGAGCTTCGCGGCTTCGTTCGCGACCTTGCCGTAGTCCACCGCGTCCTTGTGGCACATCTGCCAGGGGCCGTCCATCTCGTTGCCGAGGCACCAGAGCTTCACGCCGTGGGGCTTTTCGGCTCCGTTTTTGCGCCTGAGGTCGCTCCAATACGTGCCGCCCGGATGGTTGCAGTATTCCACAAGATTGCGCGAGCCGTCGGGGCCGCGCGTGCCGAGGTTTACAGCCATCATGGGCTCTGTGCCGGTCACGCGGCACCAGCGCATGAATTCATCTGTCCCGAAGGTGTTTGGCTCCGTGGTGCCCCAGGCAAGCTCGAGCCTGCGCGGACGCTCGGCGACCGGGCCGATGCCGTCCTCCCAGTTGTAACCGGACACGAAATTGCCGCCGGGATAGCGCACGAGCCCCACGCCGAGCTCTTTGATCAGAGCGTTTACGTCGGTGCGGAAGCCGTTTTCGTCCGCCGCGGGGTGCCCGGGCTCGTAGATGCCGCCGTAAACGGCGCGCCCGAGGTGCTCGATGAAGGACCCGTAAACACGGTCGTCGATGCGCCCGACTTCGTATTCGGAGCAAAGCGTCAGTTTTGCGTATTTCATAAACTACTCCTTTTCGGGGATGATATTTCAGTCGCCATAGATAAAGGTCTTCAGCGTTTCGATGTTCTCGTCAAAATGCAGGCGCAGCACCATCATGCCCGACACCGTCTCGTCCCACCAGGTGCCTTCCGCCGGGATCTGCTGTTCGGGGATCTCGCTGCCGAGGCAGGGGAGCACGCGCAGCGCAAGCGTCACGAGCTCGTTCTTCGGGATCGAGGACTCGACTTCGCCGAGCAGGACCTTCGCGAGCTTCAAAAGTTTTACGGGGCCCATGGTCTTCGCTTTTTTTACGATCAGCGACAGCATCTCGCGCTGTCTGCCGGTACGCTGGAAATCAGACTGCCCTTTGCGGATGCGTACGTACTGAAGGGCCTCGTCGCCGTTCAGGCGGATGTTCGTGCCGGGTTCGATCAGCACGCCCTCCCGCGCGAGCGCGGCGCTTTCCACCTCGTCGATCTCGGGCACGGTGATGCCGTCGAGCCCGTCGACCAGCGTGCGGAACACGTCGTAGCCGATCTTGACGTAGCCGTCGATGCGAACGGAGAAATTCGATTCGATCGTGTCCACGGTCAGCCCGGGACCCTCATAGGCGCAGGCGTGGGTCAGCTTCGTGAAGCCGTGGCCCGGCACGTCGACATACATGTCGCGCATGAAAGAGGTCAACTTGAGCTGCTTGTTTTTCCTGTCGATCGAGAGCAGGATCATCGAGTCCGAGCGGGTGGACGCGTCTGCGTTTGCGGTGTCCACGCCCATCAGCAGGATATTGGTCACGTCGCTCGAGTGCATGAGCGACGAAACGTCCGTATGGTGCACCAGTTCCTCGCTCTCGTAGTCTTCGGTCACGTAGCTGAAAGCCCAAACGCCGGCGCCGGCGGCGAGCAGGACGAGGAACATGAGTATTACGAGCAGAACGGCGATCACGCGCCGTCCGGCGTGTTTTTTCTTTGTTTCCATAAAGGGTTCTTCCTTTCCCATTTTTTCATTCTATATGAAGCCATCCGAAAATACAAGCCCCAAATTGCGAAATTTCGTTTTTATTTCCTATCAAAATTTATTTAAAATATCTTGAAATTTCCGCAACATTTTACTATAATGTATTTTATAATCACGAAATATGCGGAGTTGGATCATGTTAGGGAAAATGGTTAGAGTGAAAGTGACCAAGCCGTGCAATTATTTCGATCACCGCAGTGGGATCCGCTATCTCATCAACTACGGTATTGCCGAGGTCCAGGGCGAAAGACGGGCGTTCGTGCTCGGCGCGTATATCCTCGGCGTCAGTCACCCGGTCAGAGTGTTTGAAGGAAAAATAATTGCCGTCCTGCACTACAAGGCGGAACGCAGGATGATTCTTGTTGTCGCACCCAAGAATATGCGAAGGATCAATTACGAGATCAGCGACGTGCTGGCCTTCGCGGAAGACCCCGAACAGTATACGATGGAATGCCTTTACGAGCATTCCTGCGGCGCGGTGGTCTTCAGAAAAATTTTTGACGAATACCGCTTTTTGCTGATCAAGAACAAGCGGTCGAGCAACTGGGGGTTCCCGAAGGGGCACATGGAGCGCGGCGAGTCGATGGAAGACACCGCCAAGCGCGAGGTCCTTGAGGAGACCGGCATCCACATCGATATCCTGCAGGGCTTCTGCTATGAGTCCCGCTATAAGATCGGCAACAAGATCGAAAAGCGGGTAGACGTCTTCCTCGCCACGACCGCGGACACGCAGACAGTGATCCAGAAAGAGGAAGTGGACGACTATATCTGGCTGCGTTACGACGCCGCCATCCAGACGCTGAAGTTCGACAACGACAAAGAGATCCTCGAGCAGGCGCACGCGCACATGATGTCCGTGTTCGGGGACAATGAAGGAGAAAACACGGAACATGACTGAACACATCGCACAATGGTTTGCGGGCATCTCACAGGGGAGCCGTCTGTTCGACTATCTCATCACGTTCATCGTGTCGTGCCTGCCGATCCTCGAATGCCGCGGCGGCATGATCGTGGCGGGCCTGCGAAGCGTCCCGGCGTGGCAGGCGTTCATCATCTGCTATATCGGCAATATCCTGCCGATCCCCTTTATCCTGCTGTTCATCAAATCGATCTTCGCGTTCATGAAGAAGCACAACATCCTGAAGGGCTTCATCGAAAAGCTCGAAGGCAAGACCGCGAAGAATGAAGAAAAGGTGCTGCGCTATAAGCAGTGGGGCCTGCTCGCGTTCGTGGCGATCCCGCTGCCCGGCACCGGCGGCTGGACCGGCTCGCTGTTCGCCGCGCTGCTCAACATCGATTTCAAAAAAGCGTTTCCCATCATCGCGCTCGGTATCCTGATCGCTGAGATCATCATGTTCGTGCTGGTCTACGTGATCGGCGGCGCGTTCGCGCAGTATTTCCTCGGCTCCGAGGCAACCTCGGCAGCCGTTGAAAGCACCGCCGCGTTCATTGCTCAAGCCCTGCCCCTTGCGGGCTGAAACTGAGGTGAAACACCATGAGTGACCTGAATACGCGTCCCGGCGACGAGGGCATCGCCTTCGGCGGCGGCACCGATAACGATTTCGTTCGCGAGTTCGAAGAGCGCAGGACCGCCGCGCGGGAATCGGGCGGCACCGACGGTATGATCCGCGAAGAGATCATGTCGATCCGTCCGCGCGGCATCGACGCGATCACCGACGCCGAAAAGCCGAAAAACGGCGTCAGCGAGTGGGACGCACTTTTCGACGAAACGCCCTACGGATCGGATATCCTGCTGCGGGACGTTTATCTCAACGACGTCCCTGTCGAACAGCATACGGGCTTCCGTCTGGACGACTATAAACCGGAGCCCGCGCACACGGGCTTCCGTCTGCCGGATTCCATCACGTCATTTTCGTATCTCGGCTCAGCCGCCACCCGCGGCGCGAACGCGCCCGCGGCGCAGCCGCTTCCCGAAGACGTCGCTTCCCCCGACGAGGAGAAAGATCCTTATATCGACGAGCTCTCGGACGACGAAGAGGAAGAGGAATACGAGGACGAATACGACTATGAGGACGAGGATCTCTATGACGAGATCGAAAAGCCCCGCGGCTTCAAGGGGGTGTTCTCCGAAAACGCGTTCCTGAGCACCACGACGATCATCCTCGGCGTCATCTGCGCCGCGTTCGATATCGTGTTCTTCATCACGCTCTTCATGCGCGATATCATGTTCGGCAACGCGCTCTCCGCGTTCCCGCTGAACGGGTATTCCTATACCGTGACGTTCGATTCTCCGCTGCTCACGTTGTTGAAGATCCTGCTCTATCTCGTGCCCTTCGCGGCGATCTTCTTTGGGGCGGCGCTCATTGTCACCGACAAAAACAAGCAGTATTTCGGCAAGAAGATGATGATCGTGCTTGTGGTGCTGCTGTTGATCGCGGTCGCCTGCACGGGCTACGACATGAGCTTTTCGCATCTTTTGTTCTGAAAAAACGCTTGACAAGCGGCAATGTGCTTATTATAATGGATTCAATCCAAAGCCCGTGACGGGAAAGAGTAAGCGAAACAGTGCCTTCAGAGAGCGGCCGGTCGGTGCAAGACCGCGGTGAATTTCGCCGAATACGTCCCCGAGGCGCGCACCGAAACCTCACGGCGGTAGGCTGCGACGGAAGGCGACCGTTATCATACGCCGGAGTCAAAGACTCCATGAGGGCGTTTTCGTGAGAAAGCGCCGAAAAAAGGTGGTAACACGGGTCACGCCCGTCCTTTTATGCAGAGGACGGGCGTGTTTTTATTATCAGAAACAGGAGGAATCTCAATATGGGAATCTACGAAGAACTGCAAAAGCGCGGGCTGATCGCGCAGGTCACGAATGAAGAAGAGATCCGGTCGATGGTCAACGCCGGCAAGGCGACCTTTTATATCGGCTTCGACTGCACGGCCGATTCGCTCACCGCGGGGCACTTTATGGCGCTCACGCTCATGAAGCGCCTGCAAATGGCGGGCAACAAGCCGATCGCCCTGATCGGCGGCGGCACCACCATGATCGGCGACCCCACGGGGCGCACCGACATGCGCAAAATGCTCACGCGCGAGGATATCGACCACAACGCCGAGTGCTTCCGCCGCCAGATGGAAAAGTTCATCGAATTCGGCCCCGGCAAGGCAGAGATGGTGAACAACGCCGATTGGCTGTTGGACCTCAATTACGTGGAGCTGCTGCGTGAAGTCGGCGCGTGCTTCTCGGTCAACAACATGCTGCGCGCCGAGTGCTACAAGCAGCGCATGGAAAAGGGCCTGAGCTTCTTTGAGTTCAACTACATGATCATGCAGAGCTACGACTTTTACTACCTGTTTCAGCACAAGAACTGCAATATGCAGTTCGGCGGAGACGACCAGTGGAGCAACATGCTCGGCGGCACCGAGCTCATCCGCAAAAAGCTCGGCAAGGACGCGCACGCCATGACCATCACCCTGCTTACGGATTCGCAGGGCAAAAAGATGGGCAAAACGGCAGGCAATGCCGTATGGCTCGATCCCGAAAAGACCAGCCCCTATGATTTCTATCAGTACTGGCGAAACGTAGGCGACGACGACGTGCTCAAATGCATCCGCATGCTGACCTTCCTGCCGCTTGAGCAGATCGACGAGATGGCAAGCTGGGAGGGGAGCCGTCTCAACACGGCGAAAGAGATCCTCGCGTTCGAGCTCACGAAGATGGTGCACGGCGAGGATGAGGCGAACAAAGCGCAGACCGCCGCGAAGAGCCTGTTCGCCGCCGGCGGCAGCGACGCGCCTGAGGCCGTGCTGTCCGAGGAGGATTTCGTCGACGGGCAGATCGACATCCTGACCGTGCTCGTGAAGGCGGACCTGGCCGCTTCCAGAAGCGAAGCGCGCCGCGCCGTGGAACAGGGCGGCGTCAGCGCGGACGGCGAGAAAATCACGGATTTCAAGCGCACGCTCCCGCGCGCGGCGTTCACGGAAGGCGTTCTTGTTCGCAAGGGCAAGAAGAGCTTCAAGAAAGCCATCGTGAAATAATAACAGTTTTGCAACCATGTCAAAAGGGACGGATGTTTTAGCCGTCCCTTTTCCTTTTACATTTGTTCTCTTCCGGTTCTTCTGACCGTAACGGAAACATAACAGATAAATCCATCAGCAAAATCCTCTAATATAGTATAATTATACGAAGAATATTTGTTTGGATGCAACAGCCGAAAACGACGGAAAAGCCTGCAAACGTCCATGTTCCAATCCGTATAAAACGTTTGGAATGCGTCTTTGAGAATGGATTCCAGCTCCTTTTTCAAAGCGGAACCCACCGCATTTACTTCTTCTTCGCCGAGATCGTAAAAGCCTCCGCTTTCATATTCGATCACGTCGGCGACGACTTTGACGTTCATTATGATCTGCGAATTCGCGTCCCCCGATAGTTTGATCTCACGCTCTGCATTTATGACCCGCAGCGTGAACGCGCCGTCATTCGTATGAACGGTAACGGTCGCGTTCTTGAGCTCACCCTGAAGCAGCAAGAACCCTTCGGTCAATCGCTCGTCGGTGGTGTCTGTCCATTTGCCATCACGAAAGAACGCAGTCCGGTGACAAGTGACGGTGTTTTGTTTTTCATCCTTTTTCAGTATCGGACAATAGGCGGTATCGGATTCCGAAAGAGACAGAGAAACAAAGCAATACAAGGGGATCTTTGCGCATTGGCCCGTGTTTGAGCCGGATTCCATCGCCAGTTCGATCTCCTCAGCTGCAATCGTTTCATTGTCGTCAGAACCGAAAAAGTCGCTTGCCGGACCATCCGTCACGGCGATCAGCACGTCGCTTCTCGCGTTATATTCCCGCATAAAGAAATCAAGCGGCGCGCCGAGCCCGGTCTCTGCCGCGCTTCTTCCAAACAGAATGAAACGTGCCTGCGAATACAGCGGCGTCAGCCCCGTCGCGCCCGCTATGCCGCCGAACGCGTCTCCGAGCGTTTTACCCCGGAAACGCAGGAGCTTCGTCGGGTGTTTGGATCCGGAAGGATCCGTGTTTTTTAAATCGAGCGCCTGCAGTGTGAGCAGATATCCGTTTTCATCTGAGTCGATCCCGATCGCCTCGATGATGAGTCTCTGCCCAAGCTCGTGCCCTCCCAAGGCATCGCAGCCGACGGAAGTTAATAATATGCAGAAGAGAATAAATATACAAATAATCTTTTTCATTTCAAACGGTTTCTTTCTCTCTTTTGTTTCATCCGTTCGGCGATCAAAACGACCACGGGTAGCAGAACGATAAAGGAAACGAACATAACGACGTTCCCGTCTGACGCCAGTACATCGGCAAACGTTACGACGCTTCCGGACATCAACAGACACAGCCCGAACGCCGCCGCGCCGAGAATAACGATGACATGCTTCAAGCTCGTTTTCGGAAAAACGCGCGTTACGCTTTCTCCGCCCAAGCCCAAGAAGAACGCGGTGCGGATGAGTGCCGCGAGAACCCAGACCGCGGCAAAGATATCGTCCATGCGTTCCATCGCGCCAAGCTTTGAAAGCGTTGTGAGCGTATAGAGCTGAAACATCTGCCGTTCCCCGAACGCGCCCGTAACACCCGTGATGATCAGGAACGACGCGCTTGCCGTAATCCCGAAAAAGAGTAGCCAAAGGGATGTGCTTTTTCTGACATTGCCTTTCACGTTCGGCGCGAGCAGCAAAAGCGCCCCGAGTTCGGGTGTGCGCGCGACGGCGAGAAGCCCCTGTTTCATAAAAGACAATACGCCGTTTTCAAAAGGCGGCTCCAGGTTCGCGACGTCAAAATCTTTTGCTGTTGTCACGAGTACGAACAGAAATACGAAAATAAGCAGACCCGCTACGATCACGGCGGCGCGTGCGACCGTCTCTCTCCCCTTGACTGCAACGATCACTGAGCTAACAGTGAGCCCCAGCATCGGCAGCGTGAGGGAAACGCCCTCAAACAGGACCGTGCCCGCAAACAGGCTGACGCGCGCAAGCCCGACAGCAGCGTTCCACACCGCGCCGATCGCAAACAAGACCGCGCAGAAACGCGTCAGGTTCGGTGAGACGCGATCTGTCAGGTCGAAAACACTTTCCTTGCGTTTGCAAAGCACGAATGCCGGAAGAAGAACGATCAGACCGAAAACGAAAAAGGAGAGAAACAGCAGCGGCCGGTCGCCGGCGGCGAGGCGTTCGCTTTCGGGCAGGATAAAGGTGAACAGCGCCAGCACGCGGCTGACGAAAAACAAGCAGCACAACTGAAAAGCGCCGATCGAATTCTTTTCGTTCATCCGAATTTTAGGTCTCCGATCTTCTGCCGGATCTCTCCGAGCATCTTCATATTCCTTCGCCAGAGCGAATCCGCCTGCGCTTTATTCGAAAAAGGCGAAAACGGCGCGGAGAACGGGATCCCATAGGGGGACGTGGCGCAAACGTCCGCGAGCAGCAGACCGATCCCGAGAAACACGCCGAACGACCCTGCCGCTCCGCCGAGAATGATCAGGCAGAACCTGATCGGCGCGACGCTCTCGTTGAGCTTCGGCACCACGGCGGAGGATACGGCGGTGAGGGCTACGATCAAGAGCATCGGCGCGGCGATCAGCCCCGCCTCAACCGCTGCGTTGCCCACAGCCAGGGCGCCAACGATGCTTACGGCGTGCCCGACCGCACGCGGCATCCTGAGCCCAGCCTCGCGCACGATCTCATACACGAGATGGATGAGCAACGCTTCGGTCATCAGCGAAAACGGCGTGCGCGCTTCCGCGGCGGCGATGTCCGCCATGATCCCGGGCGGCAGCGCCTCGGGATGGAAATCACAAACGGCTACGAACAACCCCGGCAGGGCGGCGCTGATCAAGAAGCTCACCGCGCGCAGGATACGAATGAAAAAGGAATAAAAAACATTCGACGCGTAGTCGTCTTCGGCCTGAAAATAATCGATCAGCAGGCCCGGAACGATCAGCGCGAAAGGGGAGCCGTCCGCCAGCACGCCCACGCGGCCCTCCGTCAGCTTGGCGGCGAGCTTGTCGGGGCGCTGCGTGAACCCCGTTGATGAAAAGAGCGACGGCGGCGTTCCGTCGAGAAAAGGCCTGAGGCTGATCGCGCCCGTCAGCGTATCGAGTTTTGCAACGGAAAGGCGGTTTCGCACCTTTTCAAGCAGATCGGCCGGGGTGCGGTCCGAAAGATAACAGATCGCGACGGGTGTATGCGCCGTCCGGCCGAGTTCCAGTTTCTCGAACACAAGAAATGGCGTTTGAAGCCTTCGCCTCAGCAGAGCCGTGTTGTCGCGCAGCGTATCCGTAAACCCCTCGGTCGCGCCGCGCTCGTTTTGTTCGGTCTGCGGTTCCTCCACGGCTTTTTTCGGATACCCCTGCACCGAAAACAAATAGGCGAATCCCGCGTTTTCGAGAAACAGCACGAGAAAGCCCCTGCACAGCGCCTCGCACACCTCATCGAACGCGCAGGTTTTCTGCACGCCCATCCCTTTATAAAGCCGCGCTTCGAGTTCGTATTCCGTCAGCGCCGTTTTGCCTTGCGGGGATTCGTTCGTCAGCGGTTTTAGCAAGGTTTCGGCGATGATCTCGTCGCTGCACATGCCCTCGAGCGCAGCGGCCGCGGCGCACACGCCTCCGACGGTGAGCTCGCGGACGGTCAGGTCGAAGCTGTTATGGAATCGTCTTTTCAGCTCGTCCGTGTTCGTCTTCACGTCTGCGTGGATCAGAACGGGTCGTTCCATGTTTTTCATCCCTTTCTCTCTATGGTATGGACGAAAACCGCCGGGTTATACTATGACAAAAAAACATGGAGGGATCCGCGTGCTCACGTCATTTATCCGAACCGTACTGCTGCTGTTCTTCGTGATCCTGTGCCTGCGCCTGATGGGCAAGCGCCAGATCGGGCAGCTGCAGCCGTCCGAACTCGTCGTCACGATCCTGCTGTCGCAGATCGCCGCCACGCCGATGCAGGACAACGACATCCCGATGCTCAACACCGTTGTATCGATCCTCGCGCTCGCGGGCGTTGAGATTTTGCTTTCGGCGCTCAGCATGAAAAGCGGTACGGTGCGTATGCTGGTGGACGGCAGTCCGATCGAAGTGATCGCAGACGGCAAGATCGACCAGAACGCTCTTAAGCGGCTCAGGTATACGATCGACGACCTGCTCGAAGGCCTGCGGCAGAAAGATATTTTCGATATCTCGCAGGTGCAGTCCGCCGTGGCCGAAACGAACGGCGGCCTCAGCGTGCAGCTCAAGGCCGGCGAGCAGCCGCTGAGCGTGTCGCAGTTCGGCAAAGACGCCGCGGAGCCGGGCGTGCCTGCCGTTTTGGTCAAGGACGGCAAGCCTGATCAGGCTGCGCTCAAAAGCGCAGGGCTGGACCTCGACACGCTGCAAAAATTATTGAAAAGAGAAAACGCCGCCGTGGAGCAGGTGTTTCTGCTTACGCTCGACGCGACGGGCAAAACGTTTCTGGTCAGAAAGGAGAGTTTGAAATGAAAGGAAGGGTGATAGCCGGTATTTTATGCGTGTTCCTTTCGTTTGCCGTTTCGCTCGCCGGGTTCCTGTACGTGCGCATGAGCTGCGGCGAGCTGGAGCGAGCCTGCTCTTCAGCGCTTGCCGCGGACACGGACGAAGAAACGTTCGCCGCCTGCGAGAGCCTGCTGAAGAAATGGGAGACCCGTCGCGATCTTTTCGGCGCGCTTCTTAAGCATACCGACGTCGACGAGCTGACGCGTGCTTTCTTACTGCTCGAAACCGCGCTCGAAAACCGCGACGCCGGGGCCGCGAGAGTGATTCTGGCGAATACCGGGGCGCTCATCCGGGTGATCTTTTTCGGAGAACGGCCGGATTTTGAAAATATATTTTAAAAAGGGCTTGCCTTTTATTTATAATTAATATATACTAATCTGTATGAAGTATGTGCGCGTAAAGCGCCTTTCGCGGAGGAGAAACGTGACGAACCGGAACCTTGAACAGCAAACGGAATATATCCGGCGCGTCCGTGAGATCCTCTCACAGCGCTATCCGACGTCCGAGCCGCGGGCGTTTGTGCACACCTACGGCTGTCAGGGGAACGTGGCGGATTCCGAGCGCATCAAGGGCATGTTGGCCGAGATGGGCTATGCTCTCACCGAAGAGAAAGAAAACGCCGATTTCGTTCTGTTCAACACCTGCGCGGTGCGCGAACACGCTGAGGACAGGGTCTATGGCAACGTGGGCGCGCTCAAGCCGATTAAGAGCGAAAAGAAAGATATGATCGTGGCGCTGTGCGGCTGCATGATGCAGCAGGCGCACGTGGCCGAAAAGATCAGAAAGAGCTATCCGTTCGTGAACCTCGTGTTCGGCACGTTCGCCATCGACCGCTTCCCGGAGCTCATGTACCGGACGCTTCGCGGCGGCAAGCGCGTGTTCGACATTGAAGAGCGCGAAAACGTGCTTCCCGAAGGGCTTCCGGTGCGCCGCGATTCCGAGTTCAAGGCGTGGCTCCCGATTATGTACGGCTGCAACAATTTCTGTACATACTGCATCGTGCCATACGTGCGCGGGCGCGAACGCAGCCGCAGAACCGAGGACGTGCTCGCCGAAGCCCGCGAGATCGTCGCCTCAGGCGCGAAAGAGATCACGCTGCTCGGGCAGAACGTCAATTCCTACGGCAAAAACGCGGAGGACTGCGTCGGGTTTCCCGAGCTTCTGCGGCTCATAAACGCGATCCCCGGTGATTTCCGGATCCGCTTCATGACCTCGCATCCGAAGGACTGCACGAAGGACCTGCTCGACGCGATGGCCGCATGCGAAAAGGTGCAGAGGCATCTGCATCTGCCGTTCCAGTCGGGCTCCGACCGGGTCCTCAAGGCTATGAACCGCAGGTATACGAGAGAGAGCTATCTTGAACTTATACAATACGCGCGCGAGGTCATGCCCGACATTTCTCTGACGAGCGACGTGATCGTCGGTTTTCCGGGCGAGACGTATGAAGAGTTTCAGGAAACACTCAGTCTCATCCGCGAGGTGCGCTTCACCTCTCTCTTCACGTTCATCTATTCGCCCCGCAAGGGGACAATCGCCGCCGGGCTGCCGGACCCCGTGCCATACAGCGAAAAAAGCCGATGGTTTTCGGAGCTTCTGAAAACACAGGAAGAGATCGCGTCGGTCCGCTGCGCCGAAACGGTCGGCAAGACCTTCGAGGTGCTCGTGGAAAACGAGACCAAAGAAGAAAACGGCATGCTCACCGGACGCACGGGCGGCAACGTGAACATTGATTTCCCGGGCTCTTCGGAGTTGATCGGGACCTACCGGAACGTGACCGTTACCGAGGCGAAGAACTGGATCCTGACCGGCAGGCTTGCAGAATAAAAACTTGATATAAAGCGGGGCGTCCCGCAAAAGGAGAAATCATGGATCAGAACAGCGAAGTCATCAAGGCCGCGAGAGCGCTCGGCAGAGCGATCCAGGCGGACGAAAGATACACCGAATACCACGCGCAGAGAGCCAAAAACGACGAAGATCTCGAGCTCAACGGTCTGCTCGGCAAGCTCAGCATCCTGCAGACGAGCTATCAGAACGAGAGCGAAAAAGAGACCCCCGATCAGGAGCGCCTCGAAAAGTGGGACGAGGATTTCCGCCGGATCTACGGCGAGATCATGCTCAACGCGAACATGCGCGCCTACGGCGAGAAAAAACAGGCGCTGGACGATCTGATGAGCTATATCATGAATCTTATTACGCTCTGCGTCAACGGCGAGGACCCCGAAACCGCCGAGCCGAAGCCCAGAACCGAGGGCTCGTGCACCGGCTCCTGCTCCACCTGCGGCGGCTGCGGCTGAGCAGGACCGAAGAAGCCCGTAAAGGGCAAGGAATCTCCCTTTTAAGAGGTCGGCCATGGCAGAATTCACCCCTATGATGCAGCAATACCGTAAGATCAAGGCGATGTATCCGGATACCATCCTGTTCTATCGCCTCGGTGACTTTTACGAGATGTTCTTTGAAGACGCGAAGACCGCGTCGAGGGAACTCGAGCTCGTGCTCACCGGCAGAGACTGCGGCATGGAAGAGCGCGCCCCCATGTGCGGCGTTCCGTTCCACGCCGCGGAGGGGTATATCGCGCGGCTTGTGGCCAAGGGCTATAAGGTCGCGATCTGCGAGCAGACCGAGGATCCCGCCAAGGCAAAGGGGCTCGTCACGCGCGACGTGATCCGCATCGTCACCCCCGGCACCGTGACCGAATCGAGCATGCTGCCGGAAGACCGCTGCAATTATCTTGCCTGTTTATACACCCAGCCCGACGCCGTCGGCATGGCGTTCGTGGAGGTTTCCACCGGCGAAGTGCAGGTGGCCGAGACCCACGGCGCCGAAGCCTATTCGCAGGCAGCCGAGCGGCTCTCCGTGTTCGCGCCCACCGAGATCCGCGCGAACCCCATGACGATGCACGCCGCGCCGATCAAAAACTACGTGGAGCTCAGCCGCCGCGTCGTGACGGATACCGAGCCCGAAGAAGCGTTCGATTTCGACGACGCGAAGCAGGTCCTGGAGGACCATTTTCATAAATCGCTTGAGGCGATCGGCATCGCCCACGTGCCCGCTGTCGTCCCAGCGCTTGCCGCGGCGCTCAGATACTTATACAAAACGCAGAAAAACGACCTTGAAAACATCACCGAGGTCCGCCTGTTCCGTGCCGAGCGCACGATGTCGCTGTCCGCGACCACGCGCGCGAACCTTGAACTGACGGAATCCTTCCGCCGCCGCGAGAAAAAAGGTTCGCTGCTCTGGGTGCTTGACCGCACCCGCACCGCCATGGGCAAGCGTAAGCTGCGCGCGTTCGTCGAGCAGCCGCTGCGCAGCGTTTCCGACATCACCTACCGGCAGAACGGCGTCGAAGAGCTTTACGCGGACCCGATTTTGCGGGACGATCTCGTCGCGGCGCTGTCGACCGTGCAGGATTTCGAGCGTATCGCCACCCGCATCGTCTACGGCAGCGCGAACGCCAAAGAGCTGCGCGGGTTATACGCCGCCCTGCAGGCCGTGCCAACACTCAAAGCCCTGCTCGCGGGCGTAAAAAGCAACATCCTCAAAAAGATCCGCGACCAGATGGAAGAGAACGCCGAGCTTTCGGCGCTGATCGACCGCGCGATCATGGAGGACCCGCCTTTCTCGCTGCGCGAAGGCGGTTTCATCCGCGCGGGGTATAACGAAGAGCTCGACTCCCTGCGCGATATCGTATCCGGCGGGCGCGACTTTTTAATGAAGATCGAGCGCGAGGAGCAGGAGAAGACCGGCATCAAAAAGCTGCGCATCGGCTACAACAAGGTGTTCGGATACTATATCGAGATCCTCAATACATACCGCGAGCTCGTGCCGGATTATTACATCAGAAAACAAACGCTCACGAACTGCGAGCGCTATATCACACCGGAGCTCAAAGAGCTTGAGGCCAAGGTGCTCACGGCGCGCGAGCGCATCGAAAAGCTCGAATACGATCTGTTCTGCGAGGTGCGCGCTTTTGCCGCCGAACGGCAGCAGAGCCTGCGCGACACCGGCGATCTGATCGCCACGCTCGACGCCGTCTGCTCGCTGGCGCAGGTGGCGGCGGATAACGGTTACGTTCGCCCGGTCGTGGACCTCGGCGGCGTGGTGGATATCAAAGAAGGCCGCCATCCGGTCGTTGAAAAGTATATAGGCGATATGCCGTTCGTGCCGAACGACACGTATCTCGACCGCGATAAAAACCGCACGCTCATCATCACCGGCCCCAACATGGCAGGCAAATCCACCTATATGCGCCAGACGGCGCTGATCGTGCTGATGGCGCAGATCGGCTCGTTCGTGCCGGCGAAAGAGGCTACGATCGGCGTGGTGGACGCGATCTACACGCGCATCGGCGCGTCGGACGACCTCGCGGCGGGGCAGTCCACGTTTATGACCGAAATGAGCGAGGTCGCGGCGATTCTTGAAAACGCCACCGACGAATCGCTCGTGATCCTTGACGAGATCGGCCGCGGCACTTCGACCTACGACGGCATGGCCATCGCGCGCGCCGTGCTTGAATACATCAACGCCCGGAACCAAATCGGCTGCAAGACCCTGTTCGCCACGCACTACCACGAGCTCACCGAGATGGGCGCGCCGGATTCCGGATATAAAAACCTCAACTGCGCCGTGAAAAAACGCGGCGACGACATCTTCTTCCTGCGTAAGATCGCCGAGGGCCCCGCCGACGGGAGCTACGGTATCCAGGTGGCGAAGATCGCCGGCGTGCCGGATAAAGTGGTGCGCCGCGCGAAGGCGATCCTTAAGGATCTTGAAAAGAAAGAGATCCAAAGTAAACTCAACGCCGCCTCCGGCGAAGAGCTCGATCTCGACCTCGTGGCGGCGCTTTCGGGCGAGCCGAGGGTGCGCGCCGTGATGCGCGACATCCAGGAGATGAACATCAACGAACTGACGCCATTCGAGGCGCTGGCAAAACTGTACGAACTGCAGAAAAAACTGGAAACGGGTTCATAAATGTCCAAAATCAACGTTCTGCCCAAACACGTGGCGGAGCTCATCGCGGCGGGCGAGGTCGTGGAACGGCCCATGTCGGTCGCGAAAGAGCTGATCGAAAATTCCATAGACGCGGGCGCCACCGCCGTAACCGTCGAGATCAAAAACGGCGGCGCGGCGTATCTGCGCGTGACCGACAACGGCTGCGGCATCGAAAAAGACGATCTGCCCACGGCTTTCATCAGTCACGCGACTTCAAAGATCCGCACGCCCGAAGACCTCGACGCGATCTTCACCCTCGGCTTCCGCGGCGAGGCGCTGCCGAGCATCGCGCGCGTGTCGCATATCAGCGTGCTCTCACGCGCCGAAAACAGCGAGATCGGCGCCATGCTCACGTCCTCCGGCAACGAAGGCTGCACGGTGGAAGACGCCGGCGGGCCCGTCGGCACCACCGTGATCGTGCGCGACCTGTTTTATAACACCCCCGCCCGTATGAAGTTCCTGAAAAAGGACGTCACCGAGGGCAACTGGGTCGCCGACGCAGTCACGAAGACCGCGCTGTCGCATCCGGAAATCAAGTTCACTTTTATCCGCGACGGAAAACGCGTTTTTTCCACACCCGGCAACGGCGACCTGCTCGCCGCGATCGCCGCGCTGTTCGGCCGTCAGGTCACCGAGGGGCTGATCCCCTGCGAGTATCAGAACGGCCTGATCACCGTGAAGGGCTTCGTTTCCAAGCCGCTCAACAACCGTCCCACGCGCAACATGCAGTATTTCTTCGTGAACGGGCGCTACGTTCGCCTGCCCGCGGGCGCCACGGCGCTCGACCGCGCGTATCAGAACACGGTGATGGTGGGCAAGTTCCCGATGTGTTTCCTGAACATCGAACTGCCCGCCGAGAAAACGGACGTCAACGTCCATCCCTCGAAAAACGAGATCCGCTTCTCGGACGAGACGCAGGTCTTCGAGACTGTCTATTACGCCGCCAAGCGCGCGATCGCGAAGGGCGACGCCGCCTATCCCGCCGTGACACTGACCGGCCGTCAGTCGATCCTTGACGAGAGTGAGAATAAACAGCTCTCGTTCCACGTGCGGACCGGCGAGATCTCAAATCAGGAAAAACCGACACCTGTCGTACAGGCTCCCGTAAAGCCGGAACCGGCTGCAGAGCCGGTGAAGCCTATTACTTCTGAGAAACAGGTCCCATCTCCCGTGATATATGACTCCACTCCCGCAGTGCCCGTCCGTCCGTCGTTCTCCGGCAAGATCGACGTGATCCGCGACGACGATCCGCAGGAGAAAAAAGACGATTTCGTGCTGCGCGACGCCTCCGGCACGAGCTCCGTGTTCGACCGACGTCCGGACGAAGACGCTCCCGATTACGCGCAGCGCTTCCGCGAGCTGCAGGCAAAGCAGAAAAAAGAGCTTGACGACGGGCTTCCCTCGGCGCGCGTGCTCGGGCAGGCTTTCCGTACTTATATCATCGCGGAATGCGGAGATAAGCTTTTCATTATAGATAAACACGCGGCGCACGAGCGTATGATCTTCAACGGCCTTTCTAAGGGTGAAAACGGCTTCCATTCTCAGCTGCTGCTCACCCCGGTCGCCGTGGCGCTCTCCGGCGCCGAATATGCCGCCGTGGCGGAAAACCTGCCGTTGTTCCGTCAGGCAGGGTACGAAATAGAAGAATTCGGCGCGAACACGGTGCTGGTCCGCAGCTGCCCGGTTGAATTGACGCAGGAAAACGTGAGCGCTCTCGTGCAGGAGCTCGCGGGCAAGCTGCTTTCGGGCGACCGCGCGCCGGTGCCAGAGAAGCTCAATTGGCTATGGCATTCCACCGCCTGCAGGGCGGCGATCAAGGGCGGCGACGAAATGACGCTGCAGGAGATGCAGAGCTTCGTCGACCGGCTCCTCGCCGATCCGGACGTGCGCTACTGCCCGCACGGACGCCCGGTATTGTCTGAACTGAGCCGTCACGAGCTCGAAAAACAGTTCGGCAGGCTCGGCTGATGGATATGCTGACGGATAAAAAGATCCCCGTGATCGCGGTCGTGGGGCCCACAGCCTCCGGCAAAACGGTGCTGGCCGTCTCGCTCGCGAAGGCGCTCGACGGCGAAGTGATATCGGCGGATTCCATGCAGATCTACCGCGGCATGGACATCGCGACCGCAAAGCCAACCGTTGATGAAATGCAGAGTGTGCGGCACCATCTCATCGATTTTCTCCCGCCGACCGAGGAATACAGTGTCAAACGCTTCTGCGACGACGCGTTTGCGGCGGCGAAAGATATTGCTTCACGCGGCAAAACCGTGATCGTCGCGGGCGGTACCGGCCTTTACGTCGACGCGCTGCTCGGCAGGCTTTCGTTTGAAGAGGAGCCCGATCACACCGAGGTTCGCGCCGAACTGCAGGCCCGTTTGCGGGAAGAGGGACGCGATGCTCTCGTCAAAGAGCTGCTGGATGCCGACCCCGCGCTCGCCGATGAGATCGACCTGCAGAACGACCGCAGGGTGTTGCGCGCGCTCGAGATCTGGCGCCTCACGGGCGAAAAGCCCTCCGTGCGCCGCGGCCGCGCGTTCGAAAACGACACGCCGTTCGATCCGCTTTATCTCGGCCTGTTTTTCCGTGACAGGCAGCTGTTGTACGACAGGATCTCGAAAAGAGTCGATCTGATGCTCGAGGCCGGCCTTGTTGAAGAAGCGCGCGCGTTTTACCGTGACTCCGCTTCTTCGACCGCCGTAGCCGCGATCGGCTATAAAGAACTCAAACCATATTTTGACGGGCAGCTGCCGCTGGCAGACGCCGTTGAAAACCTGAAGACCGCCACGCGGCACTACGCGAAGCGCCAGCTGACGTGGTTCGGCCGTAACGATACGCTTGTGCGGCTGTATGCCGACGATCCGGGCGCACCGCCGCTCTCAGAGCGCGCGATAAACGCCGCCCGCGAATTCCTTCTGAAAAGGAGGCTTGCCGATGCGTGAGTATCACGGGACCCCCACCCGCAAAAAAGGGGAAATCAAAAAATTCGATCACAAAAAATCGCGTTTTACCAATATCGATTTCAATACGTCCAATCCCGTGCTGACCCACATCGTGATCGCGGTGTTGACACTGATCGTGCTCGTTTACGGCATCTATCAGTTCATGATGCTCGAAAAAAACAAGTCGCCGCTCACCACTCAGACCGCGCTTGAACGCACGATCACCAAATCCATCTCCGCCGACGGCGTCGTGCTGCGGCAGGAAAGCGTTCTGCCCTCCGTCGCCTCCGGCACCGTGGTGCCCGAGATCCCGAACGGCAGCAAGGTCTCGAAGGGCGACACGGTCGCGAGCGTGTTCACTTCCGCATCGGACGCGGCGAACGTGCTGCGCCTCAGAGACGTGGAGGATGAGATCGCCTATTACGAAAGCATCGAGGCACTGTCGTTCGGCACTGTGTATACGGACGTTGAAACGTTCCGGCACAACATTTCAAAGAGCCTGAACGCGGTCACAGACATTATAGATAAAAACGACCTTGCGAATCTCGGAGAGGCGCTGCAGGACCTGAGCCTGTGGAAAACGCGCCAGCAGATCTCCACCGGTACCGCCGTGGACGTGAGCTCAAAGCTGAACGCGCTTGAATCCCTGCGCCTCAGGTACTCCGGCGTTTACAACAATTACCGTTCCGTCACGGCTGAGGAATCCGGCTATTACGTCAACGTCGTGGACGGTTTCGAGGGAGCGTTCGACTATGATTCGGTTTTGTCGATCAGCACCGAACAGGTCGACGCCCTGCTGCACCGGTCGATGCATACGTCCGGGGCATATGTCGGAAAGCTTATAACGCAGTTCAACTGGTATTACGTCTGCACGATCCCCGAGAGCGACTCCGACAAGCTGAAAACCGGGTCTGCCGTAACGCTCAGATTCCCGTCGCTGTCTGATTCCGAGCTCAAAATGACGCTCCGCGCAAAGAACCCCGACGGCGCCGGAAACGTGACGCTCGTGTTCTCTTCCAATCTGATGAACGCCGAAATCGCGTCGCTGCGGCTCGAAAGCGCCAGCATCATGCTCGAGTCCTACACAGGCTACCAGGTGGATATCAGCGCACTGAGAAAAGTCGACGGCGTCGACGGCGTTTACGTCCAGGACGGCAACATCGTCCACTTCCGCAAAGCGAAAAAGATATATGCCGAAAACGATATCATTCTGATCGGCGCCGAAGAGGGAGAGCCCGGTTACGTCCGGCTCTATGACGAAATCATTCTGGAGGGCATCGATCTGTATGACGGAAAGATTATCAATTGAGCCCCGTTTCAGGTCGATCGAGGATAATTACAAAGAGATCATCTCCCGCATTGCCGAAGCCGCCGTCAAAAGCGGCAGAAGCCCCGCGGATATCCGGTTCATGGCGGTCACAAAAACGCACGAGCCGGCGCTTATCAATCACACGCTGTCCCTCGGCGTGGATCTGATCGGTGAAAACAAGGTGCAGGAACTATTGGGGAAGCTCGATTACCTTGAACCGCCCGACGTCGAAAAACACCTGATCGGCCATCTGCAGACCAATAAAGTCCGCAAGATCGTGGGCGTCGTCAGCATGATCCAATCGGTGGATTCACTGCCGCTGCTGCACGAGATCGAGCGGCAGAGCGCGCTGAAGGGCGTGACGACGGATATCCTGCTCGAGATCAACATCGGAGAAGAGGCGGCGAAGACCGGCCTGCCGCCGGGCGACGTCGCAGAGCTCGCCGAAGCGTCCGCGGATTGCCCGCACGTGCGGCTGCGCGGCCTGATGGCTGTCCCGCCCGTATGCGAAACGGAATCGGAAGCGAGAAGTTGGTTCTCGCGCATGAAACGAATGTATGAGGATCTGCGCGAAACAAACCTCCCCGGCGCCGGGATCGACACCCTGTCGCTCGGCATGTCGGCGGACTACGAAGCCGCGATCTTAGAGGGCAGCACCCTCGTGCGGGTCGGCAGCGCCCTGTTCGGGCTGCGCCGCTATTGACAAAGGAACTTATTTCATTATATATTCAGAAAGGAAATCGAACGCATATGAAATTCGGAGAGAAATTCAAAAAAGCACTCGGCCTCGACGCGGACTATATCGACGACGAGGTTTACGACGAGGAGGAAGAGGAAGAAGAGGACCCGCGCGTGCCCGAGACTACGCGCCGCACGGCGTATGACCGTCCGGTCCTCCGTCCGCAGAGAGAAGCGCCCCCTGCGTCTTCGCGCAGGACGCCTACAAAGGTCGTGGATATCCACACCACCGCGAAGCTGCAGGTCGTGTTGAAAAAGCCCGAGCATTTCGACGAGGCCACCGGCATCGCCGACGAGCTGCTCGAACGCCGCACGGTCGTGCTCAATCTCGAAGCTACCGCCAAAGACGAAGCCGGAAAGCTGATCTGCTTCCTCAGCGGCGTTGCATATTCCAACGGCGGCAAGCTGAAAAAGATCGCCAACAACACCTATATCATCACGCCTTACAACGTGGACGTCATGGGTGACCTGCTTGACGAACTCGAAAACAACGGCATGTTCTTTGTCTGAACCCGGAACGAGATCAGATAGAATTGATTGAAAGACAGATAAGCTGGAGAAAGGATTGATTTGCAAATGCTGACCCCCGACCAACTGAGAGATATCCGATTTGAAAAGAATGAAGACGGCACCTATTCCGCCGAAGCGGTGGATCGGGCGCTTGATCAGATCCGGGAAGACTATTCCGAGATCTTTGCGGAGAACGGCAATATGATCCGCAAAATCAGCGTGCTTGCCGCGAAGATCGAAGAATACAGAAAGGACGAAAACGTTCTGCGCGACGTGCTTTATAACGCCCAGAAGAGCGCCGATCTCATCGTTGCCGCCGCGAACGACCGCGCCGCCGAGATCGAGAACGCCGCCAGAGACAAGGTGCATGTGATCGAGGCGCAGGCCAACGGCATCATCGACGACGCCAAGCTCAAGGCCGAGAAGATCAACGCCGCCGCCGAGGCGGAGTATACGAGCATCATCTCGTCCGCGAAGGTGCTTTCCGACGGGTATCTGAACGCCGCGCGCGAGTCCGCCGACGCCGTGACGAAAGAAACGGAAAAGACCGTCAACGAGCTGCTCGAGGGCTGCGATTCCAAGGCTACCGCGATGCTCGAAAACGCGCAGAATAAGTCCGCTGTCCTGCTTGAGGACGCGAACACGGCCGCCGATGCCATCATCGTCAACGCGCAGGGCGAGGCGGAGGATATCCTGAAGGCCGCCGAAGAAAAGGTCCAGGCCCGCATGGACGAGCTCACGAAGTCCGCCCTCGATAAAGAGAACGAGGCGACCGCGCTGCTTGAAAACGCGAAGGCTGAGGCCGAACAACTGCTTTCCGAAGCGAAAGAAGAGAGCGAGAAGCTCCGTTCCGAGGCGAAGGAAGAGAGCGAGAAGCTCCGTTTCGAGGCGAAGGAAGAGAGCGAAAAGCTCCGTTCCGAAGCCAAGGGCGAGACCGACGCCCTGCGCCGCCAGACCGACGCCACGGTGTCCGGCGCCCTCGGAGAGGCCGAACGCCGCGCCTATGAGATGCTCGATATCGCGAAAACGACATCCGCCCGCGTGATGGATGAGGCAAAAGAGAACGCGGATACCCTGATCGCCACGGCGCGCGCCGAGGCGGATTCCGTGGTCGAAAACGCGAACAAATCCTCGTTCCTGAAATATGAAGAAGCCAAGCGCCGCTCCGACGACGTTGTCGACGAAGTACGCCAGAAGGCGATCCGCGAATACGAGGCCAAGGTGCTCGAGGCGAAAAACGTGTTCAACGACGCCAGCCGCATTTATAACGAGCGCATCGCGTCCGCCGAAAACGACGCCGCCGCGCTGATCGAAAAGGCGAAAACGAAGGCGGGCGAGATCATCGGCAACGCCGAGCTGATCGCCGCGCGTGTGCGCGACGAGAATCAGGAGAAGATCTCGCAGGCTCTTGCATATACCGACGCCGCCGTTGAGAAGAAGCTGAACGAGGCCAAAGAGAAATGCGCAGAGATCCTTGCCCTTTCGAGGGACGAGGCGGATTCCCGCGTAACGCGCGCCGAGGCTGCTTCGAACGAATATTTCCGTCAGTCGCAGGCGAAGGCCGCCGCCCTGCTCGTCGCCGCGAACACCGAGTGCGAGCGCATCCTCACGCTTGTGAAAAAAGAGATCCCGCACGACAGCCCCATCGCGTATTCTCTCAGAATGCCGATGAACGTGCCGCCGATGGCCGATGCTGATAAGGCAGCGAGCCTTCTGGACCAGGTCGGCATCCGCGAAGAGATCACCCTCGATAAGCCGCAGGTCGGCGAAGACCCCGCCGTGATCGACGAACTGACCATCGCGCCCACCGAGAAGCACGAGATCCAGGCGTCGAAGGCGCTCGCCGCCGAGCATGCCGAGATCGACGGCTATTCCGCCGTGGACTTCATTGATGAAAACAGAGCGCGCAGGCTTGCCGCCGCGCCCGTGCTGATGCAGGACGACGCTTCTACGCCCGGCTTCGACGGCCTGACGGATACGATCCGCAGCGGCTTCGAGCCCCTTGAGGTCAAGTCCGATTTCACCACCGAAGACGTCGGCGAGGCTGTGAACGCCGCGAAGGAAGGCGCCGATAAGAACACGGCGCAGGCCAAGGATGAGATCTCGCGCGTGAAGAACCGTCCGTTCGCCGAGGTGCTTCTGACGGAAGAGCCCGTGCCCGCGGAACCCGCCGCTGCAGAGGAGATTTTCGAGAAGATCGAAGAGTTCCTTCCCATCGAAGAAGAGCCCGTTGAAGAGCCCGTGACGATCGAAGAAGAGCTTCCCGCCGAAGAACCGGCCGAAGAAGAACCCGCGTTCGAAGAGATCCCCGAAGAACCCGAAGAAGAGCCTTTCGAAGAGTTTACCGATATTCCCGAAGAGGAGCCTGTGTTTACGTTCGAGCCCGAAGCAGAACCGGAACCCGAGCCCGAGACGTTCGAAGAGCTTCCCGAAGAGCCGGAAGAAGAGCCCGAGGCCTTCGATGAGCTCCCCGAAGAGACGGAAGAAGAGCCTGAGGCCTTCGAAGAGCTCCCTGAAGAACCCGAAGAGCCCGAAGAAGAACATACCGAAGAACCGACGCCCTTTGACGATTTCAACGACTTTGACGATTTCGAGGATTTCGAGACCTTCGGCGACGAGACCGCCGCAGATGAAGGCTTTGAAGAAGAGGATGTCTCGCAGACCATCATGTCGAAGCTCGCCGAGATCCGCGACGCCGACCTGGGCGAGCCCGCGGAAGAAGCGCCCGCCGACGAAGCTCCCGAAAGGGAAGAGCCCGCCGAAGAGCCCGCTCCCGAAGAGCCGCAGAACAACGACGTGTTCGACGGCGACGAAGACGACGGCTTTGAGTCTTTCGGCGACAGCTCCGGCTTCGATGAGATCGGGTCCGAGCCCTCTCCCGTGACCGAGCAGAACGACGGCTTTGATATCGATTTCTCGGTGTTCGAGAAAGAGCAGCCCGTCCGTCCGCAGGCCCCCGCGAAGAAAAAAGACAAGAACAAGAAAAGAAGAAAGTAATCTATGAATAAAAATCGCATTCTGGTCCCGGTTGTCCAGCTCTGCGCGATCGCGCTGCTCGTGTTCATCGACTATGAACTCAAAGAGCTCGCCGTCAGGCGGCTCACGCTCGGTGAAACCGTCACGCTGATTCCGAATGTGCTCGGCCTGCAGCTCGCGCACAATACGGGCGCCGCGTTCTCGCTGTTTTCGTCGGCAACGACCGCGCTTTCTGTCGTAACGGGCGCGGTGCTGCTCGCCGTGTTCATCGCGCAGGCGCTGATCAAAAAGAAGCCGAAGATCTTTACCGTGCTCGTGCCGCTGATCATCGCGGGCGGCACGGGGAATCTCGTGGACCGCATCCGGCAGGGCTACGTGATCGACTATATCCGCACGCTGTTTATCGATTTCCCGATCTTCAATTTCGCGGATATCATGATCACCTGCTCGTGCGTGATCCTCATCGTCTACCTGATCGTGGGGATCGTGCGCGACGGCCGTAAAAAAGAAGCGGACGGACCCGAAAAGGACGTTGAAGCCGTATGACGACGGAACGCTTCACCGTGACGGCAGAATACGCGTCCGAGCGTATCGACAGATTCCTTTCGTCGATGCTGCCGGACTGCTCCCGTTCGCAGCTGCAGAAGCTGCTTGACGACGGCAAGGTGCTGCGTAACGGCGCGAAAGCCGCGAAAAGCGACAAGGTCCGCCCCGGCGACCGCGTGGAAGCCGAGATCTCGGACCCTGTTGAGCTCTCCGCCGTGCCGCAGGATATCCCGATCGAGATCGTATACGAGGACGACGCATTGCTGGTCGTCAACAAGCCGAAGGGTATGGTGGTGCACCCCGCGCCCGGCAACCCCGACGGCACCCTCGTGAACGCCCTGCTTTGGCATTGCAAGGGCAGGCTCTCGTCGATCAACGGCGTGATCCGGCCCGGCATCGTGCACCGCATCGATAAAGATACCTCGGGTTTGCTGCTCGTGGCGAAAACCGACGCCGCGCATCTGTCGCTGTCGGCGCAGATCGCTTCGCACAGCCTGACGCGCGAATACCGCGCCGTGACCGTCGGGCATTTGAAAGAGGAGAAGGGGACCTTCTCCTATCCGCTCGGCAGAAGCAGAAACGACCGCAAGAAGCAGGCGGTAGACGGCCTCAATCCCCGCAGCGCCGTTACGCACTACGAGGTCCTCGAACGCATCGGCGGCTTCGATTACGTCGCGTTCCAGCTCGAAACGGGCAGAACGCATCAGATCAGGGTGCACACGGCTTACGTCGGGCACCCCGTCGCGGGCGATACCGTTTACGGGGGCGAAAAGAACACATACGGTCTGCAGGGCCAGTGCCTGCACGCCATGACGCTCGGCTTCGAGCATCCTACGACCGGCGAGCGGCTTACGTTTACGGCGCCGCTGCCGGAATACTTCACGTCATTTCTTCAGAAAATCAGAAACGTTGCCGGCGTAACCGGCTGAATCCCCGCAGAAAAGGAGCGTTTTTATGGACCAAAGCAAGAAACAGCGGCTTAAAATCGAAGCCGTGAAGATCCGCCAAGGCATTATCGAAAGCACCTACCGCGCGAAAAGCGGCCACCCCGGCGGCTCGCTTTCGATCGCGGATCTGCTGAGCTATCTGTACTTCCATGAGATGAAGATTGATCCCGCCGAGCCGAAAAAGGCGGACCGCGACCGTTTCGTCCTTTCGAAGGGCCACGCCGCGCCGGCGCTTTACGCCGCGCTCGCGAACAGAGGCTTTTTCCCGGTCGAGGATCTCAAAACGCTGAGAAAGACCGATTCCTATCTGCAGGGCCATCCGAATATGAATTACGTGCCGGGCGTCGATATGAGCACCGGCTCGCTCGGGCAGGGCATCTCCGCCGCCGTCGGCTTCGCGCTGGCGTCGAAGCGGCAGGGCGACCTGTTCCGCGTTTACGCCGTGCTCGGCGACGGCGAGCTCGAAGAGGGCGAGGTCTGGGAGGCCGCGATGTTCGCCGCGGCGAAAAAGCTCGACACGCTCACGGTCTTCGTCGACAACAACAACCTGCAGATCGACGGCTCGCTTGAGGAAGTCAACTCGCCCGAGCCGATCCCCGAGAAATTCGCGGCGTTCGGCTTCAGGACCATCGTGATCGACGGCCATGACTTCGACCAGATCGAGGTCGCGATCGAAGAGGCGAAACGCACGAAAGATCAGCCCACAGCCGTCATCATGAAGACGGTCAAGGGCAAAGACGTTTCGTATATGGAAAATCAGGTGAACTGGCACGGCGCCGCCCCGAAAGACGAGCAGTATCAGATCGCCATGAACGAGCTTGACGCCATACTGAAGGCGCTTGAGGCGTAAAGGGAGGGAACAAAGATGGCAGACGTTATCAGAACCGCAACCAGAGACGCCTACGGCAAGGCGCTTGTTGAACTCGGCGCGATCGACCCGAACGTCCTCGTGCTGGACGCCGACCTCGCCGCCGCCACGAAAACGGGCATGTTCAAAAAAGCCTATCCCGACCGCTTCATCGACTGCGGCATCGCCGAGGGCAATATGATCGGCGTGGCCGCGGGCCTTGCCGCCTCGGGCTATACCGTGTTTTGTTCCTCCTTTGCCATGTTCGCCGCGGGCAGAGCGTTTGAGCAGATCCGCAATTCGCTCGGCTATACGCACCTGAACGTCAAGATCGGCGCCACGCACGCCGGCGTTTCGGTGGGCGAGGACGGCGCTTCGCACCAGTGCTGCGAGGATATCGGCCTCATGCGCACGATCCCGGGCATGACGATCGTCAATCCCGCCGACGACGTGGAAGCGCGCCTTGCTGTGCTTGCCGCCGCGAAAACGCAGGGCCCCGTGTATCTGCGCTTCGGCCGCCTCGCCGTGCCGCGCGTGTTCGACGAGAATTACCGCTTCGAGATCGGCAAGGGCGTGTACTTGAACGAAGGCGTCGACGTCACGATCATCGCCACGGGCCTTCTCGTGGAGCGTGCCGTCGCGGCCGTGGAACTGCTGAAAGCGCGCGGAATCAGCGCGGCGCTCATCAATATGGCCACAATCAAGCCGCTCGACCGCGAGATCGTGCTTGACGCCGCCAAAAAGACCGGCTGCATCGTTACGGCCGAAGAACACAACATCATCGGCGGGCTCGGCTCCGCGGTGGCGGAAGCCGTTGCCGAAACGCTGCCCGTGCCGGTGCTGCGTGTGGGTGTGGAAGACGCCTTCGGGCGCAGCGGCCCCGCGCTGGAGCTCTTGGATCTTTACGGCCTAAACGCCGAACACATCTCCGACGCCGCCGTCCGCGCGGTCGCGATGAAAAACAGTCTGTAATAACCTTTCCATATTTTCATTATTAAGAAGGAGTGACGGTTATGGCGGCATACTGCCCGAAATGTAACTATAAGCTGCGTCTCAGAGACTGGCGCCCCGAATGCCCGAAATGCGGCGTTAACGTCGTGTATTACGGCATCGAAGACCGCCTCAGGGCTGAGGCGGACGTGGCGGAATACAACCACGCCCATACCCAACCGAAGATCGACCGCATCAAGTTTTCGCTGATCGGCCATCCTTTGTGCATCGTGCGGCTGGTGCTCGGGTTCCTGCCCATTCTGGCGCTGATGCTGCCGATGGGCACGGTGCACTACGTGCTGCCCTATACCGCCCCGGTGAAGACCGTGAACCTCATTTCGATCATCTCGTTTATCGCGGATAAGGGGCTTGATTTCGACCTGCTCACGAAAGCGTGGAAGTCTCCGCTGATCGGGCAGGGCATGATCTATTACACGGTCGCGCTGTTCGGCGTGCTCGTGCTGCTTTTGTTCACACTCGTCACGTTCTTCTTCCTGGTGGTTTCGATGTCGCCGCACGGCTATCAGCGCAACACTGTTTTCCCGGTGATCGGCATGGTGATCGCGACTGTCGCGTTCGTCGGGTACATCCTGATGGTCCGCTCTTTGTCCGCGGCGCTGCCCGAGCTCTTCAGCGGAACGGTGAATCCGCTTTGCTATATCGTCGTGATGCTGCTGTTTGCTGCGCAGATCTTCGTGACGGTGCTGATCAAAAAGAAGAACATCCAGGTGAAATATACCGACGTTTCCGAGCTTTTGCTGCCCTATAACGAGCGTCCGTCCACGATCGCCCGTCTGAAGGCTGAAGCGGGCGAGGAAGCGCCCGCCGCCGCACCCGCGCAATAAGGAGGTCCCGTATGTCGATCGCGTTCCATGCCGAACGGCAGAGCTTCAAGCTCGATACCGCCGGTTCCTCTTATATCATCAAGATCCATCATAACGGCTTTTTGTCATGCGTTTATTACGGCGCGTATATCCCCGACGATAACCTCACCGATTTCGAGCGCCGCCACGTGTACGCGTCCTTTTCCGCTTGGCCTCCGGGCACTGAGCCCTATACGTTCACGCCCGATACCTGCCCCATGGAGATCGGCTGCAACGGCGGCTGCGATATGCGGCAGTCGAGCGTGCGCGTCCGCAACGCCGACGGCAACGCGGTGTCGGATTTCCGTTACGTGTCGCACAGGATCGAAGCGGGCAAGCCCGCCATCCCGGGTCTTCCCGCCCTTTATGAAAACGAACCCGGCGACTGCGAAACGCTCGTGATCACCACGCGCGATGAAACGACCGGCGCCGAAATGGACTTATACTATACCGTGTTCACGAAGCACGCCGCCATGACGCGCGCCGCCGTGATCCGCAACGCGTCCGACAAGGATCTTGAGATCGAGCAGGCGTTGAGCTTCTGCCTCGACCTCAACCGCAGTGATTTCGACCTCATCAGCCTGCACGGTAAGCATATGCAGGAGCGTGATTTCTGCCGCCGCCCGATCGGGCACGGCATCCAGGGTATTTACAGCCGCCGCGGCTCGTCCGGGCATCAGTTCAACCCGTTCATCGCGCTGATCGACCGCAGCGGAAATGAGGACAGGGGAGGGGCCTACGGCTTCAATCTCGTGTATTCCTCGAACTTCAAGGCGCTCACCGAGGTGGACTACAACGGCTCCACGCGCGTGATCATGGGCCTTGGGGACGACGATTTCGGTTGGCGGCTCGCTCCCGGCGAATCGTTTTATACGCCTGAGGCCGTGCTCGTTTACTCAAACGAAGGCCTCGGCGGCATGAGCCGCACTTTCCACAGGCTTTATAACGAAAACCTCGTGCGCGGCGACTGGAAGCGCCGTCACCGCCCGCTGCTCATCAACAACTGGGAGGGCACCTATTTCGATTTCGATGAGGAAAAGCTCTTCGCGATCGCCAAATGGGCGAAGGAGACCGGCCTTGAAATGTTCGTGATGGACGACGGCTGGTTCGGCAAGCGCGACGACGATACCTCCGGTCTCGGCGACTGGTTCGTGAACGAAAACAAGATCCACGGCGGTCTGCCCGCCCTTGTGAAGCGCGTGAAGGATCTCGGCCTCAAGTTCGGCATCTGGTTCGAGCCCGAGATGATCTCGCCCGATTCCGATCTTTTCCGCGAGCATCCCGACTGGGCGATCCACGTGCCAAACCGTCCCTCTTCGATCGGCCGCCACCAGCTCATCCTCGATATGACGCGCGAAGACGTGCGGGATTATATCTTCGGGCGGATGTACGACATCATTTCGTCCACGGGCGCCGACTACGTCAAGTGGGATTTCAACCGCAATATGACCGAAGCCGGTTCCGCGCTTCTCCCGCCCGACCGACAAAAGGAATTCTATCACCGCTATATCCTCGGCGTGTATGCGCTCATCGACCGCCTGCTTACTGCGTTCCCGCACCTGCTGCTTGAAGGCTGCTCCGGCGGCGGCGGACGCTACGACCCCGGCATGATGTATTATTCGCCGCAGATCTGGTGCTCCGATAATACCGACGCCCTCTCGCGTGTGGACGTGCAGTTCGGTTCCTCGTTGTGTTACCCTGCCTCGGTGCAGGGCGCGCATGTGTCCGCGTCGCCGCGCGCTTCATACGAAACGAAACGCAACGTGGCCATGTGGGGCTCGTTCGGCTACGAGCTCGATCCCGCGAAGATCAGCGAAGAGGCGCGCGCCGAGATCCGCACGCAGATCGCCGATTATCACAGGTATTACGATCTGATCCATTTCGGCGACCTCTACCGCCTCATCTCTCCGTGGGACGATCCTTATAAGGCGGCTTGGCAGTTCGTGGACCCGGAGAAGACCGAGACCCTCGTGACCGTTCTGATCAAATTCATGATGCGCGAACGCAATTTCTTCCTGCGGCTCAAGGGACTCGACCCCGACGCGTATTACCGTCTTGATGAGAACGGCGAGGTGTATTCCGGCGCGCTGCTCATGAATGCGGGGCTCAACCTCTCGTTCATGCCGAATGAGGACGGCTTCTCCAAGACCTTCCATTTCACAAAGGTCGAAGCATAAACCTAAGTTTTTTCAAAAGATCCCCGACACTTTTTTCGAAGAGTGTCGGGGATCAATCATTTTTCGGGGCTGTTGCCCCTTGCGCCACAACAAGGGTTTTATTGTCTGTTGAACGTATAATATAATAGGTATATACTATAGAACGATGTAAAAAATGAAAAGGAGCGTCTTTTTTATGGATGAAAAAAGATTCCCGGTCGCGTACGACGTACAGATCGACCCGGTGAATGAAAACTGCTACGATTATTATCTCAGAAACACCGCGCGCTTCGGCGAGTATACGGTGTTCAGCCACATGCAGAAAGAGCACAAGAAAAGCGAGTTCATCGCCGATATCGAAGCGATGGCCGCCTTCTTCAAAAACGAGCTGAACTTCAAACGCGGCGACGTGCTGTCCGCGTTCATGCCGACTTGCGTCGAAGGCATGATCGCTTTCTACGCGATCAACAAGATCGGCGGTATCGTCAACTTTATCCATCCAATGCTGCCCGAGCAGCAGGTTGCTGAGATCGTGGTCCAGACGAAGTCGAACGCCGTCATGGTGCCCGACATGCTCGCGCCGCGTCTTGCCGGCATCCTTGAGCGCTTCGATCTGCCCTGCCTTCTTACTGTGGGCGCGACTTACGCGATCGAGAACAAATACGACGCCAAGGCCAACGCCGACGCGCTCGGAAAGCTTGCTTCCAGAGCGGGCAAGGTTTTCTCTTATCCCGAAATGCTGCTGAAATACAAAGATGTGTGCGTGGAAGGCATCAAAGAGAACGAGGACGATATCGCGCTCTTCGCGCAGGGCGGCGGCACCACCGGCAAGAGCAAAACGATCATGATCAAGAACTCCAACCTCAATCATCTCGTGCGCTCCATCGGCTCCATCCTGCCCATCGTGACGGAATACGGCATCGAGACCGAGCTTGCCTGTATGCCCTTCTTCCACGTTTACGGCATCGCTTCGGGCGGTCTCTCGGCGCTCCACGGCGGCGCGAAGGTCATCTTCATGCCGAAGTTCGACCCTGAATACTTCATCAAGATGCTGCGTGAAAACAAAGTTGTGCAGTTCAACGGCGTGCCGAACCTGTTCCGCAAGCTGCTCGTGTCCGACGGCTTCGACGGTCCGCACCTTGCGAATCTGCGCGTGATGTACTGCGGCGGCGACGACGTGCGCCCCGTGCTGCAGAACGCCTACGACGCCGTCCTCTCCAAATACGGCTCTCATGCTCAGATCTGTGCCGGCTGGGGCCTGACCGAATGCTGCGCCAGCTGCGCCGCGAACCCCTATTACGCGAACAAGCTCGGCACCGTCGGCGTGCCGCTGAAGGGCATCACCGTGTCGGTGTTCGATCCCGAAACGAACAAGCCCCTTCCGCAGGGCTCCGTGGGCCAGCTCGCGGTGTCCGGTCCCACCGTGATGGCCGGTTACCTTGAGACCGTGAAAGAAGAGCGCGGCCTCGGTATCTACACCGACGAAGACGGCAGACAGTGGGTGCTGACCGGCGACCTCGGTAAGCTCGACAAAGACGGCTATGTCGTGTTCGTTGGCAGAATGAAGAGGCTTATCATCATCTCCGGCTACAATGTGTATCCGAACGACCTTGAGAAGATCCTCACCGACAATCTGCCGTATATCAAGGAATGCTGCGCCGTGCAGGGCTACGACGAGAACGCGAGATCCCTCGTGCGCCTGTATATCGTCACCGCCGACGGTGAAACGGATAAAGAGAAGCGCTTTGAGGAGATCCGTCAGCTCTGCCTCGAAAAGATCCACCGCTTCGCCGTGCCGAGAGAAATCCGTTATATCGACACGCTCCCGCGCACCGCTGTGGGCAAGATCGACTTCATGAAGCTCACCGAGCTCAGACCGAACGTATAAAAACCTGAATACAAAAAACGCAGCCCCGGCGGGATCCCAGCCGGGGCTGTATTCATGTGTTTCGGTTAATCAGAATACCCGATCGAATCAATCGTCGGCCATCTGCGCCTGCTTGATCTCTTCATCGGTGATGTCAAAGCTTTCACCGTGTTTGACCTGCGTGATAACCAGAAGGCCGAGCGCAAAGAAGATCGCGCAGAACAGGAACATGTAGTTATAGTCTTCATGGAACAAGCCGATCAGACCGCCGCAAAGGATAGGGCCGGTGATCGCGGCGGAGAACGTCGCCGTGTAGTAATACCCGGTGAACGTGCCGACGTATTCGCGGCCGCCGATCGTCAGAACAAGCGGCAGGGTGTTGATGTTGATGCAGCCAACGGCGGCGCCGCCGACCACGAGCGCGATCCAAAGGACGACGCGCACAAAGGTCTGATTGCCGGTGAAGAGCTGCGAAACAGTCAGATAAACCGCAAACATCGCAACGATAACGCCGAGACCGAGAATGATCGTCTTTTTTCTGCCGATCTTACGTCCGAGCGTACCGGCGGGAATGCCGAACGCGGCGAGGGAGATCGCAAATACCGCCATCATCAAGGTGGAGTTTTTGGGCGGCATGTTCAGTGTGTCAAGCGCAAAGTTCGTGAAGTTCGGCACGAGAGCTTCGGAAGCGTTGTTGATCAGGAAAAGAGAGACCAGCATAATGATAAGGCTCTTGCGTTCGGCTTTGGTAAGCGGCAGATCCTTGATTTTGATCTTCTTCGGTTTCTCTTCTGCTTTCGCGACTGATTCTTCATCCAGTTGATCGGAGAGGTCGTATTGCTTGTTCCTTCTGTAGAAACCGATGAGTACAAACAGGCAGAGCACAGCGATGATCGCCGCAATCAGGAAGACGGGTGTGTAATTTACGTATTTATAGTCTCCGGTTTTTTCGTCGACGGCGGGAACTTTTTCGGCAACAAGCGTTCCGTCTTTTTCTTCACCGCTGAGTTTATCGCCATGCAGATACAGCTTATCACGACCGGAATCCACAAAGTGCTGAACGGCTTCACGGTATTCTTCCGGAACGCCGTTTTCAAAGATACCCGTATAATTGATGACGGGGGTCTTTTCGGCGATCTCGCCGTTTTTGCCGGAGGCGGCGACATAAACGCTCTCATCGGTAGAATCGATCATTTCGATGATTCTGCCCTGTGTATCGATCTTCGCGTTCAGGGACTCCTGTGTTACCGTCATGCCGATCAAACCGCAGACAAGGGCGGCGAGCGTGATCATCACAAGACCGACCATCTGTCCGATGCCGCCCATGATGTTGATCACGGCGTTCGCGTCCGATTGCAGAGCGTGCGGCGTGAAGTCGGGCATCAGGGAAACGACCGGGGAGCGCCAGATCGACATCAGGAAGTTGAAGAAGATGATAACAGCCATCATCAGACCGACGCTGAGAGCGGTCTGTCTGACCGTCGCGGCGACGGGGATTAAGGCAAACAGCGCGGCGCAGATCGGCAGGCAGATGATAATGAAGGGCATACGCTTGCCCCACCTTTTGCTGCGGGTATGGTCGCTCCTCTTTCCGAAATAGGGCTGGAAAATAACGCCGAACACGTTATCGATCGTCATGATGGCATTAACGAGCAGCGCGACAGAAAGAAAACTCGGCAACGCACTGCCGCCGTTGGTCAGCTGCATGAGTTTGCCTCTGAAGATGACCGGAACGACGGAATTGTAGATGTTCCACATCAGCATACAGGCCATAAACCCGAAGCCGATGAGAACGGTACGCTTATAATTCAGTTTTGAGGGGTCGTGCTGTTTTTTCACAGCTTTTTTTTCGTCATCCATATATCTTCTCCTTTCGTTTGTTGCGAATGGATGTGTTTTATCAGAAGATCCCCTGCGCGAGCATGGCCTCCGCGACCTTCTTGAAGCCTGCGATGTTCGCGCCCTTCACAAGGTCGTAGCCGAAGCCGTACTGCTCGGCGGCTTTCGCGGAATTATCGTGGATATCCTTCATGATGCGCTTGAGCTTTGCGTCGACCTCTTCCGACGTCCAGGAGAGACGCTGAGAGTTCTGGCTCATTTCGAGCGCCGACACAGCCACGCCGCCGGCGTTGACCGCCTTCGACGGAGCGACGACCTTGACGTGCTCTTTCAGGTATTCGATCGCGGCGTTCGTGGTGGGCATATTCGAGACCTCGATGTAATAAGGCACGCCGTTCGCGGCGATCTGCTCCGCCTCTTTCAGGTCCACCTCGTTCTGGGTGGCGCAGGGCATCACGATATCGGCCTTTACGCCCCAGGGCTTTTCACCCGGGAAGAACTCCACGCCGAAGCGGTCCGCGTATTGCTTCACACCGTCGATGGCGTTGGCGCGCATCTTGAGCATGAATTTCACCTTTTCGGGGGTGGATACGCCGTCGGGATCGTAGATGTAGCCGTCGGGGCCGGAGAGGGTCACGACCTTGCCGCCGAGCTGCATCATCTTTTTCGCCACGCCCCAGGCAACGTTGCCGAAGCCCGAGATCGCCACGGTTTTGCCCTCGATGTTGTCGTTGAAGTGCTCGAGCACCGAAAGCAGATAATACACGGCGCCGTAGCCCGTGGCCTCGGGACGGATGAGCGATCCGCCGAACGAAAGGCCCTTGCCGGTGAGAACGCCGTTGTTGAAGGTGGAGGTAAGTCTTCTGTACTGGCCGTAAAGGTAGCCGACCTCTCTGCCGCCCACGCCGATGTCGCCGGCGGGAACGTCCACGTCGGGACCGACGTATTTATAAAGCTCGCTCATGAACGCCTGGCAGAAGCGCATCACTTCGCCGTCGCTCTTGCCCTCGGGGTTGAAGTCGGAGCCGCCCTTCGCGCCGCCGATGGGCAGGCCGGTGAGGGAGTTCTTGAAGATCTGCTCGAAGCCGAGGAACTTGAGAATGCCGAGATACACGCTCGGATGGAAGCGCAGGCCGCCCTTGTAGGGGCCGATGGCGGAATTGAACTGCACGCGGTAGCCGCGGTTGACCTGCACGTTGCCCTGATCGTCTACCCACGTCACGCGGAAAGAGATCGAGCGGTCGGGCTCGACGAGCCTGCCGAGGATATCGGCCTTTTCATATTCGGGGTGCGCATCGATCACGGGTTCAAGCGAAGAGAGCACCTCTTCCACGGTCTGGATGAACTCCGGCTCTGCGGCGTTCTTCTTTTTCACGTTTTCAATGGTTCTTGCGATGTAGCTGTTCATGTTGCCTCCCAAAGAAATATGATTATAAATATAATAATTTATAATATTAGTCTATGCCTCTTCACCAAAAAAGTCAAGTGAAACATTCGAATAACGGGGTTTTTATACGAATAACGGGAATTTGTATGAATTCCAGATATTGCCCTGCTTAGCTTTTCCGTTTTTGCCCAAACTGTTTTCAGAAAGACAGAAGAGGGGAACGCTATGCAGTATCAGAAGGTCGAGATCGCGGCGGTGGATACGTCCACACTCAGAACGCTCAGCGAGCGGGAGGTGACGGACCTTCTTCTGAAAACGAAGGCGGGGGACAGGCACGCCCGCGATAAGCTCATCGAAGGCAATCTGCGTCTCGTGCTGTCGGTTGTGCAGCGGTTTTCTTCACGCAACGAGAACCCCGACGACCTGTTTCAGGTCGGCTGCGTGGGGCTCATCAAGGCGGTGGATAATTTCGACGTCACGCAGAACGTGCGGTTTTCCACTTACGCTGTGCCCATGATCCTCGGCGAGATACGCAGGTTCCTGCGCGACAACGCGCCGATGCGCGTCAGCCGCTCGATGAAGGACCTCGCCTATCACGCGATGCAAACGAAAGAAGCGCTCACGAACGAGCTCGGCAGGGAAGCGACCGTGGACGAGATCGCGCGCGCGCTCGGCACGGAGCGTAAAAAGGTGGTGATCGCGCTCGAGGCCGTGGTGGACCCGATCTCGCTTTACGAGCCGATCGGCAGCGACGGCGGGGGAGATTCCCTCTACGTGGTCGATCAAGTGGGGTCGTATAACGACGAGGCCGACTGGATCGAGGAGATCACGCTGCGCGAGGGGATGAAAAAGCTGACGGAGCGCGAAAAGAACATCCTTTACCGCCGCTTTATGGCGGGCAAAACGCAGATGGAGGTCGCGAGCGAGCTCGGCATCTCGCAGGCGCAGGTCTCGCGCCTCGAAAAGACGGCTGTCCGACGGCTGAAAGAAGGATAAAACGACCGGGCAGGGAAGCCTGCCCGGTCAGTTTTTGGATTCAGATAATGCGGATCGCGATCACGCTGTCGGACTTGATCTTTTCGATCACGTCGTCGGTGACCTCGTCGTCTGTGTCGAACAGGCAGCAGCTGACGCCTTTCTTCACGGCTGAAGCCGACGCCGTAACGTTCACGCCCGCCCCGGCGAGCGCGGCGCCGATCGAAGCGGCGCATTCGCCGCGGGTGATCACACTGATGCGCGCTTTGCCCTGCCGCTCGAGCCTGAGCTCGGGCAGGTTGACGGAATTGTGCACGTTGCCGCTGAGAAGGTATTCCGAGAGCTCTTCCACCGCCATCACCGCGCAGTTCTCTTCGCTCTCGGGGGTCGAAGCGCCGAGATGCGGGATCGCGATCACGCCCGGATGGCAAAGCTGGGCGTCGGTGGGGAAGTCGGTCGCGTATGCGGAGACCTTGCCTTCATCAAGAGCCGCGATGATGCTCTCATCGTCCACGAGCGGACCGCGGGCGAAGTTGAGGATGCGAACGCCGTCCTTCATGCGAGCGATACTGTCTTTCCCCACGAGGCCGCGCGTGGCGTCGTTGAGCGGAAGGTGCAGGGTGAGATAGTCGCACAGCGGGAACACCTCGTCCAGCGTGTCGTAGAGCTCAACGTTCTGCGGCAGACGCTCGCGGTTGAAAAACGGATCGTAGGCGACCACGCGCATGCCGAGCGCCTTGGCGCTTTCGGCAACGAGCAGGCCGATGGCGCCGAGCCCGATCACGCCGAGCGTTTTGCCGAGGATCTCGGGACCGACGAACTGGCCCTTACCCTTTTCGACCTTGGCGGATACGTTTTCGCCCTCGCCCTTGAGCCCCTCGACCCAGCGCGCGCCCTCCACGATCTTGCGGGAGGTGAGAAACAGCGCGCAGATCACGAGCTCCTTCACGGCGTTGGCGTTCGCGCCCGGGGTGTTGAACACGGCGACGCCCTGTTCGGTGCAGCGGTCGATCGGAATGTTGTTGGTGCCCGCGCCCGCCCGCGCGATCGCAAGCAGGTTTTCGGGCAGCTCCATCTCGTGCATCGAGGCGGAGCGCACGATCACGGCGTCGGGCGACGACAGGTCGTCGGCGCAGGTGAAGAACGCGGGATCGAAATGCGATAGCCCGGTTTTTGAGATCTTGTTCAGCGTTAAAACCTGAAACATGACGTCCTCCTTTTATGAAAGGAGAAAGGCCCATTCCGGACCCTTCTCCGCGGTTTTATGTTGTTCAGTCGTTCGCTTTTTCAAACGCCTTCATGAATTCCACAAGCTTTTCAACGCCCTCGATCGGCATCGCGTTATAAACGGAGGCGCGCATGCCGCCGGTGGTGCGGTGGCCCTTGAGGTTGATGAAGCCGGCTTCGGTGGATTCCTTGATGAACTTCTTGTCGAGCTCCTCGTTGCCCGTGACGAAGGGGATGTTCATGAGCGAGCGGTCCTCTTTGTTCACGATGTTCTTGAACATCTTCGAGGAATCGAAATAATCGTAAAGCAGGTTCGCTTTTTTGATATTATTGGCTTTGATCGCCTCAAGGCCGCCCTGCTCCTTGATCCATTCGAGCACGAGCTTGCACATATAGATCGTGAAGCACGGCGGAGTGTTGTAAAGGGAATCGGCATCCGCCATGATCTTGTAATTGAGCATGGTGGGGGTGATGTCGCGCGCGTTGCCGAGCATATCCTCGCGGATGATGCACACGGTGAGGCCCGCGGGCGCGATGTTCTTCTGCGCGCCGCCGTAAAGCATGGCGAACTTCGTCACGTCGATCGGCTCCGACAAAAAGCAGGACGAGATATCCGCGATCAGCGGGATATCACCGACGTCGGGGATATACGGGAACTTTGTGCCGTAGATCGTGTTGTTCATGCAGTAATACACGTAGTCGGCCTCGGGGTCGAAATCCTCGCGCGTGAGCTTCGGGATATAGGTGAAGGTCTTATCCTCGGACGACGCGACCTTTCTCGCGTCGCCGTATTTCTGCGCCTCCTGATAGGCTTTTTTGCCCCACACGCCTGTGACGATGAAATCCGCCTTGCGGTTCTTGTTCATGAAGTTGAGCGGGATCGCGGCGAACTGTGTCGACGCGCCGCCCTGCAGGAACAGGACCTTATAGTTGTCGGGGATGTTCATGATCTCGCGGAACAGCGCCTCGGCGTCCTTGATGATCTTGTCGAACACCTTCGAGCGATGCGACATCTCGCACACGGACTGGCCGCTGCCCTCGTAATCGAGCATCTCGTCTCTTGCTTTTTCGAGCACAGAAAGCGGCAGCATCGAAGGGCCTGCGGAAAAATTATATACTCTGCTCATAGCGGTTTTTCTCCTTTCTCGTTACGGCACGAATCAGTGCTCGACCCATTCCTTTGCGCGTTCCACGGCGCGCTTCCAACCCTCGTAGAGCGCGTCTCTCTCTTCCTTCGGCATCTGGGGCTCAAACACCTTCGAGACCTCGCGAATGGCTTCGATCTCGTCCATGGTGGTCCAGAAACCGACGGCAAGGCCGGCGAGATACGCGGCGCCGAGGGCGGTGGTCTCAACGCATTTCGGGCGGTTGACGGGGGTGTTGATCATATTCGCCTGGATCTGCATCATGATGTTCGAGATCGAGGCGCCGCCGTCCACGCGCAGCTCGGTAAGCGCCGTGCCGGAGTCGGCGATCATGGCTTCAAGCAGATCGGTCATCTGGAAGGTGATGGCCTCGAGCACCGCGCGGCAGATGTGCTTTTTGTTGGTGCCTCTGGTCATGCCCACGATGCAGGCTCTGGCGTACATATCCCAATACGGGGCGCCCAGACCGGTGAAGGCGGGCACGAGATATATGCCGTTCGAATCGGGCACCTGCTCGGCGTAACGGTCGCACTGCGGCGCGTTTTCGATCAGGTTCAGCTCGTCCCTGAGCCACTGGATGATCGAGCCGGCGTTGAAGGCGGAGCCCTCGATGCAGTATTCGACCTCGCCGTTGAGGCCCCACGCGATGCCGGTCACGAGGCGGTTCTTGGAATGGACGCGCTTTTTGCCGGTGTTCATCAGCAGGAAGCAGCCGGTGCCATAGGTGTTCTTTGCCTGGCCGGGTTTGAAGCACGCCTGGCCGAACAGGGCGGCGGGCTGGTCGCCGATGGCGGAGCAGATCGGAATGCCCGCGAGCGCCTCAAGGCCAGGGATGCCCTGCGCCACGGCGCCGTAGACCTCGCTCGACGGGGCCACGCGCGGCAGGATGGACATCGGGATGTCGAGCGTCTTGCAGAGGTATTCGTCCCAGCAGAGTTTGTCAACGTCGAACAGCATGGTGCGCCAGGCGTTCGAATAGTCCGTCACGTGCACGCGCCCGGCGGTGAGGTTCCAGATGAGCCAGGTGTCGATGGTGCCGAACAGCAGGTTGCCTTCGTTCGCGAGCTGGCGTGCTTCGGGCACGTTATCGAGGATCCATTTGATCTTGGTGGCGGAGAAATACGCGTCGATCACAAGGCCGGTATGCTCCTGGATGTATTCCGAAAGGCCCTGCGCCTTGAGCTCTTCGCACATGCTCGCGGTGCGGCGGCACTGCCACACGATCGCGTTATACACGGGCTTGCCGGTGCGCTTATCCCAAAGCACGGTCGTCTCTCTCTGGTTCGTGATGCCGATCGCGGCGATCTCTTTGGCCTCGATGCCGCCGTCGATGAGGGCGTCGGCAAGGCTGCGGAACTGGCTTTTGAGAATGGCGTCGGGGTCGTGCTCGACCCAGCCGGCCTGCGGATAGATCTGTTCGTATTCATATTGCGCCTTCGCGCAGATCTCGCCTTTCTTATTGAAAACGATGGTGCGTGAGCTTGTGGTGCCTTGATCGAGAGCTAAAATGTATTTTAACATTTTAAACCGCCTTTCTATATATTTTTCATATAAATTCTACAATAAACGAGATTCAAAGTCAATAAAATTATAAGAAATTTAATAAAATAGCATTTACAAATCCGCGAAAACTTGGTACAATTCAAATATACGTTTTCGCGTGTGCGGGCAACAAAAAAGCTCCGTAATTACGGAGCGGATTTGTCACAGCGCCTTCCCGGATTCGGGTTCGATGATCTTTTCGAACACCGCCGTCATCGAAGGGGAAACGTGCTTGTCGGTATGCAGGCTGCCGAAGAACCACTTGTCGTAGGTCACGGTCGTTTTCAGCCCGTCGAGAAACGCGCCGAGCGCCGAAACGGCAGGGATCTCATCCTCGTTCATGAGCATGAACTCCCTCACGCCCGCGGGCGGCTCGTGCGTGGCGATATAGTCGACCTCGTAGTTATGGCGCTCAAGGTTGTGTACGGCCTCGAGCATCTCGTTGCGGTCCGGGATCTCATAGCGCAGCGTGCCGAGTTCTTCGTCCTCCTTCAGAGCGCTTTCGGGCGATTCGCCGCCGCCGAGGGTGAAGATGAGCTTATCTTCGATGCCGAACACCTGGCCGCGCATCAGATGAAACACGTTTTTTCGGATCCTGTGCGCCTTGCCGCCCGAGAATAGGACGATCGGATACGTGTTGATCGCCTCGAAGTTCTCGTGCGTGCCGTCGAGAAAGCAGATCGTATATTTTTTGCGCTCCAGCTTATCGAGAAAACGGCGCTCTTTCGCGCTGTCGTCCCAGATAAAACCGAAATCGCCGCACACGATCAGCGTATCCTCTTCCTGCAGCTTTTTGAGCGCGGGCGCGGAAAAGCGCTCCTGCATGCCGTGCATGTCTCCCGTAAAACAGATCATTCCGATCCCTCTCGATCTTTGAAGGTTTCATTTATTACTATACTACAAAATGTTGGTGTTGTCTATGAAAAAAAAGATAATTTCCGTATTTTTGCTTCTGCTGCTGCTCGTTTTGCTTCCGGTTGAGGCGTTCGGTGCGATCTACGTCCCCGAAAAGCTCGACGCGGAGGTCGTATATATGATCTCTCTCGACAACGACGCCGTGATCGTGGACGTCAATTCGAATCGCCGCGTCGCGCCGGCGTCCATCACGAAGGTCGTGACCGCGATGGTCGTGCTCGAGAATTGCACGGATTATGACGAGCTGGTCGAAGCTTCGTCTTACGCGATCCACAGCCTCGATGGCACCAACTCCTCCACGGCGGGCATCCGCGTCGGCGAGCAGCTCACCGTGCGCCAGCTCTTATACTGCATGATGGTCGCCTCCGCCAACGAGGCGGCGAATATCCTCGCCGAGTATATCGCGAACGGCGACATCAACGCCTTCGTGGACATGATGAACAGCTTTGTGGCAGGCCTCGGCTGCACCGGAACGCATTTCATGAACCCGCACGGCCTCGACGCCGACGGACATTATTCCACCGCGAGAGACCTTGCGCTCATCTATCGCTATTGCCTCAATAACGCCCTGTTCTGCGAGATCGCGGGCACCTATGAGATCGATATCCCACCCACGAATGAATACGACTACGTCCGGCACCTGCGCAGCACGAACTCGCTGTTCAACGACGCGATCCCGGATTACTATTCTCCCTACGTCAAGACCGGCAAGACCGGCACTACCGACAACGCGGGCAGATGCGTGATCTCGTCCGCCTCCAACGACGGCTATAACTATCTGCTCGTTGTGCTCGAGGCGAAGTTCTATGACTATGACGAAGACGGCTACGACGAAAACATGGCGTTCGTCGAATCAAGAAAGCTCTATAAATGGGCTTACGACAATCTTCGCCTACGCGAGGTTGCGAACCCCTCGCAGAACGTGTGCGAGATCAGGGTGGAGCTTGCGAAAAAATACGATTACATCGTCCTCGTGCCCGCCGAATCGGTTACCGCCCTCGTGCCCGTGGGCGTAAATGCCGAAAGCGTGATGTATGAGGTCGTGGACGACGCGACGGCGGATTCCGTCAACGCGCCCGTCAGAAAGGGCGACGTGCTCGGCAAGGCCGAGATCAAATACGCCGGGCAGACCGTGGCGGAGGTCGATCTCGTGGCAGCCTTCGATATCGAGCGCAGCACGCCGAAATACCTATGGTACCGCATCAAGACCTTTTTTTCCACGAAGCCGATGAAGATCCTGCTGCTGTTCGTGCTGTGCGTGCTGCTGCCGTTCCTCATCATCGTGTTCGTGGTCCTGCCGCGGGTGCGCCGCAGCAAAAAGCGCGCCGCGAAGGTCGTGGAGAGAAACGATAACAGGCATAAACGCTGATCCCCTCGCAGAATAAACGGAGGAATGGACTATGGATAAAAAGCTAAAATACGCGATCGGCGCGGTCGCGGGCGCCGCGGCGGCTTCGCTGCCGGTTCGCGCGGCGTTCTACCGTGAAAAGCCCGTTGAAGAAACCCCGATGCCGGAAGAATACGTGGACGTGGACCGGTTCCGCAAAAACCTCAGCGACGCGATCAAAATCCGCACGATCGCGACGAAAGACCCCGCCAAAATGAACTGGGAAGTCTTCGACGAATTCCACGCGTTTCTGCGCGAACGCTACCCGCTGATGCACGAAAAGCTGACGCTCACCGAGGTCACGCGCGGGAGTCTGATGTTCCGCTGGCAAGGCAAAGATCCCTCGCTCGACCCCATCGCCCTTCTGTCGCATCAGGACGTTGTGCCGATCTCCGAGGGCACCTGGGACGACTGGACAAATCCGCCTTTTGACGGTGTGGACGACGGCGAGTTCATCTGGGGGCGCGGCGCGCTTGACATGAAGGACCATCTGATCGGCGTATGCGAGGCGGCCGAGGCGCTGCTCGCCGAGGGCTTCGAGCCCGAGCGCGACGTCTATTTCTGCTTCGGCCATAATGAGGAAGTCATGTCCGCCGACAAAACGAACGGCGCCGTTTGCATGTGCGACTATCTGGCCGAACGCGGCGTGCATCTCGACGCCGTGCTGGACGAAGGCGGCGCGATATTGCCCGTGAACGTCAAGGGCGTGATCAACAAGGATCTCGCGGGCATCGGCATCGCCGAAAAGGGCTACGTGGACGTGGAGGTCAGTGTGTTCGCCAAGGGCGGACACTCGTCGCAGTCGCCGAACCACACGGCGCTCGGCAAGCTCGCGAACGTGATCAGGGATATCGAGAACCACCAGTTCAAGGCGAAAATCACCCCGATGATGAACGAACTCATGGTGAAGATCACGAAAAACGTTTCATATCCCGTGCGGCTCGTGACCTGCAACTATAAACTGATGAAGCCCGCCCTCGCGAAAGCGATGAGCTATATCCCGCCGGCGGCGTCCATGATGCGCACCACCACGGGTGTGACGATGGCTTCCGGTTCGCCGCAGCCGAACGTGCTGCCGCAGAAGGCCAGCGCGATCGTCAACTTCCGCATCTATCCCGGCCAGACGGTGGACGACGTGATCGCGCACCTCAAGAAGGTGATTCGCAACAAGAAAGTCGAACTGAAGATCCTGCCGGGCTGGAAGAACCCCTCGGCGATCTCGCCGACCGATTCGCGCGCCTACCGCTGGATCGAAAAGATCAGCATGAGCATGAACCCGAACACTGTGGTCTCGCCTTATCTCGTGATGGGCGGCACCGACGCCTGCCACTATCAGGACGTGTGTGAAAACATCTACCGCTATTCGCCGTTCCGCGTGAGCACCGCGCTTCTTCTGACCACGCACGGCACCAACGAGCGTCTGCCTGTGGCGGCGATCGAAAACGGCGTGGCGTTTTTCAAACGGTACATCCGCTGCGTCTCTTCTTCAAGAGACGCGTAAGCGCAGGATAAAGGAGGTCCGTTATGGCATACAAAAAGAGCGACATTCTGCACAACTTCGATCTGTATCCGAAGGTATTCTCCGTCGGCAAAGAGACGACGATCCATATCCGTCCGCTCGGCGGCAGGGAAGTGTTCGCGCCCGATTCCGACGTCAGGCTCGAAATCTGCGCGCTCGACGGCGGCGACCCCGACGATTTCCCGTCGTCCGCCTATTTCCGGAATACGACCGTCCACGCAAACGGAACGGGAGAACTGGAGTTCAACTGGGCGTTCCCCGAGGAGCAAGAGTATTTCATCCGTGTGGTGGACGAGAACAACCGCACGAAGCTTGAGTTCAGCGTGTTCGCCGTGAACCCCGACCTTGTCGGACGCTATCCGTTCATCGGCGACCTGCACATGCACACCACCATGTCGGACGGCAGGCAGGTGCCCGAGGTCGTGTGTGCCAACTACCGGCAATACGGCTACGATTTCACCGTGATCAGCGACCACAGGCGCTATTATCCGTCGCTCAGAGCGATCGACGCCTATCGCGGCGTGCCCACGGAGCTGACGATCGTGCCCGGCGAGGAGGTGCACATGCCCGACGTGCACGGCGTACATAACGACGTGCATATCGTCAATTTCGGCGGGGAATACAGCATCAACCAGCTCGTGGAGGCTGTCGCGGTCAAAGAAGTCGGCAAAGAACTTTCAACCCGCGCGATCCGTACGGATAACGTGCCCGACGTGATGACGCAGGAAGAATGGGAGATGCTGATCGACGGCCTTGCCGAAAAGATCAACGTGCCCGAAAAGGTGGACCGCGTGCCGGCCGCGATGTGCAAGTGGATCTTTGAGGAGATCCGCAAGGCGAACGGCCTAGGCATTTTCCCGCATCCGCGCTGGCGCAACAACGTCAACCACGTGCCGAACGCCTTCTGCGACTGGCTGTTTGAAAATCACCTGTTCGACGCGTTCGAGGTGCTTGGCGGCGAAAATTATTACGAGCAGAACGGCTTCCAGACCTCGATGTATTACGAATACGTCGCAAAAGGGCTCAGATATCCGGTCGTCGGCAGCACGGACTCGCATTCTTCTTACGAGAGCAACAGAAACGCCTTCATCTGCGAAACGATCGTGTTCTCGCCCGAAAACGAGCGCAAGTCGCTGATAAACGCAGTGAAGGATTTCTATTCCGTGGCCGTCGATACGATCAGCAAGGAGTTCCGCCTCGTGGGTGAGCGCAGATTCGTGGAATACGGCTGCTTTTTGCTGAAGAACTATTTCCCGCTTCACGACGAGCTCTGTTATGAAGAGGGGCGCCTGATGAAGCAGTACGTCACGGGCACGCCCGAAGAGCGCGAGGAGGCGGCAAATACCCTGCGCGCGATCGCGGGCAGAGCGGAAAGACTGCGCAAAAAGATCTTCGCGTTCTGATTTTCGAAACAATAAAAACAAAGCCGGGCTTTTTGCGAAGCCCGGCTTGTCTTATGTTTCGTTCAATCCGCGAACAGAGGCGTTGAGAGGTATCTGTCGCCGGTATCCGGCAGCAGGACCACGATCGTCTTGCCCGCGTTTTCGGGGCGCTTCGCCAACTCGATGGCTGCCCACGCCGCCGCGCCGGAAGAGATGCCGACCAGAACGCCTTCTTTCTTTCCGATGCGTTTGCCCGTCGCGAACGCGTTCTCCGCGGTGACGGGGATGATCTCATCGTAGATCTTCGTGTTCAGAACGTCCGGCACGAAGCCCGCGCCGATGCCCTGGATCTTGTGCGCGCCTGCCACGCCTTTCGACAGGACAGGGGAGTCCGACGGCTCCACGGCGACGATCCTGACGTTCGGGTTCTGTTCTTTCAGGTATTCGCCCACGCCCGTCAGCGTGCCGCCGGTGCCTACGCCGGCGACGAAGATGTCCACCTTGCCGTCGGTGTCGTTCCAGATCTCGGGGCCGGTGGTCGCCTTATGAATCGCCGGGTTTGCCGGGTTTACGAACTGGCCGGGAATGAAGCTGTTTTCGATCTCTTTCGAAAGCTCTTCGGCTTTCGCAATCGCGCCCTTCATGCCCTTCGGGCCCTCTGTGAGCACGAGCTCGGCGCCGTAGGCCTTCATGATCTGCCTGCGCTCTACCGACATCGTTTCGGGCATCACGATGATGATCCGGTAGCCCCGCGCCGCGGCGACGCTCGCGAGGCCGATGCCAGTATTGCCGGAAGTCGGCTCGATAATGACCGAGCCCTCTTTCAGAAGCCCCTTCTGTTCCGCGTCGTCGATCATCGCTTTCGCGATCCTGTCCTTCACGCTGCCCGCGGGATTGAAATACTCGAGCTTCGCGAGCACACGGGCTGAAAGCCCTTCTTCTTTTTCGATATTCGTCAGTTCCAAAAGCGGCGTGCCGCCGATGAGCGCGTCCGCGCCCTTGAAGATCTTTGCCATACTAAAACCTCCTAATATAAACCTACCTAAACGGTGGGGAGGTAGGTTGAAGATATTGTAGCATATGTAATAGCGATTGTCAAGGGGAAATGAAATAAAAAAAGGACGGCGCACCGTCCTTTCTGTTTTATTCTTCCGGCATGAGCACTTTGATCTTTTTGCCCATGGTGAAATCGAGTGTATTCTCTTCGGGCGTGAGCGTGAAGGTCGCCTGGTTGCCGTCGTTGTCGAGGTCGTGCGTCGGCAGCTTCGCGGGGAAGCGGATGACCAAGTGATCCGTTGTGAAATGTGTGCTGTATTTCTCGTATTTGCGCATGTCGATCGTATCGTTGAGATACTTCGGAAAGATGTCGAGGATCAGGCGCGGCGAGAGCTTTTCAAGGAAGAACACGTCGAGCTGCCCGTCGTTGAGATCTACGTTGTGATACAGGTTGATGCCGCCCATGCCCTTCGAGGTGGTAATGAGGGCGAGGATCACGGTCGTTTTTCTCGTTTCGCCGTTGGCGTTGTATTCGATCTCCACGCGCTCGGGCTTTTTCATCAGGATCGGCAACGCGGACACGACGTAGGCGGCGTGGCCGAGCACCTTTTTGAGTTTCGTGTTCACAAGATAGGGGATCGGCGCCACGTAACCGAAGGATGACACGTAGCACACCGGCTCGCCGTTGACGATGATGGAGTCCACCTTCGTCTCAACGCCTTTTTCGGCGAGCTTGTCGATCGACTTGATCGGATCCTTGCGGTTGAGGTTATAGTTGTTCGCCATGTCGTTCGTCGTGCCGGCGGAGATGTGCGCGTAAACGCTGTGCTGCTCGATCTCGTTGAAGGCGCGCACGGCTTCGTTGACCGTGCCATCGCCGCCGAGGGTGATCAGCAGGTCGGATTCGGGATCGAGCTCTTTGATGAGCGGGATCACGTGTCCGGCGTATTCGCTTTTGCGCACCTTGTTCAGCGTGTATCCTTTTTCAATGAATTTGAACACGAGATGATCCAGCACCGACTGCGAGAACTTTGTGGCGATGGGGTTATAGATGACGCTGAAATTCATGGGACCGTCCTCCGGAGACCTTGTATTTGTTAACAATAATTTAACATATTATAATAACCGCTTCGGCGGAATGTAATTTTTATTGGTTTTTTTGTAATATTTAGAAAAGCATAAACTTGCGAAAGCCGTCCGTTTGTGGTAGGATATTCGGGAGGTGAAATAACTTGAAAAAAACAATGCAAAGAAAATACGCGCGTCTCATTGCGAGAGTCGGCGCGAACATCCAGAAGGGCCAGCCCGTGTGCCTGTTCATCAGCGCGGATCAGTATGAATTCGCCGAGATCCTCGTGGACGAATGCTATAAGGCCGGCGCTTCGAGCGTGGACGTCGAATGGCGCAGCCAGCCGATCACGAAGCTGCATTTCAGACACTGCTCGGTGAAAACGCTTTCGAAGGTCGAAACGTGGGAAGAAGAAAAGATGAAGCTGATGGCCGAAAAGCTGCCCTGCCGTATCTTCGTCACCAGCGACGACCCCGAGGGGCTCAAGGGCGTAAACCAGGATAAGATGCGCAAGAGCATGCTCGCACGTTATCCGATCATGAAGCCCTACCGCGAGGCTATTGAGAACCGTCACCAGTGGACGATCGCCGCCGTACCCTCTTACGCGTGGGCGAAAAAGATCTTCCCGGAGCTCAAAAAGAACCAGGCTTATGAAAAGCTGTGGCAGAGCATCCTTGCCGCCGTGCGCGTAACGGAGGAGAACGACCCTGTTGAAGAATGGCACCGGCACGACGCGAACCTGATGAAGCGCTGCGAATGGCTCAACGAGCATCATTTCGAGCGTCTTGAGTACCACAGCTCCAACGGTACCGATTTTACCGCATGGCTGATCCCCGAAGGCCGCTGGAACGGCGGCGGCGACACCACGGTGCAGGGCGTGTTCTTCAACCCGAACATGCCGACCGAAGAGGTGTTCACATCCCCGATGAAGGGCAAGGCCGAGGGCACGCTCGTATCCACAAAGCCGCTGTCTTACGAAGGGCAGCTCATTGAAAACTTCTCGCTGACCTTCCGCGACGGCAAGGTCGTTGACGTGAAGGCGGAGAAGGGCGAAGCGCTTCTCAAAAATATGATCACGCGCGACGAGGGCGCCGCCATGCTCGGCGAGCTTGCGCTCATTCCGTGCGATTCTCCGATCAACAACTCCGGCATTCTGTATTACGAGACGCTGTTCGATGAAAACGCGAGCTGCCACGTAGCGCTCGGGCGCGGCTTCAACGACTGCATCGAAGGATATCAGGAGAAGACGAACGATGAGTGCAAGGCGCTCGGCATCAACGATTCGATGATCCACGTCGACTTCATGATCGGCGCGCCGGATATGTGCATCACCGGCTATAAAGACGGCAAGGCGTATCCGATCTTCGAAAACGGCGAATGGGCGTTCTGAGATAAAAAAATAACACTGCTTCCGTGCCGTATGTGGCAGGGGAGCAGTCTTTTTTTTGGTGAAAAAACACCGGGCTTCTCATGGGAGAAGCCCGGCTTTTCAGATCAGATCAAAGTCTGACGGGGTCCGAACGAACCGGATCAGGCGATCTCTTCAAGGCCGACAGCCGCACGAAGAATCGTTCTGGCGTCGCCGGCGGTCACCTTGGAGTCCTTATCCACGTCGCAGGCAAGGAACTTCGCGGAGCCTTCCTCGAAGGTCTCGAGGTCAACGGCGCGGCGGAGCGCAAGTCTCGCGTCGGAAGCGGTGATCTTGCCGTCTTCGTCAACGTCGCCGAGCTTATACTCGGGGCCGGCGGGTCTCGGAATGATATAACCGCTCTGCTCGTCGTAGTCGAACTCTTCGCCCGCGATGATGTTGTCGGTGTGCTCGAAGAGGGCGGTCACGATCCTGTCAACGGCGCCGATCACGCTGGGGATCACGGGCGCGTTCAGGATGTTGCCTTCTTTTTCGTTCTTCTCGAAGATGTGAAGAACACCGGCCACGTCGCAGTCGAACAGGTTGCCGAGAACGGCGTCGTTGATCAGGGTTTCAAGATCAAGCTTGAAGTTCTCGGTGTTCACGTCGTTGAGGAACGAGAAGTCGATCAGCTCGTTGAGCACGACGTTGATCTTATAGAACGGGCCGAAATCGTCGGCGTTCATAAGATCGGCCACAGCCACAACGGCGGGCAGGCCCTTGATGAAGCCAAGCGCCCAGTTGGAGATCTGCAGGGCAGCCTTCTTCCAATCGGCGTCGTCAACTTCAGCGTTGAAGTGGATGGCGTCCTTATTGTACTTCAGAGCGCCGATGCCGATGCCGGCGGCGATCGAGGTGATGATGTCCTTCGCGGTCTCGTCGTCGATATCCTTCACGGTCTTGCCGTCAAGAAGCTTCTCGCCGAGGGCGGTGAAATCATATTCGAGGTTCAGCCAATCGGTGTTGGTCGCAGTGTAATAGATCGCGAGCGCGGCAAGCTGACGGACGTTTTTCACCGAAGCGACGGTCTCGTTGTCAAACTTCGGGGAATCGCCGAACCAGCTCTGCATGAAGGGCTTGAGCACCGCGACGAGCATGTCGCCGAGTTCCATCTTGCTTACGGCTTCTTTGGTGAAGGGCGTGAAGTCGAAGCCGACGGCGTCGGACACTTCTTTGTTCGCCATGGCGGGCAGGACGTAGCGGCAGATCTTGAGCAGGTTGCCGTTGAGCTTGTCGTTGCCGCCCTTGTCGAGCGCGAGCTCGGTGTAAGCTTCGGGGGTGAGGATGAGTTCGGCAATGCGGACGATCAGGTTGTTGACCTGGCTCAGGATGCCGCTCTCTTTCGCACCGTCAAAGATCTCTTTGAAGGTGTTCTCATCGAAGGTCTCGATCGAGGTCTTGAATCTGCCCTTGATCTCTTCGGTGATGGACATCTTTTCAATGTAATGCTGCAGGTTCTCGTTCAGCCAGCTGATCGCGAATCTGTTGTAGAGATCCGGCGCATACTGGGAGAGGATCTGGTAGAAGGAAAGCGAAGTGGCGGCTTTCGCTTCTTCCTGCGGGATCACTTCTTCGGTGCCCTTGATGACCTTGATGAGCGCGGCGCCGAGCAGTTCGTCTGCGGAATACGCTTTGTAAGCGGATTTGCCCCAGTCGCCGCTGGCCTTGGCGGCGTCTTTATCAAAGTCGCCCCCATGTGCCTCAGAATCGATCGCTTTGTACAGCATGCTCTTGAGCAGAAGAGGCAGGTTCTTCATCGCGGCGATATATTCACCGACGGCGTCTTTAAGCATGCCGCTGATGTCGGTGCCGACGATCGGGATCTTGTAGTTGCCGAAATCGAGCGTGCCGAGAATGAACTTCCTGATGATCGGAAGGTTATCCTCAACGAACTGGATCGCGGCCTTGATCACGCCGAGGTTGCCATTTTTCGCAACGGTAACGTTCTTCACGGCGGTGACTTTGAGATCTTTCAGGTCGCCAAGCTGCTTCAGGATCGCCCTGACGGCAGTCTTATCGGCCATGCCAAGCGTCTCGTAAACGTGATCGATGGTGTCAAGCTTCACGGTAAGACCGGGGATCATATTGATGATCTTAATAACCTGATTGTTGTTGATATCTTCGGTCTTTTCCTTCAGGATGGCGTTGAGCCAGTCAACAACGATCTTCGCGCGCGCTTCGTCGCTGATCGTCGTCACGTCCTGCGTGCCGATATAGGGCTGCAGGGACTCGTTGTCACCCATCACAAGAAGGACGATCTTCAGAATGGTGCCGGTAATATCATCCTTGGTCCTGTTGATGTTCCTGACAAGATAGTCAGCCACATTCGCAATGTTGTCGTTGGAGATGAACTTTTCGATCGTGGTGACGTCCTTGTTGATCGCGTTTGCAGACGCAAAAACAGGTAAGACCGAGAAGACCATGACAACGGAAAGAATCAAGCTGATGATTTTCGTTGATTTTTTCATACGTTTCTTTCTTCCTTTCATTCATACTGTAGACGCGCGGTCCACGCGTGTATACATAATATAGTTTAATAAATTACGGCCGTTTTGTCAACCCTTTCGTTCTTGCTTTATTGAACAATCTTTATTTGGGAATTTTGTTAAATATGAAACAGGCAGGATTGCTCCGGGGAAGCACCGTATCGAGCCATTTTGACGCTTTTCGACGCGAAATGGCGGACGTAAACGCACGATTTGTGCGGCTTTGTTTAAATTGCACAAATGCATATGTTAATAGAAAACCTTTACAAATAACACAAATTGAAAGAAATATTGAAAATGCTAAATACATTATAAAATAATGTAAAAACTTGATCTATATCCAGAATAATTATATATGTAAAGAAATAAGCTTTTCAATATATGACGATATGAATGCAGTACTCTTCAATGCGCGACGCCCGGCGTTCGGTGTTTTTGCCGAATCCCATATGCAAAACATAGATTTTTATCGTACAAGGCAGATTGTTCTTGATTTACCGTTTTTTTTCCGATATACTGAAACCGTCAATTTCCCTGCGAGGTATTTGTTTTATGAAGCTGCTTGAGGAAAAGATCAAAACGTGCGGACGGGTGCTTCCCGGCGGCGTGCTGAAGGTTGACGGCTTCCTGAACCACCAGATCGACGTGGATCTGATCATGTCTCTCGGCAGGGAGTTTTTTGATTTGTTCCGGGACGAGGGGATCAACAAGATCCTGACCGTCGAAGCCTCCGGCATCTCCATCGCGTTCGCCGCGGCGCAGTTCTTCCACGTGCCGGTCGTTTTCGCGAAAAAGGGAGAGAACAAGAACGTCGGCAAAGACGTGTATACGGGCGAGTGCTTTTCATTTACAAAAGGCAAGCCGTATGAGATGAGCGTTTCAAAGGCGTATCTCGGCAAAGAGGACAGCGTTCTGATCATCGACGACTTTCTTGCCAACGGCGCCGCCGTAAAATGCCTGATGCATATCCTCGATCAGGCGGGCGCGTCACTCGTGGGCGTCGGCATCGCGATCGAAAAGGGCTTCCAGCCCGGCGGCAGCGAGCTGCGCGCGGCGGGCGTGCGTGTGGAATCCCTTGCCCGCATTCGCAGCATGGACGACGAGGGCGGCATCGAGTTTTTCGATTGATATTCATTTCGGAATCATCCCGATAATATATCGGATGACAATAAAAAACAATTCATTTAAGGAGGAACATTGGAAATGTTCAAGAAAACGATCGCTGTTGCATTGGCACTGATCATGGCTATCGCTCTGTTTGCCGCCTGCGGCAATTCGGAGAACAACGAAAAGCCCGGTATGACCGAAGACCTTCTTAAGGGCGCTGAGCTCGAGAAGTTCGACGTCGCCGACGATTTCAAGATCGGCGTCATTTGCCTTCACGACGAGAACTCCACTTATGACAACAACTTCATCAAGGCGATCAAGTCCGTGCAGGAAGTGCTCGGCCTCTCCAACGAGCAGGTCCTGATCAAGACGAACGTTGCCGAGACCTCCGCCTGCACCGAGGCCGCGAACCAGCTCGTCTCCGCCGGCTGCAAGATCATCTTCTGCGATTCGTTCGGCCACGAGCAGTTCCTGCTTGAAGTCGCGAAGGCCCATCCCGAAGTGGAATGCTGCCACGCCACCGGCACCCTTGCCCACACCGAGAAGCTCGCGAACTTCCACAACGCTTTCGCCGCCATCTATGAAGGCAGATATCTTGCAGGTATCGCCGCGGGCATGAAGCTGAATGAAATGATCAACGACGGCAAGATCACCGCTGAGCAGGCCGTTATGGGTTATGTCGGCGCTTTCACCTATGCTGAAGTGATCTCCGGTCTTACCTCTTTCTATCTCGGCGCGAAGTCCGTTTGCCCGTCCGTGACCATGAAGGTCCGCTACACCGGTTCCTGGTATGATCAGGCTGCCGAGCAGGAAGCTGCGAACGCCCTCATCACCACCGACAAGTGCGTGCTCATCAGCCAGCATGCCGACTCTCTCGGCGCTCCCGCCGCCTGCGAATCCGCCGGCGTGCCGAACGTCTCTTACAACGGCTCCACCTATGACGCCGGCGAGAACACCTTCATCATCGCCTCCGCCATCAACTGGGCTCCCTATTTCCACTACATCATCAAGTGCGTCACCGACGGCGTCGCGATCGAAGACGATTACACCGGCACCATCGCTACGGGCTCCATCGTGCTTTCCGGTCTGAACATGAACGTCTCCAACGATGAGACCAAGCAGGCCATCCTGAAGGCGATCGATGAGTTCAAAGCTGGCACCCTGCACGTGTTCGATACCTCCACCTTCACGGTCGGCGGCAAGACCCTTGATTCCTACAAGGCCGACGTTGACACCGACGCCAACTTCGAAGGCGACACCGAAGTCGTCTCCGGCGGCTACTTCCATGAGTCCGAGTTCAGATCCGCTCCGTATTTCGATATCATCATCGACGGCATCGAGAACCTGAACACCAAGTTCTGATCAGAAAGACAGTAGTTTTACCGAACGAAAAGAATCTGATCGGTGACTGAATACCGTTTTTCCGGGGCGGGGCTTTCAGCCTCGCCCTGATTTTTCAGAGAATAGGAGATCGAGCATCATATGTCGGAAACAACCCCTCTTGCTCTCGAATTAAAGCACGTAACGAAAGTGTTCGGCAACATCGTTGCGAACGACGACGTGGAAATGGAGCTTCGCCGCGGTGAGGTCCTTGCGATCCTCGGTGAAAACGGCAGCGGCAAAACGACGCTGATGAATATGATCTCGGGGATCTACCATCCGGATTCCGGCGAGATCTATATCGACGGCAAGCACGTGACCATCGCTTCGCCGAAGGACGCGTTTTCTTACGGCATCGGCATGGTTCACCAGCATTTCAAGCTCGTCGACGTCTTTTCCGCGACCGAGAACATTATCCTCGGCATCCACGAGGATAAGTTCAACCTGAACAAGTCCGCCGAAAAGATCGCCGAAATCGCCGCGCGCTACGGCTTTGAGATGGACCCGAACAAAAAGATCTATGAGATGTCCGTCTCGGAGAAGCAGACCGTTGAGATCCTCAAGGTACTTTATCGCGGCGCCGACATCCTGATCCTCGACGAGCCGACCGCCGTGCTGACCCCGCAAGAGACCGAAAAGCTCTTCCGCGTGATCCGCCGCATGCGCGACGACGGCAAATCGATCATGATCATCACGCACAAGCTGCACGAGGTCATGGCGATCTCCGACCGCGTCGCCGTGCTGCGCAAAGGCAGGCACATCGCCACCGTTGACACAGCCTCGACCACGCAGAACGAGCTGACCGAAATGATGGTCGGCGAGCGCGTGTCGCTGAATATCGACCGGGCGAAGATCGAAGAGACGCCCGACCGCCTGAACGTATCGGGGCTGAGCCTCGTCAATTTCGAAGGGATCCGCATTCTCGACGATATCTCGTTCACCGCGAAAAGCGGCGAGATTCTCGGCATCGCGGGCGTCGCGGGCAGCGGCCAGCGCGAGCTGCTTGAGATCATCGCGGGGCTGCAGACGCCAACGTCGGGAAGTATCGAATACCACGATCCGTCAAACAACAAAACGGTGGACCTTCGCAGCAAGACGCCGCTTCAGATCCGCGACCTCGGCGTGCGCCTGTCGTTCGTGCCCGAGGATCGGCTCGGCATGGGACTCGTGGGCAACATGGATATCATCGACAACATGATGCTGCGCAGCTACCGCAAGGGCAAAACGGTTTTCGTGGACCGTCAGCCGCCGAAAGCCCTCGCCGAGAAGATCATCGACAGCCTGAAGGTCGTCACGCCCAGCGCGAAGACCGCGGTACGCAAGCTCTCAGGCGGCAACGTGCAGAAAGTGCTCGTCGGCCGCGAGATCGCCGCCGCCCCCACCGTGCTGATGGCGGCGTATCCCGTGCGCGGTCTCGATATCAACTCCTCTTATATGATTTATAAACTGCTCAACGAGCAGAAAGAAAACGGCGTGGCCGTGATCTTCGTCGGCGAAGACCTCGACGTGCTGCTGGAGCTTTGCGACCGCATCCTCGTGATCTGCGGCGGCAGAGTCACCGGCATCGTGGACGGGCGCACCGCCAAAAAAGAAGAGATCGGCCTGATGATGACGAAGGCGAAGGGAGGCGAAACGCATGTCGAGTGAAATCACCGGCAAAAAGATCAAAGAGCATGAGCCTCTGATCACGATCTCAAGGCGCAAGAGCATGGCCTTCTGGGTGCGGCTCGCCATCCGCGCGGGCTCGGTGCTCGTGGCGCTCATCGTGTGCGGCCTCATCACGAGGTTCGTGACGGGCGACGACCCCATTTCCGTTTATTCCACGATGTTGGAGGGCAACTTCGGCGACCTTGACAAAATGTGGTATATGTTCTATAACCTCGCCATGCTTCTCGGCGTCGCGCTTGCCCTCACGCCCGCGTTCCGCATGAAATTCTGGAACATCGGCGGCGAAGGCCAGGTGCTGATCGGCGGCCTCGCTACCGCCGTGTGCATGATCGCCCTCGGCGGCAGGATCCCCGACTGGTCGCTGATCCTCGTGATGCTGATCTCCAGCGTCACCGCCGGCGCCGTGTGGGGCATCATCCCCGCCGCGTTCAAGGCGAAATGGAGAACCAACGAAACGCTGTTCACCCTGATGATGAACTACGTGGCGATGTACCTCATCAAATACTTCATCGAGCGCGTGGACCAGAGCGGTTCGCATACGGTCGGCCCGAAGCTGCTTTCGCACGGCTGGCTGCCCACGGTGCTCGGCGAGCAGTATCTGCTCAATATCATCGTGATCGCCGCCCTCACCGTGATCATGTACGCGTATCTCAATTACAGCAAGCACGGCTATGAGATCTCGGTCGTCGGCGAGAGCGAAAACACCGCGCGCTACGTCGGCATCAACGTGAAAAAGGTCATCATTCGCACCATGGCGCTCTCCGGCGCGCTGTGCGGGCTCATCGGCTTCCTGCTCGTGGGCGGGTTCTCGCATTCGATCGACCCGAACATCGCCGACGGGCGCGGCTTCACCGCGATCCTCGTTTCGTGGCTCGCGAAATTCAATCCTTTCACAATGGTCGTCACGTCGTTCCTGATCGTGTTCATGGACCTCGGCGCCGAAGAGATCGCCACGAAGTTCGGGATTAACCCCTCGTTCTCGGACATCATGACCGGTATCATCATCTTCTTCATCATCGGCTGCGAGTTCTTTATCAACTATCAGATCCACTTCAGGAAAAAGGCTGCAAAGGAGGCGGAATAATGGAAAAGGTATTACTGTTTCTTATCCGTGCCGTTTTGCAGGGCACGCCGCTCCTTTACGGCGCCACCGGCGAGATCCTGACCGAAAAAGCGGGCAACCTGAACCTCGGCATCCCCGGCATCATGTACGTCGGCGCGATCTCGGGCGTTATCGGCGGCTTCTTTTATCAGACAAGCGGTTCCGTCAATCCGTTCCTCGCGATTCTGATCCCGCTGCTCTCGTGCCTGCTCGGTTCGCTGCTCACGTCGCTGCTTTACAGCTTCCTTACCGTCACCCTGCGTGCGAACCAGAACGTGACGGGCCTTGCGCTCACCACGTTCGGCGTGGGCTTCGGCAACTTCTTCGGCGGCTCGCTCATCAAGCTGACGAACAGCTCCACGCCCTATCTCGCGCTCACGAAGATCTCGAAGGCCTATCAGAACTTTCTTCCCTTCGGCAACCAGCAGCTCGGCGGCCAGCACGGCTTTCTGATCTATCTTGCCGTGGTGCTCGCGCTGATCGTATCCTTTGTGATGAAGCGCACGCGCGTGGGCCTGCAGCTCAGGTCCATCGGCGAAAGCCCCGCTACCGCCGACGCGGCCGGCATCAACGTGACGAGATATAAGTATCTCTCCACCTGCCTCGGCGGCATGATCGCCGGACTCGGCGGACTCTATTACATCATGGACTATTCCAACGGCGTCTGGCAGAACGACGGCTTCGGCGACCGCGGCTGGCTGGCCATCGCGATCGTGATCTTCGCCGTCTGGCGTCCGCATTTCGCGATCGTCGGGTCGTATCTGTTCGGCGGCTTGTATATCATGTATAATTACCTGAACGCCAGCATGCAGGTCCAGCCCTTGCTGCAGATGCTGCCTTACGTGGTCACGATCATCGTTCTGATCTTCGTCAGCGTGCGCAAAAAGCGCGAGAACCTGCCGCCCGCGGCGCTCGGTCTCTCGTATTTCCGCGAAGACAGATAACGCATATCGTCATATCCAAACAGAGACCGGAACGCTCCCGGCCTCTGTTTCTTTATGAATAATATCAAATATCCGGTATGGAAATCCAATATTTTCTGCGCGTATGACAATATAAATAGCTTGCCTTTTATAGGATTGTATGATAAAATAAAATGAAAAAATAGGAGGTGAAAACGTTGCGTTCCCGTCTTTTCCGGCTGTTTTGCGCGCTTTTGGCGCTGGGTCTTTGCCTGCAGGTTTTTTCTGCGTGCGGCAAAGAAGAGGCACCGCTCAAGAGCCTGACCGTCGGCAAGGAGCTGATGGGGAACAGCACGATCTCGCCGGATCTCCATAAAACGGACGTCAAGCGTCTGCAGGTCGTTACGACCGCGGGCTCTCTGCGGCTTCTGTTTGACCCCGTTTCGGGCGGCGTGAGCGTTTACGATTCCTCCGCTGACGTTTACTGGCATTCGCTTCCTGTTTTTGACAACAAGTTTTCATCCATCGTGTCCGTCACGCTGCTGTCCGAAGCGGGCAGGTATTATCTCAACTCGCAGGATAACGCGGTCGCGTTCGGCAGCTTCACGCACGAGGCGATCGATAACGGCGTCCGCGTGACCTACGTGATGTCGGACGCGATGTCCACCGCGCTTTCTTCGCCCGATTCTTTGCCCCCGAACGCCGCCGTGATGCGCGTGCCGGTCGAATACCGGCTCTCCGACGGCAAGCTGACGGTCGCGATCGATCGCGCCGCGATCGGCGTTCCCCAAGGCATGGTGCTCGACAGGCTCGACCTTCTGCCGTATTTCGGCGCGACCTTTACCGGTATGAACGACGAAAACGATTTCCTTCTCGTGCCGGACGGCTGCGGCGGCCTCGTGTATCCCGCGAAAAACGTGTCGTCCCCGTTTGACGAAACGTTTTCCGTGAGCGCGGACGCAAACCCCGCCACCGCATCGGTTTACGGCGTGGGCAAAGAGAAGGCTTCCTTCGTCGCCCTCGTGGACGGCGGCGGCGAATGCGCTTCGGTGCGCGCGCAGAAAAGCGTTTCGAATTCCGACCGCGTGAACATTGTTTACCCCACGTTCTCCCTCTGCGAGACCGTGTTCGCAAACGACGACTGCTATTACAGGGACCTCGGCGGGGAAGAACTGAGTATCAGCTTCAGGTTTCTCAGCGCGCCCGTGTGTTCTTACGTCGATATGGCGGCTGCCTGCCGAGAGGAACTGATCCGCGGCGGCTTTCTGACAGAGGCGAAGACCGTGTCCGACGGCTTCCCGCTGCTCGTGTCGGTGCTCGCGTCGGCCGACGGGAAGAACGAACTCACTACCTACGAGCAAATCGAGGACCTTTGCTCCGTGCTCAGGGGCAAGGGCATCACGGATCTCACGCTGCGGCTTTACGGCGCGTTCGACGGAGGTTTCGGCCAAAACGCCGATTCCTCGCTCAAACCGCTCTCCGCCCTTGGCGGAAAAAAGGCGTTCCGCTCGATGTGCGGCACGCTATCGGATATGAACATCCCGCTGTATTTCGGCGTAGACCTCGTGACCACGGGGAAGCGCGACGCACTTCTGACGTTATCCGACGGCTCCGCCGTTCAGGTATACGAGACCTATCCCGGGTCTCCCTATTTCGGCGCCGGTGAGACGAAGTCGGTACTGAGCGCTGACGCGCTCAATAATGAGGCGCTCGATATCATCTCTTCGCTCGGAGATCACACGTTTACGGGGTACTCGATTAACGCCCTGTATCCGCGAACCTATCCGGACGCCGCGTATATGAGCGCGCTGACGGAAAGTTTTCTGTCGCTGCGCGCCGATAAAAAACTGATGCTGCCCGGCATGGAGCTCTCTCTGCTGCCTTACGCCGACTTGCTTTCCGATATTCCGCTCACGACTTCAATCTCCGAGGCGGACGATTACGAGGCGGTCCCGTTCTTTCCGGCGGTGCTGCACGGTGTCGTTCCGTTCGCTGGCACCGTGGTGAACGCGACGGGCGCTTATAAGCTCGAGCTTCTGAAATGCGTGGAATACGGCGCGATCCCGCAGGTGCTCTTCGTGTTTCAAGAGGGCTCGCCGTATTATTACGAGGAGTCGATGTCGGACGTGGCCGATTTCTGCATCACCGCGAAAGAAGACCTCGGCGATCTCTCGGGGCGCGCAATCGAATCGCACAGAATTGTTCTCGACGGGCTCAGCTGCACCGGCTTCTCGGGCGGCACGCTGGTTTACGTCAACCACAATAACTACTCGGTCAACTACAACAATATCACGATCCCGCCGTATTCCTATATCCGGCTGAACTGACAGGGGGAACGAATATGGACACCCAATACGACGCCTTTTCCGAGGGCGTGATCCTCGGGGGGATGCGCACGAAAAACGACGTGCGGATCTTATTGTGCTATATCCTGAAAAGCCTGAACGCGCCGTTTTCAAAGGCGATGCTCAACGAGGTGCTGCAAACCACCGCCCTCGCGAATTTCTTTGAGGTCAACGACGCTCTCGCCGCGCTGACGGACGGCGGCTTCGTGAGCCTTTTGTCACGCGAGGACGACGATTATTACACGCTCACGGACTCCGGCCGCGTGATCGCCGAACGGCTCGAAACGGATCTGCCGCGCCAGGTGCGCGAGACGGCCGTCGCCGCCGCGATGGAGCTCTTGTCCCGCCAGCGCGTGCGATACGGCACCGAAACGAAAATCGTGAAACTCGAACAGGGCGGCTATCACGTCACGCTCATGATCAAAGACCAGGATACCGTGATGCTGCAAACGGTGCTGTTCGCGGCGGACTCGCTGCAGGCGAACGCGATCACCGAGGCGTTCTCGGCCGATCCGCACAGGCTTTATTCCGGCGTGATCGATTCTTTGGATCTATAAGGAAGAAAAACATGTACGAACAAGTCATCAATATCGAACGGATGGAGCAGGCCGTCAGCCTGTTCGGCAGCTTTGACGAAAACACGAAAATGCTCGAGCGGGAATACGATGTCTCCATCGTGAACCGCGGGTCCGCAATCAAGGTCACGGGCGACCCCGAGCAGGTGTCGAAGGCCACGAAAGCCCTTGAGGGGCTCCTGATGCTGATCAACAAGGGCGAGGCGCTCACCGAGCAGAACGTGCGCTACTGCATGGCGCTCGTGAACGAAGGCAACGACGACCAGCTCTCGTCGCTCTCCACCGACTGCATCTGCATCACCATGAGCGGCAAGCCCGTCAAGCCCAAAACGATCGGGCAGAAAAACTACGTGCAGGATATCGCCAAAAACACCATCGTGTTCGGCGTTGGCCCCGCGGGCACCGGCAAAACGTATCTCGCCGTCGCCATGGCGGTGAAGGCGTTCCGTGCCAAAGAGGTCAGCCGTATCATCCTAACGCGCCCCGCCGTGGAGGCCGGCGAAAAACTCGGCTTCCTGCCCGGCGACCTGCAGCAGAAGGTCGACCCCTATTTGCGCCCGCTTTACGACGCCCTGTTCGAGATGCTCGGCGCCGACAACTTCCAGAAGTATCAGGAGAAGGGGAGCATCGAGGTCGCGCCGCTCGCATATATGCGCGGCAGAACGCTCGACGACAGCTTCATCATTCTCGACGAAGCGCAGAACACCACGCCTGAGCAGATGAAGATGTTCCTAACGCGCCTCGGTTTCCACTCGAAGATCGTGGTCACGGGCGATATCACGCAGATCGACCTGCCGGACGGAAAAAAATCAGGTCTCAAAGAGGCGATTCGCATCCTCAAAAACATTGACGACATCAAAACAGTCCGTTTTACCGAAAAGGACGTCGTCCGGCATAAACTGGTGATGGATATCATCCGTGCTTACGACCGCGCGGGCGAGAAACACCCCGAACGCCCCGCGATAAACACACACACGAAATAATCCTTTCAGAGAGGTAACATATATGGCAGATAAAATCAAAGTGATCATCTCCGACGATCAGCACGCCGTGAAGGTGCCTTCGGGCATCCGGCTGCTCATCCGCCGCTGCTGCCACGCCGTGCTCGACCTCGAGAACTTCAAGGGCTCGGCCGAGATCAGTGTGCGCTTCGTGGATAACGATATGATCAGGGAACTCAATAAAACGCACAGAGCGATCGACCGCGAGACCGACGTGCTGAGCTTTCCGCTCGGCGAAAACGGGAATTACGACGTGAATCCCGTCACCGGCGCCTATATGCTCGGCGACATCGTGATCTCGGTGCCCAAGGCGATGGCGCAGGCCGAGGAATACGGCTACACGCTCAAGCGCGAGATCGGTTTTCTCACCGTGCACTCCATGCTGCACCTTCTCGGCTACGACCACGTGAACGGCGGCCTTGAGGCGGTGCGCATGCGCGAAAAAGAAGAGCAGGTGCTCTCGCAGCTCGAACTGCAGCGCGACGGAAATTATTATATAAAGGAAGCGTGATTATGGGCGAACCGAAAACCGCATTCATCGCTATCGTCGGCTGCCCGAACGTGGGCAAATCCTCGATCCTCAACAGGATCCTCGGGGAAAAGATCGCCATCGTTTCGCCGAAGCCGCAGACCACCCGTTTCAAGATCCTCGGCGTATACACGCAGGGCGACGTGCAGCTCGTGTTCACCGACACGCCCGGCTACCATCATCCGCAGACCAAGCTCGGGGAAAAGATGGTGCGCGCCGTGGGCAGCGGCATCCGGGACGTGGACGCCGCGCTTCTCGTCGTGGAGCCCGAGGGCGAGATCCGCGACGCCGAGCGCACCCTGATCAAAAAGATCGAAAAAGAGGGCATTCCCGCTGTTCTCGCGATCAATAAGATCGATCTCGTGCCGAACAAAGAGGCGCTGCTTGCGCGCATCATGGAGTATTCGCAGCTCCACGACTTCAAGGCGATCGTGCCGATCTCGGCGAAGGACGGCGGCGGCATGAACGAACTGATCGACGAGTTGACTTCACTCAACATGCCTTCACCCCATCTGTTCCCTGACGATACGCTGACCGACCAGCCCGAAAAGGTGATCGCGGCGGAATACATCCGCGAAAAACTGCTGCGCTGCCTTGATAAAGAGATCCCGCACGGCACGGCGGTCGCGATCGAGCGCTTCCGTGAGCGCGACGACGCCGATATCCTCGATATCGACGCCACGATCTATTGCGAAAAAGAGAGCCACAAGGGCATCATCATCGGAAAAAACGGCGAGACGCTCAAAAAGATCTCGACCGGCGCCAGGATCGATCTCGAACGGTTCTTCCGCATCAAGGTCAACCTCAAATGCTGGGTCAAGGTCAAAGAGGACTGGCGCAACCGTGAGGCGCTGATCCACAACTTCGGGCTCGACTGATGCAGAGATTCAGCACGGACGGCCTCGTGCTCAAAACGAAGGCGACAGGGGAGTCGGATCTGATCGTTTTTCTGCTGACCGAAAAGAAAGGGATCGTGCGGGCGTTCGCGAAGGGCGCCAGAGGCATGAAGAACAAGCTGCACACCGCGTGCGTGCCGTTCACCTACGCTTCCTTCGGCCTTTACGAAAAGAACGACGTCTACAATATCACCGAGGCGGACCTCAAAGAGAGCTTTTTCGATATCCGCACGGATCTTTCCCGCCTGTCGCTCGGGCAGTATTTCTGCGAGGTCGTGCTTAAAACGATGACAGAAGAGGCCGACGAGGCGGATTGCTACCGGCTGATGCTCAGGTGCGTCTATTATCTCAGTCAGGGCAAAAAGGACCTGCTTCTGATCAAATCGGTGTTCGAAATGCGCCTTGCCGTGATCTCCGGTTACGCGCCGCCGGTGCACGCCTGCGCGAACTGCGGGGCGTTTTCGACGGAAAAGATGTATTTCGACTGCGAATCCGGGCTTTTGTACTGTTCGGACTGCGGAGACGCGCAGAACCTGCCCGAGATCGGTGAAGCCGTCGTATCGGCGATGCGCCATATCGTATATTCGCCGTTCGACCGTCTTTTCGCGTTCACTTTGAGCGACCAGTCGCTGCGTACGCTCACGCGCATGACGCAGACCTATCTGCAGAACTGCATGCAGACGCGCTTTTCGGTGCTCGATTATTTCTGGACTTCGTATTCATGATCAAAAATGCAGCCGGGCGGACAGTATGAAATGTGTCCGCTCTTTTTTTGCCAAAAAGAGCAAAATTATTTAAAATGAGTCTTGCAATTTGAATTTAGTTGTGGTAATATGTGGAAGAAAAGAGGAAGGAAGGGATCGATAACAAGTAAAAAGGAGAAAAACAAAATGAAAACCAGCAAAAAAGTATTGATCGTCATGGATAACGGCGAGCCGCTCAGGGAGCTGTTGTCCAAGCTGCGCGCGGCGGGAATGGACTGCCGCAGCATCGGGCGTGACGGCGCGGAGTTGATGCGCCAGCTGCCGGTATTTGAGCCGGACATCGTGATCAGCGAGGCGTTTCTGTCGCATTACGACGCGATCTCGGTACTCAAGCTCCTGCCGACCCTCGGCATGCGCAGGCGTCCGTTGGTCGCGCTGCTGTCGGGCGTATCGAACCCCGCTTTCGAGCAGCAGGCCCTGTCTGCCGGCGCTGATTATTTCTTCATCAAGCCCGTGGATACGGAAGCGATGTGCGAGCGCGTACTGACCTTCGCCGGCTGGAGCGGCAGCGCGCAGCGGAACGTGACGGCCGAGCCCGCCGGAAATACGGTCGATCTCGAGTTCACCGTTTCCGAGATCATGCGCGAGCTCGGCGTGCCGGCGCACATCAAGGGCTATCACTATCTGCGCGACGCGATCATTTCAACGGTCTGTTCGCCCGATATCATGTCCTCGGTGACGAAGGTGCTGTATCCGTCGATCGCGAAGAAATACGATACTACGGCATCGCGCGTGGAGCGCGCGATCCGCCACGCGATCGAAGTTGCGTGGGACAGGGGCGACATCGACGTGCTGAGCTCTTATTTCGGCTATACGATCCAGACCTCGCGCGGCAAGCCGACGAATTCGGAGTTCATCGCCATGATCGCCGACCGTCTTCGCCTGAAGCTCAAAAAGATCTCTTAACGCAAAAACTGCGGTGTGCAAAACACCGCAGTTTTTATGTGATTGAGACTCAGAACATTTTGATATATGCCTCGCGCTCGGCACCGACGGATACGTATTGGATCGGGCAGCCGACGCGCTCTTCAATGAATCTGACGTAATCCCGCGCTTCTTTCGGCAGATCCTCAAACGTGCGGCAGCCGGAAATATCGCAGTGCCACCCGTCGAAGGACTCATAGATCGGTTCTGCGTGCTTCAGGTTTTCGCCGAGCGGGAACCGGTCGAGCCGTTCTCCGTTCAGCCGATAGCCGACGCACACCGGGATCTTATCGAGATACGAGAGCACGTCGAGTTTTGTGAGCGCCAACGAGGTCGCGCCCTGCACGCGTACGCCGTATCCGGAGGCGAGCACGTCGAATCCGCCGACGCGCCGCGGTCTGCCCGTCGCCGCGCCGTATTCGCCGCCGGCTTCTCTGAGCTTGTCGCCGTCTTCGCCGAAGAGCTCGCAGGTGAAGGGGCCTTCGCCCACACAGCTCGAATAAGCCTTGATGATGCCCACCGTGTTTGTGAGCTTCAGCCCCGGCACGCCCGCGCCGATCGGCGCGTAAGCGGCGATGCTCGACGAGGACGAGGTGTAGGGGAAGATTCCGTAATCGATGTCGCGCAGCGCGCCGAGCTGGGCCTCGAACATGATCTTTTTGCCCTCCGCTTCGGCCTGATACAGAAACTCCGAAACGTCGCAAATATAGTCTTTGAATTCGCCGCCGTATTTCAAAAGCCAGGCAAGCGTTTCGTCCACGTCCACGGGCGCGTGCCCGTAGCCGTTCGCGACGGTCAGGTTTTTCCATTCCACGATGCCCTCGAGCTTTTCGCGCAGGGTCTCGGGATGGAGCAGATCGCCCATGCGGAGCGTTTTTTTGTAATACTTGTCGGCGTATACGGGCGCGATGCCGCGGCGAGTGGAGCCGAATTTCTTATCCGCGAGGCGGTCTTCTTCCAGCACGTCGAGCAGCTTGTGATAGGGCATGCAGATCGTGGCCTTATCGCTGATCTTCAGGTTGTCGGGCGAAATGCGGATGCCGCCCGCACGCAGCCTGCCGGTCTCTTCGCTCAGATGCTGCAGATCGATCACCATTCCCACGCCCATCACGTTGACGGTGTTTTCGTTGAGAATGCCGGAGGGCAGAAGATTCAGGATGAACTTGCCTTTGTCGTTTACCACGGTATGTCCGGCGTTGTTGCCGCCCTGATAGCGGCAAACGACGTCGTATTCCTGTGAGAACAGGTCCACCATACGGCCCTTGCCCTCGTCTCCCCAGTTGATGCCTACGATCGCTGTTAACACGGTCCACACCTCGCTATATATTTTTTTATACTGTGATTTTTACGTCCACGCCGAGCAGGTCGGCGTTGTCGCGCAGCACGGGACGCACGACTTCGTCTAAGAATTCCGCTGTCTGCTCGGGCGCCCTGCCCACGAACTGCCGCACGTCGAGAATGCGGTCGAGCGCTTCTTCCGTGAGCATAAAACGCTCGTCGTTCAGCATCAGCTCGAGCAGGTCGTTGTCCTCACCGTTCTGCTTCACGCGCTTCGAAACGTCCACGCTGTACTGTCTGATCGCCTCGTGCAGTTCCTGCCTGTCGGCGCCGCGCTTGACGCAGTCCATCAGAATGTTCTCGGTGGCGATGAAAGGGAGCTCCTCTTTGAGATGGCGCTCGGCCATTTTCGGATACACCGTGCCGTTCGAGATCACGTTGATATAGAGCGACAATATGGCGTCCACGGCGAGGAACGCCTCGGGGATGCTGATGCGCTTGTTCGCCGAATCGTCGAGCGTACGCTCGAACCACTGCGTGGCTGCCGTGAAAGCAGGATTGATGACGTCCGCCATCACGTATCTCGCGAGCGACGCGATGCGTTCGCTGCGCATGGGATTGCGCTTATACGCCATCGCCGAAGAACCGATCTGCCCTGCTTCGAAGGGCTCGTCGAATTCCTTGAGATGAGACAAAAGCCGGATATCGTTCGAGAATTTCGCTGCGCTCTGCGCAATGCCGCTGAGCACGGAAACGACGTTGTAGTCGACCTTGCGGGTATAAGTCTGGCCCGATACCGCGACGCACGCGTCGAAGTCCATCTCCTGCGCGATCAGCTTCTCAAGTGTCTTCACCTTCTCGTGGTCGCCCTCGAACAGCTCCAGAAAGCTTGCGCCTGTGCCGGTCGTGCCCTTGCAGCCGAGCAGCTTTAATGAATTGAGCTGAAAATCGACCGCTTCGATATCCATCACGAGGTCCTGCATCCAGAGCGTCGCGCGCTTGCCGACGGTCGTTGGCTGCGCAGCCTGAAAATGCGTATAGGCAAGGGTAGGGGTATCCTTCCATTTTTCGGCAAAGGCCGCGAGCGCCTCAAGCGTGTTGATCAGCAGCCGCTTGACGCGCCTCAGGCCCTGGCGCATCACGATGATATCGGTGTTGTCGCCAACGTAGCAGGAAGTTGCTCCGAGGTGGATGATGGGTTTCGCGTTCGGGCAGGCGTCGCCGAACGTGAGCACGTGCGCCATCACGTCGTGCCGGCGGACAAACTCGTATTCGCGCGCCTTGTCATAATCGATGTCGTAAATGTGCGCTTCCATCTCGGCGATCTGCTCATCCGTGATGCCGATGCCGAGCGCCTTTTCTGCCTTCGCGAGCGCGACCCAGAGCTTGCGCCAGGTCGAGAACTTGTTGTCGTCGCTGAAGATGCGTTTCATCTCTTCGCTCGCGTAGCGAACGCACAGGGGATTCATATAAACGTCCGTCATACCGTCACCTCTTAGCCGGAATCAAAAACACTACAATTCTATCATAACGGCGGTATTTAGTCAATTATTTTCTTATGTGTATCAATAAAAATACATATAGAAAAAACGAAAAACGCACCTGTTGATATCAGATGCGTTTGTCATGTTTCTTTCTTTTTCGGGTGCACGCGTCTTCTGCCAGCGGCGGCGACGACCGACACGGTTTTCGCCCCGAAGATGAGCAGCGTTTTCGCCGCTTCGTTGAGCGTGGCGCCTGTGGTGATGATATCGTCGACCAGCAGGATGCTCCTGTTTTCGATCAGCGGGATCTTCTCTTCGATCGGCTCGTATACGCCGAGCAGGTTGCCCTGTCTGCGCACGGCGTTCTGGTCGTGCTGTGAGGGTGTGTCCTGACACTTATACAGCAATTCCTCAAGTGGGATTCCGGCGCGTGCCGAAAGGGCGGCGGCGAGCTCCTTCGCCTGATTGTAACCGCGTTTCTTCTGCTGCTTTACACCCATCGGCACGAAAGTGATACAGTCGACGTTTTGCAGCATATCCCGTTCGGTCAGCGCGCGGAACATGAGCTCCGAAAGAGGTTTTGTTTTGTCGAGCCTGCCGCGGAACTTGAACGCGTTGATCGAGTTGCGCATGTCGCCCTCAAGATAAACGGGAAACACCGATTTCTCGTAATACCGCCATTTGCCGCAGGTGCAGTCCTTCTCTTTGAAGCCGCAGATCTCGCATACCGCTTTGCGCCCCGGGGGATAAGTGAGGATCTTCGGACTGCACGTTTCGCACGTGAGCGGGCCGGGTTTGATCACGCGGTCGCACACAACGCAGCGGTTCGGAAAAAAGATCCGCATCACGCGTTCGCCGAAACTGCCCATGCCGATTCTCCTCTCTTGGTTTTTCTTTATTATAAACTAGATGGAGCGTGAAATCAATAACGGAATATACTGGAGTAAAACGCTTTACGGGGTGGTCATATGCTGAAAACGATCGAACTGGACGCCTTGAAGGCCGTGGAATACGCAAAGAAATGGGCGTTCTCACGCAATCCCGTCTACGCCGATTTCGACGGTCTCGGCGGCGACTGTACGAATTTCATATCTCAATGCCTGTTCGCGTCCGGCGCGCCGATGAATTACACGCGAGACGTCGGTTGGTATTACCGGGATCTCAACGACCGCGCCGCGGCGTGGTCGGGCGTGGAGTTCTTTTACCGCTTTATGACCGAAAACAAAGGCGTAGGCCCGTTCGGGAGCGTGATCCCCTTAGCCGTCGCTGAGAGGGGCGACGTGATCCAGCTCGGGGACGACACGGGGTTCTATCACAGCCTCCTCGTCGTGGACGTGCTCGACGGCCAGCCCTACGTGGCGTCGCACACCTCCGACGCGTTCGACAGACCTTTGTTTTCTTATATGTTCGACTGCTGCCGCGTACTGCGCATCCGTTACGCGTGGCAAAACGGCTGATCGGCAATAATCGACGAAGCTTTGAAAAATGTTTGAAAAAAGCGGAGAAACAGCGCGCAAAAAGTTGACACAATTTGATTCTTATGATAAAATAAATAAGTTAAAAATGCAGGGAATGAAAGGCTTTGAGAAAAGAATGGAACTGACCTATTCCGAACGCGTCAAGAATATCGATCCCCGTCCGCTCAAGGATATGTTCGCCTACGGCGTGGACCCCGAGATCATTTCGTTTGCCTGCGGGAACCCCGATTCCTCCATGTTCCCGCATCACGAGCTCGCTTCGATCGCCGCCGACGTGCTCGATAAAAAGCCCGTGCAGTCGCTGCAATACGGCAAAACGAACGGCTACGGCCCCTTTATCGAAACGCTGCGCGCGCGCCTTCGTGACGTGCAGAAGATCACCTGCGCCGCCGACGAGCTGCTCGTGACCACGGGCGCCCAACAGGCGATGGAGATGATCTCGAAGATCCTCGTCAATGACGGCGACGTCGTGCTCGTCGAAGAGCCGAGCTTCATCGGTTCGCTCAACGCTTTCCGTTCCTACGGCGCGAAGCTCGTGGGCATCCCGCTCGAGGACGACGGCATGAACGTAGATTACCTCGAGAATTACCTGAAGCACAACCGCGAAAAGATCAGCTTTATATATACGATCCCCACGTCCTCGAACCCCATGGGCACCACGATGAGCGAAGAAAAGCGCAGGGCGTTTTACGACGTCATCAAGCGCTACCGTGTTCCCGTGCTCGAAGACGACGCCTACGGCGAGCTCTGCTTCGACGGCGTGCACCCCACCACGCTCAAGAACATGGATACCGAGCACCTTGTGATCTATATCGGCACGTTCTCAAAGATCCTTGCCCCCGGCCTTCGCATCGGCTACGTCTGCGCGGACGCCGATTTCATCGACACGCTGTCGATGGCGAAGCAGACCGCCGACCTGCAGACCGCGCTTTTGCCGCAGCTCTTGTGCGACGGGTATCTCAAGACCTTCGATATCAAGGCGCACATCAGGCGTTTGCAGGCTTGCAACAAAGAAAAATGCGATATGATGCTCGACTGCATCGAACGCTATTTCCCGAAGGATATCTATTACACGCGCCCGAGAGGCGGCCTGTTCGTCTGGTGCGACCTTAAGCGCGACATCGACACGAACGAGATTATCAAAGACTGCCTCAAAGAAAAGGTTGCCTTCGTGCCCGGCTACGCGTTCATGACGGATCTTTCGGTCCCGCGCTCGACCATGCGCCTTAACTTCACGGCCGTTTCGAAAGAGCTCATGCCCGTGGGCATGGAACGGCTCGGCAAAGTGATCGAAGCCCGGTCAAAATAACAGCTATAATGAAAAGTCCCCGCACGGTTGTGCGGGGACATCTTTTTTTATTCTTTGCCGAACGGGTCTTCGGCGTAACGGAGTTTCTTTTCTTCCTGCAGATCGGCCATCAGGCGGGTAAAGCCCTTCCATCTGCGCGGGCCCACGTTCTGCCGCAGAAGCTCGGTGTCCACGGCGATCACGCCGATATCATCGTGAATATCCGTCAGGCAGTCGTGCAGGGCGTCGAGGTTGTTGCCGTAGTATTCCGGAAACCCGAGCGTTCCGGCAAAGGCGCGGTGCAGGTCGTCGATCGAGAGAATGTGTTCAGGGTCAAGCAAAACGATCTTCATGAGTTTTCCTCCCCGTAAAGCAGCGTAAAGGTTTCGTAATGGTCGTCGGTGTAATAGATGAGTCCGTCGTTCGAGAACACGATGCGTTTCGCACCGCGGCTCTTCGCGCCGAGCGTGTCGATATCGCATTCGGTGTACCGGCGCCCCTCTTTTTCGGGCAGGATCCCTTCGTAGTTTCCGAAATACGTGCCGCCGATGCATTTGCCTGGGGCGTATTTCTCAAGGCTGCCGCCGGTCCAGCCGAGCTCCTCGGCTTCTTTTTTCGTGATGAAATTCGAGGGCAGCTTGCCGTAGGTGTGGATATAGAGCGCCACGTCGTCCTTCGAGGTGTAGGTCCCGTTCTCGTCGATCGCGGCCTCGGTGACGGGCTCGGTCTGTTCGTCCGGTTCCGCGGTCGTTGCTTCATCCGTCGGCGTTTCGGGGGCTTGCGTCGTGTCTTCCTGCGATGAAGGTTCCTCCGTCTGCGGGTCGTTTTTCGTATCGGTGACCGCGTCGACGATCGAGAGCCCTTCCGAATCACTGATTCCGTCGATATCTCCGGGCGACAGCGCGCAGGACGCGAAGATCAGACACAGGGATAACAGGACGAGCAGAAGGGATAAAAGCTTTTTGGGTTTCATAAAGTCACTCGCTTTCTGTTGGTCTATTCCTGAACGGGGACGGGGTCGGTGTCCCCGGGTTTTCCGGTTTTTCTGCGTCTCCAGAGCGCCGAAACGCCTCGGTACGGCAGTTCGAGCAGAGCCGACAATATCATTGCAGACAAAAAGACAGCAGGAACGATCAGCGGGAAGTATTTGAGCTTACCCGCGACGGTCGGTTCTTTGAGCTGCAAGAGATAATAGTAAAAATGGTCGAAGATGAAGGACGTCAGATACGCGCCGAGGGTGAGGGATGAAAGAAACGACAGTGCTTTTCTGAGCTTATCGGGGGCTCTTTCGGTCGGGAGCCGCATCACGAAGCCGAATACGAGCACCGAAAGCGCCAAATTGAAGGGAGACGCCCAGTCGTTCCACGCGCCCCACACGAACACGCCGGGCACGCTGCGCCATAGATTGTAGGCGGAGGAAACGGTAACGACGGACACGATCAGAATGATCCGTTGGAACTGTTTTAGCCGCGGCTCGTGATCGCGCAGATACGCGCCGATATAGTAATAGGTCAGCGGATAGAGCCCTGCCCAGAACTTCGGCAGAAGCGGCTGAAACGCTGCGTTTTGCGAAGGAACGATCCACCATTCAAGGGTGTCGAAGCGATATACGTTCAATATCGCGGGCAGGCTTGTGAGCAGAACGAGCGTGCCCATCAAAACGCGCTTCGCGCGGTCAGACGGCAGATTGTTGTAAATAAGGTTCAAAAACGGGATCAGCAGGAAAAGCCCGATATACATCTCGACGTACCAGCCGTAGGGGGCGGTTGTAAAACCGAAGATCCCGAGCGCGAGCTCGAGCGGCGTTTTGCCGCCGACGAACAGCAGGATATATACGCCGCACAGCACGCTCGACAAAAGATAGATCACGAGCGTGTGCACGATGCCTTTGTAGTAGCTTTTCGAGAGCTGCTTGTTCTTCATCAGGTAGCCTGTCAGCAGAAGAAAAAGCGGCACGCAGACGATGAAGAACGAGCGCATCACGACCATCACGGTCATTTCGGCGCCCGCAATGGGGATGTAATAGAATCCGTTATTCAGCATGAAGTGCACCGCCGGCACGAAAAAGGCCGCGATGAGGCGCAGGATATCGGCGTTTACGTTTCTCTGCGGCTTCACGGGCGCACTTCCTTTCCGTTCGTTTTGACAGTATCAGCCGTTCGGCAGAACGCGTGTCTGCAAAAAGTCTTCAAACGCGGACGCGCGGTCGAATACCACGGCTTCACGGTCGTAGGTCAGTTCCTCGGGCGTAGCATAGATGAGCTTTCTGATGCGTTCCACGTCCTCGTCCGTATACTCGCACAGCGCTTCGTTCGTTTTACAGATCGATAAGATCCGCCTGAGGTGCGTTTCGGAATAGGGCAGCCCGCAGAAGACGAGCTGATCTGCCGAAAGAAACGGCGCCGCGCCGAGAATATGTTTGGTCGCGAGCAGGACGTTCGACTCGCCGTTTACAAAATCAGAAACCGCTTTCAGGTTTTGTTTTTGATCAAGGCCGCCGTGCACGAGCGAAAACGGGGTAAAGCGTTTTCTGAGGTAATTCGCGAAATGCTCGGCCTGCAGGCGCGTCTGGAACAGGATCGCGGTCGTGTGGAAAACGAATTTCTCGCAGATCGTCGCCAGGACGGAGAACTGTGTCTCCTCGTCGTCCATCTTTTCTGTGCTTACCAGAACGGGTTTGTTGTCGCTGAAAAAGGTGCAGGCGTTCGACCCGAAAAGCCTTCTCATCTGCTCTTGGTCCGGCGCGCGGTCCGTCAGTGCTGTCACATGGAACCGGACGCCGTCGGCACGCAGCGACGACAGGCACTCATACGAGCGGCGGTAGCCGTATTCGCCTTCGATTGCGCAGTCGGAAAACGGCAAGATGAATTCGCTTATGCCGTGTTTCTTCAGGAAGAAAGGAAAGCCTTCTTCATTAAGTATTCGCACGTCGCAGAACCAGACGGCGCGGCAGTCATTGGCGCGCAGGTCGTTCGCAGCGTTGAGCACGCCGAACGCGTTGCCCGTTCCGGGCGCTAGCACGGGCCCCGGCAGCGGCACGAGCAGAGGTTCGCCGAGCACGTCGGCAAGCGCCGTCAGATCGCTGACGGGAACGCGCGACACGGCGTTTGCGATCACGTCTTCGCCCACGGGCGCCGCCGCTTTTATCAGGTTGACGACCGACGGTTCATTGAGGATCATGATCGTTCTCCTTATCTGTCATCCCCGGGATCTCTTTGGCGAATTCCAGAAACGGCCTGAACGCCGAGGGCAGGGCGTGACCGCGTTCAATCTCTTCAGGCGTGCGGAAAACGAGCCCTTCGGGTTCGTTATTGCTGGTCACGCAAAACGCCGTCATATGCCATTCCACGTGCGTGAAGATATGCGTATACGAGGTCTGCCGCAAAAGCTCCTTCGGCTCGGCGCCGAGCGCCGACGCGAACGCCATCGCGCCGGTCGGAGTCGCGGCGTCTTCGTTCTCAGCGAGTGTGTTCGGGATCTCCCAAAGCCCCGCGAGCAGACCGCTGTTTTTGCGTTTGCGAAGCGCGAGTTTGCCGTCGTGAAGCAGAAGAAGCACGGTCCTGTATTCAACTCTGCGCACGCGTTTTTCGGCGCGGACGGGATAGCTGAGCTGTTTTTCCTGCCTGTTTGCCTCGCATACGGCGTTCAGCGGGCAGACGCCGCATTTCGGCCGGCCGTTCGGAACGCATACGCAGGCGCCGAGCTCCATGAGCCCCTGCGTGATCACGGAGCAAAGGCCCGGTTTGTATAACGGGCGCAGTTCGTCCTCAACGCGTTTTTTCACGCGCGGATCGTCCACGCACCCGTCGTCGGCGGTCAGGCGCGTGAACACGCGCAGCACGTTGCCGTCCACGGCGGGGCAGGGCAGGTCGAAGCAGATCGAGGCGATCGCCCCGGCCGTGTACGGCCCCACGCCGGGCAGTTTTTTGATCTCTTCATACGTGGAAGGGAACACCCCGCCGAGGTCGTTGACGATCATCCCGGCGGCTTTTTTGAGATTGCGGGCGCGCGAATAATAACCGAGCCCTTCCCACAGCTTCATGAGCTTATCGTCTTCGACGCGCGCAAGCGAATCGACGGTCGGCAGAGCGGCCAGAAAGCGCTCGTAATAGGACGTCACGGCTTCCGCGCGGGTCTGCTGCAGCATGATCTCCGAAAGCCACACGTGATAGGGGTCGCGGTCTTTCCGCCAAGGGAGAGGGCGTGCGTTCTCCCGGAACCAGTCCGGCAGCAGCGTGCCGACGCGACGGATGCGTTCATCCCGGTTCATTTCGCTGTGCAAGCGCCGCCGCCCCCTTTTCGTCAGACTTATGCATCCAGTATACCCGTTTCGTCGAAACTTGTCAAGAAAGGGATTGAATCACGCGTGATATGGTCCGAAATCAATTCATTTTTCGAAAAACGCTTGCAACGAAACGCATAAAATGGTAAAATGAAACTACAAAACTGAAAGGAGATAACGATATGCCCGGAACAAAAGGAGGCGAGAGCTTCTCTTTCGGCGGCGTGCGTTCGCCGTCCTCCAACTCAATATCGCCGAAGGCCGTTAAACAGGTGAGCGAAGCTTACCTTCGCGAATACGGCAAAAAAGATAAAGTGAAGAAAGAGAACGGCTTTTTCAGCAAGCTCAAAAAGCTTTTCAAAAAATGAATCGTCGGCAATAACGTCAGCGCCGCCGCTGTGAAAAGGCAGCAGCGGCGAACGGTTTTATAAAGGAAAAAAGTATGGAGATCTGGGACCTGTATAACGAGCGCCGCGAGCTGACGGGGCGCGACCATATCCGCGGCGAGGAGATCCCGCAGGGGTGTTATCATCTCGTGGTGCACGTCTGGATCAGAAACGCAAAAGGCGAGTATCTCATCTCACAGAGAAGCGCCGACCGGCCGACGCTGCCGCTCAAATGGGAGTGCGTGGGCGGCTCGGTTTTGAAGGGCGAAACGAGCCTTGAGGGCGCGCTGCGCGAAACGCTTGAAGAAGTGGGGCTCACGCTCAAACCGGAAAACGGGAAACGCGTTTTTACCGTTGTCGGCAGAGAGATCGACGGCGTCCGCTTTTCGGATATCCTTGACGTGTGGCTCTTTCATTACGACGGCCCGCTCACGCCCGAACGTGCGCTGACGAACGAAGTCGCGCGGTCTTTCTGGATGGACAAAAAGCGCATCCGCGAATTGTACGACAACGGCGAGCTCGTTCACACGCTCGGATACTTCTTTGAAACGGAAGGGTTGTCATGACGCGGGAGAAATATATCTGCAAAATCGCGTCCCCGGCGGAGATGGAAGCGAAATGGAAATATGAGATCGAACGCCATCCCGGGAACGGCAATTGGGCCGTCTGGCGTCAGGAGGCGATCGATGATTACCTTACGGGGAAGGCGATCCCGTATTACGGCCTTCTTGACGAGTCGATCATCTGCGAAGCGACCGCCGCTATAAGCCCCGACACGGTGCAGAACAGCGCCGATATGATGGACGGGCATACAGCGTATCTTTGCGCGTTCCGCACGAACGAGGGGTACCGGGGAAAAGGATATTTCTCGATCCTGCTGCGCCATATGCTTGACGACCTGAAACGGAAAGGCTTCACCAAAGCGGTTCTGGGGGTGGAACCGGACGAGGAAAAGAACAAGGCGATGTACCGGCATTGGGGCTTCACGGAATACCTCAAAACGAAAAAGGAAACCTACCCCGACGGGACCGAGATCACGGTCGAATATTATCTGAAACGGTTATAAAACATGAAACAGAAAAAAAAAACGATCGAACGGATCGGGGTCGATTTCTACCCCGCGTGCGCGGCGCTGTTCGGCGAACAATGCCCGTTTGCCGATTCCTGCCTCAGACAGAAACGCGAGGAGAACCGCGAAGCTTACGCGTTGTTCGTCAACGGCTTGATCGTTTCGGAATGCCATCTCGTATATGATAACCCCGAATACGGCACGGTCCCGGGCAGGAGAGCCTATCTTTCCAGAATGATAACGCGAAAGGAATACCGCCGCAAGGGGTACGGCATGGCTGTCGCGCAATACGTTTTGGATCTCGCAAAAGAAAAGGGGTATGCCGAGATCGCTCTCGGCGTAAACTGCGACAATACCGCGGCGCTTTCGCTTTATCAAAAACTCGGTTTCACCGTTTATGAAACCGCCGAAGACGATTACGGAATGTTTTACAGGATGGAAAAGACGCTATGATCATACTAATTACCGGCGCTTCACACACGGGCAAGACCCTGCTCGCGCAGAGGCTGCTCGAACGATACAAGTTCCCGTATCTGTCGATGGACCACGTCAAAATGGGGCTCATCCGCAGCGGGAACACGACGCTCACGCCTTATGACGACGACCGGATGACGGATTATCTGTGGCCGATCGTGCGCGAGATCATCAAGACCGCGATCGAAAACAGCCAGAATCTCATCGTGGAGGGCTGCTATGTCCCCGCCGATTGGGCGGACGATTTCTCGCCCGAATATCTTCGGCATATCAACCTGCGCTGCCTCGTGATGACGGAAAAATATATCAAGGCGCATGCCGGGGATCTGCGCGCCTATCAGTCGGTCATAGAGCGGCGCTTGTATGAAGACTTCAATCCCGATGCGGCTGTCGCAGAAAACAAGCGGTTTTTGTCGGCGTTCGGGAAAGATAAAAACGCCGTCGTGCTGATCGAAAACGATTACTTTTCCGATTTGGAGGCGGGGCTGCATCTGCCCGAGCCAAACGAGAATAGTAATTCCATACATTTGGTACAGGAGGAAAAACGAATGCTCTTTATCTGCTATCCCAAATGCACCACGTGCCAGAAAGCGCAGAAGTGGCTGGACGAACACGGTGTGAAGTATGAACTGCGCAACATCAAAGAGGAGAACCCCTCCGAGGATGAGCTTCGCGCGTGGCACGCCGCGAGCGGCCTGCCGCTCAAACGCTTTTTCAACACAAGCGGCCTGCAGTATAAGGCGCTGGAGCTCAAAGACCGTCTGCCGTCGATGAGCGAGGACGAGCAGTTCAAACTCCTTGCGTCCGACGGCATGCTCGTCAAGCGTCCGCTGCTGATCGGCGACGGCTTCGTGCTTGTCGGATTCAAAGAGAACGAATACGAACAAGTCCGAAAGAAGAGATAAACTATGCGTTTACTGATCATCCGCCACGGGGAATCCGAGGCCGATATCCTGCGCGTGCACGAGGGGCGCGCGGATTTTCCGCTCACCGAGCGCGGCATTCGGCAGGCAAAGGCGATGGCGGCGTGGGCCGCGAAGGATTATAGTATCGATCGCATTTACGCGAGCACATTAAAGCGCGCGGCGCAGACGGCGCGGTGCTTATCCGAAGCGACCGGCGTACCGGTGGAGTCCGAGCCCGATCTGATGGAATTCAACAACGGCCTTTTAGCCGGCCTGCCGTTCGATGAAGCGGACAAAAAATACCCCGGCGTTCCCGATCTGCCGCCGGACAAGGCCGTTTACGGACAGGAATCCAAAGTGGAGTTCCGCGCCCGCGCCGAAAAGGTGCTTGCGAAACTGCTGAACCGGATGGATACAAATATGACCGTCGCCGTTGTCACGCACGGCGGCATGATCAATGAACTCACGCACGCGTTCCTGAACCTGCCCGTCGCCGACGGTCTGTTCTTCTGCACGGCGGATACCGGCGTCCACGAATGGATCGTGACGCCGAACGGTCGCCGCGTCGTTCAGGCGAATGAGAGCGCGCACGCGAAAGATATATGAAAGCCAAGGTGGATTCTTTATGCTGAAAAAACTGATTGCTGTATTTCTGATCCTTTCTCTTGCCTTCACGGTCGCAAGCTGCGGCGGCAACGAGCCCGACGCTGATACCACAATCCCCGAGCCGACGCAGCCCGCGCCCGAAAACCTGATGGATATCCTTGATAAGGACGGCGCGAAGATCGGTGAGATCGACGCCCGCGCGAGCTGCACGGCGATGAACGGCGGGATCTTCTACAGCGTATTTGAACTGCAGGATTCTCAAAAAACCGGAAACGCGTACTACCGTTTTTATGATACCAACAGTAAACAGGACGTTTATCTCGGCACGCTTGAGGGTCAGGGTTATGAGGCGTACTTTACGCGCACGGAGCTGTACGGGATCATCTACACGCTCGCGGTCGTCGGCGCCGCGGATTCGGATGCGCCCATCAAGCTCATGCTGCTCGCGCTCGACCCGGGCGCTGGCACGATGAAAACGCACGTCGTTTCCGATAACGGGTTCCCGTACGCTTCCATGGCCGTGTCGAACGGCAAGCTTCTCATCATGAACCATGAAATGACGCAGCCGAGGACTGATAAGGTGTACGCGTTCGATCCGGCAAATGAAACGATCACGGAAGCGCTCTCGTTTTCCTCGGCAACGGACTCCCTTCGCGGTGTGAGCGCCGCGAAAGACGGCTTTTATCTGCTGCGCCTGAAGATCAACAACGGCGGCGAAAACGAAATGTTTCTTGACCGCTATGATAACGGCTTCGGCAAAGTTTCGGAACAGTCCGTTAATGAGGCGCTTATAAAAGCGACGATGGAGGTGCACGGCATCATGAGCCGTCAGGACGCGCTGAACGAGCTCGGTATGTATCTTGCCGGGTTTTCGGTCGAAGACGGCAGATACCTGTTCTATGAGAATTTCGGCCTTACCCGCGTCATCCTCGATCTGCAGACCGGAGAAGCCGTTCTTGTAAAGGAAGATCTTTATTCCCTTACCGTCGGCAGCGGCGCGCCGTATCTTTACAGAATGGATTTTGACCCGGAAAACGTTTCCGAGCCGGAGATCACAGGCATTGTCGAAGGGAAACTCGTACAGCTTGACTTCAAACCGGCGGAACCTTATAAGCTGATCAAGGACGTCTCGCATTCCGCATCCGGGACCTGGCTCGTCAGAGCGTCCGACGGCGGTTCCGTCATGAGCAGCACGTCGGTGTTGTACGTGTGGACGGAATCTTGAGTAGATAACAGTATCTGTGAAATCGCGCTTATGGCGCGGTGAAATCAAAAGCTTTCGCTTTTGGTGAAATCGTTTGCTTTGCAAACGGTGAAATGAAATCCGTCTGACTCCCGCCGAAGGCGGTTTTCACCGCGAAGCGATTTCACCCACCACAGGTGGATTTCTCCCGTCCGCAAGGACGGATTTCGTTGCAAAAAAAGCACGCCGGAGCGTGCTTTTTTGCGTGGTGCGGGTAACAGGACTCGAACCTGCATGGTCGCCCACCGGAACCTAAATCCGGCGTGTCTGCCAATTCCACCATACCCGCGTATTCAAATAACAAATGGGATCGGTTCCGATCCCGTTTTTTTTACGAGGCCATACCGCGATGGCTTCGGACGCGCTTTTTTGTGCCTGAGATCTTGAGCTGCTCGAGCATGCCGATGTAAATGGCGAGGATCGCGAGCAGGCCGAAGATCATGGCGATCATGTAGCTGGCGTTCGAGAAAAAGATCACGATCTTGAAGAACGTGAGGATCACCACGAGGATCAGCACGAAAACAATAAGCAAAACGCACCCGCCGATCAGCACGTATCTTGTCACTTTTTTGAGTTTGTCCGTCGCCACCGTGATGCAGTAAAAAACGTAGGGGATGCACTCGATGATCGTGATATAGGGATAGGTGCTGCCGGCTCCGACTTCCACGTAAATGAGCTGCCGGATCAGGAGCGACAGGAAATAGACGGTGACGGAGTTGATCAGGATAAACGGACGGTCCATCGCCATGGTGATCGCGTGGCAGCCGAAGGTGACGGCCGCCGAGAAGGGGATCACGACGTCGAACACGATCTCGAAGATATTCGGCCGCATGAACACGAACTGCAGCGTTAAAAAGAAACAGGAGACCAACGAGCAGATCACGGCGATCAACACGTTCCTGTGTGAAAAAACGAACGACGGCATTTCACGCAGCGGCATATCGGCAGCCTCCTTCCCCGGGTCGTTTTGCAAATTCTCAATCTTAAATTATATACTATGAGGGCGTGAAAAACAATATGGAAAGTCTGCTTTGTAATAAAATTGACATAATTTCAGATACTGATACCGGGTGTGAAAATGAAGAATTACAGAATCGATCGTAAGCGTCCAATGGCGGCGCTCACGGTCTGTGCGCTGCTGTTCGCGTCTGTTTTCGGGCAGCTCTGCGCGGTTTCAAAAGAATACGCAGAACCGGCGGCGGGGGAGCGCGTTGGCATGCGAACGGTCATGCTCGGCAAAACGCGGGGATATATTTACGACAGGAACATGAAGCCTTTGGTTAACACGGAGAAACGAAACTGCGTTGTGAAGATCGGCGGTGAAAACGATCCGGTCGAGGTTTCCGTTGCTGTAGGTGTCGAACCGGAAAGCGATTCCGTGAAAACCGTTACGCTGGTCGACCGAACGAACGGAAACCCGTTGTGCGCTCACGTGATCGGGTATCTCGACGGGCAGGGGCGCGGCGTGTGCGGGATCGAGAAATCGTTTGACCGCATTCTGAACGAGGCTGCTGGGACGCTCGGCGTGCGCTTTATGACGAACGGCCTCGGGCAGGCGATCGAGGGCGAGGGCGTTGAGATCGTGAACGACGGCTACGATAACCCAGCCGGTGTGGTGCTCACGATCGACGCAGACGTTCAGCGGATCGCCGAAAACGCGTTGGCGCGCTCATCGATCGAAACCGGAGCGATCGTCGTGCTGGACGTGCAAACGTTTGAGATCCTCGCTCTCGCGAGCGTCCCGGTATACGACGTGAACGATCTTGCCGCGTCGCTGAATGACGAAAATGCGCCGTTTCTGAACCGCGCGCTTTCGGCGTATCCGGTCGGGTCGGTGTTCAAGCCGTTCGTGGCCGCGGCGGCGATGGAATACGGCGTGGACACCGAAAAGACCTTCACGTGCGAGGGCAGCGTAACGGTCGGCGGCGTCACGTTCCCGTGTTATCATTCGACCGCGCACGGGGAACTGGATCTTTCGGGCGCTGTTTGCCGTTCGTGCAACGGTTATTTCATCGATCTAGCGCAATACGTCGGCGCGGAGAACCTGACCGCGATCTGCAAGCTGTTCGGGTTCGGTACGCGCGTGAAGCTGACCGGCGATATCGTGAACGCCGCGGGCAATTTACCGGACGCCGCGGAGGTCGATTCTGCCCCGGCTCTCGCGAACCTGAGCTTCGGGCAGGGCGAGCTGCTCGCGACGCCCCTGCAGCTTGCCGCCGCTTACGCGGTGATCGCGAACGGCGGGGAATACCGCGAGCCGTCGCTGCTCAAATACCTGATCGACGACAGGGGAGAGATGTACGCCTATTTTCAGAGCGACGTCCGCTATCCCGTTCTCAAAACGGAGACCTGCGCCGCGCTCGGGCGCGCGCTCGCGCTCAATATGCTCGAGGGCACGGGAAGAGCCGGGGCGTCGACGCTCGTTTCTTCCGCCGGCAAGACCGCGACGGCGCAGACCGGGATATACCGTGACGACGGGACGGAGCGCCTGTGCACGTGGTTCTGCGGGTTCGCGCCGTATGAAGAGCCGCGATATTCGGTCGTCGTGTTCAATGAAAACGGGAGCGCCGCCTCTGTGGACTGCGCCCCCGTGTTTCTTGATCTGATTGAGGCGTTATATGACGCCGAGATGTTCGAGTAAGATCTTCACGCCGATGAGGATCAATATCACGCCGCCGGCGATCTGTGCCTTTTTCTCAAATCGCTGTCCGAACACCGCGCCGAGACGGATGCCGACGCAGGACAGCAGAAAGGTCGTGACGCCGATGACTCCGATATTGAGCCAGATGTTCGTGGCCTCGTCCATGGCGAGCGCCACGCCGACGGCCAGCGCGTCGATGCTGGTGGCAACGGCGAGGGGCAGCATCGTTTTGACGCCGAACGAAGGGTCCTTCGCCTCGTCTTCGTCATTCCTGAACGCCTCGCGGATCATGTTGAGCCCGATGAGCAGCAACAGCGCGAACGCGATCCAGTGGTCGAGCTTTTCGATGCGCGAACGGAACGACGCGCCGAGCGCGAAGCCGATGAGCGGCATCAACGCCTGAAAAGCGCCGAACCAGAGCCCGGCGCTCAACATATGCCATTTCTTCACTTTCCCGACGCCGAGCCCTTTGCACACCGAAACGGCAAAGGCGTCCATCGACAGCCCGATGCCCAGCAGCAGCGCCGAAACGACCTCTTTCACGTCAGAACAGCAGCGACTTGTCTTCGCCGATGCCGACCATGCCGTCGAGGCAATACTGCGTGCCGTCGGGAGACGCGACGTAGCCGCGAAGTGAGCCGAACGTGATGTGGTAGTCGATGTTGATGATGCCCGAGGTCACCTTCATCAGGAACTCGTCGCCGATGTCGAAATACAGGTCCACCATGCCGTGCTCATCCTGCACGTGCCAGAGCTTGTCGTTTTCGTGGCGGAAGATCACGGGCGTGAGGCGCGTGGTCTCGTTTTCGAACCAGATGAGGTTCTCGTTGAAGTCATCCTGATTGATGCTCTGGTTGCGCGTGAGGTTGAAGCCGAAATACTGCTCTTTGCCGTTCACGGTGTTTCTGCCCATGGTGGTGACCCAGTCGTAATGCGCCTGTCTCGGATAATAGCCGCGGTGGTCGTCGATGATCGCGGTGGTGGAGCCGTCGGCGATGAAGCGCTCGCCGTTATAATCGAGATAGCCCTCCACGCTGAACAGGTCCTTCTGCGAATAGAGCGGGCGGTTGTCACCGAAGGGGATCGACACGATGCTGGGCTTCGACACGCGTGTCAGCTTGACTCTGTAATCGAGCATGCCGTCCTTTTTGCTGTTCGCGGTGCCCCACACGGTAGCTTCGCCCTTCTGGAACTCGTTGATGTAATGGAGCTTCACGTTTTTGCTCTTCGCGTAGGTCTCGCTGCCGTTGAGAAGGTTCTTCGAGATCACGGCCTTCGAGGCGGGGATCAGCATCTCCTGCCAGGCGGTGACCTTCTTCGTGCGCTTGTCGTAGAGCACGGTCAGCACGGTGCCGAAGATCGCCATGTCGCACACGGCGGTGAGCAGCACGACCTTGTCGAAATTGATCTCGGTGGCCTCCCACAGTGTCAGGCGCAGCTTGTTCATGAAGTTCGGCAGCTTCGAGGGCTTGTTGACCTTGAGAAAGTCCATCTTCTTGAACTCGGTGTCGAACGTGCCGAAGTGGCAGTGCCCCGACGCGTCCACGATATTGTCGGGGGTCGGCACGGGGTTGCGCTTATCAGAGAGGAACTTGTTGAAATCCATAATCTCACTCCTGTTTTATGATAAATATGTTAGTTTCAGTATATCAGCGCGCCTGTTTTTTGTCAATAGTTACGAAAACAGAAATAAAACATCCCCGCCGACGCTTGACATCGCGCCATGATTTGGGTATGATAAAAGAGGAATAATCCGAACCCGTGGGGCTTTGACATGCGTGAACATAAAGAGATGAAAACCGAAAAAACGAGAAAACGCTCTGTGCCGCGCAGGGTGCTTAGAGTCGTACTGTGCATATTGGTTATTTTTCTCGCCGCGCTCGCGTTTATCGCCACACACGACTGGAAATCGCCGATCGTTGATCACGACGTCACGAACCCCTACATCATGCCATACGGCGTTACCATGGTGTCCGCTCACCGCTCCGGCGGCGGGATTTTTCCCGAGAACACGATGATGGCGTTCGAGGGGTGCATCAAATCCGAGACCTTCCGCACCGATATCTTCGAGTTCGACCTGCACCTGACGAAGGACGGGCAGCTCGTTGTCCTTCACGACGACACGCTCGACCGCACCACCGACGCGCGGAAGGTGTTCGGCGTGAAAAACTCCCGCCCGGAAGACTATACGCTTGATGAGCTCAGAAAACTCAATTTCGGCGCCGGATTTACGGATGCCGACGGCGGCACGCCCTACGCGGGGCTCACAGGAGACAGCGTGCCGGATTCCCTTCGCGCCGCTACGCTTGAAGAGGTGCTCGATTATCTCGAGACAAACGGCTCGTTCCGTTATATCATAGAGATCAAAAACAAGAAGGAGCTCGGTTACCGCGCCGCGGACCGCCTGTATCTCGTCCTGAAGGAGAGAGACCTGCTCGACAAGGCGATCATCGGCACGTTCAACGCCGAGGTCACGCGCTATCTCGACGAGACCTATCCCGATATGCTGCGCTCCGCATCGATCAAAGAAGTTATCGGGTTCTATCTCGATTCCGTGTTTGAGCGCGAGCGCGCCGACGACTATTACGGCTTCGACGCCCTGCAGATCCCAGCGAACCAGTTTGTGATCAGGCTCGGCACGAGCCGCGTCACCGACTACGCGCACAGGCATAATATCGCGGTGCAGTATTGGACGATCAACGACCCCGAAGTCATGCGGCTGCTCAAGGAAATCAACGCCGACTGCGTGATGTCCGACGTGCCGGACGTCGCCTATCGGGTGCTGCACGACGGCGAATGAGCCGCGCGATATATTAATATGTAAAATCATAGAAAGGATGATCAATATGGACATTCAGGAGATCCTCTCGAAGGTGGACCACACGCTGCTCGCGCCCGCCGCCACGTGGGACGAGATCCGCGCGATCTGTGAGGACGGCGTGCGCTTCGGCACAGCGTCCGTTTGCATCCCGGCATCGTTCGTCAGACAGGCGAAGGAGACGTTCGGCGACAAGCTGACCGTGTGCACGGTGATCGGCTTCCCGAACGGCTATTCCACCACGCCCGTCAAATGCTTTGAAACGGCCGACGCTGTGGCCAACGGTGCCGACGAGATCGACATGGTGATCAACATCGGCTGGCTCAAGGACCGCAGATACGACGATATCCTGCGCGAGATCAACGCGATCAAGGTCGCGTGCGCCGGCAAGCTTTTGAAGGTCATCATCGAGACATGCCTTCTGACCGACGACGAAAAGATCAAGATGTGCGAGATCGTTAATGAAAGCAACGCGGATTATATCAAGACCTCCACCGGCTTCTCGAAGGGCGGCGCCACGAAACACGATATCGAGCTCTTTGCCGCGCATATGAAAAACGGCAAGCTCATCAAAGCCGCGGGCGGCATCTCGTCTGTGGAGGACGCCGAGGATTTCATAAAGCTCGGCGCGTCGCGGCTCGGCACCAGCCGGATCGTGAAGATCGTGAAAGAAAGCAACTGATTGCGGAAAGGAAGAAACATATGGCGAACTATCCCACTCCCCACATCAACGCCACACCCGACGATTTCGCGAAAACCGTGCTGATGCCCGGCGACCCGCTGCGCGCGAAATTCATCGCCGAGACCTTTTTGACGGACGCGAAGCTCGTGAACAACGTGCGCGGCATCCAGGGCTATACCGGCACCTACAAGGGCGAGCGAGTCAGCGTGATGGCGAGCGGCATGGGCATGCCCTCGATCGGCATCTATTCTTACGAGCTCTTCAACTTCTTCAACGTCGAAAACATCCTGCGCATCGGCTCCGCCGGCGCCATTTCCCCGCACATCAAGGTGCGCGACGTGATCCTCGGCATCGGCGCCTGCACGGATTCAAACTACGCCGGCAATTTCCATCTGCCCGGTACCTTCGCGCCCGTGGCGAGCTACCGCATCCTGAAAACGGCTGCGGATCTCGCCGAACAGTTCGGCTACCGATACCACGTGGGTAATCTGCTCTCGTCCGACGTGTTCTATAAGGACGAAGCCGACGTGCCCGACGGTCTGCGCGCGCTCAACGCCTGGCAGAAGATGGGCGTGACGGCGGTCGAGATGGAGGCGGCGGCTCTGTATATGAACGCCGCGAGATCCGGCAGGAACGCCCTCGCGATCTGCACCGTGTCCGACCACCTGATCACGCACGAAGTGACCACCGCCGAAGAGCGGCAGACCAGCTTCACCGATATGATGACCCTTGCGCTTGAAACCGCGATCCGTCTGTAAAGGAGCGTTCCGGATGAAAAGAGTATTTCTGATCGTGCTCGATTCCTGCGGCTGCGGCGAAATGCCCGACGCGCCGAAGTTCGGCGACCACGGCGTCAACACGCTCAAACGGATCAGCGCGGACCCGCGTTTTTACGCGGAAACGACGAAGAAGATGGGGCTTGGCCTGATCCCCGGGCTTGAGTTCATCGGAAGCGACGCGGCCCCCACGGCGGCTGTCGGCAGAATGACCGAGGCTTCGATGGGTAAGGATACCACGATCGGGCACTGGGAGATCGCCGGCGTCGTTTCGCCGCGCCCCCTGCCGACCTATCCCGACGGCTTCCCGGAAGAGGTGCTCGAGGCTTTCCGCAAGGCGACCGGGCGGGGCGTGCTCTGCAACAAGCCCTATTCCGGCACACAGGTGCTCAAGGACTACGGCGAAGAACACCTGAAGACCGGCGACCTGATCGTCTATACCTCCGCCGACTCTGTGTTCCAGATCGCCGCGCACGAAGAGCTCGTACCGCCGGAGCTGCTTTACGAGTATTGCCGTATGGCGCGTGAGATCCTGCAGGGCGAGCACGGCGTGGGGCGCGTGATCGCGCGGCCCTTCCTCGGCGAAAACGCCGACAACTTCTACCGCACGCCGAGACGCCACGACTTTTCGCTTCTGCCGCCGAAGGAGACCGTGCTTGACGCCGTGAAAAACGCGGGCAAGACCGTTTACGCCATCGGCAAGATCAGCGATATCTTCGCCGGGCAGGGTGTGACCGAGAAGGTCTACACACAGTCGAACGAAGAGGGCATGGCGCTCACGCTCGAGGCGCTCGATAAGGACTTCGAGGGCCTGTGCTTCACGAACCTTGTCGACTTTGACATGAAATACGGCCACCGCCGCGATATCCCGGGCTACGCCGAGGCGTACGCGGTGTTCGACCGCTGGCTGCCCGGTTTCATGGAGAAGATGCGCGACGGCGATATCCTGATGATCACCGCCGACCACGGCTGCGACCCGGGGTATCTTGAGACGACCGACCACACGCGCGAATATACGCCGCTGATCGTCTACGGCAAGGGCGTTGAGCCCTATTGCTTCGGCACGCGCCCCACCTTCGCCGATATCGCGGCGACCGTCGCCGACTGGCTCGGCGTGCCGTTCGAATGCCCTGGCGAGTCGCTCATCGGCGGCACCGTGCGCACGGAGACGATCCTGACGCAGCTTGCGATTGGCGCGATGAAAAACGCCTACGTTCCGTATTCCGGCTATAAAGTCGGAGCCGCGCTTCTGTGTGCCGACGGCACGGTCTTCACCGGGTGCAACATCGAGAACGCATCCTATACGCCAACGGTCTGCGCCGAACGCACCGCGATCTTCAAGGCGGTGAGCGAAGGCCGCCGCGATTTCAAGATGCTCGCCGTTGCCGGCGGTAAGGACGGCAGGGTAGAGGGCCTCTTCCCGCCGTGCGGCGTATGCCGGCAGGTGATCGCCGAATTCTGCGGACCCGACTTCCCGGTGCTCGTGGCGACGGGCATGGGCGGCTATAAAAAGTTCCGGTTCTCTGAGCTTCTGCCGAACGGCTTTTCGCCCGCTTATATGGATATCTGACCGACGTGATTCCGGGTCGCCGCCTTTGAGCGGCGGCTCGGTCTTTTTTTCGATCGGTTTTATAAAAATGAAAAATAGAAGGAATAAGAATCATAAAAAAAATGAATCCGGGTTTTTGCGCAGAAAAAATGCTATTTTAAAAATATGTGTTGATTTCTGTGTTTCGATATGTTATTATTTTCCTGTACGATTTCAAAAACAGATCGTAACAATCTATTCTATGGAGGATGAACAAGGTGAAAAAAGTTTTAAGTGTTCTTCTTTGCGTGGCTCTGCTTGTCGGCACCATCGCGGTCCTTGCGGCCTGCGGCGGTAACGAGGAAGAAGCTGTTGCCAAGATCGCCGTCGTGACCGACGTCGGTCAGCTGATGGACAAGGGCTTTAACCAGGGTACTTATGAAGGTGCTGTCGCTTATGGTGAAGCGCACAACATCGGCGTTAAGTATTATCAGCCCGCCAACGGCGCTGACGCTTCCGACAACGACCGTATCGACGCTATGAAGCAGGCCATCAACAACGGCGCTGAGATCATCGTCGCTCCCGGCTTCCTGCAGGCGACTGCCATGGAGACCGTGGCGAAGGAGAATCCCGAAGTCAAGTTCGTGTTCGTTGACGGTTGGGCTCTCGGTCTCGACAACGTGACCGCTATCGTCTATAAAGAGCAGGAGTCCGGTTATCTTGCCGGTTACGCCGCTGTTATGGACGGCTACACCAAGCTCGGCTTCACGGGCGGCGGCGGCGGCGAGAACCCCGCTGTCAACCGCTTCGGCTACGGCTTCATTCAGGGCGCAGAGGCTGCTGCCGCTGAAAAGGGCGTTCAAGTCGAAATGAAGTACAGCTTCAAGTACGGCGAGACCTTCTCCGCCTCTACCGAGCTGCAGACCCAGATCGCCGGCTGGTATGCCGACGGCACCGAGGTCGTGTTCGCTTGCGGCGGTTCCATGTTCCAGTCCGTCAAGTCCGCGGCCGGTGAATATCCGGATGCCAAGATCATCGGCGTCGACGTCGACCAGTCCGGTGAATCCGAAAAGGTTATCACCTCCGCTGTCAAGGGCCTTTCCGCTTCCGTTGAGAAGGTCCTCGGCCAGTTCTTCGATGGCAAATGGGATGCTGAGCTCAAGAACGTTGCGCAGAACCTCGGTGCTGCCGACGACGCGACCGGCCTGCCCACCGCCGCTGAGTCCTGGAGACTGACCACCTTCACCGTCGAGCAGTATAACGAGCTGTTCGCGAAGATCAAAGACGGTACCGTCGTCCCGAAGGACGAAGTGCCCGCCGACGTGACCGCCGGTTGGACCAACGTCACCGTCAGCCTGGAGAAATAATCCAAGCGTATGTCGCGGGGATGGCTTTCTTGCCATCCCCGTTTTTCAAAGCAAGACTATTCTGAATGAATTTAGAGGAGCGCTATGAATAATGAAGTAAATGTCCCGGTCAACGCACCGGGCGCCGGTGAAGAACCCTACGTGATCGAAATGCGGCACATCACGAAGCGCTTTCCGGGGATCATCGCGAACGACGATATCACCCTGCAGCTGAAACGCGGAGAGATTCATGCGCTTCTCGGTGAGAACGGCGCCGGAAAATCTACGCTGATGTCCGTTTTGTTCGGTCTGTATCAGCCCGAAGAGGGCGAGATCTACAAAAACGGCGAAAAAGTTACGATCAACAACCCGAACGACGCGAACGCGCTCGGCATCGGTATGGTGCATCAGCATTTCAAGCTCGTTGACGTTTTCTCCGTTCTCGACAACATCATTCTGGGCATCGAGCCGAACACGCTCGGCTTTCTTCGCAAGAAAGAGGCGAAGGCAAAGGTGCTTCAGCTTTCCGAAACCTACGGCCTGAACGTCGATCCGGACGCGCTGGTGGAAGACATCACCGTCGGCATGCAGCAGCGTACCGAGATCTTAAAAATGCTTTACCGCGAAAACGAGATCCTGATCTTTGACGAGCCTACCGCCGTCCTTACGCCTCAGGAGATCACCGAACTTATGCATATTATGAGGGGGCTTGCCGCGGAAGGGAAGTCGATCCTCTTTATTTCACATAAACTCAACGAGATCATGGAAGTGGCCGATCGCTGCACGGTTTTGCGCAAGGGCAAATACGTGGGCACGGTGAACGTCGCCGACGTGACGAAAGAAGACCTGTCGAGCATGATGGTCGGCAGAAACGTGAAATTCGTAGCCGATAAGGACGACGCAAAGCCCGGCGAAACGATCCTTGAGATCGAGCATCTCTCCGTCAAGAGCCGCCTGCACAAAAAGAACGCCGTCAACGACGTTTCGCTGAAGGTGCGCGCCGGTGAGATCGTGTGCATCGCCGGCATCGACGGCAACGGCCAGAGCGAATTCGTTTCCGCGCTGACGGGCCTTGAAAAAGCCGAGCCCGGCTCAAAGATCTTCCTGTGCGGCGAAGACGTCACGAAGAAATCCATCCGTTACAAAAACACGCACGGCATGAGCCACATCCCGGAGGACCGCCACAAACACGGCCTCGTGCTCGACTATTCGCTGCAGGAAAACATCGTTCTTCAGCGCTATTTCGAGAAGGAATTTCAGTCGGCGGGCTTTATACGCTTCGATAAGGTCCGCGAATACGCCGACTATCTGATCGAAAAGTTCGACGTGCGCTCCGGCCAGGGTGCCGTGACGCTCGCGAGAAGCATGTCCGGCGGCAACCAGCAGAAGGCGATCATTGCCAGAGAGCTTGACCGCGAGCACAAGCTCCTCGTCGCCGTGCAGCCGACCCGTGGCCTTGACGTCGGCGCCATCGAGTTCATCCACGAGCAGATCGTCGCCACGCGCGACGCCGGCAGCGCCGTGCTGCTCATCTCGCTCGAGCTCGACGAGGTCATGAACCTGTCCGACCGCATCCTCGTGATGTACGAGGGCGAGATCGTTGGCGAATTCGACCCGAAGACCACGACCGTTGAAGAACTCGGTCTTTACATGGCAGGCGCCAAACGGCAGAACCTCCAGGAATAAGAGAGGCGGACCATCATGAAAACTACAACTGTGAAATCGAATGACAAATCATTCTTCCAGAAACCGGCCGTGCAGTCGGTCGTCGCGTCGCTGATCTGCATTCTCGGCGGTCTGCTCGTCGGCTTCCTCGTGCTGCTGTTCATGGCGATCTTTTCCGACGACATTTCCGTCGGCGAGGCGTTCTCTGGTATCTTCATCGTGCTCAGCGGCCCCATCGCCGCGGGCAACCCGAAGGATATCCTGTTCTCCTGCGGCAACATGCTGTTCACGGCGACCCCGCTCATCATGACGGGTCTTGCCATCGCCCTCGCGTTCAAGACGGGCCTGTTCAACATCGGCGCGCCCGGCCAGTATCTGATGGGCGCCATGGGCAGCCTCGTGGTCTCGCTGAGCATCCCGCAGGGGTCGATGCCGAGCTGGCTCATCTGGACGCTCGCGTTCCTCACCGGCACGGTGCTCGGCGTTCTGTGGGGCGCGATCCCGGGCTTTTTCAAAGCAAAATTCAACGTCAACGAGGTCATCGTGTGTATCCTGACAAACTGGATCGCCGCGAACGTCGTATCGTGGGTGTTCTACGCGAACCAGCAGAATTTCGTCAATTTTGCCGAAACGAAAACCAACTTCATCAAAAAGACGTCCGCGAACGGCGTTTCCACATGGACGATGGGTCTCGACAAGCTGTTCGGCGGCTCGTATCTCGACGTCAGCATCATCCTGGTGACCCTGATCGCCGTCATGCTTTATATCATGCTGAACAAAACGACCTTCGGCTATGAGCTCAAGGCCTGCGGCTATAACCGCAACGCGTCGAAATACGCCGGCATGAACGAAAAACGCAACATCATCCTTTCGATGGCCATCGCGGGCGGCCTTGCCGCCGCAGGCGCCGCTCTGTGGTGCCTGAACGGCCAGCAGGACTTCAAGTGGAACACCTATCAGCAGCTCCCGAGCGTCGGTTTCAACGGCATTCCCGCCGCGCTGCTCGCGAGCAACAACCCCATCGGCGTCGTGTTCAGCGCGATCTTCCTGCGGTATATCGACACCGGCGGCTCGTACCTCAACGGCAAAACGAGCTTCAACGAATACGTGCCGCAGCTCATCGTGGCCGTGATCATTTACTTCGCCGGCTTCTCAAAGCTCATCAAGGATTTCCTCGGCAGAAAGAAAAAGAACGCCGTGCCCGCGCCCTCGCCGCTTCTGAGCGGCCAGGTGCCCGCCGCGGCGCTCAAGCCGACGCCCGTTGAACCGGAGACCGAACCGGAGGTCCTGCCGGATCCCGAAAAGGAAGATCTCCCCGAGCCCGAACCGGAGGATAGTCCGGAACCCGAACCTGAGGATCTTCAGGAGCCCGCGCCGGGAGTTGATCCCGAAAAGAGAGAGGAGGGTGACGAGTAATGGTATTCCTGCTTCAAAAAACGTTGATCTTCGCCATTCCGCTTCTGATCGTCGCTCTCGCCGGTATGTTCTCAGAGCGCAGCGGTATCATCAACATCGCCCTTGACGGTATTATGATCTTCGGCGCTTTCGCCGGCGCAATGGCCGCGTTCTTCCTGCGCAGCAATCCCTATTTCGTTACGCACAACCAGCTTCTGTTCCTGATCTGTCTTGCCCTCGCCGCCGTGATGGGCGCGCTGTTCTCGCTGTTGTTGTCGTTCTCCGCGATCAATCTGAAAGCGGACCAAACGATCGGCGGCACCGCGCTGAACCTGCTTGCGCCCGCCATCACGCTGTTCATCACCAAGGTCCTTTTCAACAAGGATAAGCTTGAGATGGAAACCATGATCAACCAGGACGGCGGCAGGACCGACTTCGGCTACGCGATCCTCAACGAGGATATCAATCCCGCGGCGCAGATCCTGTTTGACAAGACCTATATCTCCACTTTCATTGCGATCATCGTTTTCGTCCTTCTGTCCTTCTGGATCTATAAAACGAAAACCGGTCTTCGTCTGCGTTCCTGCGGCGAACATCCGCAGGCGGCGGCGAGCGTGGGCATCAACGTTCAGCGCATGCGTTATCTTGGCGTTACGATCTCCGGCGCGCTCGCGGGCTTCGGCGGCTACGCTTTCGTCGCCACCGTTGCCAACGGCACCGCCGAAGGCACCGTGGCGGGCATGGGCTTCCTTGCCCTCGCGATCATGATCTTCGGCAACTGGAAGCCGCTCGGCATCGCGCTCGGCTCGCTGCTGTTCGGGTTCCTCAAGTGCCTCGCCGTGACTTACGAACGCAGCCTTATCGAACCGCTCGAAAGCACCTCGTGGATGCAGAAGATCCTTCAGAACAGTCAGGCGTTCAGCGGTTTCTACAACGCCGTGTTCAAGAACATGTATTTCTACAACCTGATCCCCTTTGTCACCGTTCTGATCGTGCTCGCGTTCACGTCCAAGAAGAGCCGCGCGCCGAAGGCGGAAGGCATCCCCTACGACAAGGGAGCGAGATAACCACCATCTGCCGTTTCACACGGCGAGCGTCGGCGCCGTTTTCGCGGCGCCGACTTTTCTCACAGGGAGCATACTATGAAAGCATATGATATCATTCTGAAAAAACGCAACGGCGGCGCGCTCACGGACGAAGAGATCCGTTTCTTTGTCAACGGCGTGGTCGACGGCAGCATCCCGGATTATCAGGCCACGGCGTTTCTGATGGCCGTGTATTTCCGCGGGATGACCGACGAAGAGACGGTCTGCCTTACCGACGCGATGATGCGCTCCGGCGACGTGGTGGACCTCTCGCGCTTCGGCAAGCTGACCGTTGACAAGCATTCCACCGGCGGCGTAGGCGACAAGACCTCGCTGATCGTCGCGCCGATCGTGGGCAGCCTCGGCCTCAAGCTCGCGAAAATGAGCGGCAGAGGGCTCGGGCACACGGGCGGCACGGTGGACAAGCTGGAGTCGATCCCGGGCTACCGCACCGACCTGCCGTCGGACGCGTTCCTCAAACAGGTCGAGAAAACGAACGTGGCGGTGATCGGGCAGACGGGCAACATGGTGCCGGCCGACAAGATCCTGTATTCGCTGCGCGACGTGACCGCGACCGTCGATTCGATCCCGCTCATCACGTCCAGCATCATGAGCAAAAAGCTCGCCGCCGGCGCGCACACCATCGTGCTCGACGTCAAAACCGGCTCCGGCGCGTTTATGAAGACCCCGGCGGACGCGCGCGTGCTCGCCGAAAAGATGGTGCTGATCGGCAAAGCCTGCGGGCGGAAGATGGCGGCCCTCATCACCGATATGGATACGCCTCTCGGCACGCATATCGGCAACGCGCTCGAGGTGCAGGAGGCCGTGGCCGTGCTCAAGGGCAGAAAGAACGACCTGTTCGAGGTGTCGCTCGCGCTCGCGTCGAACATCGCGTCCCTCGCGCTCGAGCTGCCGATCGAAGAGGCGAAAGAGCGCTGCCTGCGTGCTGTTGAAAGCGGCGCCGCGTTTGAGAAGATGAAGGACTGGATCGGCTCGCAGGGAGGCGACGTAAGGTTCCTCGACGACACTTCGCTTTTCCCGCCCGCGAAATACGAGATCGAACTGCGCGCCGAAAACGACGGCTATATCTCGCATATGGATGCCGAAAAGCTCGGCCTGTTGTGCGTGGAGCTCGGTGCCGGGCGGCGCAGGAAAGAGGACGCGATCGACTTCTCGGCGGGTCTCATCCTGAATGCGAAGACCGGCGACAAGGTGCAGAAGGGCGATCTGCTCGCCACGGCTTACACCTCGATTGAGGGCGTTGAAGACGTGATCAGGGCGGCCTACGGCAGAGCGGTCACGTTCTCCGATACCGCGCCGGAACAAAAGCCTTTGATCTACGATGTGATTTCTTGACGGGAGGGGAATATGAATACACTTGTTATCGGCATCGCCGGCGGGTCCGGCAGCGGCAAATCCACGATCACGCGGATCCTGGCGAGCAAATTCCCCGGCCACGTCACGGTGCTCAATCACGACAATTACTACAAGGCGCAGCACGACAAGCCTTTTGAAGAGCGTGTAAAGGTCAATTACGACGCCCCCGAGGCGTTCGATACGGACCTTATGATCCGCGATCTCAAAAAGCTCAAGAACGGCGAAGCGATCGACTGCCCGGTCTACGATTACAGCATCCACGACAGATCGGACAAGGTCCAGCACATCGAGCCTGCGGACGTGATCTTCGTCGACGGCATCCTGATCCTCGAAAACAAAGAACTGCGCGATCTGATGGATATCAAGCTGTTCGTGGATACCGACGCCGACGAGCGCGTGCTCAGGCGCATCCTGCGTGACGTAAAGGAGCGCAAGCGTACGCTTGACAGCGTGATCAACCAGTATCTCGCCACCGTAAAGCCGATGCACGAGCTCTACGTGGAGCCGAGCAAGAAGTTCGCGGATATCATCATCCCCGAGGGCGGGCATAACCTCGTGGCGCTCGAGCTGCTTGAGAAGCGCATCTTCGACCACGTAAAGGAGTAAAGCATGGGGCTTCCCGAGCATCTGCGCCGCGGCGCGCGCGGCGAACAGCTCACCGCGCGGTATCTGCGCGAGCGGGGCTATGAGATCGTGGGCGCGAACTTCATGACGAAGGTCGGCGAAACGGATATCATTGCGATCGCGCCGGACCGTGTGCTGTGCTTCGTGGAGGTCAAGACTCGTGCGCCGGGCGGCATGTTCCCGCCGGCCGACGCCGTCGATTTCGAGAAGCAGGAGAGGCTCATATCGAACGCCCTGTCGTTCGCGCGAAACTCCAAAGAGGAGTTCGAGCGCATCCGGTTCGACATCTCCGAGGTGATCCTGCACGACCTGCTGCACGCCGATATCCGCATAATCGAAAACGCCTTCGGGCAGGACTATCACGCCAAATGGCGAAAGAAAAACCAAAAACAATAAAGAGATCCCCGGTCCTTTCGGATCGGGGATTCTTTATGCTTTTAAATCAGGCGCTCTTTTTCTTTTTGAAAATGTTTGTAACGTCCGCGCGGATCAGCAGCGAGTTCTTGGGCTCGAACTTCTTCCAGATCGTGTTGAAGATCAGATACGAAATGCAGCCCGCGATCAGGCCGACGATGATGCCGCCGAGGATATCGGACGGGAAGTGCACCATGATGTAGTTGCGCGTCGCGCCGAGGGCGATCACGAACAGGAAAGCCGTCCAGCTCTTTTTCTTGTTGCAGAACAGGAACACGGGCGTCATCGAAGCCATGGCGGCTGTTGTGTGGCCCGAGGGGAACGACGGGAATTCGCTCTCGATCGTGGCGTGCCAGATGCCTTCAAACCAGGTGCGGTATTCCTGCAGCGTGTCGTAGGGACGCGGACGGTCCACAAGGTTCTTGACGAGCACGTTCGTGATCAGCGCGCCGATGATGATGCCGCCGAGCATGCCGAAGCCGACCTTTCTGGTCTTGCGGAAGAGCAGCAGGATCAGCGCGAGCACGATCAGAAAGATGCCGCCGTCGCCGAGCTTCGTGAAATACTGCACGAAAATATCGAGCGGCTTGCCGCAGGCTTCATGGACGTTGTGATAAAACTGAAGGATCGCGTGATCGATCGAACCGAAGGTGTTGTTGAGCCACTGCGCGACGGCAGTCATTTGTTCGGGCGAAACGAGTTCGCGTGCAAATACCATATACGTTCACTCCTGTGTGTTATTTTTCTATATCATATCACAGACTCAGTTTTATTTCAACTGTTTCGATACAAGATTTTCCACGCGGACGGCTCTTTTATAGGCTTCCGCCAGATAATCCGGCAGCGGCATGGCGTCATAGCGGTCGTTTTCGTGCCGGTCGGGCTTTGATTTCGTGTTGAGCTCGAACGTCAGCGGACCCGGAAAACCCGTTGCCGCGAGGCGTTTCGCGTTATACTCCCAGTCCGCGATGCCGTCGAAGGGCAGAAGGTGCAGGTCGTCGTGCCAAGTGATAGGGCCGTCTTTATTCTGTATGCCGAGATTGTCGTTGATATGCGTGCATACGAGAAAGCGGCCGTATTTCGCGAGCATATCCTCGGAATGGTTATAGCACATCTCGTGGCCGGTATCCCAGCAGAAGCCTACGTTTTTCTCGCCGCCGAACGCGCCGAGGATCGCCTCGAGGTATTCTTCGCCCTCAGTGTTCTCGAACGCGATCGTCACGCCCCGTTTCTGCGCCTCACGGATCAGTTTGCCGTAGCGGCCGAGGCCCCAGTCTTTCACGATCGGCTCCACCTCAAACCCGATGAAGGCGTGAGAAATCATGATGGGCGTACCCGTCTTTTCACAGACTTGAAGACACGATAAGAGGTCGTTGTAAGCGGCGTTTGCCGCGTCCTCTTCGGCCTCCCACATCGCGCGGCAACCGCCGAACGGGCCGTGGATCGACTGTACGGGAATGCCGTTTCCCTTCGCGATGCGACACCAGTCTTCGACCGGCGCGTCCTTCTTCCAGTCAAAGAAGACCTCATCGAACCCAGCGTTTCTGATCAGTGTGATCTGTTCTTCGACCGGCGCGCGATACTGCGAGCTCGTGCCGAGACAAAGCCTGTAACGTGACACCTTGACCGCTCCTTTCAAATCGTTTTGTGTTCCAGCGTGAACGTTCCGCCGTCGGTTTTGAACAGGCCGTAGCGCCCGTCCTTCACCGCGCCGGGGTTAAAGAGCGTGAGCCCCTCGTATTCCAAAAGCGTCTGTCGGTGCGTATGCCCGAAAAAGCAAATCGCCGCTCCGGTATACACGCCTTTGTTGAGCAGAGAACCGTAGCCGATCTTCACGTCTGTGCCGAGATGGTCGCCGTGGCAGAGATACACCTTGACGCCGTCGATCGTCAGCGTCATTTCGAGCGGCTGGTTGAAGCCGCCGAAATCCCGCATGCTTTTCACGGCATACACCGGTTTGCCGAAGGTATAGGGGGACGGGAAAGAAATATCTCTCACGCCGTCGCCGAGGAAAATGAAGCCGTCGACACGGGTCTCTTTTTCAAGGATCATCTCAAGCTCGGCTGTTCTGCCGTGCGAATCCGAAAGGACGAGGTAGGTCTGCATAAGGCGTCTCACTTTTTCATAAGGTAATACTATCATACACGAAGGAGGCGCAAATTGCAAGTGCGCGACGCGAGTGATTTGTTCGATAAACTGAAAAAAGGGGAGTCCGGGGTCGGTGAAAGCGACGTGAACGCCGCGATGAACAAGCTAAACGATACGCAGAAAGCAAAGCTGAGGGAGATATTGTCGTCGCCTGAGAAGATCAAAGAGATCCTGCGTTCGCCGAAAGCGGATGAATTGTTGAGAAAGCTGGGTAAGAAAAGCTGATGGATATCTCGTCGATACTGGGCAGCCTGAGCCAAGACGAGATCGACGGCCTTCGGAAAACGGCGGAGGCGATCTTCGCGCCGGGAGCAGGGGAAGGCGTAAACGTGCCCGGTATCCCGGGGCTTGACGAGCATACGCTCGGGCAGATCACGCAGCTGAGCCGCGCTTTTTCAAAAAGCGACCACCGGACGGATCTCATCAATGCCCTCAAGCCATTCCTGAAAGAGCCGCGCAGAAAACGCGCCGACGAGGCGATCTCGTTTATTCGGATGATGAACGCGCTGTCGCTTTTGCAGGAAGGAGGGCTGACGCGTGAATGACGGGCAGGATATGCTGCGCATGCAGGCGGAAGCGAAAAAGCGCGTGATGGAAATGCGCGATCGGTCGCGCTTCTTTCTGCAGGATATGCAGAACGGCGCGCGGCCGCCGCGTCCGGCGCCGACCGACAACAGGGGAGAGCATGACAAAGGAACCCCGCCTCCGCCGCCGGGTTTTTCCGAGCCGCCGAAAAAAGAACACGAAGACGAAACCGACAGGCTCTTGCTTTTGTCGCTGATCCTTCTGCTGCAGAGCGAAAACGCCGACAAACACCTGCTTCTTGCACTTCTGTATATCGTGGGGGCAGGTATATAAAGGATTCTGAGGTATCTATTGTTTAAATTATATAATTTTTGAACTTAATTTTTGTTATCGGAAATCAAACAAAATATGAAAAAAGCGTCGGAAATTCACAATTTATTCATATGTGTGTGGTAAAGTAATTACAATTCGACATGCGTATGATAATGTATACGTGTCAGCAAATTTATAAAAAGGGAGAATCTGTTATGTTTGAGATCATCTGGAAGGCGATCAAGCAGGTTATCGATCTGATCAAGGAGTTCCTTGCCTCGATCAAGAAGGAAGAGGAGCCCACGACGGAGCCTGAAGAGTAAAAAAATCAATACGTCGGAAATCCGGTCCGAAGCGCAGTTCGGAACCGGATTTCTTTTATTTTCATTTATTATTTTTCATCCTGCCCTTGAAAAATGCTTTTTCTTGTGTATAATAGAAGAGTATAACGATATTATGGGGGAAAATATATGAATACGATGAAAAAAGCGCTTTGTGTGCTTATATGCGCCATGCTGGTGTTCAGCCTCGGCGCGTGCGTCAAATATCAGACGAACTACATAGAGGTGAACGGGGCCTCTTATCCCTACGTTCCCGGAACCGCCTCGAATCCTGCGCAGTCATCCAGCTATTATTACGTGCCTTCGGACACGGCTCCGTCATCGTCTTATGTGCCCGTCATAAACAACGAAACGACGCTGCCCGACGTTACTCAGCCTACCGCGCCGAGCGAAGTTCCGTCCGGCGGCTCTTCGGAGCAGACCACCGAAACGCCCGCCGTAAAAACGCCCGAAACCTGGAGCAAGGCCGAAGTCGTGCAGTATCTCGGCAACGCCGTGAACAAAACGAAGGCCTATACGAACGACATCGTGGTGAAGCATTCCGAGAGCTTCACGATCGAGATCGAAGAGATCAAACCGAATTTCGCCGCTTTGAAGTCGCTCGCGCAGAACATCATCAACAGCGTTCTCAAACCCACCGACGACACCGTGACGTTCTCGAACGGCAGAGGTGTGATCGGTGAGGGCGAAGAAGTGCCGCTGCTGCTGCCGAAGCGCCAGAATTTCGTGCTTCCGCCCGAAGGCGCCGCTACGGCGACCGCACGGCAGGATGGCAAGAATATCATCATCGACGTCACGCTCGTGAGCGAGGACGCGACGCTTGACCGCCACCCCGTGTATAACGCGGGCACAACCGGTTACCTCGACGCCGGCGACATCGACCTTTCGATGCTCACGCTCGAGGCGTTCAACGTGACCTACACCGGCTCCACGATCCACGCGGTCATCAACGAGAACGGCTACGTGTCCTATGCCGATTACCACATGCCCGTCAAGCTCTTCGCGCAGGGCAAGGCGCTCGGTTTCACCGGCTCGTTCAAGGGCAGCGCCGAACAGCAGGAGCAGTGGACGCTCAACTGGTAAACTTACTGATAAAAAACTCCCGCGGGGTCTTATCTGAACAAGTCCAGTAAAAACGGACAATAGAAAAAAGAACCCTCCTATGATACAATGAAAGAGAGTATCATAGGAGGAATTTTTATGGCAAAAAGGTACCAACACATTAACGATTATGAAGAAGAGATTCTGAGATTAAAAG